>JBFXDK010000021.1:2894-57030 GCA_050181195.1 Acetobacteraceae bacterium | reverse complement strand
CATCGTTGAGGTGGTGAACAGCAACATGGCGCAGGCTTTGCGCATCGTGTCGGTCGAGCGCGGTCACGATCCGCGGGAATTCGGGCTGATCGCCTTCGGTGGCGCGGGTCCGGTGCATGCCGTCGCGTTGGCCGACGAGTTGATGATCCCCGAGGTCATCATCCCACCTGCTCCAGGCGCATTCTCCGCCTTGGGGCTGGTTGCGACCGATCTCAAGCGCGACTACTCGCGCACATTGTACGCCGACCTTGCATCGGTGGATCCAGGGCGGGTCGCCGAGGCCTTTGCAGCAATGGAAATGGCCGGGTCAGCCATGCTGGACGCCGCCAATGTTCCGCCGGAGCGACGTGCCCTGCTGCGACAGGCGGATGTCCGCTATCGTCGGCAAGCCTATGAACTCACGATTTCCGTGGACGCTGGCGTTGTCACGCGCGACACCCTGGACATGCTCGCCAAGCAGTTCCACGGCCGCCACGAACAGACATATGGCCATGCAAATCCGGCCGAACCGGTTCAGCTGGTCAATCTCCGCCTCACCGCGCTGGGGCGCCTGCCGAACCTGACGCTGACCCAACATGCCGATCCGGATTCAGCCCGCATCCGGCACCGGGATGTCTGGTTTCCCGGCACCGGATCAACGAATACGCCCGTGCATTGGCGCAATGGGCTTTCCGCGGGTACGGATCTCGCAGGCCCCGCGATCATCGAGGCACTCGATTCGACCACAGTGCTGCCGCCGGGTTGGCGGGCACGGGTGGACGAGCTCGGCTACCTGCGGCTCACCCGGAACTGACCGTTGCGCCAACTATGCGCCCGCTCAGGGTGCCGTGTCCCAGAACGGGCGCGAGCCGTAATAGTCGTGCACCCTGCGGCCCCAGGCGCGGTCGTTCCAGTCGGCCGAGGCCTCATCGTTGTACGACGGTGCGCCTTCCAGGGTTGCCTTGTCGAGGTCGATCACGTAACCGCCCTTGTCGACGTCGTATGACAGTTTTTCCCAAGGCAGCGGGTAGTAATTGTCACCAATCCCCAGGAATCCGCCA
This sequence comes from Acetobacteraceae bacterium, assembly GCA_050181195.1. Classification (GTDB taxonomy): domain Bacteria; phylum Pseudomonadota; class Alphaproteobacteria; order Acetobacterales; family Acetobacteraceae; genus Rhodopila. The sequence goes on along the minus strand of JBFXDK010000021.1, from coordinate 55,990 downwards.
AAGCTCAGCACCGCATAGCCGATCCGGCCGCTGCGCTTGTCGATCATGACGTCATGAATTGACCCAAGCCGCTCGCCGGACGGGTTGTAGACGGCCGTTCCCTGAACCTGTTCGGCACCAATAAGTTCACCGGACGGATCGTTGGTGTCGTCGAGACTCGCCATTGCGGGGCTCCTTTGCCTGTGTCGCGAGGACAACGCGTTGACGGTCTTTTGGTTACGCCCGATTGTTCGCGTCGCGTGAACGTGTGGTCATCGCCCGCCAGATCGGTTCGGCGTCGGACCCTCGGCACAGCGCGGTAATGTCCACGGCATGCCGCCGCCGCCAGTTGGGCCGCTCCCGGTCCGTCCCGGGCAGATTGACCGCGATCCGTTCCCCGGCAAGGTCATCCGCCTGCACCAGCGCCAGCATTGCCGGCGTGTCGGCCACGAACCGGTGCACGGCCTCGGCCATTGCGGGCGGCAGCGCACCGTCCAGGTCAGGATCGTGGTTCAGGAATCCGTTGCAACGCACACTTGCGACGAGGCGCTGCTTGTCCGCCCGCCGCTTCGCGCGCGCATGGTCCAATGCCAAAGCATCAAGCAGCCCCAGCGCCGCCTGTTCTTCGAGATCAGCCGCTTCCCACCACCCTGCAAGGGTCGGCAAGTCATGGGTAGACACGCAGGCGGCGCTTTCCCTGGACCAGGTGCCGGGTTCCCGGAACTGCTCGCCATCACGCTCAAACCACAGCACGCTGTATGACAGCACATCGGCATCAGCCAAGGCCCGCGTCAGCCCCTCGGGAACCGTCCCCAGGGCTTCCCCAACCACGACGCACTGCGCCTGTCGGCTTGCCAGCGCGACCTGCGCGAGCAGGTCGTCGAACGGGTAGGACAGATAGGCTCCATCGGCGGCCGAGGCGCCATCCGGGACAACGAACAAGCGGCGCAATCCCATTACGTGATCGATCCGCAATGCCCCGGCATGACGCATATTGGCCAAGAGAAGTTCGGCGAAGCCAGCATACCCTTCCCGGATCATCGCCCGCGGATCGGGGGGCGGCAGGCACCACACCTGTCCCGACGCCGCGAACGGGTCCGGTGGCGCGCCGATGGACAGGCCGGGCAGGAGCGTCTCCTGGTTCGACCATGCCTCGGCGCCGTCGGGGGCGGCGCCGACGGCCAGGTCGAGGTAGAAGCCGAGGTCCAGGCCTGCCTCAGCCGCTGCGCGCGCCGCGGCCGACACCTGACAATCGGCGATGTACTGCAGGAAGCAGGCGAAGCGAACCTCATCGGCATGCGCGGCCGCAAACGGCATGATGCCCGGGGCATGCGGATGGCGCAGCGATTCCGGCCAATGATGCCAGGCACGCCCATCCTGGCCTGCAGCAATCGCTTCGAACACGGCGAAGCGCCGCAGCGCCTCCCCTCCTGCCTCGATGAACCGCGCCAATGCCGGTTCGGTGGCCCCGCCGTTCCGAAAGGCCGCCCACAGCACCTGCCGCTTCGCCTGCCAGACCGCGGCATAGTCCACCATGCCTGATCCGTCCTGCCGGGGTGGTGCGCCCGGAAACCCAGCGACGTCGATATAGATCGGGTCGAGAAAGCGACGGTCGGAGGGGTGATAGGGGCTGGCGCGTTCCCGATCCGTGGAAACCAGGGCGTGCAAAGGGTTCAAACCAGCAACGGACGCACCACGGCCCGCCGTTGCGACCGCCAACTGGCGCAGTGTGGTGAAGTCGCCGATGCCTTGATCGCCGTCGCGCCGCAGGGCGTACAGATGGGCAGCCACACCGAAACGCCGCTGACCGCATAACAGCGCATCCGGCAGATGGCACCGCTCGGGTGCGATCGTCAGGTGGCAGACGACCGACGGATCATCGTCGCCCAGCAGCCGATAGCGTCCGATGGGAAGCGGCGGCAGGGTGACCTGCCTCGCTTCGATGACAGGCACACGCGTAATTCGTTGCTCCGCATCGCTCAACGTCAGCCAGGCGGGCGGCCGGACGCCGAGGGGAATGGTGACCGGTCCAGCCCCCCGCACCACGAAGGATCGCGGTAGAGGTTCGTCCTGCTCGGCCTTCAGCCGCGCCAGGCTGTCGGCGAGATCGCCGGCTGTCCGGGCCGGAAGCCGCATCGCCGCGAGGATCGCCTGCTTAGTGTCGTCACCGACCCGATGCACCCGGCCTTCCACGTCCCACCAGACCGGGGCGATGCCGGCGACTTGTGCCAACTCGTCCAGGCGTTCACGGCTTACTCCCTGCGCGCCAGGACGCCGGTCGTTGCTCGACTGCTCATAGAGCAGCACAACCGAACGCGCTGCGACCTGGAGCAATGTCTCCACAGCACCGCTCCTGTCCGGAGCGGCCGAGTCAACCTCGCAATGCCACACGTGGTTGCCGACAGGAGGCGGCAACGCCACGTCGATCGGCGTCGCACCGGCATGCAGAACGACGAGCAGGCGCCGCCCACCTCCACACAGCGCGGCAACCAAGGTCCGCAGATCCGGCTGCGACCAGTCGGCCTCGGTCATCGGGCTGCCGTCAGGGCAGCGCCATTCCACATCGGGCAAGGATGCGTCTTCGACGGCACGCCCGGTCAGGGGCCTCTCCCCGGTCAGCACGGCACAGGCTCGCCGCACGGCAACGAGCCGAGCGGTGAAGTCGATCAGGGTGTGGTCGGCCCGGTCCCAGTTGAACCAGGACCATTCATTGTCCTGGGCATAGGCGTTGTTGTTCCCCCGCTGCGTTCTGCCGGCCTCGTCACCCATGGTGATCAGCGGCGTTCCGCGCGAGAACAGCAAGGTCGCAAGAAGCGCGCGCACGTCGGATAGCCGGGCTGCCTGGATCGCGGGATCGCTGGTCTCGCCCTCGACCCCGTTGTTCCAGGACAGGTTGTGGTCCGATCCGTCGTGATTGGCTTCCCCGTTCGCGTCGTTGTGCTTCGTGGCGTACGCAACGAGGTCGGCCAACGTGAACCCGTCATGTGCCGTGATCAGATTGATGCCACGCGACAGGGGACGACGACGGGGATCAAACACATCCGCCGAACCGGCGAACCGGGTCGCAAGGTCGGCGACCGTGCCGGAATCACCACGCCAGAAACGGCGCACGGTGTCGCGAAAGCGATCGTTCCATTCGCCCCAGCGGGCAGGGAATGCACCAAGCTGATAACCTTCGAAACCGATATCCCACGGTTCGGCAATCATCACCCGCCGGCAGAGCAGCGGGTCCTGCTCCACGGCCGCCAGCAGCGGCGCGGTCGGGTCGAACCCGTCCGGACGGCGGCCCAGCGTGGTGGCGAGGTCCAGGCGGAAACCATCTACGCCGCCGCGCAAGACCCAGGTCCGCAGGGCCGCCATGGCCAATCGCAGCGCGGCGGGGCGGTCCAGGGCCAGCGTGTTGCCGCACCCGGTGTCGTTCGCATAGCGCGCCGGGTCGTCGGGCAACAGCCGGTAGTAATCGGCATTGTCCAGGCCGCGCAGTGAGAGGGTGGGACCAAGGTGATCCCCCTCCCCCGTGTGGTTCAGCACGATGTCGACGATGACCGAGATGCCGGCCTCGTGCAGCCGGTCAACGGCCGATCGCACCTCCTCCCAGCCTCCCGGTGCCAGGATCGGGTCGGGCGCCAGCAGCGCGACCGGGTTGTAGCCCCAGTAGTTGCGCAACCCCAGCACCGGCAAGTGTGGCTCATCGATCCACGCCGCACAGGGCATCAGCTCCACGGTCGTGACGCCCAGCTTCCGCAGATGCCCGATCGCGGCCGGATGCGCGAGTCCCGCGAAGGTGCCACGCTGCTCCGGCGGGATGTCGGGGTGCTGCTTCGTGAAGCCGCGAACGTGCAGTTCGTAGATCACCTGACCACGCCAGGGAAACAGCGGCCTGTCGTTGGCAGGCGGATCCGCCGTCCCGACGATCGCCTTGGGCATGGCCGGCGCGCTGTCCTCGGCGTGCGGCTCGCTGCTGTCGAACAGGCTGGGGTGCAGGCGGAACGGCCGGTCGATCGCGGTCGCGAACGGATCCAGCAGCAGCTTCATCGGGTTGAACCGGTGGCCGCGCGACAGATCCCAGGGACCGAACGCACGCAGGCCATACCGCGCCCCTGGCCTGACCTCGCTGACATGCCCGTGGAACACGTCGCCTGTCCGCTCAGGCAAGCGAAACCGGGCGATCTCCCGATCCTCGGCGTCGAACAGGCAGAAGGCGATCGTATCGGCATTCGCCGAGTGCACCGCGACATTCACGCCGATTGCGTCGACCGAAGCGCCAAGCGGTTCGGCGGTGCCGGCAGTAAGCTGGAATTGGGTCATCGGGCGTGCTGTGCCATCAGGTCTCGATAGAGTGCGGCGTATTGGCTGGCCGGCCGCCGCCAGGACACGTCGGCCTGCATGGCATTCCGCTGCATGCGCCGCCAGGCGGTCTGGTCGCGCCAGAGCGCCTCGGTGCGGCGCAAGGCCGAACGCAGTCCGGCGGGCGTTGTCGGCGCGAACTGCACGCCGGTGGCAACGCCGGCGGCAAGGGCGGCCTCGGAGGCGTCGATCACGGTGTCCGCCAGGCCACCCACACGCGAAACGACCGGCACCGCGCCATACCGCAACGCGCAAAGCTGGGTCAGTCCGCAGGGTTCGAAGCGCGACGGCACCAGAAGCGCGTCGGCACCAGCCTGGATGAGATGAGCGAGCGCCTCGTCATAGCCGATCACGCAGCCGATCCGCCCTGGGTGGGCACTGGCCGCCGCGGCGAACCCCTCCTGCAGGGCGGCGTCTCCCGAGCCTAGCAGGGCAAGCTGGGCGTTGCGATCGAGCAGTGCGGCAAGGTCGGCGAGCACCAGGTCCAGGCCCTTCTGCCAAGTCAGGCGGCTGATCACGCCGAACACCAGCGCCTCTGGAGCGGCATCGAGCCCGAGACGCACCTGCAGGGCGGCCTTGTTCGCGGCCCGCCGCTTCCAGCGCGTCGCCGAAAAGGGCGCCGGGATCATTGGATCCGTCGCTGGATCCCAGATCGTGTCATCGATGCCGTTCCGGATGCCATGCAGGACGTCCGCGCGGTTACGCAGCAACCCGTCCAGCCCCATGCCACCATCTTGGGTGCGGATCTCCTCGGCGTAGGTCGGCGAGACGGTGGTGATGCGGTCGGCAAGCGCCAACCCCGCTTTCAGGAAGCCGATCGACCCGTAATACTCGACGCCCTCAATCGACCAGGACTGGGGCGGCAGGTGCAGCACGCCCAAAAGATGCGCCGGAAACTGCCCCTGGAATGCCAGATTGTGCACAGTGATCACGGTGCCAGGTGGGCGTTCACTGCGATACCGGAGATAGGCTGGCGTAAGACCGGCCTGCCAGTCATGCGCATGCACGATGTCGGGCGACAGGACCGGGACGAGGTCGCTGGCGATCAGCCCCAGCGCAGCGAAGCGCTGCGCATTGTCGGGCCAGTCGCGCCCATCCGGCCCCACATAGGGGTTGCCGGGACGGGCATAGAGATGCGGCGCCTCGATCGCCAGGATGTCGAGACCGGCGGCCGAACCCCGCAGCACGCGGGCCGGCCCGCCGAACAGGTCCTCGACCGCATGGACCGGTTCCGCGTCCGAGAGCGCAGCCAGCACCGAGGCATAGCCCGGCACGAGCGTCGTCGTGCGCACACCGTGCGCAACCAGGGCCAGCGGCAGGGCACCAGCAACATCAGCGAGTCCCCCGGTCTTGATCAGTGGAAAGACCTCGGGGGTGACGGCCAGAACGCGCAGGCCCGTCACGCCGAAAGCCGGTCGATCATTGGCTGGGTGATGAGGCAGATCCCGTTTGCCGTCCGGCGGAAGCGTTGCGCGTCCTCCTCCGGGTCCTCGCCAACGACAAGGCCCGGGGGTATGCGCACGCCCTTCTCAACGATCACGTTCCGCAGTCGTGCGCCACGCGCGACATCGGCGCTGGGCAGGATGACGGCATTCTCGACCCGCGAGAAAGAGTGCAGGTGCACGTTCGTGAACAGCAGGGAATTGCGCACAACCGATCCGGAGACGATACAACCGCCGGACACCAGCGAGGACACCGCCTCGCCGCGCCGGCCGTCGATATCATGCACGAATTTTGCCGGCGGCGTGATCTCGGCATAGGTCCAGATCGGCCAGTCCTGATCGTAGAGGTCAAGCGCCGGTGTGACCGCCGTCAGGTCGATGTTCGATTCCCAATAGGCATCCAGCGTGCCCACGTCCCGCCAATACGCCTCCCGCTCCGCGCCCGACCGCACACAGGACCGGGAAAAGCGGTGCGCCACAACCTTCCCGTGGTGCACCAGGTAGGGAATGATATCCTTGCCGAAATCGCGGCTGGAATTGCGGTCGGCGGCGTCACGATGCAGCTGGTCGATCAGAAATCGGGTGGTGAAGACGTAGATTCCCATACTCGCCAGCGCCATGTCGGGCCGATCGGGCATGGGCGGCGGATCCGCTGGTTTCTCGATGAACGAGACTACACGGTCGTTTTCGTCGATGGCCATGACCCCGAAGCCCGTCGCCTGCATGCGGGGCACTTCGATGCAACCGACCGTGACATCCGCGTCCTGCTCGACATGCTGGATCAGCATGCCGCCATAATCCATCTTGTAGACATGATCGCCGGCCAGAACGACGATGTATTCGGGGCGATAGCCTTCGATGATGTCGATGTTCTGGTAGATCGCGTCGGCCGTGCCCGCGTACCAGGTCTCGCCGGAGCGCTGCGACGCGGGGAGAATATCGAACCCCTCGTTCCGCTCAGGGCGGAGGAAGTTCCAGCCGCGTTGCAGGTGCCGGATCAGGCTGTGCGCCTTGTATTGCGTTGCGACGCCGATGCGGCGGATGCCCGAGTTCAGCGCGTTGGACAGCGCAAAGTCGATGATCCGGCTCTTGCCGCCGAAATGCACCGCCGGCTTCGCTCGGATGTCCGTCAGTTCCAGCAGCCGCGATCCCCGCCCGCCCGCCAGAACATAGGCCATCGCGTCGCGAACGATTGGGGCATAGGCCGAAGTGCGCTGCTGCATGAACGTGATTCCCGCCCGGGATGCCTGCATCGATCCGCTTCAGACATACACGCCGGAAACGAGCCGCGCCACATCGACGAGCACGATTGGCGCAAACGTCTTGCACGCTTCGAAACCGTACGAATGAGGCGCTGCGACGCAGCCTATGCGGAATGATACTTCATCGCCTCCGGCGTTCGCATGTCCGACGAGATCACCGCGTCCCTCGCCGCCCCGCGCATCTGCTCGGGCGATCGTTTGAAGCCGCTGCGGTCGCTGTAGTCACGTGTGTTGCCGGGAGTGACCTGATTCTCCTCGGCATCCAGCGACCGGGCGCAGAAAAGATCCAGCGCGGTTACGCCGGCGACGGTCGCAAGGGCCAGGAATACAGTGCCCTTATGGGGGTTGCGACGATGCAATGCGCCTGCGAGGCTGGCGATGTCGAGCGCGTCGCCGCCGACACGCCCCCACAGCAGCGGCCCGCGCCGTTGCGCGGTCAGGATGCTGACGCCGGTCGCGATCTCCCGCATGCCGAACGCAGCGATCGTATTCTCCCGGCCGCGAATGCCGAGACTGCGGCTGATCATGCGAGGTGCCAGCAATTCGGCCAGGCCGAGACCGATGCTGAACCACCCCAACCCGCGCGACAGCGAATCGGTGGACGTGCTGACGACCGCGGCGGGCCTCGTACGCGGATTTGCCATGGTGTTCCTCCCTGCTATGGCCGCATCACGACCTTCACGCACCCGTCCTGCTTGTCCCGGAAAGTCCGGTACATGGCTGGCCCATCCTCCAGGCTGACGCGATGGGTGATTACGAAGGATGGATCGATCTGCCCCTCCTCGATCCGCCGCAGCAGATCGTCGGTCCACCGGTTCACATGCGTCTGGCCGGTGCGGACGGTCAGGCCCTTGTTCATCATCATGCCGAACGGGATCTTGTCGGACAGGCCGCCATAGACGCCGGGGATCGAGAGCGTGCCGGCGGGCCGGCACACATACATCATCTCGCGGATCACGTGCGGGCGGTCGCTTTCCAGCATCACCGCCTGCTTGACCCGATCGTAAACGGAGTCGACAGAGCGGGTGGCATGCGCCTCCATGCCGACCGCATCGATGCACTTCTCCGGTCCCTTGCCATCGGTCAGATCATTCAGACGGCTGACGACGCTTTCCTCGTCGAAGTTGATGGTGATGGCGCCGCCGGCCCGGGCCATCGACAGGCGTTCGGGCACGTTGTCGATGCAGATCACCTGCTTCGCCCCCAGCAGCAGCGCGCTGCGCAATGCGAACTGCCCCACAGGCCCGGCACCCCAGACCGCGACCGTGTCGGTTGGCTGAATGTCGCACTGCACCGCGGCCTGCCAGCCGGTCGGGAAGATGTCGCTCAGGAACAGGACCTGGTCATCGGTCAGGCTGTCCGGCACTTTCACAGCGCTGGCATCGGCATAGGGCACGCGGACATACTCCGCCTGTCCGCCCGGGTACCCGCCGGTCAGATGCGTGTAGCCGAACAGGCCCGCGGTCGTGTGGCCGAACACGGTATCGCCGAGTTTCTTGTTCCGGTTGCTGCGCTCGCAGACCGAGAAGTTGCCGCGACGGCACTGGTCGCATTCGCCGCAGATGATGGTGAACGGAATGACCACGCGGTCCCCGACCTTCAGCCGCTTGTTGTCCTGCCCGACCTCGACGACCTCCCCCATGAACTCGTGGCCCATGATGTCACCGGACTTCATGCCGGGAATGAAGGCGTCGTACAGGTGCAGGTCAGAGCCGCAGATCGCACAACTGCTGACCTGAACGATGGCGTCCCGACCATCCTCGATCATCGGGTCCGGCACCGTGTCGCACCGGATGTCGTGCTTGCCGTGCCAGCGGAGTGCGCGCATGCGGGAGGTGTCCTTGCCAAGCGGAGTGCAGCGCGAACGAGGCACACCCGCACGCGTTCGGGAAAAGCGGCGCCGGGGCGAACACCTCTGCGAGAGGGTGGCAGACACGGCACCCCGGATTGCGCCGGCTACCTGCCCCCGCCTAAACTTACCCACGAGTAGGAGGGACAAGCCCAATGGATCTTCGCTTTACCCCGGAAGAGGTCGCCTTCCGCGAGGAAGTCCGCACATTCATCAAGGAGAACCTGCCGGCCGACATCCACCATCGGATGAAGCTCGGCTACGCGCCGCGCAAGGAAGACACGGTGCGCTGGCAGCGTATCCTGAATGCCAAGGGCTGGGCCGGACTTTCCTGGCCGAAGGAGCACGGCGGCACCGGTTGGACCGCGATCCAGAAGATGATCTTCCTGGAGGAGAACCAGGCAGCCCCTGCGCCCGAACTCTCGTCCTTCAACATCACCATGATCGGCCCGGTGCTGATCCAGTTCGGCACGGATGCGCAGAAGAAGCGCTTCCTGCCGCGCGCCGCGAACATCGACGACTGGTGGTGCCAGGGCTTTTCTGAACCCGGCGCCGGGTCTGATCTCGCCTCGCTCAAGACCGCCGCGAAGCGCGAGGGCGATGTCTATGTCGTGAACGGCCAGAAGATCTGGACCTCCACCGCGCATGTCGCCGACTGGTGCTTCCTGCTGGTGCGCACCGATCCCAATGCCCGTAAGCGCCAGGAAGGCATTTCCTTCCTGCTGGTGGACATGAAGACGCCCGGCATCACGGTGCGGCCGATCATTTCGATCGACGGCAGCCATCATCTGAACGAGGTGTTCTTCGACGACGTGAAGGTGCCGGTGGAAAATCTGGTGCACCAGGAGAACAAGGGCTGGGATGTCGCGAAGTTCCTGCTGGGCAATGAGCGGACCGGCATCGCCCGCCTGGGCAAGTCGCGGGAGCGGTTGGAAGCGTCGCTGGACATGGCCCGCAAGGTCAACCAGCACGGCCGGCCGCTGGTCGAGGATGCCGAGTTCCGCAAGCGCGTCGCACAGATCCAGGTGGACATGAAGGCGCTGGAAATCACCCAGTATCGCGTGCTGTCGAACTACGACAAGGCGAAGGGCGGCAAGCCCGACCCGCTGTCGTCGGTGCTGAAGGTCAAGGGGACAGAACTGCTGCAGGCCACCACGGAAATGGCGGTCGACGTCGCGGGTCCGATGGCCACCCCGATCTGGGCGCAGGAGCTCGAGGCGATGAACCAGCCCGACGACATGCTGGAAGCCTCCTCGGCCGGCGTCGGCAGCTATCTGTTCCTGCGCGCCGCGACGATCTATGGCGGCACGAATGAAATCCAGAAGAATATCCTGACGAAAGCGGTGCTGGGGCTGTAATGGACTTCGAACTCTCAGACGACCAACGCCTGCTGGTCGACAGCATCGGCCGCATGCTGGCCGACAACTACAGCTTCCAGCAGCGCAAGTCCTTCGTCACCGCGCCCGAGGGCTTCTCGACCGCGATGTGGTCGCGCTATGCCGAACAGGGCCTGCTGGGCGTGCCGTTCGCCGAGGAGTACGGCGGCTACGGCGGCGGCCCGCAGGAAATCATGCTGGTCATGCAGACCTTCGGGAAGCACCTGGTGCTGGAACCCTACCTCGCCACCGTCGTGCTGGGCGGCGGCGCGGTGCGGATGTTCGGCACCGATGAGCAGAAGAAGGCCATCCTGCCGGCGGTCTGCGAAGGCAGCCTGAAGATGGCCTTCGCGCACGGCGAACGCCAGGCCCGCTACGACCTGACGGATGTCATGACGACGGCCAAACGCGATGGCGATGGCTGGATTCTCGACGGGTCGAAAACCGTCGTGCAGCACGGCGACGTCGCGGACAAGCTGGTCGTCAGCGCCCGCACTTCCGGCGACCGGCACGACCAGGACGGCATCACCGTGTTCCTGGTCGACGCCACGGCCCAGGGCGTCGCACGCCGCGGCTACCCGACGCGCGACGAGACCAGGGCGGCGGACATCGCCCTGGATGGCGTGCGCGTCAGTGCCGGCGACGTCCTGGGCGAGGTCGGCAAGGGCCTTGCCGTCCTGCAGCGCGTGATCGAGGCCGACATCGCCGCAACCGGCGCCGAGGCGGTCGGCGCCATGGAAGCGATGAATGAAATGACGCTGGAATATTCCAAGACCCGCGTCCAGTTCGGCCAGGCGATCGGCAGCTTCCAGGTCGTGCAGCACCGCATGGTCGACATGTTCATGGCCGCCGAACAGGGCAAGTCGATGGCCATGCTGGCGACCATGACGCTGGATGAGGAAGACCCGGGCAAGCGCGCTCACGACATGGCACTCGCCAAGGTGGGCATCGGCCAGAACGCCCGCTTCGTCTCGCAGAGTGCAGTGCAGATGCATGGCGGCATCGGCATGACCGAGGAATATGCGGTCGGCCATTACTTCCGCCGCTGCATGGTGATCGAGCGCCTGTGGGGCGATCCGGCCTACTTCCTGCAGAAACTCGCCGACGAGGTGGAATGAAACGGCGGGCCGGCGGGGCAACCCTCCGGCCCGTTCCCTATCCGAAGCGTGGGCTTTGCCAGCCGCCAACAACGACCAGAGGACTCCAGGCAAGAATGCGCAGCAATCATCTGAGCGTGCAGCCCCTCGCCGGCTACTGCGGGGCCGAGGTGCATGGCGTCGACATTTCCCAGGATCTGGGAGACGATACGATTGGCGAGATCCGTCAGGCGCTGCTGGATCATGGCGTCATCTTCTTCCGCGACCAGACCCTGGACCGGCGGCAGCACAAGCGTTTCGCCCGCCGTTTCGGCGAATTGTTCGTACAGCCGAACTACCGCGGCACCGGCGAGGATGACGAGGTCCTGGAAATCAGGCGGGCGCCGACCGACAAGCGGATCGTGGGCGAGAACTGGCATGCCGATACAACCATGACCGCCGAACCACCGATGGGCGCGATCCTGTATGGCGTCGAAGTCCCGCCCTATGGCGGCGACACCCTGTTTTCCAGCCTCGCCGCCGCCTACGACGCTCTGTCGGACGGCATGAAGTCCATGCTGAACGGCCTGCGGGCGATCCATTCCGACTATCGCATCGCCGGCCCGCGTGTGAACATGAACGCCAGCCGCTCCACAAAGATGCGGCAGGATGAAACCTGGCAGCCGACGGTCAACATCCATCCCGTGGTCCGCATCCACCCGGAGACCGGCCGCAAGGGTCTCTTCGTCAACCGCTCGCATGTGGATCAGTTCGAGGGAATGACGGTCGAGGAAAGCAAACCGATCCTCGATTTCCTGTTCCGCCATACGGAACGGCCGGAATTCACCTGCCGGTTCCGCTGGGCAAATGGCTCGGTTGCGTTCTGGGACAACCGTGCGGTGCACCACATGGCTGTGCACGACGCCGGTCCCTTCTTCCGACATGTCCGGCGGGTGCAGATCGCCGGCGACCGGCCCTGCTGACAGGGAGGGCGCGGTATCACCCTCTCGCGCCCGCCTTATCCAACGACAATTGCGCGACGCCGGGACGTCCTTCACGATGCACCTGACCGGCCAAAGAAGCCGGCAATCGAAGGATATCGTCCATGCGTCTTACAGCATTCATGCTCGCGGCGATGGCTTGCGCCGTGGCCGTTGCACCCGCCCGGTCCCAGGATGCCTGGCCATCCAAGCCGGTGCGCATCATCGTTAATTTCGCGCCCGGCGGATCGACGGATAATTCCACCCGTCCGTTCGCGGACCGCCTGTCACGCGCCCTGGGACAACAATTCGTTATAGAAAATAAGGCCGGCGCCTCCGGAACGATCGGTGTCGAGGCGGGCGTCCGCTCGGCGCCCGACGGATACACGTTCTTCTCCACCGGATCACCGGTGATCACGGTAGTCCCCCAGGCGCGCAAGGTGCCCTGGGATCCGTTCAAGGACATGGTGCCGGTCGCGCATTTTGCCGACTACATGCTGCCGATCGCGGTAAGCCTTACCCTGCCGGTGAACACGCTCCAGGAACTCGCCGCCTATTCGAAGGCGAATCCGGGCAAGCTGAACTGCGGATCGTCCGGCCTGGGCACCCTGACTCACGTCATCTGCGAAAGCCTGAAACGGTCAGCCGGAATCGACAACCTGCATGTACCATATCGCGGCGGCGCCGAGGCACTGAATGACTTCCTCGCCGGCATCATGCAGATCCACAGCGAACCCAACGTTCTGCCGCATGTGAAGGCAGGCAAAGCGAAGCTGCTGGCCATTTCGGACCGGGAGCGGCATCCGGATTTTCCCGACGTCCCGGTGATCACCGAAATCTACCCCGACGTTGCCGTCGTCGGTTGGTACGGCCTGTTCGCGCCGGTTGGCACCTCGCCGGCCATCATCAGGCGGATGAACCAGGAGATGAACAAGATCGCCGCCCTGCCGGAGATCAAGGCGCAGTTCACGGGCCTGGCACTGCGCGCCACCACGAGCACGCCCGAGGACCTCTCGGCGCTTCTGAAAGCGGACTACGAACGATATGGAAAGCTGATCCGCGAACTCAATCTGCGGCTGGATTGATACGGCCAAACCCGACCTCAACGAACCAGCGGGGCCTCATCGTCCTGGCGTGCGCGACATCGCTCCCGACGACGAGTCCCCGCCGGCACGGGGTCGCGTCCCGCAACTATGCGGCCTGCTCCAACCGGATCCGCACGCCGCTGAGCCAGACCGCGCCGTCTTCCTGTTGCAACCCGCGCTGCGCCGCCGCGGCCAGGCAACGCCCGGCGTCCGCCACACGGACCGTCAGCCCCAGCAGGCACTCGGTTTTTCCCGACACGAACACCATGGTTCCATGCGACAGGCTGATCACCGGCGTCGCACCTGCGGACACCGGCACGTCCATGATGCGCGCCCAGTGCGCGGCCAGTCCGGCGGGATCGGGGCTTTCGATCTCCACCTGTCCCAGCGCCGGCAACGCCTCTGGCCGGACGATTCTTGGCCAGTCATCACCGGCCGGGTGATACGGACCATCCAGCCCCTCCCCACCCTCGGTACAGTTGAAGTCCAGCATTGCCGCCCGACAATCCCGCGGGTGAAGCTGGATCCCCAGATACCCGGGATAGTCCAGGCTGTGCGCGACGCGCACGCCCATCGCCTCGACATGCCTGCGCCGGCGCGGAATATCGTCGCAGTCCAGGATCACCATATAGCCGCCGCGTCCGCCGGACCGCTGCAGGAACCGGCCCGCCGCAGTCCCCTCCTGCGTCGGCGCCACCACCTCCAGGATGTCGGCTCCCAGCGGGAACAGCGCATTCTCCAGCCCGTAGGCTGCGACGTTGGGATCGCGGTAGCAGACCTTGGTGCCAAGGACGGCAACGATGTCTTCTTCCGCCGGTCGCAGTTCCGGCGCGACGAGGCAGATCTGCCGCAGCCTGAGATAGGATCCCATGTCGTCCCTCCACTTGCTTGACGGCAGGATACCGGTCGGCGGCCGGCGGCGGCAAATCCCCGGTCCCCCGGCCATTCTTGCTGAAACGGGCGCTGTCCTGTACGCCAGACGAACCACGCCCGACCACGCAAACGGGCGGCCCCGAACGCAACCGACGGAGGGAAACTGCCATGGCCACCGGACCGAGACTTGTCGATTACCTGCTCTACGAACCCGACGACAACGGGATCCTATGGATCAAGTTCAATCGCCCGGAACGCATGAACGCGCTGATCGGCACGTCCGAGGAGAACGGCACCGTCGCCAAGGTCGGCGAATATATGCGGGCCGGCGACGATGATCCCAATATCCGGGTGATTGTCCTGACGGGTGTGGGACGCGGCTTCTGCTCCGGTGCCAACCTGGCCTCACGCGCCGGAGCCGAGGTGACGGGTGAGAACTTCCCCGGCAATCGCGGTTCCCACGAAGGACCGGATGCGGCGCGCCAGCACTTCTATCATGGCTTCACCCAGCTGCACCGCGACATCTCGCTGATCCGCAAGCCGACGATTGCGATGATCAACGGCCCGGCAGTCGGATCGGGCATGGACATGGCGCTGCACTGCGATGTCCGCATCGGCTGCGAGAAGACCCGTTTCATTGCCTATCACAACGCCGGCCAGATCATCGAGAATGGTGGCTCCTACTATTTGCCCAAGATGGTCGGTCTGGGGCGGGCACTGGAATTCGCCTACACGGGCGAACTCGACGCGCAGCGCGCCTACAATTGGGGCATGCTGAACCACCTGGTTCCCTCCGAGGAACTGGAAACCTTCACCCGCGCGCTGTGCGAGAAGATGATCGGCATCCCGCCGCTGGTGCAATGGATCAGCAAGCGGGTCATGCGCGCCGCGCTCGACAGCACGTTGGAGACGACGATGGTGCTGACCTCCAACGCCGGCGGCATCCTGAATCAGTCCGAGGACGCAAAGGAGGCCCGTCGGGCATTCGTGGAAAAGCGCAAGGGCAAGTTCCGCGGCGTATAGACGCGGCGTCCATCACGAGCGGGGCGGCCATCGGCCGCCTTGCCGATTGCGAATGCGGGAGGCAAACGACCATGGCAGGAGATTCCAAGGGCGAGTATCGCGGCCTGATCCACCGCGCTGACGCCGATCTGAAGGCGTGGCTGGCGAAGCGGCCAAGGGAAGCCGCGCTGGAGCCGGATCTGCCCATCATCGACCCGCACCATCATTTCTGGGACGCACCGCATCGCGGCCGCTATTTCCTGCCGGATCTGCTGGAAGATATCGGCGGCGGACACAACATCGTCGCAACCGTGTTTCTGGAATGCCAGGCCATGTACCGCAAGGACGGCCCGCGGGAAATGGCGCCGGTCGGCGAAGTGGAGTTCGTCAACGGCATCGCCGCCATGAGCGCATCGGGCACCTATGGCCCGTGCCGCGTGGCCGAAGGCATCGTCGGACACGCCGACCTGACGCTGGGGGAGCGCGTGCGGGACGTGCTGGAAGCTGAGATCGCGGCGGGCGGCGGGCGTTTCCGCGGCATCCGCTATGGCGTCGCCTGGGACGCGGACCCCGCGGTGGGCAAGTTCGCCTCCCGCATCGTGCCGCCGCACCTGGTCCGCGACCGCACCTTCCGCGAAGGCTTCGCGCAACTCGCGACGCTCGGCCTGAGCTTCGAATCCTGGCAGTATCATCCGCAACTGTCGGATGCGGTCGATCTGGTTCGCGCCTTTCCCGACACGACATTCATCCTGAACCATGTCGGCGGAGTTCTGGGTGTCGGGTCCTATTCCGGACGGCGGCAGGAAATCCTGGGCACCTGGAAACGAAACATCGTCGAACTGGCGACGTTCCCGAACGTGTGTGTCAAGCTGGGCGGCGTCGGCATGACCTCGTTCGGATTCGACTTCCATGAACGCGGGACGCCGCCCTCATCGGAGGAACTGGCCGAAGCCTGGCGGCAGTATATCGAGCCCTGCATCGAAGCCTTCGGCGTGACCCGCTGTATGTTCGAAAGCAACTTCCCGCCCGACAAGCAGTCTGGCGGCTACACCGAACTGTGGAACGCATTCAAGCGGATCACCGCCGGCGCGTCGCCGGACGAGAAGAAGGCGTTGTACAGCGGCACCGCGGCGAGGGTGTACAGACTGACAGTGCCCTGAGAAGTTTCCCGCGTCGGCTGAACGCATCCCCGGGATACGCCGCAGGATGCGAACGGTCACAGACGCAAGCGACAGGCGGAACGACTGGCCCGCCGTTCAGGCGGGCCGCTTGCCGTCGGGCGGCCAGGGCATGACGCCGTCCTCGACGGGAATTTCCAGCGAGCGGAGAATGATGGAGAACATCGTCCAGTTGGCGATGCAAACCACCATCTCGACCTGCTCGGCCTCGGTGGGGACGTGTTTCCTGCACTCCTCCCACGTCGCGTCGCTGATCTTGCCATCGGCCAGCACCTCGTCGGTGGCCGCCAGCACCGCGCGGTCCGCCGCGGAAAGCCGATCGGAGGAACGCCAGTACCGCACGGCCAGAATGTCTTCAGGCGGAATCCCGGCCGTCGTCGCCACCCGCCAGTGCTGGGTCCACTCGTACTCGGAATCGGTGACCCAGCCGATCCGCATGATCGCGAGTTCGCGCAATCGGGTGCTGAACGTGTTCTTGCCCAGCAGCGTGGTCA
Source organism: Acetobacteraceae bacterium (assembly GCA_050181195.1). Lineage (GTDB taxonomy): Bacteria > Pseudomonadota > Alphaproteobacteria > Acetobacterales > Acetobacteraceae > Rhodopila. Next base: position 39,047 of record JBFXDK010000021.1, on the reverse strand, counting down.
GGTGGGTGAACACGCCTTTCGCCATCGTCTCGTTGTGCGACAGCGTCCGGAACGCGTTCCGCGTTGCCATCACGTCCGGCGCGCCGATCGCGCGTCCCACCGCGAGCGCCTGCTCGATCGGTGCCAGGGACACCCTGCCCGTCATCATCCCCTCCTGTGCCGCAAGCGTGGTTCAGGGGGCCTAATGCCCCCCCTCACCCACTTCAATGACCGCATCAACCGCGAATGCGCCCTCGCCCTCCGGCATGGCAAAGACCGGGTTGAGATCGACGGACGTCAGTTGCGGCCCGGCGGCGGCGGCAAAGACCGACAGACGCGAGAGCATGTCGGCCAAGGCTTTGATGTCCACCGGCTTGCGGCCGCGAGCGCCTAGCAGCAGCGGCGCACCCTTGATCGATCGGATCATCTGTTCCGCCACGTCTGTTCCGAACGGCGCGCGACGGAACACGACGTCCTTCATGACCTCCACGAAGATGCCGCCCAGGCCGAACATGGCGATAGGGCCGAACACCGGATCACGGTGAATGCCCAGGATGCACTCCACGCCGCCCTTCAACTGCTTCGCCACCAGAACGCCGTCGATATGGGCCATCGGCGCGGCGGCCTTCGCCCGCTCCATCAGGGTCGCGAAGCCCGCCCGCACCGCGTCGGCGCTGTCGATGTCCAGCAGCACACCGCCAATCTCGGATTTGTGCAGGATATCGGCCGACAGGATCTTCATCACGACCGGGAAGCCGAAGCGGCCGGCAGCGGTAACGGCTTCCTCGGCGGTGCGGCATTCCGCCTCGGGCGCGGACTTGATCCCCGCGGTCGCCAGCAGGCGCTTGGCCTCGGACTCGGTCGGCGGCGTGGCCGGCAATGTCACCGGCGGGACGGTCGGGGCCGGAGCACCCGCCTCGCGAGCGAAGGCGGCACCAAACCGGCCCATCGCATCGATCGCGACCACGGCGCGGGTGGGATCCTCATGCACCACCCAGCCGTCGGCTTCCATCTCGTCGCGGCGCTCGGGCGGGCAGATCACTGACAGCGCATAGAGCCGGTCAGGATATTCCTGACGCACCAGGTTCAACTGTTCCCGGATCACCGGCCAGCGGCGTGAGGACGCCGTCATGCTGAAGAAGCCAAGGACAGAGGTGTAGCCGCCGTCGCGGATCATGGCCTCGGTAAAGGTCTTCACCAGCGTCACGTCATTGGAGACCTGTGCCGTGGCATCCACCGGGTTGCGCGGCGCGCAGAACGGCACCAGTTCGCGCAGGTGCTTCTGCGTCTCGACCGGCATTTCCGGCATCGCCAGTCCGACGCTTTCAGCCACGTCGCTGATCAGCACACCGGCGCCTCCGGAGACGGTGATCACGCCCAGCGTATTCCGCGCCGGATAGACCTTGCGCGTGGCGGTATGCGCGATGTCCAGCATCTCTTCGGAGTTTCGTGCCCGCACTACCCCGAACTCATTCATCACCGCTTCCGTGACCGCATCGTCACCGGCAATCGACGCGGTATGCGACTTCGCGGCCTTGGTCCCGAGTTCCGACCGGCCGACCTTCTGCATGATGATCGGCTTCTTCGCCGCCCGCGCCGCCTCGAACGCCGCCAGCAGGCCGGGCGCCTCGCGGATGCCCTCGGCGTAGACGGCGATCACGTCGACCTCGGGATTTTCCGCAAGCCAGCCGATGCACTCGCCGACGGTCACATCGCCTTCATTGCCGGTCATGACGCAGAGCGAGGCGCCGATGCCGCGGTTGCGCGCGAGCGTGTAGAGATGCGTACCATATGCACCCGACTGGCTGGCGATGCCGATCCGGCCCGGCACAGGCCAGCCGGAGTCGAACGAGGACGAGAAGGTCGCGTAGTACGCGCGACGAGCATCGAACACGCCCAGGCAGTTGGGGCCGAGGATCCGCATGCCGTATCGGCGGGCAGTCGCGACCATCTTGTCCTGTTCCACCGCGCCGGCATCGTCCATCTCGGCGAAGCCCGCGGTGAACATCACGATGGCCTTGACGCCCCGCTTGCCCAGATCCTCCACCGCCGGCGCGGCGACCTCGGCCGGCACCGCCACGATCGCCACATCCGGCGTCTCCGGCAGGTCCGCGATCGTAGGATAAGCCTTCAGCCCCTGCACTTCCGTGCGGTTGGGATTGATCGGATACAGCGCACCCTCGAAGCCCTGCGCCTTCATATAGGCAATTGGCCGGCCGCTGATCCGGGTGGGATCGCTGGACGCGCCGAGGACGGCAACCGAACGCGGGGCCAGCAGCGGTGTCAGGCCGGAAAAACGCGATTGTGTGGCGGACATGGCGAGGACATTTCCCAGGGTTGATGGAGCAGGCCGTGATCGCCCGCTGATGTCCATAGTGTGACGGCTCGACGCCAGGGCCGCAACCGGCGCCGGCGTTCAAACCCGTGGCGCTGCTCTCCGAAGCATCATCCGACGGACCGCCGCAGGTGCGAAGCCGATCAGATGACGCGCTGATCCTCCGCTTCATGCGCTTATCATACGCTTATCGTATGTTGCGGGCCGACATTCGTATCGCCGGCCATGAATGCCTGCCTGGCGGCTGAATGGTGTTGAAACACGCCGCACATCAACAAGAACTTGCGTCAGCACCATCGACCAACCACAATCCCTAGGCGAGCGATTCCACCCCCGCGTCAGCCAACGGAGCCACCGCAGCATGGACGGCACCCCTCACGCCGCCGACGAACATCCCGTCCGCTTCGACCTCATGACCGAAAACCCGGTCTACAAGCCTTTCCGCTATCCGTGGGCGTATGAAGCATGGCTCATGCAGCAGCGCGTGCATTGGCTGCCCGAGGAAGTGCCGCTGGCCGACGACGTGAAGGACTGGCACCGCAACCTCACGGATGCCGAGAGAAACCTGCTGACGCAGATCTTCCGCTTCTTCACCCAGGCCGATGTCGAGGTGAACAACTGCTACATGAAGCACTACGCGCGGGTGTTCAAACCCACCGAGGTGCTCATGATGCTCTCGGCCTTTTCGAACATCGAGACGATCCATATCGCCGCCTACAGCCATCTCCTTGATACCATCGGCATGCCGGAGATCGAGTATCAGGCCTTCCTGAAATACGAGGAGATGAAGGCGAAATACGACTATATGCATGGTTTTTCGGTCGAATCACGCGCGGATATCGCCAAGACCCTGGCGGCGTTCGGTGCTTTCACCGAAGGCCTGCAGCTCTTCGCCTCCTTCGCGATCCTGCTGAACTTCCCCCGCTTCGGGAAAATGAAGGGGATGGGACAGATCATCTCCTGGTCGGTGCGCGATGAAACGCTGCACTGTGTCTCGATCATCCGCCTGTTCCGCACCTTCGTGCAGGAGAACCCGGAAATCTGGACGGAGGAACTGAAGCGGGAGATCTATATTTCGTGCGCGACCATCGTCGATCACGAGGACGCCTTCATCGACCTGGCATTCGAGGGCGGGGCGGTCGAGGGCCTGACCGCGCAGGAAGTGAAGCAGTATATCCGCTACATTGCCGACCGCCGGCTCGTGCAGCTGGGGCTGCAAGAGCTCTATCACGTCGCCCGCAACCCGCTTCCCTGGCTGGATGAGATGCTGAACGCCGTGGAGCATGCAAACTTTTTTGAGAACCGCTCCACCGAATACAGCAAGGCGTCCACCACCGGCACGTGGGAAGAAGCATTTGATACACTCATTCCGAACTCGAATGGCGAAGGCTCGCACGTCTCCGTATAGGTTTGAACAGGTCCCTAGCAATTTGAGATCAATGCGCCCCCTGAAGCGCCTCAAATCGAGACAAACGTCGAATTTTTTCGTTGAAATCCGATTTTGTGTCGCGTGGGTGAGATAAGTCCTGACAGCACCAGGCCGCGAGGCATCATCTTTATTCCAACCGAGACTCGGATACGCGGTTGGCCCGATCTCCACGCTGTGAGCGCAACGGCATTAATGCGTAGAACACGAGGTAAATCAAAATTTCTTTTCGCGCGTTAACGTTCAATTTGCGCTGGATTCATACGATGTTGGCAGGATCGACTACGGCGGCGGTGCTTCATGAGGCCGCGCTTTCAAACACGGGCTGACCCGGGCACACACCCCAGTCAGGAATAACGACGATGCTGACCACCAGGGCAGGTATTGCGGTGAGCCAAACCGAAGAAGAGATTGGGCGGGAGACCACACCGAGTGGTGCGCCTCGATACAGCCGGCGTCTTTCGGACAAGATCCTGATCGCGTTCCATCACGCCTGCGATCAAGGTGACTTCGAAGTTGCCGAACAGTTGCTGCACATCCTGGAAATGATGCTGACCCGCCGTCCGCTGACACCCGACGGCACGCGACGGCGAAACATGGAAAGCCTGGTCGCAGCGCACGAGCGGTTGTGGCACCTGCGCCACCCGAATCACAACGATTTCTGATCACAACCGCACCAACCGCCGGCACAGGCTGCGCGCCCTGCAGCCGCCGGCGTAACTCCATCGCGGTTGTCCGGACACCAGCTCCCGCAGCGTGGACCACGATCTGATTTCCGGCTCACCGCAATGGGAGTGCCGCCCCGTCCCGCAGGATTGCATCCGCCGCAGCCGTGAACCGGCCGTCTGGCTCATGCACCACCAGACCGGGCAGCAGGCGGGTCGCGTTTCGCCCGTCCTTGACGCCCTGCACCAGCATGAGCCCGGCCGCGCGATCGGCTTTCGGCCAAAGCGGGAAAATCGACTCGACCGCGCACCCCGCCGCCGTCATGGCGCCCAGGGCTGCCTCCATCAGGACGGCCGGCAGCACGAAGGTCAACGTACCACGATGACGCAAAGGGCGCGCGAGTGCCCGCGCCCAGCGTAACAGCAGGTCCGGACCAGCCCGCTTGGCGCTTTCCCGCCCTGGATACGGCGACCGGGTTCCGCCTTGCGGGTAGTAGGGGGGATTGGCGCAGGCGTGATCAAATGGCCCTGCCAGGGGCAACGCATCCACATCCGCGACGATCGGCATCAGGCCAGCAAACCCGTTCGCATGCACGTTGGCGTACGCGAGGCGCACCAGGTCCGGCTCGCGCTCCACACCCACCCCCATGATGCCGGGAACCCGGTGAGCCGCGCACAACAATGCGGCTCCCGCCCCGGTGCCGCCCTCCAGCAGCCGCTCGCCCGGACGCAACGGAACGGCAGCCGCCAGCAAGACCGGCTCGATTCCGCTGCGGAACCCCTGCCTCGGCTGCGCATAGCGCACCCGCCCGCCCAGAAGATGGCCATCGGTTACCTCGCCCGTCCCGGCCGCGTCCAAGATCACGCTTCTCCGGCGTCCCGTATCACCTGGCATGCCTGCAAATAGTCGTGGTCGGCCACGGTGATGTGTCTCGGCAGGGCGCTGATCCCCCCGCCGATTGCACTCGTGTGCTGATTAAGCACAACGCAGTCTATACCGGCGTCGGCCAGCAACGAGACAAGGAATGAGAGCCGCACCGGGTCATTGCACGATGTAACGATTCGCATCAGCCAATCCTGGGCACGGCTGGCGCTACCGCGCAACAGGGCATGCCCGTCGGCTTGCCCGTTTTCGACCCCATCGATATGGTGCGCCGCACTGTGGAAGACCTTGCCAGGAGTAGCCCATTGGGCGTCGTCGCCAGTCCCATCGCGTCAGGCGCGGCGACCGTGCCCGGTACTCCCGGGCGCGATGTCGAAGGCGCGCTCACCGCGCTTGTCAATCTCGTGGGTGACGACCTGCAGGCCTGCAATCGTACCATCGTTTCCCGGATGGACAGCCCGGTCGAGCTCATCCCGCAACTGGCCGCTCATATCGTAGCCGCCGGCGGAAAACGGCTGCGGCCGCTGCTCACCCTCGCCTCGGCGCGGCTTTGCGGCTATCCCGGCTATCCGAACGGCACCCGGCACGTCGAATTGGCCGCCTGCGTAGAGTTCATCCATACGGCAACCCTGCTGCACGACGATGTCGTGGACGAAAGCATGCTGCGCCGTGGCCTTGCCTCGGCCAACGCGGTGTTCGGCAACAAGGCCTCGGTGCTGGTCGGTGATTTCCTGTTCTCACGCGCCTTCCAGTTGATGGTGGAGGATGGCTCGCTCCGGGTGCTCGCCATCCTGTCGGGCGCCTCGGCGACGATCGCCGAGGGCGAGGTGCTGCAACTCGTCACGCAGAACGACCTCTCCACCCCGGAAGCCCGGTATCTCGAAGTCGTGAAGGGCAAGACTGCCGCATTGTTCTCGGCCGCCTGCCAGGTCGGGGCCGTCCTGGCCGACCGCCCTCCCCCTGAGGAATCCGCCCTTGCCGACTATGGTATGAAGCTTGGCATTGCCTTCCAACTGGTCGACGACGCCTTGGACTACTCGGCGGACCAGGAGACCCTGGGCAAGACCGTGGGCGACGACTTCCGTGAGGGCAAGATCACCCTGCCGGTGCTGATCGCCTACCAGGCTGGAAGCCCCGAGGAGCGGGCGTTCTGGCAGCGCACCATCGAAGAGTCGCAGCAGACCGACACCGATCTCCGTCACGCGCTCGCCTTGATGGGGGAGCGTCACGCGATTCAGACAACTCTGGACCGCGCACGCGCCTTCGCCCATCAGGCGAAGGCAGCGCTCGCGGTCTTCCCCGATAGCACGCTGCGCCAGATCATGATGGACGTTGCCGACTACACGGTGTGGCGGGCACGCTGACCCGCCGGGTCCTCAGCAGCAACCGCGAATGAACGCCCGTATCATCTCTAGCGCGCGAACCGAGTCCGGCGCGGTTGGCGCATTCGGGATGAAGGCGTGCGGCTGGTCCGGGAAGCTTTCGTAAGTAATCGACCCGCCGCGGCGGCGATAGGATCCCGCCAGCCGTTCCGCCATGTCGTCCGTCAGGTTGCTGTCCGCCGTCCCCTGCATGATCAGCATCGGAGGCAGCGAGACCGCCTCCCCGCGGTCGAGGATATGCTGCGGGCTCCCTTCCTCCATGTCCGCCTCTGACGGCCAGAACTGGTTATGTGCCTGGACAAGACGGTCGTTCCCGCGTTGCTGCATCACCCGGTAGCGGGTCAGCGGATCGGCAACCGGCCAGCACACAATGCCGAATCGCAGCGACGCATCCACATCGGACCCGGGCATCGCGGTCGCGGCGTAGCGCGGATCGCGGGGACGCAGCGCATTCAGCAGCAGAAGATGGCCGCCCGAGGACGTGCCGAGCCCGCCCACGAGATCGGCGCGGGAGCCGTATTCCATGGCATGCGCCTTGAGCCAGCGGATGCCGTGGTTCACATCGGCCACCGTGTCGGGATAGCGCGCCACCGGCGGCATGCGGAAATCGATCGACATCACCAGAATGCCGTTCGCCGCCAGATCCTCGGCGATCGAGACGTTGTTGAACCGATCGCCCGATGTCCATGCCCCCCCGTGCACCTCCAGCACGCCTGGGAACGGCCCTTCCCCCTCCGGGCGGTAGATGCGTGCCAGCAAAGGCACGCCGGCCGGCCGATGGAATTCGATATCCCTGGTCTCGATCGCCATGGCGCATCCCCTGCTCCTTTGCCTGAACACTACCCGGCAGGGGCGATGCGGAGCAACCGGCGGAAGCACACGCGGGCGGTGCCCCCAGCCGGATCGGGGACGATCACGCCGATCCTGATGCCGCCCTAGCGGTTCCGCAGTTTCGGATCCAGCGTATCCCGCAGGGCGTCCCCGAACAGGTTGATGCCGAGCACCGCCAGCATGATGGCGACGCCAGGAAAGATCGCGATCCAGGGCGCTGTGGACGCGTATTCCGACGCGCCGCCCTGCAACATCAGGCCCCAGGCCGGCACCGGCTCCTGCACGCCCAGGCCGAGATACGACAGCGATGCTTCCGCCAGGATCGCCTGGCCGACCGAGGCGGTGATCATGATCAGGAACGGCGCCATGACGTTGGGGACCATGTGCCGCAGGATGATACGGGGATGATTGAACCCGCAGGCACGAGCCGCATCCACGTAGGGAATCTCCCGGATCGCCAGCGCCGAGGCGCGGACGACGCGGGCGCATCGCGGGATCAGGGGAATGGTGATGGCGATGATCACGTTCTGCACACCGGTGCCGAAGATCGATACGACCGCCAGCGCCAGGATGATCAGCGGGAACGCCATCAGCACGTCGAAGATGCGCTGCAGGAGCAGGTCGATCACACCGCCAAAATACGCACTGCCAACACCGAGTACCAATCCGATCACACCGCCGACCAGGGCCGAGGTCAGCCCCACGATCATTGCGGTGCGCGCACCGTAGATCAGCCGCGACAGCAGGTCGCGCCCGAACTGATCGGTTCCCAGCAGGTGCGCGAAGCTGGGCGGCTCCATCATCGCGGTGAAGTCGTTGGCGGTGGGGTTGTAGGGTGCGATCACTTCGGCCAATGCGCCCGTCACCACGATCACCAGCACCAGAAGCAGCCCCACGGTGCCCAGGGGCTCCCGCCGGATGAAGTGGGTCGTCCGTTTCCAGACCGAAGGACGCAGCGCCAGCGAGTCATCGGTTGTGGCGGGAAGCCCCATCGGGGGAACAGTTGTCGACATCGCGATGCCCCCTGCTCAGCTATAGCGGATCCGTGGATCGAGCCATGCATAGAGCAGGTCGACCACGAGGTTGGTGAACACGAAGACCATGACCGTCAGCATGACCAGGGCCTGTGTCAGCGTATAGTCCTGGTTCTGCACGGCCTGAACGAACAACCGTCCGACGCCGTTCAGATTGAACACCTGCTCGGTGACCACCAGGCCGCCGATCAGGAACGCGAACTCGATGCCGATCAGCGTCACGACAGGCAGCATCGCGTTCTTGAGTGCATGCCGGTTGATGATCAGCTTGTGGATCAGCCCCTTGGCCCGGGCGGTGCGGATATAATCCTCACGCAGCACTTCCAGCATGGTGGACCGCGTCATGCGCATCGTGATCGCGGAATAGCGATACCCGATCGTCACGGCCGGCAGGATCACCATGCTGAGATTGCGAAGTGGATCCTCCCAGAACGGCACGTACTCGATCGGCGGCATCCAGGCCGATCCGAAGATCGCCCCCGTGATGTCCAGCACGATCAGCAGGGACATGATGCCCAGCCAGAAGGACGGCGTGGCGATGCCGGCGATGGCGAACACCCGCACGAACAGGTCGAGCCAGCTGTTCTGCTTCAACGCCGACAACGTGCCAAGCGGAATGGCCAAGGCCGTGGCGAGCACGGTGCCGAGCACCGCGATTTCAAGCGAAACGGGAAGCCGCGCCAGGATTTCCTCGGTGACCGGCTTGGCTGACCACATCGACGTGCCGAAGTCGAACCGCACCAGCCCCCACAGGAAATCCAGAAACTGCAGCAGGATCGGCCGGTCGAAGCCGAGCTCCTGATGGCACAGCTCGACCGCCTTCGGATCGAAGGTGCCGCCGCTCGATCCCAGGCGGATGACACAGACATCCCCCGGGATCAGGCGCATCAGCAGGAAGACGAGCGCCGCCGCCCCGATCAATGTCGGGATGACGAGCAGGACGCGCTTGATAATGTATCCATACATGCGACTCGCCCTCCTGCCGGCCGGGATGCGGCGCTACTTGTCCAGCCAGATATTGGCCAGGCTCTGGTTCAGGTAATGGCTGGGCGAGATCTTCCAGCCCTTCACGTAGGACCGCATCGGCACGGTGCGATACCAATAGGTGACCATCAACTGATGCGCCTGATCGTTGAGCCGGTTTTCCAGCTCGCGGATCAGCACCCGGGCCTTGGTCTCATCGGTTTCCGGCAGCAGCTTGCCGTAGATTTCCTTCATTGTCGGGTCGAGGAAGCCGCCGTAGTTCTCCTGCTCGTAGTCGTACGGCATCCAGCGGGCAACGTCGGCAACCGGGTTCACCACGAACTGGCAGTTGGCTTCCAGCGCGACGGTGAAATTGCCGCTGCGCATGGCATCAAGCCACGGTCCGGTGGGCATCACCTTCTGGGTCGCCTTGATACCGACCTTGCTGAATTCATCCACCAGCCAGGTGCCGACAATAAGGTAGGGCTGGTCGACATTGCGGTTCAGCATTTCGAACTGCAGGTTCTCCTGCCCGGCTTCCTTCAGCAGCCGTCTCGCCTCGGCGCGAGCCTTCTCGATGTCAGGCCAATAGCCATACATCTTTTCCAGTTCCGCCTTGGTCGCGGCCATGGGCGAGCCCGGGAAGACGATACCGCCCACCGTCTTGACGATGGCGATCTTGGACAGGGCCTCGGCACCTTTCCACTGATCGATCGCCAGGAACAGCGCGCGCCTGACCCGCACGTCGTCGAATGGCTTCACCTTGTGGTTGGGGGTCAGCACGTTGCCGCAGTTCCAGTCGCTTTGCTGCACGGTGATCTTGTCGCCGAGCTCATCCCGCAGCTTCTGCACCGAGGCCGGCGGCATTGAACGGAATTCAAGCGCGGCACGGTCGGCCCGGATCGCCTCTACCCGAACCGACTGCTTGGGCGCGTAGATGGCCCTGAATCCATCGAGGTAGGGCTGATCCTTGATGTAGAAGTCCGGGTTGCGCTCGCCCTCGATCGACTGGCCGACGGTGAACGACTTGAACTTGAACGGACCCGAACCGAGAATGTTCTTCTCGTACCAATGCATGTCCTGCTCGAGACGCTTCTTCGAGTAGATGAATGCAAACGGATCGGCCAGCGCCGGCTTGAACGACAGGGTCTTGAACTTCAGCTTGAAGACGACGGTTTCATCATCCGGCGCGGTGACGGAGTCCACCATCTTGAAGTTCGCGATGCGCGCGCTGGAGACGCCGGTGGGCGGGAAGACGATCTTGTTCCAGCTTGCCGCGACGTCCTGGGCTGTCAGCGGCTCCCCGTCGTGGAACTTCACGCCCTTGCGGATCTTGAACGTCCACGTCAGGCCGTCGTCGGTTGGCGTGGGCATTTCCGTGCAAAGGTCGCAACGGAAATCGGTTGTCGAGGATGGGTTGTCCGGGTTGATCCGGATCAGCACGCTGTAGAACGGCGCCGTCGCGTGCAGCACCGCATATGTCGTTTCCCGATGGCCATCGAAGCTCGGCCCACCGTCAGCAGGGATCATGTAGGTCAGCGTACCGCCGCGTTTCGGCGTTTCGGCTGTGGCCTGGGTTGGCATCACGCCGGCGGTCAGGCCCAGACCCAACCCGAGCGATGCCGCGAGAAGTCCCATTCGCATAGTCTCGTCCTCCCTGTTTACCTGTCCGTGTTCGGCGTTACGGACAAACGTCGCATCGTCCGGCCTTCGGTTTAGCCGCCGGTCCGAACGATGCCGGTTACGGCCGGCGCGATCGTGCCTTCAGTCCATGTCCAGGCTGGATGCCAGCCGGGAACGCGGCGCCGCTCCTTGCCATCTTGCGTGACACCAACGCCGCTGCTTCAGCGGGATCACGATTTATCTGTCGAGCCATATCGTCGCGAGATCCTGATTGACGTAGTGGCTCGGACTGATCTTCCACCCTTTCATGTAGGAGCGGGAGGGAAGGATCCGCTCCCACCACGGCGTCATGATCGAGTGGACTTCGGTCATCAGTGTATGCACTTCGAAGGCGCGGATCTTCTCCCGCCGTGTCGCGACATCCGGCGCGCTCAAGGCTGCCTGATACAGGTCGATCGCTGTCGCGTCCTCGTAATTGCCGAAATTCTCGGGATACACCGTCTTCGGCAGGAACTTCGCCACATCCATCAGCGGATTTACCAGACCCTGGCAGTTGAATTCGACCGTCACCTCGAAATTGCCGGAGCGCAAAGCGTCAAAGAAAGGCCCGGTCGGCAGCACGCGCTGCGAGACCTGCAGGCCGATCTTGCTCCACTGATCGATCGCCCAGGTCGCGATATACAGATACGGCTGGTCGACGTTGCGGTTCATCAATTCAAACTTCAGCCCCTCGGCGCCAGCTTCCTTCAGCAGGCGGCGAGCCTCGGCGCGGGACTTCTCGATATCCGGCCCGAAGCCCGGCATTTGCTGCAACTCATCCTTTGTGGCCGCCAACGGCGATCCCGGAAAGACGATGCCGCCCACCGTCCGGACAGTGGCGATCTTCTGCAGCGCCTCGGCGCCCTTCCACTGGTCGATCGCCAGCGCCAGCGCGCGCCGGACCCGCACGTCGTTGAACGGCTTGCGCGCATGATTGGGCGTAAGGAGGTTCACGCAATTCCAGGCATTCGTCTGGACGGCGATCTTGTCACCCAGTTCCTTTACAAGCTGGTCGCGCGCCGAGGGCGGCATGCCGCGGAACTCGGTGGCCGCCCGATCGGCCCGGATCGCATCCAGCCGCACCGACTGCTTGGGCACGAAGATCGCGACAAACCCGTCCAGATAGGGCAATCCCTTGTGATAGTAGTCGGGATTGCGGGCACCCTTCATCGACTGGCCGGTCTGATATTCCACAAAACGGAACGGACCGCTGCCCATCACGTTCTTTTCGTACCAGTGCGGATCCCGGTCGAGAATTTCCTTCTTGTAGATATAAGCGAACGGATCCGCGAGCGCCGGCAGGAAGGCGCCGGTCGCATAGCGCAGCTTGAACTCGACTGTATGGTCATCGACCGCGCGCACGGTATCGACCATCTGGAAATAGGTTTCCCGCGCGCTCAGGATCCCCTTGGGCGGATGCACGATCATCTGCCACGACGCGGCCACGTCCTGCGCCGTCAGCGCCGACCCGTCGTGCCACTTCACGCCGTCGCGGATCTTGAACGTCCACGTCTTGCCGCCATCGGTCGGGGTCGGCATCTCGGTGCAGAGATCACACACGAAATCGTCGGACGATGTCGGGTTCTCCGGATTGATCCGGATCAGAACGCTGTAGAATGGCGCCGTGGCATGCACCGTCGCATAGGTCGTTTCCCTGTGCCCATCCAGGCTGGGCGGCGAGTCCGCCGGGATCATGTACGTCAGTGTGCCACCGCGCTTCGGTGTCTCATCCGCGACGGCACCAAACGCCAGGGTAATCCCGAACGCCGCTGCCAGTGCTCCACGCCAAATGCTCATCAAGCCCCTATCCACCGTCGATTTCCGATGCCGCTCGTCAGGCCGCGGCCTATACCTCGCTGCACGCCACAATATGGCCTGGAGCAATCTCCCGCGGTTCCGGCCGTTGCTTCGAGCACCGCTCGACGGCCATGGGGCAACGCGGATGGAACACACAACCGGATGGCGGATTGATCGGGCTCGGCACCTCGCCCTTCACCGGACGGAATTCCCGTTCCTGCTCGATCAACGGATCCGGAATCGGCACCGCCGCCAGCAGCGCCCGTGTGTACGGATGCTGCGGATTGTCGAACAGCGTATCGCTGTCCGCCATCTCGACGATCCGTCCCAGATACATGACCGCGACACGCTGGCAGAGATGGCGGACAACGGACAGATCATGCGCAATGAACAGGTAGGTCAGTCCGAACTTCTCACGCAGGTCTTCCAGCAGGTTCACCACCTGCGCCTGGATCGACACGTCGAGCGCGGACACCGGTTCGTCACAGACGATGAACTCCGGGTTCATCGCAAGGGCCCGCGCGATGCCGACACGCTGGCGCTGCCCCCCGGACATTTCATGCGGATAACGGGACGCGAAGCTGGCATTCAGGCCGCAGACCGTCAGCAACTCCCGCACCCGTGCCATCCGCTTGGCTGAATCCGGCTCGATGCCGTGAACGTACATCGGTTCGGCGATGATATCGCCGATCGTCATGCGGGGATTGAGTGAGCTGTACGGGTCCTGGAAAATCACCTGGATGCGTTGCCGCAACTCCCGCAGCGCCTTGCCGTCCAGCCCGGCTATATCGACGCCATCAAAGATGATTTCACCTTTGGTCGGCTTTTCCAGCCGCAGGACGCAACGCCCGGTGGTGGTCTTGCCACACCCGCTTTCGCCGACAAGACCCAGGGTTTCACCCCGGCGCACCGTGAAATCGATTCCGTCGACGGCCTTGACATCCCCGACCTTGCGGCTCAGCAGCCCCTCGGTCACGGGGAAATACATGTGAAGGTGCCTGACCTCAAGCAGGGGCGCGTTGTCGCTCATGGTCGGCTCCGGTCAGGGTGGGAAGCTCATCGGCGCGGAAACAGGCGGATTGCTGCCCTGAATTCTCCGTCTGCCGTAGGGGCGGCTGAGATTCAGCACAGGCCGCCACCGCGAAACGGCACCGCGGGCGGAACGCGCATCCGCCGTCCAGGCGGGTCAGATCCGGCGGTTGCCCTTCCACCGGATCAAGACGAGCCTGGCGGGGCCGATCAAGCCGTGGCACCGACCGGAGCAGCGCCATGGTGTAGGGATGCCGGGGGCTGTGATAGATGGCCGCGGCGGGACCTGATTCCACGATGCGCCCGGCATACATGACATTCACGCGATTGGCGTAACGGGCGACCACGCCAAGATTGTGCGTAATGATGATCAGGGCGATGCCCAGCCGGCGGGTCAGATCCTTCATCAGTTCCAGGATCTGCGCCTGGATCGTGACATCCAGGGCGGTCGTCGGCTCATCCGCGATGATCAGCTTCGGGTCACATGCCAGCGCGATGGCGATCATGATGCGCTGGCGCATCCCGCCCGACAACTGATGCGGGTATTGCTTCAGCCGGCGGGCAGGATCGGCAATGCCGACAAGCTCCAGAAGTTCGAGCGCTCGCTTGTAGGCCGTGGCGGAATCGATGTTGCGATGCTGCTCCAGCGTTTCGGTGATCTGCCTGGCGATCGACAGGACGGGATTGAGCGATGTCATCGGCTCCTGGAACACCATGCCGATATCCGCGCCGCGGACCTGGCGCATCTCTTCTTCCGACAGTCGCATCAGATCGCGACCGGCGAACAGGACCGCCCCTTCCGTCACCCGTCCGGGCGGATCAGGAATCAGCCGCAGGATCGACAGCGCTCCGACGGATTTCCCCGAACCGCTCTCACCGACGATGGCCACGGTTTCCCCAGCCTCGACGGAATAGCTGATTCCGTCGACCGCGCGAACTGTCCCAGCACCGGTACGAAACTCGGTGTGCAGACCTTTGATCTCGAGAAGTGGCGGCAAGATGCCCCTTCCTGCACGTTCTACCCAGTGAAGCCCAAAAGTCTTGTTTGTTCCCCTTTTTCCGTACCGGACCAGCCGTCCCCCTGTCAACGGGAAGTCCTTACCAGCAGCCTTCGCCCATTCTTTGATAAAGACCAATTCCTAACCGCTTGACGGCGGCACCAACCGATCGACACTGCGCGCAGGTTATCCGGAGGATCATGTATGCCAACTTCACCTGTCAGCTTCTACAGCGAAGGTGTTCGCCTCGCGGGCGACCTGTTCGTGCCAGATGACCTGAGGTCCGGTGAGAAGCGGGCCGGAATCGTCTTGTGTCACGGCTATACCGGGGTCAGAAATCTTTACCTTCCGGACACGGCCCGCGCGCTGAATGACGCGGGTTACGTTGTTTTAACCTTCGACTACAAGGGCTGGGGCGACAGCGAAGGTCCGAAATCGCGGCTCGCGCCATACGGACGCGTGATCGATTCACAAGCGGCCCTGACCTTCCTGGGTGCGCAGCCGATGGTCGACGCCAACCGGCTGGGGATCTACGGAACGAGCTATGGCGGGGCAACGGTTGTATGGACGGCCGCGGTGGACCAGCGCGTCAAGGCGGTCGTATCGGTCGTCGGCATCGGCCACGGCCGGCGTTGGATGCGAAGCGTCCGCCGCCCCGATGAGTTTGCTGATCTGCTGGAACGCTCCGCCGCGGATCGGCTCCGCCGTGTCATGACCGGCCAATCCGAGGTCACGGACCGCAGCCAGATCCTGTTGCCGGACCGTCAGTCCGCCGAACTGGCGGCCGCCGCGCGCCGCGACAATCCCGCCGCCGTCGGCGAGATCCCGATGGAGTTCGTCGACGAAACGCTCGAATTTCACCCCGAATGGATTGTCGACAAGATCGCCCCGCGCCCGGTTCTGTTCATCACCACCGATGACGACCGGCTGGTGCCGTCGGACGAGAGCGAATCCCTGTATGCAAAGGCACGTGAGCCGAAAAAGCTGGTCGTGCTGAAGGGCTGGGGCCACTACGAGGTCTATACCGGCGAGGCCTTCATGGAGGTCATGGAAGAGACCTTGGGGTGGTATCGGCTGTACCTGCCGGCGCGGTAGGACAATGGGGGCCGGCAGCCGGCCACGGGACATTCATCCGATGCTGCCGGCCTGCTGGTATGCTCATGATTTCATTCATAGCCGCCACGCGAACCCGCACGTCCCGGTCAATCATTCGATCACTCGGAATCACATCATCCGCTCGTCTGGTCCCACCAGATAGCGCGGCGTCTCCCCATCCAGCATGCGCCTGATATTGGTGACTGCCCGCCGCAGCCCCACTCCACGGGTCCCCCGGACGGATGCGGAGTTGTGCGGAGATCCGACCACGTTCGGCAGCGTCAGAAACGGTTGATCCATGCGGAATTTGCCATGCCGAGCCGGCTCGACCCACCATGCGTCGATGCATGCCGTGAAGTCGGGATGCGTTTGCAGATGCGCGAACAGCGCCGCCTCGTCGATGATCTCGCCACGCGCCAGGTTCACCAGGATGGCATCGGGCTTCATGAGGCCAAGCTCGGGCGCGCCGATCATCCCCAGCGTCTGCGGCGTCAGCGGCGTGGCGATGACCAGCACATCCGCAACACCGAGGAATTCATCCAACGCGGCGGTGGTGCCGATCCAGTCCGTCGGCTCCTCGCTCGCGCCGCGGCGGTTGATCGCGTGGATGCGCATTCCCATCCCCCGCATCAGCCGCGCGGTCGCCACGCCGATCCCGCCGAACCCGAGGATGCCACAGATGCCGCCGGCCAGCAGCCGGTTCGGCTTGTGCTGGTTGAACTCGCCACGGACCAGCGCCGCATGTTCGATCAGCAGCCGCTTTGCCGCCGCCAGGGTCATGGCAAGCGCGTGCTCGGCCATCTGTTCGGCATAGGCGCCACCGTTCGCTGCCACCATCACGGCAGAAGGCAGGTTCTTCAACGGAATGAAATCGACGCCGGCCGTCATGAATTGCAGCAGCCGTGCCCCCCGAAGCAGCGCTGCTTCGCTCTCCCGCAATTCCTTGGCCGTGTTCCACGACAAAACCGCCGTGGCGTTGGACAGCGCGTCCGCCCGATCCCCATCATTCAGATCCGTCAGATAGACGGGCGTTGCCGCGTCGCCCAGTACTTCCGAGACCACCGCGCGCTCGGCCGGTGGCATGGCAAATGCAATGACAATTGTCGCCATTCAGAACCACGCCTTCTTGTCCACGGGGTTGCGCAATTCCTTTCCCGCCGCGAAGGATCGGCAGTTGTCGACGACGATCTGGAAGCGTCGGTCGTTCAGATAGGGCCCGTAACCCGCCATATGCGGCGTCATCAGCACATTGGGCATGGTCCATAGCGGGTGGTCTGCCGGCAGCGGCTCCTGCTCATAGACATCCAGGGCCGCGCCGGCGATGGTGTTGGACCGCAACGCGTCGACCAGATCGTCGAGCTTCGTGGTCATGCCGCGACCAATATTGATGAAGAACGCCGACGGCTTCATGCGGGCGAAACGCTCGCGGTGGAACAGGCCTTCGGTGGCCGGCGTGTGCGGCACGGTCAGGATCACAAAGTCAGCACGCGGCAGCAATGAATCGAGCGCCTCGGGGCCGTGCATCTCCGCGACACCCTCCGGCTTCGTCGCACGGCGCGCATCCGTGGCCAGAACGGTCACACCGAAAGCGGACAACAGACGGGCGGCTTCGGCGCCGATGCCACCGACGCCGACGATCAGCGCCGTTGCTTCCGGCAGATGCACCACGCCCTGGTTATCCCCGGGCTTCTTCCACTCCCGGCGCAGCTGCTGCGGGATGTAGATCTGCAGGCCGCGCGCGAATGCCAGCACAAATGCCATGATGTGCGCGCTGATATGGTCGTTGAAGATCTCCCGGAAGTTCGTCACGGCCAGCGGATGCGCGATCAGCTCGGGGTAGTAGTATCCCGCCGCCGGTGCGGCTTGCGGCGCCTGCAGCCAGCGCAGCAGTTTTGCCCGGGCCAGCAGGTCTGCCCCAAGCCAGCCGAACGCCGCTTCGGCATCCACGATCTCACGCTGTGCCGTGTCGGCGTCCTCGGCCACCACGACACGTACTTCCGGGACCTCCTCGGCCAGGCGCCGCCCCCACTCGCGCGTGGTGGCGCTCTGCGGCGGCAGCATCACGAACTTGAACGAGTTGGTTCCCGACATGGCGGTTCATCCTTCCGGCCGTGGTCTTGGGCGTTAAGCCTAAACCATTTCCTTTGGGACCGACACGCCGGAACGGGCATTACCCGGACGGCAGCGACAACGGCCGGCTCGCTCCAGCCCAAAGCGGCGGTGGTTCGGCAAAGGTCTCCCACACCCGGTCCGCTCTGGGCGTGACCACGACATGGTCGATCAGACCGCCGGCAATCACAGCGGCGTCGCTCGGCATCTCGTCCGGTGTCACCACCTGTTGCACCTGCGCGATCACCAGACCGCCGTTAACCCGTGCGGCCGAGGCGACGGCGTGCACCTCCATCGCCACCGAACGGCGGACCGCGAGGTTCCCGGCACGATCGCTGACCAGTCCTTGAATCAACGCCACATCGACGAGCAGTGCCGAATACATCAGTGCATCCGACCCAGCGACGGTCACCACCTGGACCAGATCGTCGCGCGTACGCAGATTGAGCTTGCCTCCCCCGCGCCTGGGATCGGCCGGCGTGCCGAGCCCAACCTTGCTGATGTAGCCGGGGCGCTGGGCAACGCTCGCGCGCAGCATGTGCACGATCGCTCCCTGCGGCAGGGCATAGGCCTCCAACCGGTTGCTGGCCGCCAGTTCGCGAAACCCCATTGGCTGCGACCAGCTGCCGGTGATCAGGCGCTTCAACAAGCCGGGATGCGCCAGATGATTGATCCCGCGGGCGCGTCCACCGCGTTGATCGCTGACACAGATCAAGGTCAGGCCCTGCGGTCCGCCCGGGCCGGAGCGCCCTTGAAGGAAGCGCGCCTCCATCGCCGCAGGGACACCGTCGACGCCCCCCAGACCGCCACCCACCGCAATAGTATCACCATCGCGCACGAGCGCGGCCGCAGTCGCCGCCGAAATGACTCGGCCGGCGCGTACCGGCGGCACAGCCGCCACGAGTCCATGGGTTAGCCAGGACATCAGGGACATCCCTTCTATCAAGGGCCACGATGCACCCAGCACCGCATGAATGAAGTTTAAGCCTGCATGCGCCCGCGGCGATGCAAAGATTGCGCGAACACGATCTTTTGCACAGCGCAAGGTCTCCGCAGCGCCGAACCTGACAGTGGGATCAGCCCCGGAAGCGGGGAATCACATCCTCGCACATCATACGCAGCGAGCCGAGCACCTGGGGGTGCGGAATTTGCATACCGCAGTTCATTTCAGCGAGGATGCCCGACAGGCCGAGTTCCTCACGCAGTTGCCCCAAACGGTCTGACACCATCGCCGGTGTCCCGACAATGATCTTGCTCCGCAGCACCTCGTCATAGTCGATATTCTGCAGACGCTGCCCCCGTTCGGCCCGGTTCTCGATGGCCCGCGCGCCCTCCTGGCTGGCGGACTGCTCGATGCGCTCACCCAGGTAGCGATAGAAATGCATGACGCTGTCGCGCGGTTCCTCGCGCGCCTGTTTTTCTGTCCGGGCCACATAGACCGGCACCCGCAGGAACACCTTGCCGGTGCCGGGATGCCCGGCAGCGGCCCAGGCCTCGCGGTACACCCGCAGATTCGGCACCAGTTCGGTCAGATCGCCAAGGCGCGTCGCGACGAAGATCGGAAAGCCCTGCCGCCCGGTCTGCTCGAACGTGTCCGGGCTGTTCACCGCGATCCGTAGTTCGGGATAGGGCGACTGGTAGGGCTTTGGCACCAGGCAGACATCCTGGAAGCGGTAGAACTGCCCCTCATAGGAAAACCGCTCCTGGGTCCAGGCAAGCCGTAGGATGTCCAGCACTTCCGCGAACCGTTCACGGCTTTCCGCATAGGAAATCCCATAGGCCTGGTATGTCCGTGGGAAACCGCTGCGTCCAACCCCGAAGATCAACCGGCCGTGACTGATATGATCAACGGTCGTTGCCTCCTCGGCGACGCGCAGCGGATGACACAGCGGCAGCACCTGGACGGCAATGCCGATCTTCATCCGCTTCGTGCGCGTCGCGATGGCGCTAGCGATATTGAGAGGTGCCGCCAGCACGGAGCGTTCCGGCGCGGTATGCAGTTCCGCAAGCCACATGACATCCAGGCCGGCCTGTTCCGCGGCATCCACCAGGTCGAAAGACTCCGTAAAGGCGTCCGCCTCGGTCTGGCCGGTGCGGCGCTGAAACTCGTGGAACATGCCGAATTCCATCAGCGTTTCTCCCTTGGCTTTCAGCAAGCGTCCGCCCGTTCCGGAATTGCTGCAAGCCCCCCTCTTTGGCGGTCCCGCCGGTCGCCGGATCCACACGTCAGCCCGTGCCATTACCGCCGATCATCCATGTGGCGGTCCGGGATCATCAGTCGATGCGGATGACGACCTTGCCCACATGCGCCTGGCTGGCCAGGGCGCGATACGCCTCCTTTGCCTCGGAAAACGGGAATACCCGGTCGATCGCGGGACGAATGCGATGCAGGGACACCGCCTGGTTCATCGCCTCGAACATCTGCCGCGATCCCACGTAGATTCCGCGCAGCCTCAGATTGCGGCGCAGAACCGGGGTGGGATTGATCTCGCCGCCGCCGGTCAGCACGCCGATCAGATGCACCTGCCCGCCCATCCGCACCGCCTCGACCGAGCGTTGCAGCGTGCCGGCCCCGCCAACCTCCACCACATGGTCGACGCCTCGCCCGCCGGTCAGCCGCAGGACCTCCTGGTGCCATTCCGGATGTTCCCGGTAATTGATCCCGTCCGATGCGCCGAGGCTTTTTGCCCGGGCCAATTTCTCGTCGGACGAGGACGTCGCGATGACGCGCGCCCCCGCGGCGTGGGCAAACTGCAGCGCGAAGATGGAAACGCCGCCTGTGCCCAGAACCAGCACCGACTCACCGGACCGCAACGGATGACCGGCATAGAGCGCGTTCCACGCCGTGACCCCGGCGCACGGCAACGTCGCGCCCTCCTCGAACGACAGATGGTCCGGCAGGCGCACCACGCCGTCCTGGCTGAACACCACATATTCGGCCAGCACGCCGTCGATCGACCCGCCGCGGGAACTGTCGACGTGATACGGCTCGATCTCCCCGCCCAGCCAATCCTGCATGAACAGGCCGGCAACACGGTCGCCGACCTGAACGCGGGAGACGTCGGCGCCGGTCTCAACCACCTCGCCCGCGCCGTCCGACAGCGGGACCAGGTTCGCAGGCAACGGGCCGCGTGCCGGGCTGCCCTTGGCGACGTTGAGATCGCGGTAGTTCAGGGACGTCGCCCGCATGCGGACCAGGATCTGGCCACGGCTCGGCTTGGGCGTCGGTCCTTCCCGCAGTTCCAGCGTGTCGATTCCGGCGGCTTTCGGGAAACAGTAGAATTTCATGCCTTGGACCTCTGTCAGTAGCCGCGGATGGTATCGAACCGGTTTGGCAGCGGGCGGCCGTCGCGCCAGGCCCGCAGGTTCGCGAGGAATATGTCCAGGCTGTGCGGATTGTAGGTGGCGGGATCATCGGCGGCGGTGTGAGGGCTGATGATCAGATTGGGCGTCGTCCACAGCCGGTGACCCTCTGGGATCGGTTCCGGCGTGAAGACGTCCAGCACGGCGCCGGACAGGTGCCCGCTGTCCAGCAGGTCGCAGACCGCGTCCTGATCCATCAGCTCCCCGCGGCCGATATTCACGATCCCCGCCGCCTTGGGCAGTAGCCCGAGGCGGCGCCGGTCCAGTAGGCCATGCGTCGCCCGGGTCAGCGGACAGGCGAGCACCAGGAATTCCGTCGCCGGCAGCACGGCGTCTAGGTCCGCGGTGCCGACGACACGGACGCAGTGCGAATGCGGCGCCGGATTGGCCCGCACGCCCGTCACTGCCATGCCGAAACGGGACGCCTGTTCGGCCGTGGCGCCGCCCAGCGTGCCGAGCCCGACCACGGTGACCGACCGTCCCGCCACCACCGCCCCCCACAGTTTCTGCCAGCGTCCGGCGCGCTGGTGCGTCACCATCTCCGGCACGCGGTTCGCGAGCATCAAAATCGCCATGATCGCGAACTCACCGGACTTCGCCGCATGCGTGCCGCGGTTGTTCATCAACGTCACCCCTGGGGGCAGCCAGTCATAGGGCGCCAGCCGGTCCAGGCCGGCATTGGTGACGAACAGCAGCTTCAGGTGCGGCGCATCGCAGGGGAATTGCGCCTTCACCACGCCGGCGTCACAGATCAGGGCCTCGGCCTCCCGCATCGCGGCAGCGAAATCGGCGTCGCTGGTGCCCACCGAGACGTGGTGGCTGGCCCCGATATCGGGCGCCCGGGCGGCGGCGGCGCTCCACATCGCCTGCGAGAAGTCGAACAGGGGATCGTTGACCGGATTCTGAAGATGGATACGCATCCGCCGAGACTGCCACGCCGGCTGCCGGTTGGACAGCAGGGCGCCCGTGATCTGGCACGGTTCCTGCGACGGTCGGGGCAGTCTTCTCCCGAAGGAGCCGAACCTTGTTTCCCATTCTCGCCATTGGCACCGCGATCAGTGCGACCGCCACCCTCATCAAGGGGGCCATGTGGCTCTCCGACCGGATTTCCAGCGCACGCGACGAGGCCGACGCGCCCGGCCAGGCGGAGGCGGGAGCCACCAAGCCCGGACGGTCATCGTTTGACGCCGCCCTGGCGGCACAATCCGCCCGGCAGGAATTGCCGGCCGCCGCCAGTTCCCCGGCCGGCCCGACAACCGAGACGGCACCCCAAATACTGCTGCCATCCGACACGCAACAGGAATCGGCGCGCGTCCGGCCCACCCTGCCGTCGGGTCCGCTGATCGCCGGCCTGCCCCTGTCGGACGCCATGCGACAGATGGCGCAGGACGATGTCCAGGCCCGCGTGCACGCCGGAATGACCGCCTATGGACGGCTGGGCGAGCGGCATGACGATCGCACCGCTCCAGGTGCTCGTCATGTCGAGGGCAAGTGAAGGCCCGCGGTGAAAGGGTAGAACGAACGTCGCGGCCTCGCGCGCTCAGGCCAGGCCGCGTCCTCCCGGGCATCGCCATTTGCGGTCGCGCCATTTATGCGTAATGTGATCGACGGTCGAAATTGCTCTGCTGGACCGTTTCGTGGCCGCCCAATGAACAGGAGGAAACATGGCTGAGATCAAAGGCGCCGACCTGCTGGCGAGAAGCCTCAAGGAACAAGGCGTGGAATATATGTTCGGCGTGGTCGGGTTTCCGGTCGGTCCGATCGCCGCGGCCGCGCAGAAGGTCGGCCTGCCCTATATCGGCATGCGGAATGAGCAGACCGCGTCCTATGCCGCGGGCGCCATCGGCTACCTGACGGGCCGCCCCGGCTCCTGCATCACGGTGACCGGGCCCGGCGTGATCCACGGCCTGGCGGGCCTCGCCAATGCCAAGGAGAATTGCTGGCCGATGGTGCTCATCGGCGGCGCGTCCGAGACCTATCGCAACGGCATGGGCGCGTTCCAGGAAGAACGCCAGGTGCTGATCGCGACCCCGGTCAGCAAGTGGGCGCACGCGATCGAGCACGTGCAACGCATCCCCTTCTACGTCGAGATGGCGGTTCGCCAGTCGATCTATGGCCGCCCGGGCCCGACCTACCTGGACATTGCCGACGATCTGATCACCGGTGGATGCGATGAGAGTGAGGCGCATGTCGCCGCGCGCTGCCCCGATCCGCCGCGTATCCAGACCATGCCGGAGTATGTCGAGAACGCGCTCGACCTGTTGCAGACCGCGCAGCGGCCGCTGGTCATCATCGGCAAGGGCATGGCGCACTCCCGTGCGGAAGACGAGGTCCGCGCCTTCATCGAACGCACGCAGTTGCCGTTCCTTGCTTCGCCGATGGGCAAGGGCGTGATGCCCGACGACCATCCGCTGTCGGTCGGCGCGGCGCGCAGCCTGGCGCTGCAACAGGCGGACGTCGTGTTCCTGATGGGCGCACGGTTCAACTGGATCATGCATTTCGGCCTGCCGCCGCGCTTCAACAAGGATGTCAAGGTCATCCAGCTGGATATCTCGCCGGAGGCCATGCACCAGAACAAGCCCGCGGAAGTCGCGCTGGTGGGCGACGGCAAGGCAATCGTCGGGCAGATCAACACGGCGCTGCAGAGCCGCCAGTGGTTCTACCCGAAGGAAACGCCGTGGCGCGCGGCCATCGCCAAGAAGTCGGCCGAGAACGCCGCCGTCATCGCGCCGCAGAAGGCCGACGAGTCCTCGCCCGGCAACTACTACCGGCTGCTGCGTGACGTCTGCGAGTGGATCCCCCGGGATGCCATCATCTGCTCGGAAGGCGCGAGCACGATGGATATCGGCCGCACGCAGATGAACAACTACGCGCCGCGCCAGCGTCTGGACGCTGGCAGCTACGGCACGATGGGTGTCGGCCTGGGCTTCGTGATCGCCGCCTGTGTGGCGCATCCCGACCGTCCGGTGGTGCACGTATCCGGTGACTCGGCCATCGGCTTCTCCGGCATGGAGATGGAGACGCTGTGCCGCTACGGGATGCCGGCGAAGATCGTGGTGTTCAACAACGGCGGTATCGGTCCGGGCATGCCGGCGATTCCGGAAAACCCGATGCTGAACATGCGGCCGAACTCGCTGATCTGGGGCGCCCGCTACGACCTGATGATGCAGGCCTTCGGCGGCCACGGCAGCTATGTCGAGGACGTCAAGGACCTGCGTGGCGCGCTGGACGAGGCGATGCGGTTCGACGGGCCGGCGCTGGTCAACGTCAAGCTCAGCCAGGGTTCCGAGCGCAAGCCGCAGGAGTTCAAGTGGCATAGCTGAGGTTGCGATCCGCCCGCCGTCCGGGGATGCCCCGCGGCGGCGGGTGACCGCATCGTGTTTGCGCATCTTGTTTACGCGGGGGCCGTTCGCACAGGCGGACGGCCCTTTCGTTTGCCGGTCATGCCCTGGCCCGTCATCCCGTTCCGCCCTATGATCGGTGCCGACAGCACCGGGCAGCCCGGTCCAGGCGGAGGAAACATGGCCGACTACAGGGACCTGAAGGACAAGATCGCCGTCATTGGTGTCGGCACCACGCGTTATGGCAACTTTCCCGAGATCGATGATTACGGCCTGGCCGCGCACGCCTTCCGTGAGGCGGTGAACGATTGCGGCATCGACAAGAACAGGATCGACGGGATGCTGGTCTGCCGCATTCCGTATTACGCGCGCATGGGCGAAATCCTGGGCCTCAATCCGCGCTGGACGCTGACCCTGCCGGGCCATGGCCGCATGTCCGGCATGGGCCTGATCGAGGCGGTGGCGGCGATCGATGCCGGCCTGTGCGACTATGTCGCGCTGATGTATGCCAATATCGGCCGCTCCCGCCGGGTGAACTATGGCGGCGATGAGAGCCCGGGCACCTGGGACCCCTGGGGCTTCACCTCACCCGGTGCCGCCCATGCGATGGCGTTTCGCCGGCACATGGAAATGTACGGCACCACCACCCGGCAGCTGGCCGAAGTCTCGGTCGCCATCCGCCACCACGCCAGCCTGAACCCCACCGCGGTGATGCGCACGCCGATCACCATCGAGGATCACGAATCCGCCCGCTTCATCACGGCCCCGCTGCGCCTGTTGGATTACTGTCTGATCAACGACGGCGCCGTCTGCCTGATCCTGACCAGCAAGGAACGCGCGAAGGATTTCAGGAAGCCGCCGGTCCTGATCTCGGGCTTCGGATCGCAGGAAACCTTTGCCTCGTCCTCGATCGCCAATTTCGACATGGATTTCTGGTACCCGGCGGTCAGCGAAGCTGGCAGGCAGGCCTATGAAATGGCGGGCGTCACGCCAAAGGATATCGACGCGCTGATGTGCTACGACAATTTCAGCCCCACCGTGCTGTTCAGCCTGGAAGGCCTGGGCTTCTGCGGCCGCGGCGAATCCGGCGGTTTCGTCGAGAACGGCGCGCTCAAGATCGGCGGGAGGCTGCCCGTGAACACCGATGGCGGGCATCTGTCGAACTCCTACATGCAGGGCTGGGCACTGAATGTGGAGGCGGTGCGCCAGATCCGCGGCGAATGCGGGGCGCGCCAGGTGCCGGATTGCGAGGTGGTGCAATATGTGCAGGCCACGCCCTGCACGCGCTCGATCATCTATACACGCGGCTGACGGAGGGTCGTGACGATGAGCTACAACAAACCGCTGCCGCGGCTGGACACGACCAATCGCCCGTTCTGGGAAGGCGCCAGGCAGGGCAAGCTGCTGCTGCAGTATTGCAAGGCCTGCGGCGACATCCGCTTCCCGCCCTCGCATGTCTGCCCGAAGTGCCTGAGTTCCGACCAGGACTGGAAGGAGTCCTCCGGCAAGGGCACGCTGGAATCCTGGATCGACATGCACCGCGCCTACTGGGACGGCTACAAGGGTGAGCTGCCCTACCGGGTGTGCCTGGTCCGGCTGGAGGAAGGCCCGATCATGGTCAGCAACCTCGTGGACAAGACCGACAACCTGCGCATGGGCCAACCGGTCCGCGCGGTGTTCGACGCGGTCACGGACGAGGTGACGCTGCCGAAGTTCACAGTGGAATAGCGTCCGCGCCGCCACGTCCGTGCCGTATGGAATTTCCCAGGCCAGCGTCCGGTCTCATCCGGGAGCGGTTCGCGCGGCCGCCCCCTACGGCAAACGACCATAAACAGGAACGTCACATGAAGCATTCGGTCAGACGCACGCTCGTCGCTGCCCTCCTGTCCCTGGGCCTTGGGCAGGCGCAGGCTGCGGACAAGACGCTTCGGGTCATTGCCCACGCCGATCTCAAGGTCCTCGATACAACCGCCAATACAACCTACATCACGAACCGCTACGGCTACGTCGTGTACGACACGCTGTTCGGCTTGAACGGGAAATACGAACCCCAGCCGCAGATGGTGGAAGCCTGGACCGTCAGCGACGACCGGCTGCAATGGACCTTCACGCTTCGTCCCGGGCTCAAGTTCCACGACGGCCAGGACGTGACGGCGGCGGATTGCATCGCCTCGATCAAGCGCTGGATGGTCCGCGACGCCATGGGCCAGACGCTCGCACCGGCCATTGCGTCCTTCGAGGTCATCGACCCGCGGACCTTCCGCATGGTGCTCAACCGGCCCTATGCCCTGGTACTT
The DNA here is from genome assembly GCA_050181195.1 of Acetobacteraceae bacterium. GTDB lineage: Bacteria > Pseudomonadota > Alphaproteobacteria > Acetobacterales > Acetobacteraceae > Rhodopila. Next base: position 11,858 of record JBFXDK010000021.1, on the reverse strand, counting down.
GAAGCGCTGGGCAAGCCCGGCACGCCCGCCTACATCATGCCGGAGCGGATTGCCGGCAAGCCGATGACCGAGCTGATCACGGAATCCATCGGCTCCGGCCCGTTCATCATGAAGCGCGATGAATGGCGTCCCGGCAACAAGGTGGTGTTCGTGAAGAACCCTGCCTATGTGCCGCGCAAGGAACCGGCCGACTACATGTCGGGCGGCAAGGTCGTGCATCTCGACCGGCTGGAATGGGTCTACATCCCCGACGCCAACACGGCACTCAACGCGCTGCTGAACGGGGAGATGGACTACTACGAGCTGCCGCCGCTCGATTTCATCGGCCTGCTGAAGGACAACCCCGACGTCAGGCTGATGGTCGTCGACCCGCTCGGCGTAGAGCAGCACATCCGGCCCAACAGCCTGTATCCGCCGTTCAACAACTACAAGGCGCGCCAGGCGCTGCTCTACCTGGCCAGCCAGGAGGAGTACAACCAGGCGGTCGTCGGCAATCCCGACCTTTACCTGAAGTTCTGCGGCGCATTGTTCATGTGCGGATCGGAAAACGAGACCGATGTCGGATCGGTCAGGCAACCCGACCTCGCCAAGGCGAAGGCCTTGTTGGCCGAGGCCGGCTACAAAGGCGAACCGATTGTCGTGCTGCAGCCGACCGACCGTCCGCCCTATCTGGCGGCGACGATGGTGATGGTGGAAAAGTTACGCGCCATCGGCGTGAAGGTCGACGTGCAGGCCGCCGACTGGAGCACGATCTCGATCCGTCGCAGCCGCAAGGATCCGCCGGACAAGGGCGGCTGGAACATCTTCATCACCGGCCACGGCGGCACCGATGCGACGACCCCCGTTTCCAACTTCTGGCTGGGATCCGGCTGCGAGAAGGCGAATGTCGGCTGGCCCTGCGATCCGAAGCTACAGGAACTGATCGCGGCGTGGGGCGCCGAACCCGATCGGGCAAAGCGGCGCGGTATGATCGATGCGGTCCAGGAGCGGGCCTATGAATCGGTCCCCTACGTGCCGCTGGGCCAGTTCTTCCAGCCCATCGCGTTCCGCAAGAACATCACGGGCGTTCTGCCGGCAGGCATGCCGGTCTACTGGAATGTCGACAAGAAGTAGCGCATCACCGATAACCCTGCGCGATCCGGCAACAATACCCGCGCCAGCGGGACGAGAGGGAAAGGTCAGAGGAATGCGGACACCCGCATGGATGAAAGCTCTTGCGACAACCGCGGCGATGGCGGCGGGACTGGTCGCCGGCACCACGGCCCCGGTTGCCGCGCAGCCGCAGAAGACGCTGCGGGCCGTGGTGCATGCCGACCTCAAGATCCTCGATCCCACCTGGACGACGATCTACATCACCAACCGGTATGGTTTCCTGGTCTACGACACGCTCTATTCGTTCGACTCGAAGTTCCAGCCGCAGCCGCAGATGGTGGAAAGCCACACGGTCAGCAACGACAAGCTGACCTGGACATTCTCCCTGCGGCCGGGACTCGCCTTCCACGACGGCCAGCCCGTCACCTCGGCGGATGTCGTCGCGTCGCTGAAGCGCTGGATGACCAAGATTTCCGCGGGGCAGTTCCTCGCCAAATACGTCACCACCGTCGAGGCGGTTGATCCCCGGACCTTCCGCCTTGTGCTGAAGCAGCCGTTCGGGATGGTCCTGGACTCGCTGGGCAACCCCAGCACCGCCTTCATCATGCCTGCGCGAATCGCGGGCGTGCCGGTAACCGAGCAGATCACCGAATCGATTGGGTCCGGCCCGTTCAAGATGCTGCGCGACCAGTGGCGGCCCGGCAACAAAGCGGTCTTCGTGAAAAACGAGGCCTACAAGCCGCGTGCGGAAAAGGCGGACTACCTGTCGGGCGGTAAGATCGCGAAGCTCGATCGCGTGGAGTGGATGTATATTCCCGACGCCAATACGACGCTGAACGCGCTGCTGAATGGGGAAATCGACTATTTCGAGGCGCCGCCGCTGGATTTCGTCCGCCTGCTGCGTGACAGCCCCGACGTCACGGTGCTGAACATCGACCGGCTGGGCGTGCAGGGGCTGATCCGACCCAACAGCCTGTATCCACCGTTCAACAACTACAAGGGGCGGCAGGCGCTGCTGCACCTGATCGTTCAAAAGGAGTACATGCAGGCCATCGTTGGCGATCCGTCACTGTCGATGGAGTTCTGCGGCGCGTTCTTCCTGTGCAACTCGGCCAACGCCACCGAGGCCGGCTCCGAGGTGATGCGCAAGCCGGACTACGAGAAGGCGAAGCAACTGCTGAAGGAAGCCGGCTACAATGGCGAAAAGCTGGTACTGCTGAATCCCACGGACCGGCCGCAATACAGCGCCGGCATCATGGTTCTGGCCGAGGGGCTGAAGCGCGCGGGTGCCAATGTGGAACTCCAGGCCTCGGACTGGAGCACGATTTCCGTGCGGCGTGCGCGGAAGGATCCGCCGGACAAGGGCGGCTGGAACCTGTTCATCACCACCCAGGGCGGTCCCGGTCCGACCGTGCCGAGCACGAACGCCTGGTTCAACTCCCGCTGCGAGCGCGCCAATCCCGGCTGGGCCTGCGACGCTGAACTGGACAAGCTGGTCGACACCTGGGCCACGGAACTGGATCCAGCCAAACGTCGTGCGATGATCGAGACGATCCAGCTGCGGGCATACGAATCGGTGCCCTACGTGCCGTTCGGACAATTCTTCCAGCCGATCGCGTTCCGCAAGAACGTGACGGGCGTGCTGGAATCCGGCACGCCGGTCTACTGGAACATCGAGAAGAAATGATCGGCTACATCATCCGCCGCATCCTGATGACGATCCCGGTCATGCTGACCGTGGCCGTGGTCGTCTTCCTGTTGCTGCATCTGAGTCCGGGCGATCCGGCGGCGATTATCGCCGGGGACCACGCGACGTCCGAGGATATCGAACGGATCCGCGTCAGCCTCGGCTTCGATAAGCCGCTGATCACCCAATTCACTATCTGGTTCGGCCAGTTGCTGCGGGGCGATCTGGGCGTGTCGGTGTTCAACAAGGTGCCGGTCTGGGACCTGATCGCCCAGCGCGTGGAGCCGACGCTGGCGCTCGCCGTCACCACGATGATCTTCGCCGTTCTCGTCGCCGTGCCCGTCGGGATCATTGCCGCGTGGAAGGCGGGCACCTGGATCGACCATCTGCTGATGGGGATCGCGGTGCTCGCCTTCTCGGCGCCGGTATTCCTGATCGGCTACGGTCTCGTGTTCCAGTTCGCCCGCACCTGGCGGATGCTGCCGGTGCAAGGCTACGTGCCGATCGAACAGGGCTTCGGCGCCTTCCTGCCGCACCTCGTGCTTCCGTCGGTGACCCTGGGCCTCGTGTTCGCCGCCCTGCTCGCCCGCATGACGCGCAGCACGATGCTGGATGTCCTGAACGAGGACTATATCCGCACCGCCCGCGCCAAGGGCCTGGCTCCGCCCGCCGTGCTGCTGCGCCATGCGCTGAAGAACGCTTCGGTGCCCATCGTCACCACCATCGGGCTCGGCATCGCCCTGCTGATCGGCGGCGTCGTGGTCACCGAAAGCGTGTTCGCCATCCCCGGCATCGGCCGCCTCACGATCGAGGCGGTGACCCAGCGGGACTATCCCATCATCCAGGGCGTCATCCTGGTCGCGTCCTTCGTCTACGTCCTGATCAATCTGGCGATCGACCTGGCCTACGCCTTCCTCGACCCGAGGATCCGGTATTGATCTGGACGTTCATCCGTCGCCACCCAAGGATTGTCATCGGCGGCACGCTGATGGCGATCCTGGTGGCGCTGTCGCTTCTGGCACCGTGGATCGCGCCCTATGATCCGCTGAAGCTGAATGTCTCGCAGCGCCTGAAGCCACCGAGCGACACCTACTGGTTCGGCACCGATGCGTATGGTCGCGATGTGCTGTCGCGCACCCTGTGGGGCGGGCAGATTTCGCTGGTCATCGCCGTCGCGGTCGCCGTGCTGTCGACGGTTGTGGGCACATTCATCGGGCTGCTTGCCGGATATTTCCGCGCGATGGATACCGTCGCCATGCGGGTGATGGACGGGCTCATGGCTATCCCGGGCATCCTGCTGGCCGTCGCCATGCTCTCGCTTTCCAAGGCCTCCATCCAGACGGTGGTGATTGCCATCACCATCCCGGAAATCCCCCGCGTGGTGCGCCTGGTGCGCGCGGTGGTCTTGTCGCTGCGCGAGCAGACCTTCGTCAGCGGCGCCATCGCCAGCGGATCACGCGTGCCGCGCATCTTGTTCCGCCACATCCTGCCCAATGCGGTGACGCCGATCATCGTGCAGGCAACCTACATCGCCGCGTCCGCCGTGCTGATCGAAGCCTATCTCGGCTTCCTGGGCGTCGGCACGCCGCCGGAAATCCCGTCCTGGGGCAACATCATCGCCGAAGGGCGAAATTTCATCATGCTGGCGATCTGGAGCGTGCTCTTTCCGGGCCTGTTCCTCGGCACGATGGTGCTGTCGATCAATATCCTGGGCGACGGTGTGCGCGACATGCTCGATCCACGGATCGCCAAGCGGATGTGACGGCTTTGGCGTCAGCGACCGCCATCCGTGGCGCTGCCCTCCGGCGTCGCGCTGCCCGGCCGAGCCATGCGGCCATGCATCGCGGCCATCACCCCTGAGGGTGCAACCGCGGCGATGGCCGATTGCAGCTTGTTCTGCCAGCCGCTTACCACGTCCCCCTCCCCCTTCATCATGGCGTCGAACCCGGTTTGCGCCACGTCGGCCGGGTCGTCCTTCTTCGACGTGCCGATCTTCGTATCCATCATGTCGGCCCGCTCGAAGAAGTCGGTTTCGGTCGCGCCAGGCATCAGGCAGGTGACGGTGATCCCGGTGTCCTTCAACTCATGCCGGATGGCAAAGGAGAACGAGTCGAGGAACGCCTTCGTGGCGTTGTAGACCGCCTGGTATGTGCCAGGCATGAACCCCGCGATCGATCCGGTGATCAGGATCCGCCCCTTGCCGTTAGCCCGCATGTCACGCCCGACCTTCTGGATGAGGTAAAGCGTGCCCGTGACGTTCGTATCGATCACATGGCGGATGTCGGTAAAATCCTGATCCAGGAAGGCATGGCCCAGGCCGCGCCCCGCATTGGCGAGCAGAGCGTCGACCGGTTGCCCGGCGATGGCGGCATGCAGCTTGTCGACCCCTTCCACCGTCGAGAGATCGGCTTCGACCGCCTCCACACGGCATCCCGACTGCCGCAACGTGCCGGCGGCCGCGTTGATCTCCGGTTCATCGGCCGCGATGATCAGGTCGAAGCCGTTACGGGCGCAGACCTGCGCGAGTTCGAGGCCGATGCCGGTCGAAGCGCCGGTAACGACGGCGAGCGGGCGGGACGCAGAAGCCATGGAACAGGTCTCCGGCATGGCGGCAGGGCCGCGTGAACATGCAGGAGCAACGCCAGGAAGATTGTGGAGTCGCGGGTGGCGGCGCCAAACAAACCCGTGATAGCGGTCCGTCGGAGACTGGGTCGGCGTGCATGCAGTGGGGGGCGCGGTTGCGCGCGACCAAACGCGCGCCGGTCAGTAGCCGCCCGGCAGCGCGATGATCGTCGGCCGGCCGGGCAAGGTCAGACGCGAGAGTTCCATCACCGGTGAGTCGCGGACTTCGATCGCATATCGGTCGCGCACCAGGTCCAGGAACTGCGTCAGGACGCTGCGGGTGAAGTAGTGCATCGGCAGCACCACGCGGGGCTGCAGCTGGTCTAGCACCGCGACGGCATCGCGCTGGCTCATCGTCCAGGTGCCATCGACCGGGACCATGACGACATCGATGCGCCCCAGCCTGTCGATATCGGATGGTTCGAGCAGGTGATGCAGGTGGCTGAGATGGGCGATGCAGAGGCCGGCACTTTCGAAGATGAAAATCGAGTTGCCATAGGTTTCGGTCCCCCCGCCCCAGTCGCGGATATTGGTGGGGAGATTGGTCACCCGCAGGTCGCGCAGCACCAGGTTGTGCTCGGGGGTCACCCCGTTTTCCCGCCACCCATGCAGCACGTGACGGATGCGCGGGTCCGGTGTGAGCGTGTAGTGGGTGGAATGGGCGCGATTCATCGTGGCGATGTCGGGCGTCTCGGTCGGGAGATTGAACCCGTTGTAGTCGGTGACCGCCCTCACCCCTGATGGGGTTTCGATCTCGAAGCTGGCGTGCCCCAGGAAGGTGATCGTCACCGTGGCGTCCCCGGTCGCCGCACGCCAGACCCTGGAATGGTTGTGCGCGATCGGCGTGCAGGCCGCATCGGCCAGTCGCGGCAGGCACAGCGCCAGGATCAGGACGGCGACCCGCATGACCATGTCAGTGAGGCCCCGGCAACACGATCACCGTCGGCTGCACCGGCAAGGTTACGCGGGACAGGTCGATCGACGATGACGTGCGGACGTCGACGGCGAAACGCTCGCGCATCATCGACAGAAATCGCGCCAGCGTGTCCTGCGTGAAGTAGTGCATCGGCAACACGACCCGCGGGTGGATCTGCTCGATCAGTTCGATCGCGTCGCGATGGCCGAGGGTGTAGCCGCCATCGACGGCGATCATCAGGATGTCGATGCGCCCCAGCGCATCGAGATCGGCCGGCAGCAGCAGGTGATGCAGGTGGCCGAGATGGGCGATGCACAGGCCGGCGGTTTCGAAGATGAAGATGGAATTGCCGTTGACCTCGGTGCCGCCGCTCCATGCACGCAGATTGGTCGGCAGATTGGTGACGCGCATGTCCTTGAGAACGACGTCGTGCCGCGGAGCATTCGCACCCTCCTGCCAGCCCTGCAACGGGTGGCGAATGCGCGGGTCCGGGTTCAAGGTGTGATGCATGGAATGCGCACGGTTCATCGTCACGATGTCCGGCACGCCGCTCGGCGCAAAGACCCCGCTGTAATCCGTCACCGCCCGCACACCGGCGGGACTTTCAATCAGGAAACTGGCATGGCCCAGGAAGCTGATGCCGACGGTCGCGTCGCCGGCCGCAGCCCGCCATACCTGGGGCGTACCGGATGCGATCGGCGTGCAAGCCGCGAACGCCGCGGCTGGCGCCAGCAACAGCGCCAGGAACACCGCGACAACCCGCCGGATCAGCTTCGATCCGGCAGGCAGATCCGCCGCAGGCGGCGTCCGGGCGCCCCTCATTCCGCCGCGATGGCTTCGGGAACCGTCGGCACGCCGTCCGAAACCGTGGTGCGGTGCATGTCCCGCACCTCGGTCTCATCATACTCACGCGCCCGGTGCATGGTGCAGCGGTTGTCCCACATCACGAGGTCGCCGACCTTCCATACATGCGTGTGGACGAACTGCGGCTGGGTCGCGAATTCCGTCAGATCCAGCAGCAGCATGCGCGCTTCCGGCTCCTCCATGCCGCGGATACGACCGGCGTGGGAGGACAGGTAGAGCGACTTGCGCCCCGAGCCGGGATGGGTGCGCACCATCACCTGCGGCACCGGCGCCATCTTCTCCCGTTCCTCCGGTGCCCAGTCGGTAAAGCCGATCTTCGCGCGAGAGAACAACTGCGTGTGCTCGCAGATCAATCCCTCCAGTCGCGCCTTCATGCGGTTCGGGAGGGCATCCCAGGCAGCCCGCATGTCGGCGAACTGTGTCTCGCCACCCCAGCTTGGGATGATGCGGGCCGAGAGCAGGGAGAACCGCGCGGGCACGCGCTTGAAGCTGCTGTCGGAATGCCACAGCCGGTTGCCCAGTGCGTTCAGGCGTCGGCGATCATCCTTCGGCAGAACCTTGTTGTTCTCGTCGAGGTTGGAGATATCCGCCATATGCACGTCGAGCCGAGGCACGAAGTCCTTGCGGTAAGCCCGTACGGTGCTTTCCAGGTCGCCGAAATTGCGGCTGAACGCCTGCTGCTGCTCATCGGTGATATGCTGGTCGTGATACACCAGGACGCCGTACTTGTTGATCGCGTCGTTCAGCGCGGTCACCGTGTCCTTGTCCAATGGCTGGCGCAGATCGACCCCGCTCACCTCCCCCACGAAGACCGGGTGGATCTGCTTCACGCTGACTGCCATCACTCACTCCCTAGGCCGTTTTCGTTCAACGACAGAAGATAGAGGGCGGGCGGATTGGGTTGCAATGCGAGGATAGGCCTCGACCAGCCAGGGGAGCGGCATGCAGGGCGATGCCGAGCGGATCATTCCGCTGTATGATAGCTACGCTGCGGAATGGGATCTCACCCGTTCCCGGCATCTGTCCGAACGCGCCTGGCTCGACCGGTTCTGCGCCCTGCTGCCGGCCGGCGGGTCGGTCCTGGACCTCGGCTGCGGGATGGCCGAACCGATCGCTCGTCATCTGATCGAGGCAGGATACCGGGTGACGGGTGTCGATGCATCGCCGGCCATGATCGCGCTTTGCCGTCAGCGCTTCCCTGACCAGGACTGGATTGTTGCCGATATGCGGGGCCTTGCGCTGGGCCGGAGGTTCGACGGGATCCTGGCCTGGGACAGTTTCTTCCATCTGCGCGCCACGGATCAGCAGCGGATGTTTCCGATCTTTCGGACCCATGCCGCCGCGGGCGCCGCGCTGCTGTTCACCAGCGGTCCCGACCGGGGCGAAGCGATCGGCTGCTGGCAAGGCCAGCCTCTGTACCATGCCAGCCTGGCCCCGGACGATTACCGGGCCCTGCTTGTCGCGAACAGCTTCTCGGTCGTTCGGATGATCAGCAATGACCCGGACTGCACCGGACACACGGTTTGGCTTGCCCGCCGGAACCCGACGGCGCGCTGATCAGTCGGCCGATCCATCCAGGCACGCAACGGCACCACCACGATTGCCGAACGAGTCCAGTGCGGCAGCCACCTGGGATAACGATCAGGTGCGGGAAACGGAGCAATGCACCGCGCGTTGTCGGAACGGCAGCGGGTTTCGCGCAGGCACCGCTTCGCTATGGCGCAAGCCATGGCTCCCCCAACGGGGAAGCCGATGGCCGTGAACGCGGCCCCCACAACCCAGC
>JBFXDK010000021.1:0-2794 GCA_050181195.1 Acetobacteraceae bacterium | reverse complement strand
GCGCATCGTCACGCATCCCGAGAAGAGCCGCTATATCCTGCAACTTTCAAAGGGCACCGGTACCGAAGGTCCGAACGCCCCGGCGGACGTCCACCGCGATGTCCCAGACGAGCAGATCCACGTGCCGCTGGATCAGGTGATCTATGTTGGCGACGGGGGCAGCGACATGGCGGCGTTTGCGCTGCTGCATGAGAATGGCGGGATCGCCATTGCCGTGTACAAATCCGAACAGGCGCAGGACTGGAGTGGGCAGGCGGAGATGTATGCGCGGCGTCGGGTCCAGAATCTCGCTCCGGTCGATTTCCGCACCGAATCCGAGCTTATGCGGTCTCTCACGCTTGCCGTCGAAAGCATTGGCAAGCGCGTGGCGTTGCGGAAGCTTGGCGCGGGCCAATAGAGAGCGAGCACGCTGTGCGGAACGGGCCAGTGCGTGAACCACGCGACCAGTCAGGTCTTGGCAGGCAGTGACACCGGACTGCCTTCCAGCAGAACCGCGATGTGTTCGACCAGTTGCCGTCCCGAGACCGGCTTGCGGACCAGGGAGAATGCGCCGCCGACCGCACCTCCGATCGCGACCTCCGCGGCGTCGGTGGCGTAGCCCGTCAACAGAATAGCCGGCAGGCCGGGCCGCAGATGCTGCACCCGGTTGATCAGGTCGATCCCGCTCATGTCCGGCATGGACAAGTCGGAGACGATGACATCCACCTGCGTCCCCGCCTCGATCGCCGCCAGCGCGTCGGCGGCGGATCCGCAGGGCAGAACGTCGAACCCCGCCACGTCCATCTGTTCGGCAATCACCTCGCGAACGCTGTCATCATCGTCAACCAGGAGCAGGCGCGGACCCGTCGCGTCCGGCGATGTTGCCGCCCAATCCTCCTCCGGCTCCGTTCCGGCCGTGATCGCGGCTTCGTCAGCCACCGGCAGCCAAAGTATCACTGTCGTCCCGTGCCCCGGTCTGCTGACGATATCCAGGCGGCCACCGCTCTGTTCGGCGAACCCCCGTGCCATGGCGAGTCCGAGGCCGGTGCCCTGCCCCTGCGGCTTGGTGGTGAAGAACGGATCCGTCGCGCGCGTGAGAGTCGCGGCATCCATGCCGACGCCGGTGTCGGACACCGCAAGGCGTATGTAGTCGCCGGGTTTCAGGCCGGCCGGATGCTCGGGCGACCGGTTGGGTGGCACGATCTCCCGCGCCGCGCTCAGGGTCAGCACTCCCATGCCGGACATCGCGTCCCGGGCGTTGGTCCCGAAATTGATCAGGACCGTCTCCAACTGCCCCTTGTCGGCCAGCAGCGGCGGAAGATCCGGTTCGACCTCCAGCCTTACGTCAATGCCGTCCCCCAGCGTGTGCGCCAGGATTTCCCGCATTCCGCTCTGCAGGGCTGTGGGGTCCACCGGTTCGGCGCGCAGGTCGCCGCGTTGCGAGAAATAGAGCAGGCGCCGCGTGATGGATGCGCCGCGCTCGGCCGCGCGCAGAATGCGCTGGGCCAGTCGACGCACCGCGCTGCTGTCGTCGGGCTGACGTTCCAGCAAGGCACCACTTCCGTGAACCGCCTGCAGTACATTGTTAAAATCATGTGCGATGCCACCGGCGAGTTGCCCCAGCGCGTCCAGGCGCTGCGCGTGGGCGAGCTTCTCCTGCGTTACCTGCAGGTCACGCGTCCGTTCGGCTACAAGCAATTCAAGATCCTCGCGGGTCCGCCGGAGCGTCTCGCGCGCAGCAATTGTCTCTTCGATGTCGGTGCAGGTTCCGAACCAGCGCGTGATGGCACCCGTGGCCGGATCACGCACGGGCACGGCCCGGCCAAGCATCCAGCGATATTCGCCGGTGGCGGTGCGCAGTCGGTATTCGGCCTGGTAGGGTTCCCCTGTCGCGAGCGAATGCGTCCATCGGCACCGGGCTTCCGCCTTGTCGTCGGGATGAATAAGCGAATGCCATTCGAATGGCCCCCTCTGCGCGCGACTGATCCCCGTGATGTCGTACCAGCGCTGATTGCAATAGTCCGGATGACCATCGGGCCGGGTTGACCATACAAGTTGTGGCATGGCGTCTGTAATGACGCGGAAGCGCGCCTCGCTTTCCCGCAGCGCCGCTTCCGCACGCAACCTTTGCCAAGCCAGAGCCACGAAGTGACACAAGGTCCGGATGAATTCGACCTCTTCGTCCGTGAAGGCATTCCGGCGCGTGCTGCCAAAGCAGAACGTGCCGAGAAGCTTCCCGGTACTGTCGAACAGCGGAAAGCAGGCATAGGCCCGCAGGCCCACCTGCCGCGCGAACGCCCCTTTATCATCCACGGCGATGCGTTCGGCGTCGGCGATCAATGGCGCACCGGTCGCCGCGACGGTACCGCAATACGCCTCAGCGATCTGCACGACCCCGGCGGCTTGCAGAAGACCTTCGGGAATACCCGGCCCAGCCACCAACCGTAACCGGCCCGACTTCGCATCGAGCCGGTAATTGATGCAGACATCAGCTTCGAGACTCTCGGCCACAGTCTCGAACACCAGCATGGCCAGCGCATGCTCGTCGCGCCCGTTCGCCAGCATGGCGTCCGTCACCTGCAGCAGCAGTTCCCGCCGGGCAGCATGGCGGGCACTCGTCAGGGCGGCCTCTCGCGCCTCGGTCACATCCCGGACAACCGACAGCAGCCGGTTGGTTTCACCGCCCGCATCCGGCAGGGTGGTCAGCGTCACTTCCCACCACTTGGGCGTGCCCTTGCTGGTCGGACAGAAGCCGACAAAATTGGCGCGCCCTGTCGCGCGTGCCTGCCGGATCGCGTCCTGCACCGCCGATCGC
>JBFXDK010000020.1:36984-58840 GCA_050181195.1 Acetobacteraceae bacterium | reverse complement strand
CGGGAATCTCCCTCCAGTGTTGCCTGGACCCGGCTCGCCAGCGTGTCGAGGTCGAACGGCTTGCTGATCGCATCGACGCCTGGCGGCAACAGAGTGCCCGAGTAGCCGGTGATGAACAGAACCGGCAGACCGGGGATCCGCGCGCGGGCCGCTTCGGCCAGCTGCCACCCGTTCATCCCGTGCGGCAGCCCGACATCGGTCACCAGCAGGTCCGGCTGGGAAAGCGACAGGGCATGCAGGGCATCGTGTCCATCCCGTGCCTCCTGCACCGTGTAGCCAAGCTCGCGCAACCGGTCGGCCATCGGGCGCCGCACCACGTCCTCGTCGTCCACCAGCAGCACCGCGTTGCGGGACGCATCGTGCAGCGGCCTCTGGACCGGGGCCTCCTGCTCGACGACGGCCTCATCATGCAAGGGCAGCAGCAGACGCACCGTCGTCCCCAGACCCGGCGTGCTTGCGATCCGGACCACCCCGCCCGACTGGCGGACAAAGCCGTAGACCTGGCTCAGGCCCAGGCCCGTCCCCTCGCCCTGCGGCTTCGTGGTGTAGAACGGCTCGAACACCCGGTCGATCGTCTCGGGCGGGATGCCGGTCCCGGTATCCGTGACCGAGATCGCCAGCAGGCGCCCGGGTGCCACCTCCTGATTGGGAACGTCCGTATCCGAAAGCCGGGCTTCCGCCGTGGTAATGGTCAGACGCCCGCCCCCGGGCATGGCGTCACGCGCATTGATGCACAAATTGAGCAGCGCGCTCTCAAGCTCGCTCTGATCGCACAGGACGGTGCCGAGACCGTCGCGGGCATCCACGCCCACATCGATCTCGGGTCCCACGGTGCGACGGATCAGGTCGGTCAAGCCCGTCAACAGCGCCGCCGTATCGATCGGCTTCGGTTCCAGCCGCTGCTGGCGCGCGAACGCCAGCAGGCGGCGCGTGAGGCCGGCAGCGCGTTCCGCCGCGTCGCGGGCAGCATCGAGATAACGCACGGCCTCCTCGCCCTGGTTTCTGGCGAGACGCCGCAGCGCCAGTTCTAGGCCGCCGGTGATCCCCTGGAGCATATTGTTGAAGTCGTGCGCGATTCCGCCCGTGAGCTGACCGACCGCCTCCATCTTCTGGGCCTGCCGCAGCGAGGCCTCGACTGCCATCAGTTCCGCTGAACGCTCGGTGACGCGCCGTTCCAGCTCCTCGGCGGCAAGCCGAGCCTCGGTGATGTCGACATTGCAGCCTGTGTAGCCCAGGAACGTGCCGGAATCGTCGAGGCGCGCCACGCCTTCGCACAGCAGCCAGCGCACGTTGCCATGGCGATCGCGTATTCGCGTCTCGGCCCGGAACGGCTGCCGCGCACCGAACGCGTTGCGAAAGGCGGCCTGGAACGGCGCCTTGTCGTCGGGCACGATGGTGCTGATCCATCCGTCCCCGTGCATTTCCGCGGCGGGGCGTCCGAACATGTAGTCGTGATGCATGTTGGCAAAGACAACGTTGCCATCGGCGTCGGTCATCCAGATCAGCGCCGGCGCGCTGTCGGCCATGTGGCGGAACCGCGCTTCGCTTTCCCGTAGCTTTTCCTCGAACCTTTGCCTCTCCGTGACGTTCTGGCCGATCTTGAGGAATCCTTGCAGTTCGCCCGTTTCGCCGCGCAGGGCCGTCACGGTGCCGTCTACGAAGACACGCGAACCATCCTTGCGAAGATGCCACCGCCGGTTCGGCGCACAGCCTTGCGTGCGGGCTGTCGCGATCTCCTGATCGTCCAAGTGGCGCTCGCGGTCTTCCGGCGTGAACAGGATGCTGCCGGGCTGCCCGATCGCTTCGGCCGCCGTCCAGCCGAACACCGTCTCGGCCCCGGGCAGCCAGTCGCTGATCCGGTCGTCCGCGTCGGTCAGCAGGATCGCGTGGTCGCGAGCGTTCTCGATAATCAGGCGGAAGCGTTCCCGGGTGGACTGCAATTCCTGGATCTTGTGGATGCGATCGATCACCGGACCCAGGATAGTCGCGTATGTACGCAGAAACTCGGTGTCCTGCTCGTCGAAGTCGCGCGCCTCGGTGCTGTCGACCTGCAACAAGCCATAGGCTCGCCCGCCCGGCAGCAGGATCGGCACATTCGCCAGCGCGACCACCCCGGCCGCTTGCATGAAGTCGGGCACGCCGAACCGGTCGTCGTTCCGGACATCGTTGGTGATGACTGGCTTGCGCGCCCATATCGAGAACGCCTCGGACGATCGTTCGTCCATCGACAACCGGACGTGGCCAACGGTGTCCGGCGCCCAGCCGACACCTGCCCGCAACAGCAGCGTCCGGTGGTCGCGCTGGATCTCCAGGACCTTTGCGCGCTCGGTTCCCAGCGCATCACTGACCAGGCGGCACGCCTCCGTCAGAACCTCATCGAGGTTTTCGCTGTGCAGGGCGAACGTGCCGAAATTGGCGAGCACCTGCTGGCGCTTGATCATCTGTTGAAGGTCAAGCATGGCGGTTTGCCAACCTCCCTGCCTGCTGCTTTGGGCCGATGGCCAGCCTGATGCGTCCCTCGACGTCGTCCCGCTTGCTCATGCGCGTTTCGGCGATCAACAGAGCATCCCCCTTTCGCGAACGACCGGGGCCGCAGCCAAACGCCTTGTCCAGGGACCCGGTGCAGCGTGTGGAACTCCTCAAGGTGCGCCCCGCCGCAGATGTGCGCAGCACAATTGCGTGACAGCCATGATGCTGCTTCGGACCGGCAAGCCGGTCCGGATCAAGCCCGTCACACTTGGCCATGCAGCACGATCGTCACCATGCCGGGCACATGTATGACGCGGCGCGCTGGCATGACGGTTGATGCCGGGTCCGGCTGCCCACCGCAATCTGGGAATGGGCAGCAGCGATCGCGGCCGCTTCCATCACCTCCCGGCGAGGTTCGGCGGAACTGCGAATGGATACGGAACGCCACCGGCGGGACGGCGTTACGCTGGCCGGTGATGCGGCGGGAAGGATCTCCGTGCCTGCGGTTCGGATATGTCTGGCGTTCGGCGCCATCCTCCTGATTTCAGGGTGTTCTGCTGATCCGGATGCACCGGTCAACCAGCTGTTTCCCATCAAGCAGATGGATGATTTTTTCCGCCCCTACACGGGATCGCCTGCACCAAGGACGGAAGCTGTCCACCCGCCGGGCTATGCTCCGGCCTATCCGCCCTACCCTCCCCCATAGACGCAATCAGGGTTGGCATGCGGGCATCCGCGCAGCGGCCCCATCGGCGGCACCGATACAATGGCAATACAACATGACAGAGCGCCTGGGCGCCAAGTAGAATCAGGATGCGGGATCGACGATGCAGACAGTCGCCCGTGTGCGCGATATCCCGCGCCGTTCCTGCGTGCTCAGATTCCCCGCGGAACTAGCCGGCAACGCGGGTTCCCTGGTGGGAAGCCGGCTCGTCTACGTAGTCCATGCGATCAGCGGCCTGTTCGAAGTCTTGTCCGAGTTTTCTGAGTTCCTCGGCGATCGGGTCCCCCGCCGCGGCGCGGGACAACCGGAAGCACAATAGTGCCTTCTTACGGAGTGTCTCGGCAGTGAACATTTTTAATTTCCTGCGGTTACCAGATGTTCTTAACCTTTTTCCGCCCGCCGTTCACATCGGTAAGGTGTCAGCCGCGAGTCACACTTTCGTGCTTACAGCAGCGGTCGCGGCAGGACAGGCCCGCTCCGGGGAGGAGCGCCGCGGCGGCATGACGTCTGCCGCTTACCCGATCACGCAGCGATTTCAATGCTGCAGTTCAGGCGCGGGTTCCGTCACGTTTCTGTCATCCTCGCCCGTGTTCCGCCCGGCTCATGGCAGGAGAGGACGCACCTCATCGGCCAGCAAGTGCAGTTGTTCCAATGCAAGACTGTTTGGCATGCCCGGCCAGTGGATCGACGCCACGATGTGGTTCACGCCAAGTCTTTGATTCAACCGGTGGAGTTGTTCGGCGACCTCGGCCGGCGCGCCGAGAAGAAAACGGTCCTGCAGCAATTCATCGAAGGCGTGATCGAAATCGTCACCCTCCGGCATCACCTTGTCCTGCCCCCAGGAGCGGTAGGCCTTGTACTTCTCTTCCAGGTAGGGCTGCGCCAGGCGGATCGCCTCGGCGCGGGTACGTGCGATGAACACCTCCCGGCGCATCGGCACCTCGGCCGGGAACGGGCGGCCACATTCATCGAGCGCCTGCTTGTAGAGATCCATCTGCCGCTCGATCGTCGCCAGCGTGTTGTGCGGGTTGATGTACCAGCAATCGCCGATACGCGCCGCCCGACGGATTGCAACGTCAGCGTTTGCCCCGATCCAGATCGGCGGCATCGGCTTCTGCAGCGGCTTCACCGAACAGGTGGCGTGTTCGAGTTCGAAGCCCGTCCCCTTCATATCGACGAAGTCCTCGGTCCACAGCCGTCGGATCGCGGTCAGGCATTCCTCCAGACGGGCACCGAGGCGACCGCGCGGCACGCCGAACGCCTTGAATTCCACGTCGCGGTAGCCAATGCCGGCGCCAAAGACGAGCTTGCCGCCGCACAGCAGGTCCAGCGTCGCGAGTTGTTCGGCCAGGTCGAGCGGCTTGTGCAGGGGCACCAGCACCAGCCCGCAGATGATCCGCAAGTTCGGCGCGATGGCGGCGCAATGCGACAGGAACGGGATCTGCTGCACCGCTTCGAAGGGATGCGAACTGAAATGCGATCCCTTCACGATGCCCTCGAACCCCAGCCTGTCGGCGCAGCGCACCAGGTCCAGGTCGTCCTTCAGGTGCCGCGCCGTATCTCCGGGAGGATGCTGGCCCCGCACCATCACGCTGAACTTCATGCTCTCCTCCTTTCGTGCCGGTTTTCCGTCCGGTGTCCGGCGTGCCGGCCGGGCGCGCATCCCATCCGATGTGCCTTCGTCCGGACGGAGCGGCGAACGCGGATCCTGCCCTACCCGACGGGCACCACCAGTGCCTCCGCTCGTCTGCGGATCTCATCCGGCCATCGCGCCGGACGGCGTGCATCCAGATCGAGGGCGACGCCGAACTGGCTGAGGCGCGCGACTTCCGTGCCGCTGCGAGGATCGGTCATGCGGTGGATCATGCGCAGCGAGGAATTGCCGAACTGCCCGATGCCGGTCTCCACGAGGTAGGGCGCATCGAGCGGCAGCGCGCGCGACAGCTGCAGGATCAGTTCGAAGGTCGAGAAGCCGCGGCGCTGCTGCTGCATGAACGCGGCATCCATGCCGATGGCGGATCCCAGCTGGCCGGAGGCATTGGAGAAGCGATGCACCATCGCGCCGAGAGAGAAGTTCCCCGCTGCATCGACGTCGGCGGGCTTCACCCTGCCGCGGGCGGTCGGAATGAACGCATCGGTCGAGGCCGGTTCGGGGCGGGGCTCGGTGTCCGGACCGTTCCATTCGGCAATCCGGTCCTGGATCATCGCGCGCTGCGCCGCCGTCAGGGGCGCGGCCGAAATGTCCCAGTGCGTCTCGAACCACGTGACGGCCTCGCCGTTGGTCGAATCAAGGACACGGTGGCCCAGGCGCAGGCCGGCCCCGGCGCCAAGCACCGCGCTTTCGATGTGGAAGCCGGCGCCGGCGCGGAGTTCGCGCACGAAGCGGGCATTGATCCGGCGCGGAATGTCGCCGCGGTTCGTCAGCGTGCCGAAGCCGAGAGCCTCGGCGAGATTGGCGTCCGCTTCCTCCACCCGATCGAAGTAGTAGGCGATCGTGAAGTGCTCGGTGACATCGCACTGCCAGGGCGGTACGGCGCCGCGGTAGGTCTCGATCCAGTTCGTCATGGCCCCGCCGGTTCAATGGGAAACTGTCGGTGTGTGCAGCACGGGGCGCGGTTTGGCCAGAGCCGGCGGCGCGTCCGCCCGGAACGCGGGTTCCGCCGTTTCCGCATGGGCGGTGCGTGGCGGCGACGGATTGCCCGCCCCACCGCTTCCGGTCACACAGCCGGCCATGACCTCCGATTCGGCTGTCGGGCGACTGATCGCCTTGCTCGCCCTTGCCGTGTTTTCCGGCACGCTGGTGACACGTTTGACCGATCCCCTGGTGGCGGTGCTCGCCCGCGACCTGGGCAGCACGACCGCGCGGGCGGCGCTGCTGGCCAGCGCCTTCGCACTGCCCTTCGCCCTGATCCAGCCCATCCTGGGGCCGGTCGGCGACGCGTTGGGCAAACGGCGGGTGATGACCGTCGCGGTGGGGCTGCTGACGATCCTGCTGGTCGCCTCCGCCCTCGCGCCCGACCTCGACTCGCTCATGGCCCTGCGCGCCCTCTCGGGACTGGCGGCCGGCGGCCTGATGCCGCTTGCCATCGCCCTGGTCGGGGACGCCGCGTCGATGCACAACCGGCAGGTGGCCCTGTCGCGCCTGGTGGCCTGCGCCATTACCGGCCAGATCGCGGGCGGCAGTTTCTCGGGCCTGCTGGAGCCTTTCCTGGGCTGGCGCGGCGTCATGCTGGCGGCGAGCGGCGTCGCGGCGATGGGGCTGGCCATTCTGGTCGTGGGCGGACGCAGCCTGCCAGCCGAGACGCGCCGGCGGTTCGAGCCGGTGCGCGCCGCCCTGGGCTATGTGCAGCTGATGCGCCTGCCCGCGGCCCGGATCCTCTATGTCTCGGTTGCCGTGGAAGGCGGGTTCGTCTTCGGGTCGTTTCCGTATTTCGCCCTGACGCTGCAGGATCGCGGCATCGGCGCCACCGCCGAGGCGGGGCTGGCGATCGCCGCGTTCGGGATCGGCGGGCTGATCTACGCCGCGATCGCCAGGCGGGTGCTGGGGATGATGGGCCAGAACCGGATGGTCTTTCTGGGCGGCGGATTGTGCCTGCTGTCCTATGTGGGTTTCGGGTTCGCGCCCGCCGCCTGGGTCTTCATCGGTGCCGGCCTGGTGCTGGGTGTCGGGATGTACATGATCCACAACTCGATCCAGACACGCGTGACCGAGGTGGCGCCGCACGCCCGCGGCACCGCGGTGGCGCTGCACGCGTTCCACTTCTTCCTGGGGCAGACCATCGGTCCCGTGGTGTTCGGCCTGATCCTGCGCCAGGCAGGTCCGCGCTGGGCGTTTCTGATCGGCGGGATCAGCCTGCTGGTGCTGGCCCTGCTGCTGGGGCGCCGCGGCGCTGGCCGAACGGCCATCGCCGAATAGCGGACAGGGAGCTCGTGGGGTGGCGGCGCCCGCGGTCACGCCGGTTCGGCGGGGTGATGCGTGGGTTCGTCGGATCGCCGCCACCGCCCGTGTCCACGGTCACCTTGCCGCCTTCAACAGGGGGTGCTTGCAAGCGCAGCACATCCTTCACTACGCTCTTGCCAAACGACCAAACCGGAGCGTCCCATCATGCCACAATCACCAGGAACCAAGTTTACCGCGTCCCCGCTGAACTTCGTCGTCCGCCACCAGCTGTGGGACGGCAATGTCGAGGATCACGTCGACCAGGGCGTATCCATCGACGTGACGGCCGAAGTCGGCGGCAAGGAAACCTCGCTGCTGCGCTTCAACTGCTTTGATGTGGAAAGAAGCTATGTCTATGGGCCGGAAAATCCGGAACTGACCACGCCGGGCCGGGTCGGCGGCGGCATGGGCGTGCATTGCCGCATGGACCCGATCACCGATGGCAACCCGATCACCTGGACGATCCGCATCCTCGGCGGGAAACTGCCGCAGATGATCGAGCGTGCCGGCTACAAGGGTGTTGCGGCGGTCACCGACATGGCGGCCGTGCAGCGTGTGCTGCCGGAGGTCGAGGCCTGCGCCCGGGAAACCTTCGACACCAAGCGGAACACCGTGAAGCACAACCGCGGCACCGACATGTTCGAAGCCGGCAACATCCGCTTCGGCCTGGAGATGCGGCGGCTGCGCAACGGCGACGGCGGCCTGGCGCTGCATGTGCTGGGCGATGTCGGCGGACCGCGCGGCAAGGCGAATGTCGAGGAAACGGAACTGCTGGCGTTCGACTGCTTCTGGCAGGGCGCGCACTACCATTACGGGCCGCGCAACAAGAACCACCGCATCAACTGGGACACGACAGTGATCGACGATCCGCTGGCGTGGACCTTCGAGCAGCTGGAGAAGGGGCGGCTGCGCGCGATGATCGAACGCGCCGGCTACCCGGGCATCGCCGCCGACTTGGACGACGACAAGATCGCCTCGGTTCTTCCGGCGCTGAAGCAGCGGGCGTTCGAGATGTATGAGGAAGGCGAGCGGCTGACCGGCAAGAAAGGTCTGCCGCTGGAATTCACGCCGAACATGGCCGCGGAGTAGCCGCCGCGGGCTCCGGGGCGCCGGCAGGCGTCCCGGAGCGCAATTCACGCGCGTGCCTGTCCCGCGCGTGCCCTGTCCCGAGGCGGCCGGTCGCCGGCCGCCCGCCCGGGATCGACGTTGCCGAAGCAACGTGATCACCGAATGTTTCCCGCTGTCCAAGAAGAAGAGTGGTTACAGGAGTAACCGCCGGACCTACCCTTGCGCTGGCAGGCCTCCAGGAAAGATGGGGCCGCAAGGGAGGATACAATGCGTCCATTTCTCTCGCGCCGCGGACAACGCGGCGCCGGTGACGGTGCGGCGTGTGCTGGCTGGCGCCGTGCTTTCGTCCTCGCCGTCCTTTGCCTGATCATCCGCCTTCCGCTGCCCGCCGCCGCGGCACCGGAGGGAACCGTGACCTTCGCGCTGCATGTTTCACTTGCACCAACCTGGTTCGATCCGGCCGAGGCACCCGGGATCGTCACGCCCTATCTGTTCTACTACCTGCTGCATGATGCGCTGGTGAAGCCGCTGCCGGAAGCCAACCCGGCGCCCTCGCTGGCCGAGTCCTGGACCTCCTCACCCGACGGCATGACGCATGAATTCGTGCTGCGCCCGGGCACAAAATTCCACGACAACTCGCCCGTCACCCCCGAGGACGTGCGGTTTTCCTTCCAGCGCTATCGCGGCGTCGCGGCCGCGACGCTGAAGGAACGGGTCGCGGCGATCGAGATCGTCGGCGACCGCACGATACGGTTCCGGATGAAAGCGCCCTGGCCGGACTTCCTGACATATTACCTGGGCACCACGCCGGCGGGGTGGATCGTGCCCAAGGCCTATGTCGAGAAGGTCGGGGAGGACGGGTTCAAGCGTGCGCCGATCGGCGCCGGCCCTTACCGGTTTGTCTCGTTCACGCCCGGTGTGGAGCTGACGACCGAGGCGTTCGAATCCTATTGGCGCAAGACGCCGTCGGTGAAGCGGATCGTCTTCAAGGTGATTCCGGATGAAACGGTGCGCATGGTGGCGTTGAAGCGCGGCGAGGTGGACATCGCCCTGTCGATCCGCGGCGAACTGGCCCGCGCGATCGAGCAGACCCCCGGCCTGTCGCTGCAGGCCACGTCCAGCCCCGGGGTCTTCTGGATCTATTTTCCGGATCAATGGAATCCGAAATCGCCCTGGCACGACCGGCGGGTGCGGGAGGCCGCACGCTATGCCATGGATTACGACACCATCAATCAGGTCCTGCTGCTTGGCCATGGCAAGATGCTGGGCAGCATGATCCCCGACATGTTCGATTACTACGTCCCGGTGACGCCGCCGAAGCACGATCCGGCACGCGCCCGCGCCCTGCTGGCCGAGGCGGGATACCCCGATGGGTTCGATGCCGGCTTCTATAATTGCGATGTCTCCTACAGCAACCTGGCGGAAATCGTCCTGAACAACCTGGCCGAGGTCGGCATCCGCGCCAGGCTGCGCCCCATGGAACGTGCCGCCTTCGCAAAGACCTATTCCGAGAAGAAGCTTTCCGACATCGCCCAGGGCGGCAGCGCGGCCTTCGGCAACGCCGCCACGCGGCTGGAGGTGTTCGCGGTGAAGGGCGGCTCCTACGCCTATGGCAGCTATCCGGACATCGATGCGCTGTTTCCCAAGCAGGCCGTGGAAATGGACCGGGACAAGCGCGGCGCGATCCTGGCGGAGATGCAGCGCCGGCTGGATGAGAGCCGGATGTACGCGCCGATCTGGCAACTGGCGTTCCTCAACGGGGTCGGCCCGCGGGTGAAGGTGTCGGGCTTCAACCTGATCAAGGGCTACATCTACGCCGCGCCCTATGAGGACATCGCGCTGCGGCCAGGCAACTGACCGGGACCGCGGACGCGCCTGCATCGCCCGCCCGCGGTTGCGCCCGGTATCCGAAGGGCGAATACTGACGCCGCGACGCCCTTTGGCAGCAAAGCGAGTGCATCCCGCTTGTCGACGATGGCGCAGCGCTCCGATGCCCCGACCGGGGCACAAGACCACGCCCATGGAGGAAGATCGATGTCATTCTACCGAGGCATGACCTGCGAGAACGTGACCATCAACGGCCACGGCGGCACGCCGATTACCGCTTACGTGGCCAAGCCATCCGGCCCCGGCCCGTTCCCGGGCGTGGTGCTGATCCATCACCTGCCGGGCTGGAGCGAACTCTACATCGAGACGACGCGCCGCTTCGCCCATCATGGCTACATGGCGATCTGCGCCAACCTGTATCACCGCGAGGGCGGCAGCGACGCCAACCCCGATGACGTGGCGGCCAAGGTGCGTGCCGAGGGCGGCATTTCCGATGCCCAGATGGTCGGCGACACCGAAGGCGCGGTGAAGTGGATGCGCGCGCAACCGAACTGCAATGGCAAGGTCGGGCTGATCGGCTCCTGCTCGGGCGGGCGGCACGCCTTCATCTATGCCTGCCAGAAGAAGGACGTCGACGCCGTCGTCGAGCAATGGGGCGGCCGCGTGGTGATGGGGCCGGAGGAACTGAACGCCAAGACGCCGGTCGCGCCGATCGACATGACCAAGGACCTGAGCGCGCCGCTTCTGGGCCTGTTCGGCAATGACGACCGCGCGCCGAGCCCCGAACAGGTGGACCAGCACGAAGCCGAACTGAAGAAGCACGGCAAGACCTACGAGTTTCACCGCTACGACGGCGCCGGCCACGGCTTCTTCTACTGGCATCGCCCGCTGTACCGGCCCGAGCAGGCGATGGATGGCTGGAACAAGATCTGGGCGTTCTTCGGCAAGTATCTCTCGAAGTAGGCGGCCCAGCCATGTGCACGTCGATCATCGAAATCGCCCGCGCCGAGGGCATGGCGAAGCGCGGGGACGGCTGGTTCCCGCTTTCGCAATCGGTGGTGGCCTATGACCACGCCCGTCATGCGCCGCTGGGCGATGTCATCACACTCGACTTCCTCAACACCGAGCTCGGCGCCGAAGCCCGCGCCGGGGTCGAGCTGACCCTGGAGAGCGCCAGGAAACTGCGCGCCGCCCTGGACCGCGCCATCGCGGCGGCCGAGTATGAGGAAGCCGAAGTGCGGGGCAAGGGCGCCGTACTGCGGCTGGTTCACACCGCGTGACATAGGCGGCCGGCCGCCGCGGTCACGCCGGCGTCGTCCGGCCCCCAGGCTGCGCGGGCATGTGCCCGTCGTAGCCGGGGGCTGCGGAAATCGCGGCGGCGGACGGCGTTACGGCCTGCGAACGTACAGCCGCATCAATGCGCTCAGGTCGGACACGGTCGTCCAGTCCTCGGCCTGGTCGACCGCGCGCTCGATGGCGTCCACGCCTGCCGCGGTCAGCACCGTGCCGGCCAGTTCGCGAAACTTCGCACGCACCTCCGGGTCCGCATCAGGCTGCTCCTCATCACGGCGCGACATCTCCCGCGAGGCAGTCGCCTGCCGGCCATCCCGCAGCGTGACCGTCACGCGCGCCGGACGCGCGGCCGGGACGCGTGCACTCATGGCCGCGTCCTCGGCCATATGGACGCGCTGGCGCAATGCCGCGATCGCCGGATCCGACAGCGCGGAATCGTCGAGCGCGGCGAAACCCAATCCGCCGCGCAGGATCAGGACCGCCGCCGCATGCGGCAGCGAATACTTGGACGCGAAATAGTTGGGCGGGTCCGTGTTGCGCATGACCGACGCGAATTCATACGTCGCGACCTCGATCCGGTCGATGGCGTCCGGTGCCGGCCGCAGCGTCGCCAGCACGTCCTGCAGGCAGTCCAGCGCCGGATGGATCGGATTGCAGCAGGCATAGAAGCGGAAATAGCTGCCCATGATCTGCCAGTCGGTCCCAAGCCCGTCCGTGATCCTGGCGGGATCGAAGCCGCTGCCGACCATTTTGCCCAAGGCGTCTTCGATCGCGTCGTCCTGGGCGGCATAGCCGGCCAGGGCGAGCGCGGGTGCAAGCACCGTGGCAACCGCGCTTTGGCCGGCCGGCAGGTTCAGCGCCGTCGCACCCGCCACCGTGTTCGTATAGCTGGGCGCCATGAGCACTGTCGTGACAATCCGCATTGCCAGGCTGATCCCCGCACCGTCCAGACCCAGCAGCCGAGCGCCGGCGGCGGCGCAGGCCAGCAGCGCAAGCTGTCCGTTCGGGTGCGCGAAAGCCCGCGGCGTGAAGCCCAGCGCCAGACGGCCGGCGACTTCATACCCCGCCAGGAATGCCGTCAGCAGGTCCTGCCCGCTCGCCTGGTGCTGCTCCCCCAATGCCAGCAGGCCCGGAACGATCTGCACCGACGGCTGCACGCCCCGCAATCCATCACACAGCTCCACCGCTCGGCCTGCGATCGCATTCAGCATCGCCGCTGTGCGGGGATCGGAGGCCGACATGTCGGGGGCCAGGACGGTGGCACCGGTTCCGCCGCTGGTGACGAGCGCGGCCCGCAAACCCCGCACCTCGGGCCGCAGACTGCCGGCCAGGATGACGCCGAGCGTATCGAGCAGCGCAAGTTTCACGCGCGTCCGAACCGCCATCGGAACGTCCTGCCAGCGTGTTGCGGCGACGAACCCGGCCAATGTCTCGATCTGGTGACCCATCGGTGCATGCTCCCGCTTTGGATCGGCTGGCGGCGGCGCAATTCACGCCGCGGCGGCCTTGTGGCGCCCTCTACATCTGTCATACTCCGGTTCCAGGTTGTTCACCAGAAATCGAAGGGGAGTGCAGCTATGCCCGCGAAACGAGCATTCGGCATGGACCAGGATTTCTATCCATGGTCCCCCATCGTCACGCGACCCATTCTCCGCTGGCCGGACAACGCCCGTGTCGCGCTCGCCGTGATCGTCAACCTCGAACACTGGGACTGGGACGTCCCACCCGGCACGCCCTTGCCGGTAAGCCCCATGGGCGGACCAGAGGGATTGTGGACCGGCAACCAGCCAGCGTTTCCCGATATCGGCGGCTATGGCAACCACGAGTACGGCAACCGGGTCGGAATTTTCCGGATCCTGGCCGTGCTGGACAAGTACAGCATCACGCCGACACTGGCATTAGACAAGGCGGTCGCCGACAACTACCCGTTCCTGGTCCGGGAAGGGCAGAAGCGGGGCGCGGAATTCATCGCGCACGGCATCACGCGCCGGCAGATCATCCATATCGGCATGTCCGAGGCGGAGGAACGGCAATACATCCGTCAATCCATTGAAGCCGTCGAAAGGGCGACGGGCAAGCGTCCGGTCGGCTGGGCCGGGCCGGATTTTCAGGAGACGCCCAATACCCCCAACCTCCTTGCGGCCGAGGGCATCCGTTACGTCTGCGACTGGGGCAATGACGAACAGCCCTATAGGATGACGCCGAACACCGGCGAGCTCTATTCACTTGGCGTGCAGCAATACCTTGACGACAACTTCATCCATCTGCACGGCCGCCGGACGATCAACGAAGTCAACCTGATGTGGCGCGACTGGTTCGACGGACTGTATGCCGACGGTGCGACCACCGGGCGCATGATGCTGCTGCACCTGCATCCCTGGATCATGGGCCAGCCCTGGCGGATCCGTCACCTCGACGAAGTTCTCGGTCATATTTGCGCCCACCAGGGTGTCTGGAAGGCGACCGGCAGCGACATCATCGACTGGTTCAAGGCGCATGCGGGCTGACGAACGCCGCCGCCTGCCCAGACCCACGCATCCGCATCGCGGGACGGAGACACCATCATGACACTCGCACCCGGCCGGTTCGACTATGCCCCCATCACCGAACGCCCGACCATCAAATGGCCCAACAACGCGCGGGTCGCCTTCTGGGTGGCGCCGAACATGGAATTCTTCGAGTACATGCCCGAAAGCCGGCCGACGCAGCCGGATATTCCTCACTACACCCGCATGGATTACGGCAACCGCATCGGTTTCTGGCGCATGCTGGACGTGCTGAACAAACATGATATGCGCGCGTGCTGCTGCCTGAACCTGGAAATTCTCGATCACTTCCCGGAAATCAAGGATGCCATGATCGCCGCCAACTGGGACTACATGGCGCATGGCCTGTACAACAGCCGCCCGATCTACGACCTGACCGAGGAGCAGGAGCGGGCCTATTGGGAAGACTTCAAGACCCACCTCAAGGAGATGACCGGCAAGACGCTGAAGGGCCGCCTCGGCGGCGGCGCCGGCTACACGGCGCGAACCGATGACCTGATGGCGGAGGCGGGATGTCTTTACCACACCTCCTGGATCATCGATGACCAGCCCTGGCCGATCAATGTCCGCGGCGGACAGAAGTTCATCTATGTCCCCTATACCGGCCAGACCAATGACGCCGGCATGCTGGCCTGGAACCGGGAAGCCGACTACTTCCTGCAGATGATCAAGGACCAGTTCGACACGCTGTACCGGGAAGGCGCCGAGAACGGGCGCGTGATGTGCCTGTCGTTGCATCCACACAATATCGGCCGGCCCAGCGCGGCGAAGTACCTGGATGAAGCGCTGCGATACATCCTGGGGCATGATGGCGTCTGGGCCACCACCGCGGATGATATCGCGGAATACTACATGGCCAACTGCTACGACGAGGTGAAAGCCTGGATCGCCGACCGGAAGGCCCGGGCGTAGGCGCGCCGAACCGCCGGCCGCCGGAACGAAATCAACTGCCGCGATAGGTCGTGTAGGTCCAGGGCGAGACCAGAAGCGGCACGTGATAGTGGGCTTCCGGTTCGGCGATCGCGAACCGGACCGGCACCACGTCCAGGAATGGCGGATCAGCGGTGGCGCATCCCGTCCGGGCGAAGTAGTCGCCGACATGGAAGCGCAGTTCGTAGGTGCCGATCCGCAGCGGCTCGTTGGCGATCAACGGCGCATCGGTGCGGCCATCGCGGTTCGTGCGAACGGAAACCAGATCGGCCGTCGCGCTGGCACCGATCTCATGCAATGACACCAGCACGCCGGCAGCCGGGCGACCTGCGACGGTGTCCAGCACATGGGTGGACAGCCGGCCCGTCGTCACCGGCATGCCCGCGCCGGTCGCCTTCCCGGCCAGACGCAGCCGGCTGATGAAACCGATCTCGGTGATGGCGGTCTGTTCCTCGGCCGCTGCATCATTCTCCAGGCGGCGCGCGAAACAACGCAGGATCGAATCCCGCGTGTGCCGGCGGACGCAGATGATGAACGGAAAGCCGAAGCGCGAACGATAGGCGTCGTTCAGCGCCTCGAACCGCGCGAATTCGGCGTCGCTGAGCCGGTCGAGGCCGAGGCTGCCCTGTTCGGCGATCGAAGCGCCGGTCATCGCGCCGGCGCGGGCTACCTTGCCGGCGAGTTCCGGATGGCCGCGCAGGAAGGCCAGACGCTCCTCCGCGCCCGCCTCGGCGATCGTCTGCATCATCGCCGCGTGCAGCGCGGTGACGCTGTCGAACGGGCGGCGTGGCGCGGTGCGCCCGGCAACCCAGGGCGCGTTCTCGAAGACGTCGCCGACGGCCGACACGAAGTCACCGTCCGTCGCGGTGTTGAGTTCCTCAAGACTGACTGTCACGATCCTTGTATCCTGCAATGCAAACCGGCTCGGAAGGAACAGCCCACAATGCCAGGTCTTTCAGTGCATGTCGTCGACGTGGCAAGGGGCAGGCCGGCGACCGGGATGCGGGTCGAGGTGTATCGTCTCGCTCCCGACAGGACGCGGATCGCCGAGGGGCAGCTGGGGCCGAACGGCACGCTGGACCACCCGATGGTGCAGGCCACGCTGATCGCCGGCGGCTACGAGGTGATCTTCCACGCGGGCGCGTTCTTCGCGGACGCCGCGCTGGGGGTGACGGATCCCCCGTTCCTCGACCAGGTCCCGTTCCGCTTCAACATCGTCGACCCGCGGGAACACTGTCATCTGCCGCTGAAGATCACGCCCTGGGGGTTTTCCCTGTATCGCGGGGCGTAGCCCGTTCATCGCAGGCGCCGCGACAGGCCGGCCAGGCGTTCCATCAGCAGCATCAGGCTGAGCGTCAGGACGATCATCACGCCGGACACCGCCGCGATCGAAACGTCCAGCTTGCCTTCCAGATCCTGCCACATGCGGATCGGCAGCATGTCGGTCCTTGCATCGCGCAGGAACAGCGAGACGGGCACGTTGTCGAAGGACGACATGAAGGCGATGAACCCGCCCGCCATGATGCCGGGCCGGATCAGCGGCAGGGTGATCCGCCGGAATGTGTAGATGCGCGAGGCGCCCAGGCTGGCGGAGCTTTCCAGCAGGCTGACATCGAGCTGCGCGACACTGGCGATGGTCGTGCGCAGCACGAAGGGAACGCACACGATCACGTGGCCGACGACCAGCGTCAACGGCGACACGGACAGGCCGATCAGGCTGAAGAACATCAGCGCCGCAAGGCCGAACGACAGGGCCGGCAGCACCAGCGGCGACATGAACAGCGAATCCAGCGTCCGTGCCCGCGCGGCAGGGGATCGCGCGATCGCCAGCGCCGCGGGCACGCCCAGCAGCACGGACAGGCCGGTCGTCCAAACCGCAATCGTCAGGCTGTTGCCCGCGGCGAACTGCAACTGCCAGGCATCGAGCAGCGAGGCGTACCACCGCAAGGAGTAGCCGGGCGGCGGAAACTTCAGCGAATAGCCGGACGTGAACGACACCACGATCACGACCACGCTCGGCATCACCAGCAACACGAAGCCGATGGCCGCCAGGGACCACATCGTCCAGCGGAAGCTCTTCGTTTCCAGCCCGTCCTGCCTACGCACGGGCATAGGCCCGGGAAAAGCGGCCGAGGACGTTGAACACGCTGATCACCGCCAGCACGGCCGCCAGGAACACGATCGAGATCGCCGCCGCGAAGGGCCAGTTCTGCAGCGCCGTGGCCTGCTGGTAGATATACATCGGCATGAACAGCATCTGCCCGCCGCCGACCAGTGATTGCGTGATGAAGGCGGTGATCGCGGCGGCGTAGGTCAGCATGCAGCCGGCGATGATACCCGGAAGCGACAGCGGCACGGTCACTCGCCAGAACCCCCGCCACGCGCCGGCGCCCAGCGCCGCCGACGCATCATCCAGGTTGCGGTCGATCCGGGACAGGGCGGTGATCAGCGGCAGCACCATCAGGGGCATCTGCACCTGCGCCAGCGCCACCACGACGCCGCCTTCGGTGTACAGCAGGCGCAACGGCGTATCGATGAATCCCAGCGACAGCAGGGACGTGTTGACGATGCCCTGCCGCCCCAGGATGACGATCCAGGCGAAGGTCCGGACCACCACCGATGTCAGCAACGGCAGCAGCACCGCCACGATCAGGATCGGCTGCAACCAACGCGGGCCGCGCACATAGACCCAGGCGAGCGGATAGCCCAGCAGCAGGCACAGCAGCGTGACCTCCACCCCCAGCCACAGCGTGTGGCCCAGCACCCCCAGGGAGAACGGATCGAGGAGGAACCGGGCATATTGCGACACGGCCATTCCGGACATGGCCGTGTCGGCCTGCAGGCTGACATAGAGCAGGATGAACAGCGGCGTGACGAAGAACAGCACGAAGAACCCGGCCAGCGGCGCGGCGAGCTTCAACTCGTAGGCGGTCGTCGCGCGCGTTGCCATCGCGCCGCTCAGGCGATTTCGCGGTTGAAGCGTTCGATCCAGGCGGCCCGCTGCCTGTTGATGGTGGCCCAGTCCTGGAAGACGAATTTCTTCTTCAGGTCGGCCACGCTGCTGGCCAGCGACTTCGCGACCTCCCCGCCCATCTTCACCTTGGAATTGGTCGGCACGATCAGGTACGGACTCTCCATCAGCCTCGCCTGCACCTCGGGCGAGATCGCGGCCTCGATCAGCTTGAACGCGAGTTCCTTGTTGGGCGAGTTCTTGACGATATGGATCGTCGTCTTGAAGGCGATGGCGCCTTCCTTCGGGCTGACGAAATCGACCGGCACGCCGCGCGCCTTCAGGATCTGGATGGCATTGAAATTGCCCGGCCCGATCTCGACTTGGCCTTGCTGGTACAGCGTCGCCAGCTGGCCGGGATTGGCGGCGACCGCGGCGATATTGGGCTTCAGGTCCTTGATCGCCTTGAACCCGGCATCGACATTGGATTCCGACCCGCCATGCATGCGGGCGATCTCCACCAGGAAGCCGGTGCCAAGCGTCGAGTTCAGGTTGGTGATGCCGACACGGCCCTTGTATTCCGGCTTCCACAGATCCGCCCAGGAGGTCGGCGGCGTCTTCACGCGGTCCGGATTGTAGGTCAGGCCGACCACCTGGAAGAACGGGGCGGGACCCGTCGGCACCTGCGCCTCGTCGATCAGGTCGGCGTAATGCTTCGACTGCGCCACGGGATAGGGTTCCACCAGGCCCTGGTCGATCGCCACCAGCGCCGGCCCCGGATCATGCAGCATCACGTCGATCGGCGGATTGGACAGTGACGCCTTCACCTTGGCGATCTGGTCGACCGACAGCATCGGGTCCAGCACCATGTCCGCACCGGTCGACTTGCGGAATGCCGGCACCAGCACGTCCCTGTGCGCTTCCTCCCAGCTGCCGGTGAAGGTCGCGAACACCAGCAGACGAGCCTGGGCGTGCGTCAGGCGGGGAAACAGTTGCATGGCGCCCAGGGCCAGGGCGCTCGTCATCAGGGTCCGGCGTGTCGGGGTCATGTCAATCTCCAGCGCAGGGACGTCAGGCGGCGGCGCGGAACACGCCGACAGCCTCGGGTTGGAAGGGAATCAGCGTCACGACCGCGCCGGGTGCGCGGGGCTCCATGCCCGTCGTGCGGGGTTCGGCGACCTTCAGGGAAATGCCGGCGGGGGTGCGGATTTCATGAACGATCGTCGCGCCCAGCGGCAGGCCCATTTCCACCGTGCCGGTCAGTCCGGCGCCCGCGGTGCCGATCCGCAGATGCTCGGGGCGGATGCAGACGACGACGCGATCGCCCAACGCCACCGGGCCGGACGGTTTCCCGGCGGCGATCGTCGCGCCGTCCTCCAGCGTCACCATCGCGCCGGCATCGTCCAGCGACGCGAGCACGCCCGGGATCACGTTGGCCGTGCCCACGAATGTATTGACGAAAAGCGACGCCGGACGGTCGTAGATCTCGGTCGGGGTCGCAAGCTGTTCCAGCCGCCCCTGGTTCAGGACCGCGATGCGGTCGGACAGGGACAGCGCCTCCTCCTGGTCGTGCGTGACCAGGATCGTCGTGGTGCCGGACAGGCGCTGGATGCGCTTCACCTCGATCTGCATGTCCAGGCGCAGGTTCTTGTCCAGCGCGGCAAAGGGTTCGTCCAGCAGCAGGATGGACGGCCGCACCGCTAGCGCGCGGGCCAGCGCCACGCGCTGCTGCTGCCCGCCCGACAGCGCCTGCGGCGTGCGTTCAGCCAGGTGTTCCAGGCGCACCAGCGCCAGCATCTCCCGCACGCGGGCGCGGATTTCGGCCCCGGGCATCCGACGCGCCTGCAGGCCATAGGCGATGTTGCGGGCCACGGTCATGTGCGGGAACAGCGCATAGTTCTGGAACACGATGCCGACGCTGCGCCGGTTGGGCGGCAGGTGATCGACCGCCTCGCCCTGGATCAACACCCGGCCGGCACTCTGTTCGATGAAGCCGCCCACGATGCGCAACAAGGTCGTCTTGCCGCAGCCGGACGGGCCCAGCAGCGACAGCAGTTCGCCACCGGCGACGTGAAGCGAGATCTGTTCCAGGGCGACCGCGCTGCCGTAACGATGTGCCACCCGCTCGATCGTGAGCGAGGCGCCTTTCGCAGCAATGTCGGCGGACGCGTCGTGCGGCATGATGAAACCCGTGTTCCACCCGCTGCAACGCAAGCCCTGTGCCAAGCCTGTTCCCCCCTTCCACGCCGAACCATTGGTCCGGATGTTGCACCGCTCGGCCAATCGATCTTCATGTCGCCGGACAGTCGTTCCGCCAGGATTTCCCAATGCGCATTCCCACCAGGCTTGGCATGCTGACCCCGTCATCGAACACGGTGCTGGAGCCGGTCACCTACGCGATGCTGGCCGGTCTGCCCGATGTGACGGCGCATTTTGCCCGTTTTCCGGTCACCGAGATCGCCCTGTCCCCGACGGCGCTGGGCCAGTTCGACGACGCCCCGATCCTGCGCGCCGCCGAACTGCTCGCCCATGCCAAGGCCGACGTGATCGCCTGGAACGGCACATCCGCCGCCTGGATCGGCTTCGAGGCCGATGAACGCCTGTGCGAACGGATCACCGCCGCGACGGGCATCCCCGCGCGCACCACCGTGCTCGCCTACAGGGAGATCTTCACGCGCGCCGGCCATCAGCGGGTGGGGCTGGTGACGCCCTATACGCGTGATGTGCAGTCGCGGATCCAGGCGAACTGGGGCGCCGCCGGCTTCGGCTGCCAAGCGGAGCGGCATCTGGGAATTGCCGAGAATTTCGCGTTCGCGACGGTCGAGCCGGACACGCTGGAAGGCATGATCCGCGCGGTCGTCGCGGACGGGTGCGACGCGGTCGCGATCCTGTGCACCAACCTGAACGGCGCCGCCGTCAGCGCCAGGCTGGAAGCGGAGCTGAATGTCCCGATCCTCGATTCCGTGGCCGTGACGCTGTGGGCCTGCCTTGCGGCGGCCAGGGTCGACACGGCACGGGTGCAGGGCTGGGGAAGGCTGTTCCGGACGGGGACCTGATCGGGTCCCCGATCAATCCAGGTCCGGCCAGCCCGTGTACTCGGGATGTGCCCGCGCGACCTGCTCCGCCACCGCCAGCAGAAGCCCGTCCGCGCCCAGCTTCCCGACCAGCTGCACGCCGATCGGCAGCCCGCCCGCGGAGGGTGGGCCGGGGACCGCGACTCCGGGCAGGCCCGCGATATTGGCAAAGGCGGTGAACACGGCATGCCCGCGCGGCCCCACTGTCCGGCCGTCGATCTCCGGCGGGTGCGTTTCGGGCGCGGGCCACGGCAGGGCGGCGGCGGCCGGCGTCAGGATCAGGTCATGGCTGGCGAAGAACACACCCAGGCGCCGGCGCAATGCGCTAGCCGCATCCAGCGCGGCGAACAGCGTGGCCGCGTTCATGCCCGCGCCGAGTGCCGCCGCCTGCTTCAACCCGTCCGCGACGGGCGCGACGCCGAAATCCTGCTCCAGCCAGGCAAGGCCCGCCTGGCCGACGGTCGCCTGGATCCGCGCCACGGCATCGACGTCGAACGGCGCCTCCCCGGTCTCCACTTGATGCCCGAGGCCGGCCAGCGCTCGTGCGACGGCATCGGTGCTGGCGGCAATCTCCGGATCGACCGGATGCGTGCCGAAGCGCGGCACATACCGGATCCGGCAAGGGCCGGGTGACGGAATGGCGAAGTCCGGCAGGGACATGGATGCGGGATCACGCGGATCGGGGCGGCCGATCACCCGCATCACCGTCACCAGGTCGCCCACGGTGCGCGCGATCGGCCCGATCACCTCATAGTCCAGCAGGATCGCCGGCAGCCCGTCGCACCGTGCCACCCGCCCCAGGCTGGGCTTCAACCCGAAGACGCCGGCGTGCGAGGCCGGGCGCCGGATCGAGCCGCCGCCATCGGTGCCGATCGCGAATGGTCCGATGCCGGCCGCCACCGCCGCCACCGCCCCGCCCGAGGAACCGCCCGGCGTCAGGCCGGTGTTCCAGGGGTTGCGGGTCGGGCCGAACACCGCGTTGTCGGTGTACCCTTGTGACGTGAACTCCGGCACATTGGTCTTGCCGATCAGCAC
>JBFXDK010000020.1:17723-36884 GCA_050181195.1 Acetobacteraceae bacterium | reverse complement strand
CCGTAGGGCAGCAGGATTTCCGTTTCACTGACGCCGCCGGGATGCAGCAGGATCTGCCCGGGCGCGGGATAGCTGGTGGGGTTCTCGTAGCCCAGTCCCACATCCAGGTCACCCAGCGGAATCCAGCAGGCCTCGCCGCTCCAGCGCGCGTGGATGATGCGCTCCCGATACGGCAGCATGGCGCGGAAACGCGCGGTTGTCTTCGGCGCCGCCTCGGCTTCGAACCGGGCTGGAAAGGTGAAGGGGCCGGCCTGGATCATGACGTCGGTCAACGGATGCCTCCTGGTTGCGCAGCCGGGCTGGGTGGTCTGGTTGCATCGTAGCACCGGCCGACGGGTGCCGAACAAGGGAATGACAGGGCCCGGCGGCCTGTCGGCGGCGTTCGGCGGGCCGCGGCCAGGCATCGGCGGGGATCAGAACTCCAGCAGATGATCCCGCAGCATCGTGTGCTGGTAGTGCTTGCGGACCACGCCGAGTTTCTGCAGCGCCGGTACCAGACCGTCGGCGATTTCCATGATGTAGCGACGGGTGAATTCCGGATCGGTGATGAGAAATCCGTCCCCGCCCACCTCTTCGATGATCTCCGACATCTGTGCGGCGACCATGTCGGGCGTTCCGACGAGGCTCGCATCGGCAAGCGACCGGCCGCTTTCCACGATTTCTCGCGGGGTGCGGCCCGAGAATGCGTTGGCGACGGTCTGGTGCCCGTTGCTGCTGAGGGCCGGAAGCGGTTCATCGAGATCGTATTTCGAAAAGTCGATCCCGGTCAGGCGGGACATGTGCGCGAGATAGAAGTCGAGATGGGTGCGGGCCTCCCGCAGGCGTCCTTCCTTCCGCGCCAGCGCCGATTCCCTGTACTCGTCGACGATCGGCGCGATCAGGAACAGGACCTTGATATGGTCGGGGTTCCGGCCGAAGCCCGCGGCCTGCCTGCGGATATCGTCGCGGAACTCCTTCATGCCCTTGATGCTGGTGGCCGAGGCGATGATCGTTTCGGCCCAGCGCGCGGCGAAGGTGCGGCCGCGGGTGGAGCCGCCGGCCTGGCAGATCACCGGATGACCCTGCGGCGACCGTGGTCCCGACAGCGGGCCGCGCGAGCGGAAGTATTTTCCCTCGAAATGAACCGGATGAACCTTGGACGGGTCGGCAAAGATCTCCTGGTCCCGGTCGATCACCATCGCGTCCGGCTCCCAGGAGTCCCACAGTTTCTGCACCAGCTCCACGTATTCGTCGGCCATGTCGTAGCGCTGGTCATGGGGAAACTGCCGTTCGTGACCGAAATTCTGCGCCCCGCCATCGTTGCTGCCGGTTACCAGGTTCCAGCCGGACCGGCCGTCGCTGACATGGTCCAGCGTGTTGGTCAGACGCGCGAGCAGGAACGGATTGTACTCGGTCGTCGACAGCGTCGTCACGATGCCGATCTTCGAGGTCGCCTGGATCATGAACGGCGCGAGGACCGACGGATCCAGCTTCGGCGAATCGACGGCATAGCGCAGGTAGGTTTCGTGCGAATTCTTGTAGGTATAGGGAATATTGCAGGAGTCCTCGATCATCACATAGTCGAACGCCGCCCGCTCCAGGTTCTGTGCCAGCGAGACCAGCAGGTCGGGCTTGACCCAGCCTGCCGGATCGGGGCCGCTCCACTGGTTCCGCCAACCCTTCGGCCCATAACCCTTCGAAATGAACCAGGCGAGATGAAACGGTCTGCGTGCCACGTGCAATACTCCCGTCAGACAACCATGCGCCGGAGGCCATACCGATTCCGCCGGCCGCCGGGGCGCCCGCGGGATGGTCGCTGAACCCGGATCCGGCGGAGATTCACTAGTCGGCCGCCAGCCTCGGCAGCCACAAGGCCAGGTCGGGCCAGATCGAAAGAATGGCGATCATCACCACCAGCGTCACCACGAACGGGGCGGTGCCGACGATCACGTCGTTCACCTTGCCGCGGTGGCGCAGCCCCTGCACCACATACAGGTTGATTCCCACCGGCGGGGTGATCATCGCGGTCTCCATCAGCATGACGACGATGATGCCGAACCAGATCGGATCGAAGCCGGCGGCGGTCATGATCGGCGCGATGATGGGCACCGTCGCCACCATCATCGACAGCGTCTCCATGAACATGCCCAGCACGACATAGAATGCGACGACGACGATCAGAAGACCCACGGGCGACAGGTCGAGCGCCGTGATCATCCGGTTGATCTGTCCGGTCAGGCCGATGGAGGTGATGACGAAGTTCAGGAAATAGGCGGCGAGCAGGATTGCCATGATCATCGCCGTGGTGCGCATCGTCCCCTCGAACGCCCGCAGCATGACCTGCACGGTCAGCACGCGGCGCCATGCGCAGATGCCCAATGCCGCGATCACGCCAAGCGCGGCGGATTCGGTGGCGGTTGCCAGACCCATGTAGATGGAGCCGATCACCGCGACGAAGATGACGAGCGGCGGCAGCAGGTCGGGCAGGCTGGCTATGCGTTCCGCCCAGGTGACCGGGCTTCGCGTGCCGCCCCAGGCGGGACGCACCAGGCAGAAGACCAGGACGGTGACGCTGAACAGGACCGCCAGGACGAAGCCGGGGAGGACCCCGGCGAGATATAGTTTCGGGATCGAGGTATCGGTCAGCACCCCGTAGACGATCATGTTGATCGACGGCGGAATGAGGATGCCGAGCGTGCCGCCGGCGGCGATTGTGCCGAGGAACAGTTTTTCATTGTAGCCCCGCCGCTCGATCTCCCCCAGCGCGACCGTTCCGATCGTGGCGGCCGTTGCAACGCTGGACCCCGACGTGGCTGCAAAAAGAGCACACGCTGCCACATTGGAGTGCATCAGCCCACCCGGAAGCCACGGCACCCATTTCACGAGTGCCGCATACATGCGCTCTGCGATTCCCGAGCGCAGCAGGATTTCACCCAGAAGCACGAAAAAGGGCACAGCGACCAAAAGAAAGGCATTGGAGGTGGACCAGGATATCTCGCCCATTGCCAGCCACAGCGGCAGCTTGGCGTAAAGCCCCGCCAGGATGAGGCCCAGGATGCCCAGCGTGGCGGCGACCGGAACCGACAGTGCCAGCAAGGCCAGCAGGGTGGACAGGGTGACGGTGATCATGTCACCGATTCCGCCCGGAGTTTCAGGTTGCGGACCTCCTCCTCCACCTCCTCCTCGGCTGATCGCGTTCCCACCAGGCGCACGGCGGCGGAGGCGTCACCGGCAAGACCCAGCTGGATCGCCCGGGCACCCACCAGCAGCCCGACCAGCACGAACCATGTCAGCCCGACGGCCCAGATCGCCTGCGGGATCGCGATCGGGGTTTCCAGCGCATTCTGGCTGCGTGCGCCGACGGCGAAGGATTGTTCGGCGATGCCCCAGGCGTGCCAGGCGAGCAGCGCGAAGAACAGCATGAACAGGCCGAGGCCCAGCAGGTCGAGCAGCAATCTGGCGCGTAGGCCAAAATGCACATACAGCGAGTCGATCCGGATATGGCCGCGGTCCAGCAACGCCGCAGGCAGCGCCCATGCCGAACCGATCGCCAGGGCATACCCGGCCAGTTCGTCCGCGCCGCCCAGGGACGTTTCAAGAAATTTCCGCAGCAGCACGTCGATCCCGATGATGACGGCGGCCAGCAGAATGAGGCCGCCGCCGAACCAGAGCGCGCAGGTCGATATCCGGCCGATGGCCTTCATCGCGGTTTCCATGGCGGGCGCCTAGCTTCCGGCCGCCTGCAATCCCAGCGCCCTGCCCACCGTCTCATTCCACGCTTTCGCGCACTCGGCGCCGCAGCGCTTGGCCCAGTTGCGCAGGACCGAGCCCTCGACCATCGCCTTGTAGCGCTCCTTGTCCGCGTCCGAGAGCGGTGACAGCGTCAGATGCGCAGGCTTGCCCATCGTGCAGGGCTGGCGGCCGAAGTTGCAGTTGTCCGCCTGCTCGGTTGCCGCGCGGATCGTCTCCCACATCTTGTCTTCCAGCATCCTGAACTGCTCGGTGAAGAAGGCCTTCGTCTCGGCTGGCATCTTGTTCCAGGTGCCCAGGTTCACCGCCTTGACGTTGATGCTCCACCCCAGGGAGATCGGGTAGATGGTCTTCGTCACCTCCGGCCAGCCGGCGGTATTCCCGCTGAGCGTTCCCGTCACCGCGCAATCCACCACGCCGTTGTTCAGGGCGGGGACAACTTCCTGGAAGGACATGCTGATCGACGATGCGCCGACCCCGCTCATGAAGTCGCGCATCGAGTTGTTGAACACGCGGATCTTGCGTCCCTTCAGGTCGTCCAGGCCCGCGACCATGGACTTGCACCAGAAGACCTGCGGCGGATTGCCGCCGATGGCCAGCAGCTTGGATCCCCAGTTCTTCTGCATGCGCTCATCCATGACCTTCCGCCATGCGTCGCACGCTGCACGCGCCGTCTTGACGTCCAGTGCCAGACCGGCGAGATCGCAGCCTTCGAAGCGCGGATCGTCACCCGCCATTTTCGAGATATCCATCGCCGCGAAGTCCATGACGCCGAGCTTCAGCAGGCGCAGCACGGTCTTGTCATCGATGCCCATCTGGTCGAACGGTGTCGCATCGACGGTGATCGCCCCCTTGGACGCCTCGGGCACCTGCTTGAACCAGAATGCCTGGTCGTCGACCGTCCATGCGACGGTATTGCTGCTGGGTCCGACGGCCTTGTAGTTGGCCTTGGGCAGATCGGCCGCCCAGGCGGCCCCGAACCAGGCCAGAGATACGGCAGTGGCGACAAACGTCCTGATCTGCATCCGCGAGGACTCCCGAACATTGCGTGTCCGGACGTACGGAAGGGCATCTCCCGTGCCGGAATTCACCGATTGCCGGGGATGCGACGCAAGCATCATGCCAGGGCGGGACAGGTTCCATCCGGCTTGCAGCGCCCCCGACCCGCGGATCTCGCCGGTTCGGCGCGTCATGCCTCGGCGGAGCGAAAAGGCAGCAGCAAGGAGCCGGCAAGCGCGTTGGCACGACAACCGTCCGGTAACGGAAATGTCAGCATGCCGCGAGCAACGAATGCTCCTCGCGGTCCTTCGCCCGCGGGTTGCAACTGGTCCTCGGATCAGCTTGGTTGCAGGGTGCGGGTGGGTGCTGTCCGCATGGCCTGGCTGCTGACCGCGCCCGAAGGGTGCGACGCCCAGGCCGTCCACCTACGTCTTAGCACCCCAACGCTGCCACCGTTCGGGTTCGGCGGCGCCCCGCCAGCGGCGCCTTGGGGGGCGCGAAGGGTGAAATTTTCATGACCTCGCGCAATTCGGCGGAATCCCGTCAGGCAAATCATTACTGTTGAAGGAGTCGGCCGGATGCCGGCGCAAGACCGGGCGCAGGACAGGCCCCGACGCTTCATTCCGACCAAGGCATGACATCGCACGCCCATGATGATCGTCCGCACCCTTACCCCAGACAGTTGCAGGTCGCAGTTGCTGTGGCAGGTGCTGGATCTGCTGGCGGCGAACGGACTCAAGCTGGATCTGGCCGACGCAACCTGCCCCGGCGAGGCGGAAACGCTGGCCCGCGAAGCCGCCTTGCGAGGCGCCCGGATGGTGGTCGCGGCGGGCGATGACAATCTTGTCCTGGATGTCGCACAGGGGCTGGTGGGCACGGATGTGCGACTGGGCGTGATCCCGTCCGGCAGGGTCAATCAGACCGCCCGGGCGCTGGGCCTGCCGCTCAAGCCCCGGGCGGTGGCGGCCGCGCTCGCCTTCGGCCGCACCAGGCCGTTCTGGCCTGGCCTCGTGACCGGCGCCGAGGGGCGGCGCCTGTTCGTGCAGACCGTCGGGGTCGGCTTCGACGCCGAGGTGTTCCGATGCCTTCCATTTGCCCTTCGCGGCCTGTGCGGCAAGGGCGTCTATGCAATGCAGTCTCTGCGGGAAATGCTGCGATATGAATTCCCGCCCCTGCGCCTGTGCATCGACGGCAGGCCCACCAGCACCACCAGCGCCATCATCAGCAAGGCGCATCGCTGGGGCCGGCCGGCGGGCGTGTCGGCCGACCCCGGCGGGCATCCCGGGTTTTCGGTGACGCTGATCGACCGCGGCGGCCCGCCGGCAGCGCTGCTGTACGGCGCTGCCCATGCGGTGAACCTGCTGGAGCGGGCGCCGGGCGTGCGGCACGTTCGAGCCCATGCTGTCACGATGGCGGACCAGCAACGCCTGCCCGCCCACACGGACGGGCAGTTTTCGGGCTATACGCCGCTGTCGGTGGCCGATGTCCCGGCCCCGCTGCAGGTGGTAACCGGATAGGTAGCGCCGAGGGACACCCCGGTCGATTTCCACCTGCACGACGGTGGTGCCGTTCCCCAGACCTCGGCCAGTGAGGACGGGGTTGGCGGTGCCATTCGCATCAGGGCCGGCATCTGTCGCAATCACAAGCA
Organism: Acetobacteraceae bacterium; assembly: GCA_050181195.1. Classification (GTDB taxonomy): domain Bacteria; phylum Pseudomonadota; class Alphaproteobacteria; order Acetobacterales; family Acetobacteraceae; genus Rhodopila. Next base: position 30,508 of record JBFXDK010000020.1, on the reverse strand, counting down.
GATGCGAGCAAGTATTGCGACAGACCTGTTTCAGTCCGACGCCAGATCGACGGCGGCTCATCCTTTGGTGACGCGCGCTGTCGATTGCGGTCGGCAAGCATGGGTCAATTTGCCGCCTCGTCAGGGATGGAAACCGCTGATTTCCGTCGGTCGTCCGCCCGGTTGACATGCGCCGACCTCGGGACGATGAATCAGGCCTCCACGGAGCAAGGAAGGCCCGCACACGGGCCATGGGGAGGGGACGGAAACGCCACTCGTGGGAGACCTGACTCGATGGCAGACGACCGTCTTGTAGCCTGGATCAGACAGGACAGTGACGACACCGTGGTCGCGGCTTATGTCGGCGCGGCCGCCGCCGATAGCCGCCCGCCGGCCGAACTTGTGTGTGGCTCACGTGAGGGTGCCCGCGCGTGGGTGGAAGGAGAGGCCGCCGCGCTGGGCCTTGATGTGGACTGGGTGGCCGGCCCCGAGATTGCCGCGGCCCGGGCTGGCGATTTCGACCAGGATCCCCGATAGCGGACAACCGACGAACGACCGGCCTGCGCATCGCGTTGGCGTGACGGTTGCACGCGAAATCACGCTGCGTGCAATCGCGAGGACGCCAGCCGACCGTCATGCGCCGCGTGGGTCACCGCCTTGGGGCACTGGATTGCGCTCTCCAGCGGGTTGCGGCCGGGCCTGTCTTCTTTGGTCGCGTCAATCGCCGACCAGCGGCATCACCTCGGCCGCGAAGCGCTGCATGCGTTCGATGCTCTCGCCCGTCGTCTCGCCGCGGAAGTCGAAGATCAGTTCGTGCACGCCGATGGCGGCGAAGCTGCGGATGTCTCCTGCGATCTCTTCGGGCGTGCCGGAGAAGCTGCGGCGCGTGCCGTCGCGGTCCGGGATGGCGGCGTCATACAGCGGCGCCTTGTAGGAGACGGTCAGGGCCGCGTAGTCGCGTCCTTCGCGCTCCATCATCGTCTTCAGGCTGTCCATATGGGCGCGCATTTCCTGCGGTGGCAGCGGCGATGCGGCGACGGCCCCGACCGGGTGCCAGCCATCGCCGTACCGCGCGGTGCGGCGCAGCGCCGCGCGGGAATGGCCGCCGACCCAGATCGGCGGATGCGGCTTCTGCAGCGGCAGCGGTTCGCAGATGATGTTGCTGTAGCTGTAGAATTCGCCCGTGAAGCTCGCGGGTGATTCGGTCCAGAGTTGCTTGAAGATCGCGAGCCACTCATTGGTGACCTGGCCGCGCTTCGCGAAATCGGGGCTGTCCAGGGCCGCGAACTCCTCCTGCAGCCAGCCCGCGCCGACGCCCAGCGTCACGCGTCCGCCCGAGAGCACGTCGAGCGAGGCGACCATCTTCGCCGTCAGCACGGGATTGCGGTAGGGCAGCACGAGGACCGAGGTCACGAGCCGCAGCTTTTCGGTTGCACCGGCAACCACCCCGAGGATGGAAAAGGTTTCCAGGGCTTCCCGTCCGCCCGGATGCTTGCGGTCGACGGTGTACGGGTAGGCGGAGTCGCTTTCGGTTGGAAAGACGATGTGGTCCGCGATCATCGCCGAATGCAGGCCCAGGCGTTCCCCTTCCCGTGCCAGCGAGAGGACGCCGTCCCGGGTCGCGGTGGGGCCGCGTGTGGGAAGGTAGAAACCGTAGCGCATCGGGCGTACTCCCTGCTGGACCGATCCCGACCGATCCGGCCGAGGGCCAGCTTGCGGTGCGGCGCAGACCGTAGCCACCGCGGCGAGGCATTGGCAATGGCGGCGCATGACGGAGTTCCGCGGGAGCGGTACGGGCTGGCGCCGTCGGGCGCGCGGACGCCGGTGAGGCAACGGGCGGGTATGGCCGCCGGCCAGGCAGCACCCGAGCGTCATGCCCTGTTAAGGCGGGAGGACGCTCGGGAACGTTTACTCAGCAGGCGTTCGTGACCTGGGCCACGAACGCCTGCTGCCAACACACGATGAGCGCATCATTTGCTCGGCTTCGCACCTGCGGCGCTGCGCCGGATGATGCTCAGGACGTCTGGAAGTGGACGACCTGCTCGCCGTACAAGGGGACCAGCTGCGACGATACGCTCTGTCCGCGGTAGCTCACCGCCTCGACATAGAGGTTCCGGTCCGTGTCGCGGCTGCCGTCCCAGAGATCGTTGACGAAGCCGATTTCGATGTCGTGCGTACCCGCGCCCCAGTTGCCGACAAACTCGAAGCTCTGGGTGTCGGCCCCGTGCGCGGCCGTGACCGCCACCGGTTCCGGGGTCAAGGTCTCGCCGTCGATGCGGGCGATGAATTGCGGGCTGCCCTGGTAGGAGTCGCCCGACAGGACGAGGGTGAGCGTGTCGCCAGGCACCTCCACCGGTGGCAGGTTACCGCCGCCGTCACCGGGCAGCGGGCTGGTCGCGGTGCCTTGCTCGGGCCCCCAGCGGTCCGCGGGCTGCGTCTTCGACCACCAGAGATTGTCCGCGTTCTCCTGCCAGATCAGGCCATCCTCGTACGCGAGGGTCACGACCCGGGCGGTTGTCTGGTCCGTCACACCGTTGACGGCCACCTGCCCGTTCGCGGTGATGGTCCAGGCGTTACCGGATGCGTCGATGATCGCGTCACCGGACCCCGCGACGATCACGGTATCGTTGGGAGACGGCGTCACCGGCGGGTCGGGCGGGTTCGGCGGGTCGGTTGGTGTGCCAGACGAGGAGCCGGCAATCTCGCCGCGGTTGATGACGTAGTCACGATTGAGCGCCGCGCTCGCGTCCCGGTCGATTTCCATGCCCCAGCCGGTGCGTCCGCCGTTCTGCGACCACCATTGGATCCAATACACGATGTCCGGCATTTCGTATTGCAGATCGTCGATCAGCGTCGGCATGGAGAAGTCGGTGTTGCCGTCCGCCGGCGTTCCCGATCCGAATTCCGTCATTGCCGTCGGCTTGCCCAGCTGCTTGAGCGATTCGTAGGTCGACCGGGCGGCGCTGGCGTCGTTGGAATAGAGGTCCTGGCCGGTGATATCGACGTACTGGCCCCCGGGATAGGTATCGGTCAACGACCGGCCACCGAGGGCTGTTCCGGTATTAATGGAGTAGACCCAGGCCAGGTTGTGCAGGCCCATCGTGTCGGTCAGGTAGTCGTGCGTGTAGCGCCAGAGGTCCTGGAACTGCGACGCGGACAGATTGCCCGCGCCCCACCAGAACCAGTCGCCGTTGTTCTCGTGGTAGGGGCGGAACAGGACGGGCACTCCGGCATCCTGGAGTTGCCGCAGGCCTTCCCCGACCTGGGTGAGCATCTGGTTGAGAGCGGCGTTCGTGGGCGTGCCGGGCGTCAGCAGGCCTTGGGCGTCGACATAGGACGTATCCTGGATCCCGCCGCCTGTCGTCGGGTTCGGCATGGAGAGGCTGAGCGTGACCAGTCCGCCGGACTGCCAATGCTGGATGGCTGCCTGGTTTGCCGCCGCGACGATCGCATTGCCACCGGTGTTGAAGTGCCAGTAGTCGATGCCGATCATGCCGACGTACTGCCCGGTCTCGGCTTCGAGTTGCGCGAGCGGCCCGGTCGTGACGCTGGCGGGATCGCCAGTTTCGATGAACTGGCCGGAAACGACGCCCTTGCCCCGAATGCTATTGAAATAATTCACGAGATCTTCCGGGGAAGAGATTCCAGATATAGCCAAGATAGTTTCTCCTCGCAGACAATTGCGAGGGTTAGATCACATGTTTGCGATTGTCATCATAAATTTGTGATGTCAGGTCAGCAAAATTTCGGGCGGTTCTGACACATATCGTTGTGACCTCACTCAATGCCGCGTTCGTTTCCCCGTTGAGACACGTTTTCGACAGTTTTATGTATTATTTCGAAACTTTCATATGTGAAAATCCGGCGAACCCCGAACAAGCCCTTACGCATTGGACGAATGTCGGACGCCGGTATCTCACTTCAGAAATGATGTTCATACAGCGCGCATGAACTCATCATCAAATGTTAGCAATAATTTCCTTTCACACTCGATGACGTCGATTCGCCGTAACGGCAACGGTCGATCCATGCACCGCGCCACGCTGCATCCGTTGCGGGATACGCGTTGGGAACCCTCGACATACCTGGGCAAATCGTTTCATTCAGCCACATCCGCGCGCGCCGCCGCGAATGGCCGCACCCGGATGGACGCGACGACACCAGACCAGACAAACAAAGATCGCCGGAACGCGCCGCCGCGCACCGGTCATGTCCAGCAGCGGATGGGACAAACGGACCGCAGCCCCGATCCGTTTCGCCGACCGCGCGTGCTCACCGGCCTGCGTCGGCAGCCCGGTTCCGCGGCCGGCACCCCACCGCGCCGGAACCCGCTATCCGCGCCCGCCGATCCCGATGCGCCACGCGAGATGCCGGTCCATGCCGCCGCAGCGGATCATGCCGCCGCAGCGATGGCCTGGTTGGCCCAAGCCACGATCTGGCGCGCCGACATCGCGCCGGCCCGGCGCGCCGCTTCCTGGCCTCGCACGAACAAGGCCAGGGTGGGAATGCTGGAGATACCATATTCGGCGGAAAGGCCGGGCGCCTCCTCGGTCGAAACCTTCACCAGGCGGACGCGCGGTTCAAGCTGCGCCGCCGCGGCTTCGAACTCGGGTGCCATGATCCGGCAGGGACCGCACCACGAAGCCCAGAAATCCACCAGCAGGGGGATGCCGCTGCCGCGCAGATGCCGGCGGAACCGCTCCTCGGACAGCGCGACCGGCGTCGCCGTGAACAAGGGCTGATGACAGGCGCCGCAGCGCGGCGCTTCGCCCAGACGAGCGGCCGGGACCCGGTTGATGGCGTCGCAACGCGGGCAGACGATCTGGATGGACGTGTTGATGCTCGCTTCCTCTGGCCTCGGGGACACAGAACAGTTTGGCAGTCTCCGCCTACGCGGAACTCTCCTTCTGATGCGGTGGGAGCGAAGACCCGTCGCGGTGCACGCGCCAGATCACCGGCAAGGCGAGGGCGCACAGCGCGCTCATGACCCAGAACCCTCCAGCCCCGAACCGCCCATAGAGCGGCCCGCTCAGCAAGGTGACTGCCGCCGACGCGGCGCCGACGCCCAGGGTGGCATAAAGCGTCTGCGCCGTCGCGGCGATCCTCGCCGGCACCATTTCGGTAATCAGTCGCATCGTTGCAAGATGCTGCAGGGCGAATGTCAGCCCATGCAGCGGTTCGACCAGCGCGCCGGCCAGCACGGACGGCGTCATGGCCAGCACGCCCCAGCGCAGCACGCCGGCAAGTGCCGCCAGCGCCAGGGCGCCGGCGGGTCCGAGCGCGCTCAACAGGAAGCGACCCAGCAGCAGGAACACCACAACTTCCGCTGCCACCGCCTCCGACCACAGCACGCTGATCACGCCCGTCCCGATCCCGGCATCACGCCAGTGGATGACCACGAACCCGTCGTGCATGGCATGGCTGCCCAGAATCAGCGCGGCGACCAGGACGACCCGTCGGAACGGGCGCAGGTGCAGCAGGGTTCGCACACCTTCGCGCTTCGGCAGGCCCGGGACCGGCGGCGGCGTGCCCAACCGTGAGACCGGGGCGGGTACACGGGCCGCACACAGCACACACGCGGCGAGCAGGCCGCCATTGAGCCAGATGATCGCGTCAAGGCCGAGCAGGCCGACCGCTTGGCCTGACAGAACCGAGCCGATGATGAAGGCGGCGGACCCGGCACCCCGGACCCAGCCATAGTTGAAGCCTGCTCCAGGCTGGGACGCCCCGCCGCTGGGGATCGCCGCGCGCAGCGCCAGCGCATCCGACAGGGGCGCCATGGGTGCCAGCACTGCCGCATGCGCCATGCTGACGGCCAGCAAAAGCAGAAAGCCCTGTGCCGGCAGATAGCCGAATGCAACCAGCGCCGCCGCCAGCGTGCAACAGGTGAGGATCGCCCGTGCCGCCTGCCACCGGTCCGCCATTCGGCCCGCAACCGGTCCGGCAACCAGTCTGACGGACGTGCCCGCCGCCAGCACCATCCCGATCGACGCCGGATCCAGCCCTCGTTCCGCCAGGAATGCCGGCAGGAACGGCGACGCCACGCCGAAGGCTCCATAAAGCGTCGCGTAGAGTGCGATGAAGCGGATCAGGGACGCGCGGACACCGAGATCACGAAAGTCCATGGGCGCCCCATGCTCCGGCACGCCTCGGACGGAACGACGGCCATCCGACGTGGATCCTGCTGTTGATCCGGCACAGCGTGAAGAGCCCGGGACCGTTCACAGCGTCTCATGCCGCCTGCAGTCCCCGGTGGGCCAATTGCGCGCCGCCCCGGGTTATGCCGCACAGCCCGTGTCGGCGCCCGGGGCGGAACATCCGGTCACTCCGCCACGCGCGCCACGGCCAGCGGGTCTTCCTGCAACGCGGCGGACTCCGGGTCTATCCCGTCGTCAGCGGACATCACCGCGTCGTCCCGCAGTTCGGCAATTTCGGCGACGACGAATTCCACGGCCGCGACGATATGGGCCACGTTGACCGTCGCCAGGGTCGCAGCCGGCACAGGGGCGCCGAGATAGTGCTTTGATTGCCACGCCAGATCGACCCCGTCGGGGACGCCGGCATGATCCAGCAGCACGTCGGCCAGCATGCTTCCATCAGAACAGCGGTGCACCGCCGCGATCGTCGTGATCCTCAGGACATCGCCCGTAGCCAACAGCAATCCGAATCTCCCGCGAAGCCCAATCATCCGGACGCCGATCCAGGCAGGCAGAAGGCGGGTCGCTTCGTCGGCATCGGTAATGCGTGTCCACGTCAAGATTGATCCCTCCATTTCCCGTAATCCAACGGAAGAGATGGCGACGTCTGCGGGAAACGCGCTGCATCTCCCGGCACCGTGATCGGTTCAACCTGGAATCATGTCGACGGACGGGGCCCTCAACCACCAACCCGCTCGCGCTGTCGGCGCCCCGCTGATCGTTGCAGATGCCTTGAAACCGAAGGCCATGAAATTGTCACCGGGACGAAGCAGGTCCGCGGCACGCGGCCACGCTTGGCGGATCAGACCGCACAAACCGATTCCGGCGCCACGGCGGCGCACTGACTTTCCGGCACGGGTGCCCTATGCGCCCCGGTTCCAGCGCAGATCCGGGTCCAGCGGAAACACCGGCCGGCGTACCTTGCGGAAGGTCAGCTGCCCGTAATCCGAGGTGCATACGCCCACGCCGGCGCACTCCACGATCTCGCGCGCGATCTTCCCCAGGTCGGCACGCCAGTGCACCCGGCTCTTGATCGCCACGAACTGCTTGCGCGCCGGATCGATCCCCAGCACCTGCAGCATCTCCTGCGCCGTGGGTTCGATATGCCGCGACAGCAGCACGATCTGCACGCGCCCGGTGTCCAGCACCACGGTGCGCCCCATGAACACCTGCAGTCCCGGCGTCAGGCCGCCCTTCAGCCGGAACTGGCCGGAGGAGATCGTCTGTACCACACCGGTCACGGTCAGCGGTGAACTCGCCACCGGCAACTGCGGCATCGGCAGCTTCGCCCCGATCGAGAGCGTCACCGTCGCACCGACCCCGGCCTGCACCGCCTGCTCCACCGCCCCGGGGTCGTAGATGCCGAAGAACACCACATCCTCCAGCCCCTGGCGCAGGATTTCCCGCAGCACATCGGTGGTATCCATCGTGCCGCCGCTGGCGCAGTTGTCGTAATGGTCCAGCAGCACGACCGGCAACTGCCCGGGCGCGCCCTGCGCCTTCGCCCGCCGGACCGAGGCCTCCAGCGGTTCGACGTCGAACATGAACTCCCGTCGAGAGGTCCAGGCGGCGGCGAGCAGCTCGTCCACCATGGCCTGCGCGTCGGCGGGATCGTTGTCGGTGACCACCACCGCGGACAGGCCGGCCATCTCCACATCGGCATGCGGAAAGCCCACGAACAGGCTGGCGGCCAGCGCCCGACCGCTCGCCTCCCATTGCGCGCACATCGCCTGCAGGTCGCGGTTCGGCGCCCGGTGCGTGCCCTGCGCCATCACATGCGGCAGCATCGGCGCGGTGCCCCAGGCGGCGGACGGTGTCGCCTGCCCGCGCATGACACGCAGAAGAGCCCGGGCGGCGCGTTCCGCGGTCTGACGCTGGTCGATATGCGGATAGGTCTGGTAGCCGGTGACGATCTGGGCATGGCGCACCATGGGATCAAAGATATTGGCGTGCATGTCATAGGCGACGCAGAGCGGCGTTACCGGGTCGATGGCGCGGATGCGGCGCAGCAGCTCGCCTTCGCCGTCCTCGAAGCGCTCCGCGACCATGGCGCCGTGCAGATCGAGCCAGATGCCGTCGAACCCGCCCTGTGCGACGGCGTCGGTGATCAGGCGGCAGAATGTCTCGTAGGCTTCGCTGTCGACCGGACCGCTGGGCGGGGCGGAGGCGCAGACCGGCACGACCACCTCGGCGCCCGCTTCCTCGGCCACCGCGAGATAGCCGCCCATGCAGGTGCCGGTGCCGCGATAGAAGTCGATTGCCGCCTGGCCGGACAGCAGCGTGTCACCGTTGCGGCAGAACCGGTCCAGCTTCGTGGGCACGGGCGAGAACGTGTTCGTCTCGTGCGACATCGTGGCGAGCAGCAGGCGCATTCCGGTTTCCCCCGCGTGCGGTTGCGGACGGAATGGAACACCCCGCGTCGCGGGCCGGCAAGCCGTGACAGTGGAATCACCGGCCGGCCGAGCCTATGATCCCGCCACGCCGGACGATCTCTACGACCGCGACGTGCTGCTCTGGTCGGAACGCCAGGCCGACCTGCTGCGCCGGCTCGCGCGCGGGGAGCGGGTGAACGATGTGGACTGGGCGCAGGTCGTCGAGGAGATCGAGGACGTTGGCCTCTCGGAACTCCATGCCGTCGAGAGCTATCTGGAACTCGTGCTCGTCCATCTGCTGATGGCACTGACCTGGCCCGACAGCGATGCCGTGCAGCATTGGCGCGCCGAGATCGTTGCATTTCAGTCCAACGCCAATCGCCGGTTCGCACCTTCCATGCGCCAACGCATTCGTCTGGAGAAGATCTACGAGGCCGCGGTGGAGCAGGTGTCCGTGCTGGAGGGCCGCTCCCGTTCCGTGCCTGCCCCCGGGGTCTGCCCCTTTACCGTCGACCAACTCCTCAACGACAAAGCCGCGATCCTCGAAGAACGTCTCCGCGACGCATCTCCCCGTCCCACCTGCTGACACCGGCCGAACCGGCCAGCCGAGACAATGGCACGTCGCAGAAGAATGTGACGCGGCGGTTCCCGCCCTCCATGCGGCAGCGGATCGACCTGCAGCGGCTCTACGCCGACGCCGTCGATGTACTGGACGGCGTGCAATATGATAGCAGGCGGCCCCGGGTCTGGCCCGCGACCTGCCCCTTTTCCCTCGATCAGCTGATGGGCGGGAAACTGGCCGACCTGGAGGAACACCTCCGGGCCGCCTCCGCCGGTCCCGCGCCGTAAACCCGGCGCTACTGCGCCGCGGTCTCCGCCATCGCCACCTGGTTCGTGCCGGTCTGCATGAACCCGCGGATATTGCGGATCGCCTGGCGCAGCCGGTGCGTATTCTCCACCAGCGCGATGCGCACGAACCCTTCCCCGTGCTCGCCAAAGCCCAGGCCCGGCGCCACCGCCACCTTCGCCCGCTCCAGCAGCAGCTTGGAAAACTCGACACTGCCCAGCGACGCGTATTTCGGCGGCACCGGCGCCCAGGCGAACATCGAGCCTTCCGGCGACGGCACATCCCACCCGGCCGCGGCCAAACCCTTGATCAGCACATCGCGGCGTTCCCGATACAGCGTGCGCATCTGCTCGACGCAGTCCTGCGGCCCGGTCAGCGCGGTCGCCGCGGCCACCTGGATCGGCGTGAAGGCGCCATAGTCCAGATAGGACTTCATCCGCGTCAGGGCGTTGATCAGCCGCGGGTTGCCGGCAGCGAAGCCCATCCGCCAGCCGGGCATCGAATAGGTCTTCGACAGCGACGTGAACTCCACCGCGATGTCCTTGGCCCCGGGCACCTGCAGGATCGATGGCGGCACCTTGTCGCCGAAATAGATCTCGGCATAGGCAAGGTCCGACATCACCCAGATCTCGTGCCGGCGGGCGAACGCCACGATCTCCCGGTAGAAGTCCAGGTCCGCTAGGTAGGCGGTCGGGTTGGACGGGAAGTTCACGATCAGCGCCGTGGGCTTCGGCACCGAATGCCGCACCGCGCGGTCCAGCGCCCGCAGCATCTCCTCGTCGGGCGTTGCCGGGATCGAGCGCACGGCGGCACCGGCGATGATGAAGCCGAACTGGTGAATCGGGTAGGACGGATTGGGCACCAGGATCGTGTCACCCGGGCTGGTGATGGCCGAGGCCAGGTTTGCCAGCCCCTCCTTCGATCCCAGCGTCGCGACAACCTCTGTTTCCGGATCCAGCTTCACATCGAAGCGGCGGGCATAATACGACGCCAGCGCTCGGCGCAGGCCAGGAATGCCCTTGCTGACGGAGTAGCGGTGGCTGCGCGGGTCCTGCACCGTCTCGACCAGCTTCGCGACGATATGCGCGGGCGTCGGGCTGTCGGGATTGCCCATTCCCAGATCGATGATGTCCTCCCCCGCGCCGCGCGCCTTCGCCTTGGCCGTGTTCACCTCGGCGAAGACGTAGGGCGGCAGGCGGCGGATGCGATGGAACTCGCCGGAGGAATCGGAGCTCATGACGGGCCTTTCGGGAACGGATGTCGTGTTAGCGGGTTTCGCATCATTGTAGCAGACGCAGGCTCGCGCCGCGACCGGCAGCTTCGGCCCCGACGCGCAACGCCGCCTGTGGCACGCCGGCGGCGGCCAGCGCATTCGCCACCGTCTGCGCGCGCGACAGCGCCAGGCTGAGCGCGGCGGTCTGCGCGCCGGGATCGGCCGAGACCGCGTCCCCATAGCCGGTGATGACCACCGAGGCACTGCCGCGCTTGGCCGCGAACTGCTTCACCGCCTCGGCGGCCGTCGGCGACAGGGTCGCCGAACCCGGCGGGAAGCCCACGATCGCCGAACCAGCGTCAGCCGAACCGAACGGAGGGATCGGGGCGATCGCCGCGGGCGGTGGTCCCGGCGGCGCGGGCGCGACGCCGGGACGCGGCGGCGGCGCGGACGGCATGGGCGGCAGCGGACCGGTGCTGAGCGGTGCCGGCGCCAGTTCCGCCCCGGATGGCGGCGGCGTGGCTGTTCCTGTTCCCGGCGGCGGAGCGGCCGAAGCCACGGGCGCCGGTGCGTCCAGCGGTGAACTCTGCACCGGTGCCGTCGGCGCGCGGGAAGGCGGGGCGGCGGGCGCCGGCGGGGCCGAGGCGGCCGGCAGCGAAGCGGACGCGGCCGGCGGGCCGGACGGTTCGGCCGCGGGTGGCGCGGGCGGGCGCATTGTCCCCTTGCCGAACAGGTTCGGCGAGGCGCTGGGCGAGGAAGGGTCCGGCAAGGGCGCGGCCTCGGCCGTGTACTGTGCGTTGGTGCGATCGCCGACCAACGCCGTGGTCAGCTTCTGCATGGCCTCGCGGTCGGGCGGCGTCGGCCGGGCCGGGACGGTGCTGAGATTCGGATAGGCGTCATCGGCACCCGGCGGTTCGGGCCGCTGTTCGGCGATCTTCCCGCCCTGCATGGAGTGCCACCAGTCAACCGGGTTGATCGATGGTCCAGACGAGCAGCCCGCCAGCAGCATGGCCAACAGAGGTGCGCGAAGCAGCGGCGCGCAACCATGGGCGGCAATGTGCCACCGGCTGGCGCCCCGCGGTCCGGCCCAAAGGTCCGCGTCCGCCCGCCGGTCAGGAAAGCCGGACGCAGAATGCAGCGCCACCGTTCCCCCCACCGGTGAACCGCTGCCCGCTTGAACCCGTTTCCGCACAACACTACGTTGCGCGACTCTCACGCTGACCACCATATGTTCGGTATCCGCTCCACGCTGCGACGTGTGTAGCCGGTGGTGCTGCCGACGCAAAGGATGTCTCTATGGCCCAGACGGACAAGGGTGCCGGAAAGCCGGACGTTGCGGGGTTCAGGATTCCCGACCCGGCGCTGGTCGGACGGTCCATGACCGATATCGCCGAACGCTCCCAGAGGCTCGTGGGTGAGTGGCTCAAGCGCCAGGGCAGCGACCGTCCCGACACCGACCCGCTGAATGTCGGCACCGCCTTCCTGGAAATGACCGCCCGCCTCATGGCCAATCCGACGCGCCTGATGCAGGCGCAACTCGGCTTCTGGCAGGATTACATGACGCTGTGGCAGAACACGGCCCGGCGCATGATGGGCATGGACAGCGAGCCGGTCATCGACGCCCCGTCGAGCGATCGCCGCTTTAAGGACGACGCCTGGAAGGAGCACGAGGTCTTCGACTTCATCAAGCAATCCTACCTGCTGTCGGCGCGCTTCGTGCAGGACGTCGTCTCCCACGTCGACGGGATGGACCCGAAGACCGCGCAGAAGGTCGATTTCTATGCGCGGCAGTTCGTCGATGCCATGAGCCCGTCGAACTTCCTGCTGACCAACCCCGAGGTGCTGCGCAAGACCGCGGAAACTGGCGGGGAGAACCTGCTGAAGGGATTGAACAACCTGCTGGGCGACCTGGAGCGCGGCAAGGGCAAGCTGCGCATCAAGATGACCGATATGGACGCCTTCAAGGTGGGCGAGAATATCGGCGTGTCGCCGGGCAAGGTCGTCTACCAGAACGACCTGATGCAACTGATCCAGTACACGCCCGCGACCGAGACGGTGCTGAAGCGGCCGCTGCTGATCGCCCCGCCCTGGATCAACAAGTTCTACATCCTGGACCTGCGCCCGCGGAACAGCTTCGTCCGCTGGGCCGTCGCGCAGGGGCACACGGTGTTCGTCAT
>JBFXDK010000020.1:0-17623 GCA_050181195.1 Acetobacteraceae bacterium | reverse complement strand
AGACGGTGCTGAAGCGGCCGCTGCTGATCGCCCCGCCCTGGATCAACAAGTTCTACATCCTGGACCTGCGCCCGCGGAACAGCTTCGTCCGCTGGGCCGTCGCGCAGGGGCACACGGTGTTCGTCATCTCCTGGGTCAACCCCGATGAGCGCCTGGCCGAAAAGGGCTTCGACGACTACATGACCGAAGGCTACCTCGCCGCCCTGGATGCGATCGAGCAGGCGACCGGGGAACGCGAGGTCAACGCCATCGGCTACTGCCTGGGCGGCACGCTGCTGGCCTCCACCCTCGCCTACATGGCGGCCAAGGGCGACGACCGGATCAAGACCGCGACCTTCTTCGTCACGATGACGGACTTCAAGGAAGCCGGCGAGCTCGGCGTGTTCATCGACGAGGAACAACTGACGGCGCTTGAGGAGAAGATGAACAAGCGCGGCTATCTCGAAGGCAGCGAGATGGCAACGACCTTCAACATGCTGCGTGCCAACGACCTGATCTGGTCGTTTGTGGTTAGCAACTACCTGCTGGGCAACGATCCGTTCCCGTTCGATCTGCTGTATTGGAACGCCGATTCCACCCGCATGCCGGCGCGCATGCACAGCTTCTACCTGCGCAGGATGTACCAAGAGAACCAGCTGGCGGCGCCGAACGGAATCTCGTTGGCCGGCGTGCCGATCGACCTCGGCCGCATCCGCACGCCGTCCTATTTCCTGTCGACGCGCGAGGATCACATCGCGCCCTGGAAATCGACCTATCGCGGCACGCAGTTGCTGGGCGGGGCGAAGCGCTTCGTGCTGGCGGCGTCGGGCCATATCGCCGGCGTGGTGAACCCGCCCGACGGCGGCAAGTACAGCCACTGGATCAACGATTCCGTGCCCGCCGATCCCGAGACCTGGTTTGCCGGCGCCACCGAGATCGCCGGCTCGTGGTGGCCGGACTGGCAGCGCTGGATCCTGTCGCACGACAAGGCGCAGGTGAAGGCTCGCCATCCCGGTGACGGCAGGCTGGTGCCGATCGAGGACGCGCCCGGCAGCTATGTCCAGGTGCGGCTGACTTAACCACCGCTATCCGGCTCCGACGCGGGGCCGGTCGCAGGCGGGATCGCGGCGTCGTGTTCGCCCGCGATGACGGGTGCCCAGCGCCTGCCGCCGAGCCGGTTTGGGTGCCACTCCGATCAGCAATTGGGGGCCAGGCTGCCCGCGAACCACGCCGGATCCGCATCTGCGGGCGCCACCGTCATGAGTGCCGCAAGGCGCGGAATTTTTCTGCCCGGACAGTCCGACCTGATTAACCGACCCCATGAAAGACCGCCGCTGCCGGCGGCTATTGCCATCGTGGCCAGGAACAGCATGTCTCTGTGATCGGGATGCCGGACGCATCCCCTGGGTCCGGTCGTCATTCGAACATCGGAGGAAATCATGGACGAACATGCTGACCAGACAGGAAAATGCCCCGTCATGCACGGCACACCTGCCAGGCGCAATCGCGACTGGTGGCCGAACCAGCTCAACATCGAGGTTCTCCGCCAGCATTCGCCGCTCTCCGATCCCATGGACGGGGACTTCGACTATGCCAAGGAGTTCCGAAGCCTGGACCTGAATGCCGTCATCCAGGACCTGCACGCGCTGATGCGGAACTCCCAGGACTGGTGGCCCGCGGATTTCGGCCATTATGGCGGCCTGATGATCCGCATGGCCTGGCACGGCGCCGGCACATACCGCATCACCGACGGCCGTGGCGGCGCCGGATCCGGCCAGCAGCGCTTCGCGCCGCTGAACAGTTGGCCCGACAACGCAAATCTCGACAAGGCGCGCCGTCTTCTGTGGCCGATCAAGCAGAAATACGGCCGCAAGCTCTCCTGGGCCGACCTGATGGTCCTTGCCGGCAACGTCGCCCTGGAATCGATGGGCTTCAAGACCTTCGGGTTCGGCGGCGGGCGCAAGGATGTCTGGGAGCCGGAAGAACTCTACTGGGGACCCGAAGGAACCTGGCTCGGCGATGAACGCTACAGCGGCGAACGCCAGCTGTCCGAACCCCTGGGCGCGGTCCAGATGGGCCTGATCTACGTCAATCCCGAAGGGCCGAACGGCCAGCCGGACCCGGTTGCGGCGGCCAGGGACATTCGCGAAACCTTCCTTCGCATGGCGATGAACGACGAGGAAACCGTCGCACTGATCGCCGGCGGTCATACCTTCGGCAAGACCCACGGTGCCGGCGATCCGTCCTTCCTGGGAGCCGAACCGGAAGGCGGGGCCATGGAGGATCAGGGCCTCGGCTGGAAGAGCACCCACGGCACCGGCTTTGGCGCCGATACCATCACCGGCGGGCCGGAAGTCATCTGGTCACAGACGCCGACGCAGTGGAGCAATCACTTCTTCGATAACCTTTTCAAGTACGAATGGGAACTCACCAAGAGTCCCGCCGGCGTCTGGCAATGGCAGGCAAAGGATGCCCCGGCGGATGTTCCTGACCCGTTCGACCCGTCGAAGAAGCGCCTTCCGACCATGCTGACGACGGACCTGTCGCTGCGCTTCGATCCGATCTACGAGAAGATCTCCCGCCGGTTCTACGAAAACCCAGATCAGTTCGCCGACGCCTTCGCGCGGGCGTGGTTCAAGCTGACGCATCGCGACATGGGACCGCGCGTCCGCTATCTGGGTCCGCTGGTGCCGAAGGAAACGCTGATCTGGCAGGATCCGATCCCGGAGGTCGATCATCCGCTGATCGACGAACAGGATGCCGCCGCGTTGAAAGCGAAGATCCTTGCCTCGGGCCTGTCGGTGTCGCAACTGGTTTCGACCGCCTGGGCCTCGGCCTCGACCTTTCGCGGGTCGGACAAGCGTGGCGGCGCCAATGGTGCCCGTATCCGCCTGGCGCCGCAGAAGGACTGGGCGGTGAACAACCCGCAGCAACTGGCGGACGTTCTCCAGAAGCTCGAGGCGATCCAGAAGGAGTTCAATGCCTCGGCCAGCGGTGGCAAGAAGGTCTCGCTCGCCGATCTCATTGTCCTCGCCGGCGGCGCGGGGATCGAGAAGGCGGCGAAGGCGGCTGGACACGACGTGACGGTCCCCTTCTCGCCGGGACGCATGGACGCCTCGCAGGAACAGACCGATGTCGAATCTTTCTCCGTGCTCGAACCGCGCACCGATGCATTCCGCAACTACCTGAGCGGCCGGCAGTTCATGGCGCCGGAGGAGGCGATGGTCGACAAGGCGCAGTTGCTGACGCTGACCGCGCCGGAAATGACCGTCCTCCTCGGCGGCCTGCGCGTACTGGGCAACAACGCCGGCGGATCGAAGCACGGCGTGTTCACCGACCGGCCCGGAACGCTGACAAACGACTTCTTCGTCAACCTTCTTACCATGGCGACCTATTGGCGGCCCACGGCCGAGGAGGGTGTCTACGAAGCACACGACCGGAAGACGGATGCGGTGAAATGGACGGGCACGCGGGTCGATCTGATCTTCGGATCGCATTCGCAGTTGCGGGCCGTCGCCGAAGTCTATGCCTGCGCCGATGCCCAGGCGAAGTTCGTGAAGGACTTCGTGGCGGCCTGGACGAAGGTGATGAACCTGGATCGCTACGACCTCAGATACCGCGACTGACCCGCCTGATCGGTACGCCAGCATCACCTCTCCCGCGTTTTGCGGGAGAGGTGATGGAACGGCGCGACGGCTAGCGCGCAGCGACGGCCCTTGAAGCTGCCGCCACGATCCACCCAGGAACGCCAGGCATGTCCCCGGCCAAGCGCACGCCAGATCGGCCGGGCATCGCCGCTGACAGTCGCCGCCTCATGCTGCCCACGCATCTACCTCTTGGCCGAAGGCCGGGGTAGTATCGAGCATTGGTGCGTTTCCCGGCCCCGCCACGCGGAATGAACCGACCACCGGACCGGGAACCGCCATCTGGAAAGCGTCGAGGCCGGCAATCCGCCGAACCACACCGTTCAAGGGCACCACAATGACAGCACGCAGGATGCGGATCGGCCTGTCCATACGCGGTCATGGATACCACCCGGCAGCCTGGCGCCATCCGGACGTGCCAGCCGACGGCACGTTGCATGTGGAACATTACATCCGTAGCGCCCGGATGGCGGAGCGCGGCAAGCTGGATCTGATCTTCTTTGCGGACGGTGCCGGTATCCGCCAGGGCGACCATCCGCGCGGATCCCTGTCCCGCACCGGCCGGGACATGATCGAACTGGAGCCGACGATGCTGCTGCCGGCCCTGGCCATGGTCACCGAACATGTCGGTCTGGTGGCAACCGCCTCTACAACCTACAACGAGCCATACAACCTGGCCCGCCGGTTCGCCACCCTGGATCTGATCAGCAAAGGCCGAGCGGGCTGGAATGTGGTGGCATCGTGGTCCGAGCACGAGGCACAGAATTTCGGGCTGGAGACGACGCTGGACTACGACACGCGCTACGCGCGATCCGCCGAGTTCGTCGAGGTGGTGAAGGGATTGTGGGACGGTTGGGAAGACGGCGCCCTTGTGCTGGACAAGGAAGGCGGCCGGTATTTCGACGAAGCGAAGATGCACGTGCTCGATCATCACGGGCGCTTCTTCAAGGTACGGGGGCCGCTGAGCGTGGCCTGCATGCCGCAGGGTCATCCGGTGATCGTGCAGGCCGGCGCGTCCGAACAAGGGCGGGAGTTAGGCGCGGCGACCGCCGACGTGATCTATGCGATCAACGCATCGCTCGAACGCGCGCGCGGTTTCTACGACGACGTGAAGGGGCGGATGGCGAAATACGGCCGTGAGCCGGACGATCTGAAGATCATGCCGGCATTCTGTCCGGTCGTGGGTCACACGCGCGCCGAGGCACAGGCGAAGTACGACCAGCTCCAGGCGCTGATCGACCCGCTGGCAGGCCTGGGCCTGCTCTACAGCGCGTTCGGCGATCTGTCGGGTTATCCGCTGGACAATCCGGTGCCCGAGGACGCGTTGGGCAGCCAGGAGCTCCGCAGCATCAGCGCACAGATGGTGGAATGGGTGAGGCGGGAAAAGCCGACCATCCGTCAGCTCTACCTTCGCTCCGGCCTGACGGGTTCGGCACGGATTGGCACGCCCGCCGATATCGCCGATGTCATGCAGGAATGGTTCGAGGCCGGGGCCTGCGACGGCTTCAACATCACCCCGGCCACGCTGCCAGGCGGCGGTGAGGATTTCGTCGAGATGGTCGTCCCGGAACTGCAGCGTCGTGGACTGTTCCGCACGGAGTATGAAGGCAGGACCTTGCGCGAAAATCTTGGCTTGCGGCCGGTCATCAATCGCTACAGCCAGAACCGCCAGGCCGCGGAGTAGGCTGGCCCGAAGGCGCGGCGTCGTGTCCGCCACACCCATCGCGCCAGCGGATGGTCAGCTGACCGCGTCAAGCCGGACCAGCAGTTCCTCGGCGCGCCTGCGCTTTTCCGGCATCGGATCACGCTGGATGATGCGCAGGATCGCGTCCCTGGCGCCGCGATCCCCGGCCTCCGCCATTTCGAACGCCATGGCGTCGCGGCGTTCGTAATGCGACCGGTCCAGCGGCACCGCCGTGATGGGCAGATCGTTCCAGAAGTATTGGCCCTCGCGGCTTGACCACCCGGCATAGACCTCCTCCCACGATCCGCAGCCGGAATAGGGCACCAGGTTGGTGTCCGCGATCGCCTCGCTCAGCTTCTGGTACCGCGCGTCGAACGACATCCGGATATGCCTCGTCCGGTTCGGCAGCGCCTTGTGCACCGTCACGTCCTGGAAGATCAGGGCATCGCCCGCCTGGAAGTCGCCGGTGACCCAGGTGCCCGGAATCGGCACGGCGATGTCCATGCCGCCCGCGCCGGATCCGACCTTTGTCGGCAGGATGCCCTGGGTGTGGGACCCCGCCGCGACCGCCAGGCTGCCCATCTCCCGCGGGCAGTCCCCCAGGGGCATCCACATCGCGTAGCTCGTCGCGCCGCCGATATGGACGCGGTCCTGGTGGATGCCGGTGGTGAAGTCGAACACGTCGGACTGGGGGAATATATTGCGTTGCACAAACATCGGGTGCGCCAGCGCCGGCTGTTCGAAGATGCGCTCGAACAGGGCCATCACCCGAGGGTGAATGCGCAGGCGATGCAGTGCCTCGTCCGACCAGAGGCTCCGAAACACGGACATGTAGCTCGGCTCGGGGTCCTTGCAGGCGGCCGCGGCATTGGCAATGCCGGCGGTGGCGGGTTGATCCGGCGCCAGCCATCCACCGGCCATGGCCTTGCCCATCAGCCGGGAGCGGACGTTCAGGATCGTGTCGCGCGGCAGGAGACCGCGCAGGAACAGGTAGCCGTCCTCGGCCAGTCGGCCCCGCAGGATTTCCCCGTCGTTCAGGTACGGAGTCGAGTCCCGAAAGGGTTCATACTCGGGCATAGCTTCCTCCTGTTTCACGCCGGCCGACTGCCAGGTCATCGTGTGCGGGTTGCGGGCGCCCTGACAAGGTAGAATGGCCGGCCGGGGGTGCCAGCCTGTTGGGTTCACGCCGAGTTGGGTATAGCTGGGTCAGCGCGGCGCCTGGCTTGTCGGGATGGCGCGTTTGGCTTCGATGGATGGCAATCCGTCCGCCAGACCAGCGGACGACACCAGGGGTGGGATCATGAGACCGAACAAGATCAAGCAGATGTGGCGTGACGGCCAGTATGTGACGCTGGGATGGATTTCCGTATCGCACGGGTTCACGACCGAAGTCATGGCTCGGCAGGGCTTCGACGCATTGTGTGTCGACCTGCAGCACGGCACCTCGGAGATGAAGGACGTCGCACCGCTGCTGCAGGCGATTTCGCAGACGGACACGGTTCCCGTGGTGCGGGTGGCCTGGAACGAACCGGCGGCGATCATGAAGGCGCTGGACCTCGGCGCCTATGGTATCATCGTGCCGCTGGTCAATACGGCCGAGGAAGCCGCGATGGCCGTGGCCGCGTGCCGTTACCCGCCTGTCGGCATCCGCTCTTCCGGCCCTGTGCGGGCGGTGCATTACGGCGGCGCCGATTACGTGTCCCATGCGAATGACGAGATCGTCGTCATGGCGATGATCGAGACGAAGCAGGGTATCGCCAACCTCGATGCGATCTGCGCCACGCCTGGTCTTGACGCCGTCTATATCGGGCCGGCCGACCTGTCGTTCGCGTTGGGCCTGGCGCCGCGCGGCGACAATCCGGACCCGCTCCATCTCGCCACCTGCGACAAGATCCTGGAAACCGCGCACCGGCATGGCATCAAGTGTGTCATGCACTGCGCCAGCGCGGCCTTCGCTGCGGGCGCGGTGAAGCGCGGCTTCGACATGGTGATGCTGACATCCGACCTGTCCTGCATGATCGCCGGCGCACGGATGCAACTCGACGAACTCAAGGCCAAGACCGCCTGAGCCGTCCGGAGAGAAAGGTCATCGATCCCGGATTTCGCGATGCGCGGAATGCCGTCCGAGATCTGATGGCAAGGCGGATGGTGACGCGTCCTTCCGGCGTCGACGTGCCGGGAGGGGGCGCCGCCATAAGACGCAGCGGTGACAAGGGTTTGGGGACAGGCGTTGAGCGACGTGTGTGCCGGTGCTCACCCGCGTGCCTCGATCGAGGCGCGCGATCCCCTTGCCAAGGCGGCAACGCCACGCTATTTGAAGCACACTCACTCATTCTCCGCTGACTACCGGGGGGTGGCCTTAGCGGGCCGCCTTTTTTGTTTTGGCACAGACCGACCCTGCTCATACGCCGTTGGAACGGCGCCTCAGTGACCTGATCGCGCCCATGCTCGCCTATATGGGCTATGAGCTGGTGCGTGTGGCCGTGTTGGGGCGCGACAGGCCGACGGTGCAGATCATGGCCGACCGCGCCGACGGCTCGCAGATCACCGTCGATGATTGCGAGACGATCAGCCACCAGGTCGGCGCGATGATCGACGTCGAGGATCCGCTGCCCGGCGCCTGGAACCTGGAAGTCAGCTCCGCCGGGATCGACCGCCCGTTGACCCGTCCCAAGGACTGGAACCGCTTCGCCGGGCATCTCGCGCGGGCGGAAACCGTGTTCCCGGTGAACGGACGCAAGCGCTTCTCCGGGATCGTGCTTGGCGCGACGGAGGAAATCGCCAAAATGCGCCTCGATGATGGAACCGAGGTCGAACTGAAACTGGATCAGCTCCGGCGGGCCAAGCTGGTGCTGACCGACGCGTTGATCGAAGCTACCGCTACGCCGCCCAAGACGAACTGAACCAGACGTACTGAACCGAGATCCACTGACCCGAGGCCGACCATGGACACCTCCGTCGCACGCCCTGAATTGCTGCTGGTCGCCGACTCCGTCGCGCGGGAGAAGAATATCGACCGCGAGGAAGTGCTGGAGGCGATGGAACAGGCCATCCAGAAGGCCGGACGCGCCAAGTACGGCCACGAAAAGGACATCCGCGCCACGATCGACCGCAAGACCGGCGATGTGCGCCTTTCGCGCTGGACCGAGGTCGTGGAAGCGGTGGAGAACGAGGAGACCCAGATCCCCGTTCACATCGCGCGGAAGTTCCGCCCCGAGATCAACGTGGGCGAATTCCTGATCGACCCGTTGCCGCCGATCGATTTCGGCCGCATCCCTGCGCAGACCGCCAAGCAGGTGATCGTGCAGCGCGTGCGCGAATACGAACGCAGGCGCCAATACGAGGAATTCAAGGACCGTGTCGGCGAGATCATCAACGGCGTGGTCAAGCGCACCGAGTACGGCAACCTGATGGTCGAGCTCGGCAAGGCCGAGGCGCTGCTGCGGCGCGACGAGCTGATCCCGCGGGAGAGCTTCCGCAACGGCGACCGCGTCCGTGCCTATATCTATGACGTGCGGGAAGAGCCACGCGGTCCGCAGATCTTCCTCTCCCGCACGCATCCGGGCTTTCTGGCCAAGCTGTTCGCGCAGGAAGTGCCGGAAATCTACGATGGCATCATCGAGATCAAGGCAGTGGCTCGCGATCCCGGGTCGCGCGCAAAGATGGCGGTGATCAGCCGTGATTCCTCGATCGATCCGGTCGGCGCCTGCGTCGGCATGCGCGGCTCACGCGTGCAGGCCGTGGTGCAGGAACTGCAGGGCGAGAAGATCGACATCATTCCCTGGAGCTCCCAGGCAGCGACTTTCGTCGTGAACGCCCTGGCCCCCGCCGAGGTGACGAAGGTGGTGCTGGATGAGGAAGCCGGGCGGGTTGAAGTCGTCGTGCCCGATGAACAATTATCTCTCGCCATTGGCCGCCGCGGCCAGAATGTGCGCCTGGCCTCGCAACTCACGCGTTGGGATATCGACATCCTGACGGAAGCCGAGGAAAGCGAGCGCCGGCAGGAGGAGTTCCGTCGCCGTTCCGCGCAGTTCGTCGAGGCGCTGGATGTTGATGACATGATCGCCGGCCTTCTGGTGACCGAAGGCTTCTCCTCGGTTGAGGAACTGGCGTTCACCCCGATCGACGAGGTCGCCGCCATCGAGGGCTTCGATGACGCGGTGGCCGAGGAATTGATCCGTCGCGCGGAGACGTTCATCGCCCAGCGTGACACTGAACTGACAGACCGGCGCATCGCCCTGGGTGTCACGGACGAGGTGGCGTCGATCGAGGTGCTGACGCCGGCCATGCTGGTGGCTCTGGGAGAAAAGGGCGTCAAGACGCTCGATGACCTGGGCGACCTTGCGTCGGATGAGCTGATCGAGATCGTGGGCGCCGACAAGATGGATGAGGCTGTTGCCAACGACGTGATCATGATCGCGCGGGCCCACTGGTTCGACGAGGAAGCGGCCGAACCGGCCACCGAGGAGACAGGCCACGACTGACGCGCTCGCGCTCCCCTCGGACGATTTGGCGGATGAGCCCGAGACGGGGCCGCTGCGTCGCTGCATCGTCACGCGGGAACGGCTGCCGAAGGAGCGGATGATCCGCTTCGTCGTCGGTCCGGACCGTTCGATCATCCCGGACCTGGCTGCAAGGCTGCCCGGCCGGGGAATATGGTTGAGCGCCTCCGGGGATGTGTTACAACGACCCAGCGCAAAGGGGGACGCGTGGCGTCAGCTCGTGCGTGCATTTGCCCGGGCAGCGCGCGGGCCGGTATCGGTGCCCCCCGACCTTCCTGACGTGCTTGAGGCGGCGCTGATGCGGCGAACCGGCGAATTGCTCGGACTTGCACGACGGGCCGGCCAGGCAACGGCGGGGTTCGAGAAGGCACGGGAATTGCTGCGAACCAGACGAGCGACCCTGGTTGTGCAGGCATCGGACGGCAGTCCGGCGGAGCGGGCACGCTTCCTCTCGGGTGTCGGCGGATCGGTCACCGTGATCGATCCCTTGCCGGCGGAAACGATGGGACGTTTGTTTGCACGCGACCATGTTGTCCATGTCGCGATTACGCCGGGCAAACTGGCTGAATCGCTGATCACGGAGGCCGGAAGACTGGCCGGACTGAGACATGTCTCCAGACGCGAATTCCTGGGGACCGATGGGCGGGAAGCCGCCACGATGAACACAGAAGCGGGTGCCAACGGATAAAGCATGAGCGAAAGCAACGATCAGGACGGCGCCAAGGGCCGGCTCTCCCTGCGTCCGACGGGACGTCTGGAACTCGGTCGCACCGTCGACGCGGGCTCCGTACGGCAGAGCTTCAGCCATGGACGATCAAAGGTCGTCCAGGTGGAAGTGCGCAAGAAGCGTGCGCCCGTCCCTGGCCATAACCCCTCCGCGGCCGCAGGCGCGCCATCGGCCGCCCCGGGCGGCGGCGCGCCGCAGGCGCGTGGCCAGGGATCTGGCGGACGGCCCGTACCTGGGGCAGGACGCGCGCTGACCGCCACGGAACTGGCTGCCCGCCAGCGTGCGCTGGTGGAGCAGCAGCGCGAGGCCGCGCGCCGCGAAGCCGAACGGCGGGAGCAGGAGAAGATCTCCATCCTCTCGGCCGCCGAGGAAGCGCGCCGCAAGGCCGAGGAAGATGCGCGTCTCAAGGCCGAGGAAGAGGCTCGCCTGGCCGCCGAGGAAGAAGCGCGGAAGGCGGAAGAGGAAGAGACGCGCCGCAGGGCGGAAGAGGACGCGGCCGCGAAGGCCGCCGAAGACGTCGCCGCCAAGGCGGCGGAAGAGGTCGCAGCGAAACCCGCCACCGCGGAAGCGCCGGCGCGCCGGCCGCAGGAGCAGGTGGCGCGTCCGGCGACCGGGCGCCCGCAGCCACAGGCACCCGCTGCCCGCGCCCCCGCCGCTCAGCCGCCCCGTCCGGGTCAGGCAGCCCCGGCTGCCCCGTCCGGCGCGCCCGGCGAAACGCTTCGCCTGCGCCCCGGCATGCGGCCCGAGGAGGAAGAGGAGGCCCGCCAGGTCCGCCGCCCCGGCGCCGGTGCGCCCCCGCGCAAACCGCCCGTGGCCGCCCCCAAGAAAAGCGGGGACGACCGCCGGCGCGCGGGCCGGATCGATGTTCAGGCCGCGATTGAAGGCGAGGATGAGCGGGTCCGCTCCCTGGCTTCGGTTCGTCGTCAACGGGAGCGTGAGCGCCGGCAGGCCGAGCTCGAGCGTCTCCGTTCGGATCAGGTGAAGGTCGTGCGCGACGTCATACTCCCTGAACAGATTACCGTGCAGGAACTGGCCAACCGTATGGCCGCCCGCGCTCCGGAAGTGGTCAAGGCGCTGATGAAACTCGGCGTCATGGCGACGATCACCCAGTCGCTGGATGCCGACACCGCGGAACTGGTGGTGCAGGAATTCGGTCATCGGGTCCGGCGTGTTTCCGAATCGGACGTCGAAATCGGCCTGGAAGGCGCCGCGGACGCCGAATCCGAACTGGCGGCACGCCCGCCGGTCGTCACGATCATGGGCCATGTCGACCACGGCAAGACCAGCCTGCTGGACGCGCTGCGCGCCACCGATGTGGCGGCGGGCGAGGCCGGCGGCATCACCCAGCATATCGGCGCCTATCAGGTGGAATTGCCGAGCGGTTCGCGGATCACGTTCATTGATACGCCGGGCCACGAGGCGTTCACCGCCATGCGCGCCCGCGGTGCCTCGGTGACCGATATCGTGGTGCTGGTGGTCGCGGCGGATGACGGCGTGATGCCGCAGACGATCGAAGCGATCCGCCACGCCAAGGCGGCCAACGCCCCGCTGATCATTGCGATCAACAAGATGGACCGGCCCGATGCCAACCCCGACCGGGTGCGGCAGGAACTCCTCAGCCACGAGGTCGTGGTCGAGGCAATGGGCGGCGACACGCAGGACGTCGAAGTCTCGGCCCTGAAGAAGGAAGGCCTCGACAAGCTGGAGGAGGCCATCCTCCTGCAGGCCGAAATCCTGGACCTGAAGGCCAACCCGCTCCGCACCGCGGAAGGCTCGGTCATCGAAAGCCGCCTCGATCGCGGCCGCGGACCGGTCGGCACCGTGCTGGTGCAGCGCGGCACCCTGAAGCAGGGCGATATCCTCGTGGCGGGCGCCGAATGGGGGCGTGTGCGGGCCATGCTGGATGACAAGGGTCGTCAGCTGCAGATCGCCGGGCCGTCCATGCCGGTTGAAATCCTGGGCCTGGGCGGTGCGCCGTCGGCCGGTGAACCCTTCGTCGTGGTGGAAAATGAGGGCCGCGCCCGCGAGATCACCGAATTCCGCGCGCGCAGGCTGCGTGACAAGGCGGCCGGCGCGGCAGCCGGTGCCCGCGGCACGCTCGACCAGATGCTGGCGCGGATCCAGGCCGGCGAGCAGAAGGAAGTGGCGCTGCTGATCAAGGCCGACGTGCAGGGCAGCGCCGAGGCGATCCAGACCACGGTGCTGAAGCTGGCGCACGAGGAGGTGAAGGTCCGGGTGCTGCTGGCCGGCGTCGGGCAGATCACCGAAAGCGACATCCAGCTTGCCAAGGCGTCCAGCGCCGTGATCGTGGCGTTCAACGTCCGCGCCACGACGCAGGCCCGGGAACTCGCGCAACGCGAAAGCGTGGACATCCGCTACTTCTCGATCATCTACGAGGTCGCGGACGACGTCGAGAAACTGGTCCGGGGCAAGGTCGCGCCAAAGGAACGCGAGAAGTTCCTGGGCTACGCCGAGGTCCGCAAGGTGTTCACCATCACCAAGGTGGGCAAGGTCGCCGGCTGCTACGTCACCGAAGGCCAGGTCAAGCGCGGTGCCGGTGTGCGCGTGCTGCGTGAGAACGTCGTGATCCACAACGGCGAACTGTCGCAGCTCAAGCGCTTCAAGGACGATGTCCGCGAAGTGGCGCGCGGCTATGAATGTGGCCTGTCCTTCGCCAACTTCCACGACCTGCAGGAAGGCGACGTCGTCGAGTGCTTCGAGACGGAGATGGTCGCGGCTTGAGGAAACGAGACGCCGGCCCATCGCAGCGACAACTGCGCGTGGCGGAGGAAATCCGCCACGTGCTGAGCGGCGTGTTCGCGCGCCACGAGTTCCGTGACCCGGAACTGGCGGACGCGGAAATCACCGTCAGCGAGGTCCGCATCAGCCCCGACCTGAAGCACGCCACGGTCTTTGTCTCCCGCCTTGGCCGGTCCGATATTGATGCGCTGATCCCGGCGATGAAACGCGCGGGCGCCTATCTGCGCGGCCAAGTCGCCCACAACATGCGCCTGCGCCACGCACCGGAACTGCATTTTGAACCGGATCACGCGCTGGATTATGCCATGACCATCGACCGGCTGATGCACCGGCCGGACGTGGTCCGCGACCTCGACAAGGACGAGTAGGCGGAACGGTCGTTCCACCGGTCCTCGGGCGCTGCGCAACGGCGGCGCCTCGCCTTTCCCGAAGGCACTTCCCGCTTCAGCGGACCCGTGCCGGGTGTATATCCGCGCCACGGCACGTCCCGCATCCCCGGTCCGCGCCGCGGTCCGACGCCGTTGTGGTGCGGCCGGGGTCAGACCTGAGCCTTTTGCCGAACGGGTCTGCGTTTGCCCCTGCTTGCCATCACCGATCCGCAACGGCAGTGTGCCATGACGGTCAGCAATCAAGCCGGGAGGCCAAATGTCCCGTTTCCTGCGTGTCGCCCTCAGTGGCGTCGCCCTGCTCGTCTTTACGCTCGTCTGCGCACCTGTCCACGCGCAGAAGGATTCGATCACCTTCGGATCCACCAACGCGGCATCAAGCAACTTTGCCCTCGCGGTCGCCATGAACAAGGCGATCAAGAAGGAACTGCCGAACGCGAACGTCTCGATGATCGAGACAGGCGCCAGCGTCGACAACATCCGGCGCATGACCAAGAAGGAGATCGATTTCGGCCTGGTGATGGTCGACACCTCGATCCAGGCGATCGACGGACTCGGCCCGTTCAAGGACAAGGCCGTGCCCGACCTCGCGGTGCTGTATGTGCACGACGCCAGCTCGCTGCAGATGGTCGTGCGGGCCGACAGCGGCGTCAACAAGCTGGAAGACTTGCAGGGCAAGAAGTTCTCGGCCGGCATCCGCGGCAGCGGCGCCGAACTGCTGACACGGCAGATCTTCGCCGAGCTCGGTGTCACGCCGCAATGGGTTCCCGGATCGATCCAGGATTCGATTGAAGGCGTGCAGAACCGCCAGCTCATCGGCTACTCGAAATACGGCCAGGGCACGACCACACTGGACGCGACGCTGCGCGAGCTTCTGACCTCGACGCCGATGAAGTACCTGTCCTTCTCGCCCGAACAGAAGGCGAAGGTCCTGGCCACGGTAAAGGGCATCGACTTCATGACGCTGCCCGACAACCTGATCCCCGGCCAGCCCGGCGCGGTGACACCCGTCGTGTTCGGCACCTACTCCACCCGGCTGTCGCTGATGGATGACGCCACGGCCTATGCCATTGCCAAGGCGATCTACACCAACCGGCAGTTCATGATCGACGTGTTCCCGCACCTTGCGACCTTCGACTACAAGGGCGCGGCGCTGGCCACCGAGAAGATGGGCCTGAAGCTGCATCCCGGCGCGAAGAAGTTCTGGGAATCCGTGCAATAGCCTCCGTCTCCCGTTTCTCCACTCCGCACACCGGACGATCCGAATGACCGCCCACGCCGGCCCTGATGCCGATCCGCCACCCCGGCTGCTTCGGCACTGGGTCGAGCTGTGCCTCGTCGCCTACGCCATCTTCCACCTCTACACCTCGCTGTTCGGCACGCTGGAGCCGTTGAACCAGCGCGGCCTGTTCATCGGTGGCGGCATCGGCTTCGTCTATTTCAGCCTGGCGCTCGGCGCCTGGCGGCGGTCCCGGACGGCGGCGATCCGCGATCTGCTGCTGGGCTGCGCCGGCGCCTGGGGCGGCCTGTACGTCACGATCAACGCCGAACGGCTGATGGACGTGATGAACGACCTGACGATGCTCGACATGTCCATGGGCGTCATGACGGTCCTGATCGCTCTGGAAGCCGCACGCCGCACGATCGGTCTGTCGCTGCCGCTGATGGCGGTGATTTCGCTGATATTCTACCTCTGGGGCAACGACCTGATCGGCGGCAACTGGCAGCCGCCGCGCGTCTCCTCGGAAACCGCGATCTCCACTCTGTACGCCTCCACCAGCGGCATGTTCGGCCTGCTGGCCGATATCGGCACGCGGGTGGTGGCCATCTATGTCGTCCTGGGATCGCTGCTGATGGCGGTGGGCGCGGGCGACGTGTTCATGCGCGCCGCCACCATGGTTGCTGGACGCGCTTATGGCGGCCCGGCAAAAGTCGCGGTGGTGACCTCGGCGCTGTTCGGCACGATCTCCGGGTCCGCGGTGGCGAACGTCATGTCGGTGGGGTCGATCACCATCCCCACCATGATCCGCGCCGGCTATCGCAAGGCCTTCGCCGCCGGCATCGAGGCCACCGCCTCGGCCGGCGGGCAGATCATGCCGCCGGTGATGGGCGCCGGCGCGTTCATCATGGCCGAACTGCTGAACATCAACTACGGCATGATCGCGCTGGCGGCGACGGTGCCAGCCATCCTGTACTTCAGCGCGATCTATTTCAGCATCGACTGCTACGCCCGCGCCAACCACCTGATGCCGATCCCGCGGGAGGAAGTGCCACGCGCCCGCGACGTGTTCCTCTCGCCGCAGGCGATACCGGCCTTTGGCCCGCTGGTGCTGCTGATCTGGCTGCTGGGGGCAAACTTCACCCCGACCTTTGCCGGCGGCGCGGCCACCGTGTTCCTGATCGTCTGTGCCGGGCTGGTGCGCATCGGCACCGCCGTATCCGAGGGCCGCGGCCACGCGCTGGGCGCGGAACTGCGGGCATACGGCCACCAGGTCTGGAATGGCCTGGTGGATGGCGGACGCAGCGTGGTCATCATCGCCGCCCTGCTCGCCACCGCCTCATTGCTGGTCACGGTGTTGTCGGCCACCGGCCTCGGCGTGAAATTCTCCCAGTTGCTGCTGGGCTTCAGCGGTGAGCACCTGATCGGCGTGCTGCTGATTGCGGCACTGCTGTGCATCATTCTCGGGATGGACGTGCCGACCACGGCCTCCTACCTCCTCACCGCCTCCGTCGTCGCCCCGGTCCTGTCGAAGCTTGGCCTCGCGCCTCTGACGGCGCATCTCTACATCTTCTACTTCGCCATCCTGTCCGCCATCACGCCGCCGGTCTGCGCCTCGGTCTATGCCGCCGCGACGATCGCGGGCGAGAATTTCTGGACCGTCGCCGGCCAGGCGCTACGCATCGCAGGCGCGGTGTTCCTGATCCCGTTCCTGATGGTCTACCGGCCGGAACTGCTGATGAACGGCTCCCCGTTCTGGATCGCCTACCATGTGGCGGTGGCTTGGGTGATGGTGGTGGCGATCAGCGGCGCCTCGATCGGTTTCCTGCTGGGACCGCTGAGCTGGCCCTGGCGAATCTATCTGTATGTGGGCGCCGGCGCTCTGTTCTATCCCAGCTTCTACGCCGACGCGGTCGGGGTGGGCATGATCTGCGTCTTCCTGGCGGCCCGCTGGATGGCGGGGCGCCAACGGGTCGCGGTGGGGTAGCCTCTGGTCCGCAGCAGGCAGTCACCTCGGCGCAAGGTGGCTGCCACGCCGATCGGTCACAGAACGAAAAGACTGGCTATGTGTGACGGTAACCGCTAGAGCGTGATCACGCTGAGCGGAACGTACCAGCGTGTGAATCACGCGGTATGACAAGGAGCGTGATCACGCTGAGCGGAACGTACCAGCGTGTGAATCACGCGATAAAACAACACAGTAGAGTATTTTCGCCCTGCACAGTCGGGATGAGAATGCTTTAGCTCCTCGAAGCCTCCGGGCAACCGAAACCAGCCTCAGACCGAGGACACGCTTCTCAGATGAGATCGCTATTCATAACGGCGAAGTTCCTCGCTGACGGTGAGGCGCCGGTGAGCGGCATATACAAGCGGATGGCGCTTTTCCTTGATGCCGTTTCGACAATCTCGGACCATCTGGAACTTGTGACATTCGCCCCGAGCGACGTCCCACTCGACCAGAACAGCGTCGACAGCTACCGGGCAATGTATGCCGATCTGGTCAAATGCCCATTCACGCTACGCATCGTGCCCCGGTTGCCCCGGAACACCGAGCGAACCATCCGTGACTATCTTACGCGACCATGGGACCTCTACTCGCCGGGGTTCCACAACTATTACCTGACGGCCGGCCCTAGGCAGGTCGACGCGGTCCGTGACGCGCTGGCACGGGCACCAGACCTGGTGTTTGTCCATCGGCTGGCGGCGATGGCCGCCCTGCTGC
>JBFXDK010000019.1:28767-60851 GCA_050181195.1 Acetobacteraceae bacterium | reverse complement strand
CGCGGAGCGGAACTGCCCGCGGCTGATCGCCTCGCGTGCCTTCGGGTGGTGTCGCAGATACCAGGCCGGATCGAAGTAGACCGAGGTTCGTTCGGCGGCACGGCCGGCTTCAAGCCGATCCAGGTAATGATGGAACGGTCCGGCCTGCGTTGCGGCGGCCCGCTCTTCCGGGGGGAGCGCATCGAGATACACGGCCGGGTCGAACAGAGGATGGCCGATCCGCCCCTCCCGGCACCCATGGCGCAGGAAATGCTCATAGCCGTTGGGCATCTCGGCGTCTGTCAGCAAGTCATCCGTCAGGTCGGGATAGCGTGCGCGGTAGAAGCGTTCGTCGAACAGCCAATGCGGCGCGCGGGTGCGGTTGTTGCCCCGGCAATAGGCGTCGAAGCCGGACGGGAAGCGTCCCTCGGACACGACCTCGGCGATATCGTGGTGACGTCCCAGGAACCAGCTTTCGCAGAAATACCGGTTCGGGTCGTGCCCCTGCCGCTGGCCGTGGTCCAGGTACCAGCGCAGCGTCGCCGCATCGTCATTGGACCCGATCGCGTCGGCAGCGTCGGAATAGCGCGCGCGATACCACGCCGCGTCGAACCGCGCCCATTGAATGGCGCGGAATTTCGGCTCGGTGAGTACCTTCTCCGCCGGAAGGTTGATCATTCGGCGTTTCGGCCGCCGGCGCGTTGGTCAGATGCGGCGCTTGTCGACCAGAACGCCGTCCCGCCGCAGCGCCTCGATCTCCTCCTCGGTGAAACCGTGCTGGGTCAGGACGTCACGCCCGTGTTGCGAGAACGTCGGCGGCGGACGGCGCGTGCCCCCCTTGGTGCGGGAGAACTTGATCGGCGTGCCGAGGCCCTTGTACCAGTCGAGCTCCGTGACCATTTCCCGATGCTCGGTGTGCGGCGCGGATGTCGCCTCGTCCACCGGCAGGACCGGACCGGCGGGGACGCCGTTGCGGATCAGGCGCATCGCCAGTTCCGTGCCGTCCTGGTCGGCGAACGCCGCGGCCAGTGCCTCGGTCAGCGCGGCACGGTTGATGTTGCGTTCGCCGTTGTTCGCGAACCGGGGATCCTCGGCGAGGTCGGGCCGGCCGATCAGATCGCACAGCTTGCGGAACTGGCCGTTGTTGCCGCTGGCGATGAAGATCTCGCAGGTCTTCGTCGGATACTTGTCATACGGCACCAGATTGGGATGCGGGTTGCCGGTACCGCCGGGGCGCTTGCCGTTCAGGAAGTAGTTGGCCGCCTGCGGGTGCAGCAGCGCCATGCCGCAATCATACAGCGTCATGTCGAGATACTGGCCGCGGCCCGACTCCTTGCGCTCATGCAGCGCCATCAGGATGCCGATCGCCGAGTAGAGGCCGGTGCCCATGTCGACGATCGCCGTGCCCAGCCGCATCGGCCCGGTGGAGGCGTCGCCGTTCACGCTCATGAGGCCGGTCATCGCCTGCAGGATCGCGTCGTATCCGGGCAGGCCGCCCAGCGGTCCGTCGCCGCCGAAGCCCGAGATGCGGCAATGGATCAGGCCCGGAAAGCGCTGCGACAGCATCTCCTCATAGCCGATCCCCCATTTCTCCATTGATCCCGGCTTGAAGTTCTCGATCAGCACATCCGCGTCTTCCAGCAGGCGCAGCAGGACGGCCTTGCCGGCGGGCTTGCCGATATCCAGCGCGATCGAGCGCTTGTTGCGGTTCACCCCGATGAAATAGCTGGCGTCATCGCCATGGAAGGGCGGGCCCCAGTCGCGCACCTCATCGCCCTGCGGCGGTTCGATCTTGATGACGTCGGCGCCGTGGTCGGACAGGATCATCGTGCAATACGGTCCGCCGAGGACGCGGGTCAGGTCGATCACCTTGATTCCGGCCAGCGCCCCGGCGGTGCGCGCCAGTCCCTTGCCGGTTGCGGCGGGTTTCATCGATCCATCCATCAGGCTGCTCCCTCTGGCCGCTGCGCCGGAC
Organism: Acetobacteraceae bacterium; assembly: GCA_050181195.1. GTDB lineage: Bacteria > Pseudomonadota > Alphaproteobacteria > Acetobacterales > Acetobacteraceae > Rhodopila. The sequence goes on along the minus strand of JBFXDK010000019.1, from coordinate 58,897 downwards.
CCGGCGGCGGGATTCGCCTGTTTTACGCAGGTGAGCCCGCCCGCGCCAGTGTCACATGTCCTCGGCCGCGGTCCGGGGTGCCGTCGCCTCGGCGTGGCTCAGTAACCCAGCGCCGCGCCCGCCGGCCGGCGGGAGTCGTTCGCGCCGTAGATGAAGCCAGGCCGCATGCCGAACGTGGCGGCCGAATCCGGACCCGAGGAAGCGACACCGGTTCCGCGTCCCGCCGGCGGCGCCACCGCGATGAGCGCTGCCGCACCCCACGGCGTCTGCTCGGTTATGGTGTAGCCGCGTTGCTCCAGCAGCGCCTTGGTGTCGGGCGACAGGGCAAAGGGTTCGGCATAGATCGTGTCCGGCAGCCACTGGTGATGCAGCCGCGGCGCGTCCACCGCCTGCTGCGGGGCCATGCGGTGGTCGACGATGTTCAGGATCACCTGCAGCACGGTCGTGATGATCCGCGACCCGCCGGGCGAACCCAGCACCAGGAATACCCTGCCGTCCCGCAGCACGATCGTGGGGGCCATCGACGACAGCGGCCGCTTGCCGGGCGCGATCGCGTTGGCCGCCCCCTGCACCAGGCCAAACATGTTGGCGACGCCCGGCTTCGCGGTGAAGTCGTCCATCTCGTTGTTCAGCAGGAACCCGGTGTCGTCCGCGATTACGCCCGCGCCGAACGCGCCGTTGATCGTATAGGTGACCGAAACCGCGTTCCCCTGCGCATCGAGCACCGAATAATGGGTCGTTTCCGGCTTCTCGTTCGTGTTCAGGCTGGGTAGCAGCGCATCCGAAGGCGTGGCGCGATCGCCAATGCGCGCACGGATTGCCGCCGCGTGCTCGCGCGACAGCAGCCGCTCGACCGGATTGGCGACGAACGCCGGATCGCCGAGATAGGTGTTCCGGTCCAGGTAGGCCTGGCGCATCGCCTCGGTCATCACCTGCACCGACCGGGCCGAGTGATAGCCCAGCGCGTGCAGGTCGTAGCCCTCCGGGATCGCCAGGATCTGGCACAGCGTCACCCCGCCCGAGGAGGGCGGCGGGGCGGACAGGATCGTCAGGCCGCGATAGGTGCAGCGCAATGGCACGGTTTCGATGGCGCGGTAGGCGGCGAAGTCGGCTGCCGTCAGCAGGCCGCCGCCCTGGCGCGACGCGGCTTCCACCGCCCCGGGGATCGCGCCGTGATAGAACGCGTCCGGCCCGCGTTCGGCAATCGCCTCCAGGGTCCGGGCGAGGTCCGCCTGCACCAGCCGATCCCCCGGCTGCGGCGGGGTGCCGTCCGGTCGCAGGAAGATCTCTGCCGCGATCGGATTCCGATGCAGCCTCGGCGCGGCGCGGGCGATGATGTCGGCATCGCCGCGGTCGAGGATGAAACCCTCCCGCGCCAGCCGGATCGCAGGCGCCATCACCCGCGCCCGGTTCATGGTCCCGTATCTGGTCAGCGCGGCATCAAGTCCCGCAACCGTTCCGGGCACCGCAACCGCCTTCCATCCGATCAGCGACGCGCCCCGGATCACCTGGCCGGACGCGTCCAGATACATGTCCGGGGCGGCCGCGGCCGGTGCGGTTTCGCGGAAGTTGAAGAATACCGCCCGCCCGTCCGCCAGCCAGGCAGTCATGAAACCGCCGCCGCCGATATTGCCGCAACAGGGATTTGTGACCGCTTCGGCGTATCCCATCGCGACCGCGGCATCGATCGCGTTGCCGCCCTGCCGCAGGATCTCGATCCCGACTTCCGCCGCGTGCCGTTGCGCCGAGACCACCGCGCCGTTGCGGCTTTCGGTGGCCGGCGGCGACGCCGCGCCGGCCAAGGCCGGCAGCAGAAGCGCGACAAGGAATGTCAGACGAAGGAGCAGGACAGAACCAATCACGGCAGGGCAGGAACGATCATGGGCCAGGCAGGATGAAGCAGGTAAAGAATGGACGCGCCCAACAGGCCGGCGATCACGTCATCGCCCATGATCCCGAACGTGCCGTGCTGGCGGTCGGCCCAGCCGACGGGCCCGGGCTTGGTGATGTCCAGGATGCGGAACAGCACGAACGCCAGCAGCAGATCCAGCGCCGAGTCGCTCGCCAACCCCAGCAGCGTGATCCATTGGCCGGCAAATTCGTCGATCACCACCCAACCGGGATCGCCAACCACCCGGGCGTGGTGAATCGCCCAGATGCCGCCGAACACCGACATGACAGAGACGACCGCCAGCAGCATCGGCTCGGTATCCAGCATCGCCCAGCCGCTCAGCAGCGCGGCCGCCGAGGCTATGGTCCCAGGCGCGATCGGCGCATGGCCGATCCCGAACCCGGATGCGAACGCGTGTGCGATCCTCACGCGATCCCGTCCAGGAAATGGCGCAAGGTAGCGACGACGGGTGGCTCTGTCAGCAGCGGCGCATGCCCGATCCCGGGCAGTGACACCATTGTCATGTCCGGTCGGACGGCCCGCATCCGTTCGATCGTAGCCGGCAGCAGGATGGTGCTCGCCTCACCCCAGACCAGCAGCAAAGGGACGTGACCAATGGCGCCGAACAACGGCCAGAGGTCCGGCACCGGCGCCGTCATCAAGCCGGCGATCCGCGTGTCCCACACCGGGTGCCACCGGCCGTCCGGACCGGGGGCGTAGGTCAGCGCGGCCATCGCGCGCCAGTCCTCCTCGGTTTGCAGCGACAGCGGCGGCAGGCGTTCGCGCAGCAGTGCGATGCATGCCTCCAGGCTGTCCAGCGCGGGATCGAGGCCGATGAACGCGCGCACGAAATCGCGGCCGGCCGACCCGACATCCGGCCCGATATCGTTCAGCACCACGCCGCGCAGCAGCCCGGGGCGCGCCGCGGCCAGGCCGCAGGCGAGCAGCCCGCCGAAACTTGTGCCGATCGCCACCACGCGGTGCAGATGCAGCGCGGCACAGACATCCATCACGTCGCGCAGGCAGGCCTCGGGCGCATAGCGGCTGATGTTACGGGCGCGGCCTGATCCACCCCGGCCAGCGTAATCGAGCGCGACCACCCGCCGACCCTGGCCGATCGCGGCGGCAACGGAGGCGAAATCGCCGCCGGTGCGCACGAAACCGGGCAGGCACAGCAGCGGCGGATGCGCATCTCCGCCGAACCATTCGCGCACCAGCAACGGCAGGCCATCCCAGGCGGAAATCCGCGACACCTGTTCCGGCGGTGACGATCCCGGGGTCCCGCTCTGGACTAGCGCGTCCATTGCGCCATCAGGGTCGGCGTGTCCTCATTGCGGCGTGCGCGATAGATGACGATGTTCTCCAGCACCCGTTGGACGTAGTTGCGGGTTTCGTTGTACGGGATGGACTCCAGCCAGTCGATCATGTCAATCGGCCCGCCGGCAACCCGCGGATCCCCATTCTCCGTCACCCACTGCTCCACCCTGCTCGGCCCGGCATTGTAGGCCGCCACCGCCAGCGGCAGGCTGCCGTCGAAGCGCGCCAGCATGTCCCGCAGATACGAGGTGCCCAGGCGCATGTTGTGGCTGGGATCGCTGGTAAGCATCGGCAGGGAGGTCGCGATGCCCAGCTTCTTCGCCACGTCGCGCGCGGTAAAGGGCATGAGCTGCATCAGGCCGCGGGCACCCGAGGTGCTGACCGCGCGGATATCGAAGCTGCTTTCCTGGCGCATGACGCCGAGGGCGATGGCGGGATCGAAGTCGGTCGGCGGCTCATAGGGCATGGGCCAGCCGGATTCCGGCAGCGCGCCGCCGTCCCGCCCCATGCGGCGGCCGATGAACACGGCCATGTCGGGCAGGCCGACCCGCAGGGCGAGCGCCGCCGCCAGCGCGCGTTCGCCCGGAATCGGCGCAATCTCATCCATTCGCAGCAGGAACGGACGCGCCCGCAGCGGGTCGCCCCACGCTACCAGCCAGGCGGCGGCGCGGACGACGTCGTGGCCGGCGAAGGCGAACACCACCTCGCTCGTCCAGGACGGATCGCGCATCGCGCGCACGCGTCCGGCCAGCGTGGCCGCATCCTCGCCAAGGGCAAGCGACGACATCTGGCCGTAGAAGGTCGTGGCCCAGGCGGCCGAACGGATATAGTCAGGCTTGGGATCGCCGCCCGCGGCGGCCCTGGCGCGCCCCAGCCAGTAATGCGCGCGTCCCTGCGTGATGGCGGACTTCGAGGATTCCGCCAGCGTCTGGAAGTGCCGGAGTGCCCGCGCGGGATCGTTCAGGCTGCGCAGCGCGAGAAACCCGGCCAGGAATTCGGCGTCCAGACGGGCTTCTGATCCGGGCTGGCCGTGGGACGCGGCGAGGGCATAGGCGTCCGCGCGACTGCCTTCGCGCATCAGCCGGCGGATCAGGATGTTCCGCTCCGACCAGAACTCGGCCAGGTGATTGGGCGCGGCCTTCTGTGCCGCCGCGCCGGCACGGTTCCACAGTGCCACCGCCTCGGCCAGCCGGTCGGTGCGGCGCAGGAAGCGCGCCCGGTCCAGCACCATCCCCGGATCGTCCTGCTGTTCCGAAGTCAGCACGCGCCAGGACGCATCCACCGCCGCATCATCCCGCTTCAGCGCCAGGCGGATTTCCCCCACGGGCCGCCGGAGCGGATCAAGGCGGGCCAGCTGTCGGGCGGCCGCGGTGGGGTCGCGCCAGGCCAGCCGCAGAAAGCGCGCCCACTCCTCGTCGGGTGTCGTAATGCCGTTCCAACGGCGCTGGTAAACGGCCTCGGTCGCGGCGTCGCTGATGGCTGTGATCCAGGCGCGGCGCGCAAGCTCGGTTGCCGCATCGTTGCGGCCATCAATGGCCAGGGCTTCGGCGCAGCGCAGCATCGCCGAGGGCAGCGTCACCGGCGCGGCCTCGCATTGCGACAGCGCGACCGCCTGATCGGGTTCGGCGGCAATCGCTTCCTGCCACCGGCGTGCAAGCTGTGCCTGGTTCGGCCAGTCCGGATTGCGCTGCATGAAGTCGGCGATTTCGGGTGCCGTCGCCGAACCGGGCGCGAGCATCCGATAATAGGACACGAGTTTCTGCGGCACCGGATCGGCGTAACCGGCGGCGGCGGCCTCAGCCTCGGCCCATTGATCGGCCCGGATGGCGGGAATGGGATTGCGGGTGGGATCGCGAGGGGGCTGAGCCGAGGCCGGGACCGTTGCCCCGGACAGGGCAGCCAAGGCGATGAGAATGCGAATCGAACTGCGCATGACGCTATTCCTAGCGCGCACGGCCTTGCGATGCATCTTTCTCGGGCCTAGCTTGCGCCCCTTGGCGTCCGGAATGCGTCCCGGGTCGCGCCAATGCCATCCAGCCAGGAGAGGGACATGTTCAAGGGATCGCTCGTCGCGTTGATCACCCCCATGCGTGAAGACGGGTCGGTCGACGAAAAAGCCTACGGTGAGTTCGTGGATTGGCAGATCAAAGAGGGCACCCAGGGCGTGATCCCGGTGGGCACCACCGGTGAAAGCCCCACCCTGTCGCACAAGGAACATCATCGCGTCACCGAGATCGCGATCGAGGTGGCGAAGGGGCGCGTGCCCGTCATGGCCGGTTGCGGCTCCAACAGCACCGAGGAGGCTATCAGCCTGACCCGGCACGCCAAGGAGGCGGGCGCGGCTGCGGCGCTGATCGTGACGCCGTACTACAACAAGCCGACCCAGGAAGGGCTGTACCTGCATTTCAAGGCGATCGCCGATGCGGTGGACCTGCCCATCTTCATCTACAACATCCCCGGCCGTTCCATCGTGGACATGAGCGTCGAGACGATGGCGCGCCTGGCCAAGCACAAGAATATCGTCGGCGTGAAGGACTGCACGCCGCTGGACCGCCCGATCAAGCAGCGGCTCGCGATCGGCAACGATTTCTGCCAGCTTTCGGGCGAGGACGGGACGGTGCTGTCGTTCATGGCCGCCGGCGGGCATGGCTGCATCAGCGTCACCGCCAATGTCGCGCCCCGGCTGTGCCGGGAGATGCACGACGCCTGGGCCGATGGCCGCGTCAAGCAGGCGATCGGCATCCAGGACCGGCTGACGCCGCTGCATGACGCGCTGTTCTCGGAAACCAGCCCGGGTCCGGTGAAGTTCGCGGCCTCGCTTCTGGGCAAGACCTCGGAACATTGCCGCCTGCCGCTGGCGCCCCTGATGGCGCCGACGCGGGAGAAGGTGCGGAAGGCGATGACCGATGTTGGTCTGCTGAACTGATCCGTTCCGCCTGAACGGCTTGCGGAACGCCGCCCGGATCGTCTGGTCCGGGCGGCGTCTTCGTCTCTACAGGCCGGCGTTCACCAGCGCCGCCCCCAGGGCGAGGGCGCGCAGCTTGCCTTCTGCCGAACGCCTGGGAAGCGGCAGCATGCCGCAATCCGTGCAGGCATGCAGGTGCCCGGGATCGGCGTAGCGCATCGCCGCATGCAGACGTTCGGCAACCGTTTCGGGCGTCTCGACCGCTTCATTGCCGACATCGACGACACCCAGCAGGACGTCCTTGCCGCGGATCGCCTCGATCACCGACACATCGACGCCGCTCGCCGCGGTTTCCACGGAAACCTGGTTGATCGAAGTCTTCGCGAGCAGCGGCAGTGTGTGGTGGTAGTGGCTCCAGTCCTGGTTCGCCGACTTCCACCGCTTCACGTCGGGCGTGCCGTAACCATAGCAGATATGGATGCCCGTGGTGGCGGTGACACCGTCCATCGCGCGTTCCAGTGCGGCGATGCCCCAGTCCTTGACCTTGTCGACATAGACGTTGAAGCAGGGTTCATCGAACTGCACGACCGCGGCGCCGGCCTCGGCCAGGGCGCGTGCTTCCAGGTTCAGGATTTCGGCGAAGCGCATCGCGAGCTGCGCTTCCGATCGGCCGCCAATCGTGTCCACGATGCTGTCGACGATGGTCATCGGCCCCGGCAGCGTGACCTTCACCGGGCGGTCGGTCATCGCCCGCGTGGCGCGCAGGGAATCGACGAAGATCGGGCCGCGGTAGTCCGGGCCGCCGGTCAGGCGGGCGGCGGCGATTTCCTTGTGATAGCGCTGCGCCCGCTGCGCCCGCATCGCGAGGTTCACCGTGTCGATGCCGTCCAGGCCCTGGTAGAAGCCCCAGATGTAATGCTGGCGGCGCTGCTCGCCGTCGGTCAGGATATCCAGGCCGGCCTTCTCCTGCGCCGCGACCCAGACACGCACCGCGTCCTCCTGACCTTCGCGCAGCTGCGCACCGTCCAGGCGCCAGGTGGCGGTGAGTTCGCCTGGGCCTGCGAGCCATGACGGTTTCGGCAGGCTGCCGACGATGGTCGCTCGTACCCGGCCGTTGGGGTCCCTGGGCATCGTTTCCTCCGTTGTGCCGTGCGGCCCGCCTGGCCGGCCCGGGCGTGGCCTCATGCGGCGTGGACGGAGAGGCTAGGTCGGATCGCCGTGCCGTGCCAGTCTGGACGAAGAAGGCGGAGACAGGGCCGCAAGCTGATTGCGCTTTGCGTGGCGGAAGGCTGGTTCATCCCCAAGACCGCTGGACGGTGATGCAACCCAGGCCCCTGCCGGGAGCCATGGCGTTCTTTCCATTCGGGCCCTATCTTTGTCACCATGGCTGAACCACGGAAAAAGGGTCTGATCTCGCACGGCGTCGCGGCGCAGAACCGCAAGGCGCGGTTCGACTACGCCATCAAGGATACCGTCGAGGCCGGAATCGTCCTGAAGGGACCCGAGGTCAAATCCCTCCGCCACGGGCGCGCCACGCTGACCGAGGCCTGGGCTGGCGAGCGGGACGGGGAGATGTGGCTGTTCAACAGCTATATCCCGGAATACCAGGGCGGCGTGCTCTCCCGGTTCGAGCCGCGGGCGCCACGCAAGCTGCTGCTGAAGAAGAAGCAGATCGATTCCCTGCTGGGGGCCATCACGCGCCAGGGTGCCACCCTGGTGCCGTTGGACATCCATTTCAACGAACAGGGCCGCGCCAAGGTCCTGCTGGGTGTCGGCGAGGGCCGCAAGAAGCAGGACAAGCGCGCCGCCATCGCCGATCGCGACTGGAAGCGCGACAAGGCGCGCCTGATGCGGGCGCGGGGCTGACCGGTTGCCCATCTTCCCCTTATCGACCAGGAGCCGTGCGTGAAGGTTGGAATTGTATCCGACATCCACTCCAACATTCGCGGGCTGACGGACGCGCTGGAGGTGATGGGACCGGTGGAGGAATTGCTGTGCCTCGGCGACAGCATCTTCGAATACCAGTTCTCGAATGAGGTCGTGGCGCTGCTGAAGCAACGACAGGCGCACATCATCCAGGGCAACCACGAGGAGGTGTTCTTCTCCGCCTCCGGCGCCCGCGCCCGCGAGAGGGACTGGATCGACCATGGCCTGATGGGCTTCCTGGCCGACCAGCCGGCGCGCCGGCGGGTGACGCTGGGCGGGAAACGCTTCTTCCTGCTCCATTCCACGCCGTGGGACCCGCGCGGGGAATATGTGTATCCGCACAGCGCCAAGCTGGAGCAGTTCGCCGACGCCGATGCCGACTACGTGCTGTATGGGCACACGCACGCGCAGTTGGTGCGGCGGATCAAGCAGACGACCGTCATCAATCCCGGTTCGGCGGGGGATGCGCGGGACAGCCGCAACGACCGGCAACTGAGCTGCGCGGTGATCGACACGGAAACCGATGAGGTGCGGATCATCGACTACCCCGATCCGCGCTACGCCAACCCGGGAACTTAGGGCGGCTGGCAAGGCGCTGGCGCGGGCATGGCCGCCGCGCAGATGCCATATTGCCCCCGCGATCACCGCGGGTCAGCATGCGGGTGAAACCGAACCCAAGGGACCGCCATGGCTGATTCCCCGAGCGGGCGCTGGCAGGACGAACTCTACGACCTGCTGCGCGCCAACGACATCACCCAGTTCGCCTATGTGCCTGATGCTGGCCATCGCATCCTGATCGACCGGTCCCTGGCCGACCCGAAGGCGCATTCCATCCCGCTGACGACCGAGGAAGAGGGTGTCGCCCTGGCCGCCGGCGCCGATCTGGGTGGCGCACGGGCGGTGCTGCTGATGCAGTCCTCGGGCGTGGGCAACTGCATCAACCTGCTGTCGCTGATCACCGGCTGCCGGTTTCCGCTGCTGACGCTGGTGTCGATGCGCGGCGACTTTGGCGAAGGCAATCCCTGGCAGTTCGCCATGGGACAGGCCGTGGAGCCGGTGCTGAAGGCGATGGGCGTCGTCGTGCTGTCGTGCCGCGAGCCGGCAGAGGTGATCCCGACGGTCTCGGCCGCGCTGACCATGGTGTTCCAGTCCGGCCAGCCCGTGGCCGTGCTGCTGAGCCAGCGCCTGCTGGGCGCGAAGAAGTTCTGATCCGGAGGACGCGACCATGGCGAAACTGAACAAGCTGCGGACGTCGAACCTGCCGGATGCGGTGCTGGACCGCCGCCAGGCGGTGCCGGCGCTGATCGACCGTCCGTCGGACTTCCTGATCGTGACCGGGCTTGCCGGCACGGCGCAGGAATTGTCGGCGATGACCGACTGCTCGCCGGGCGTTTTCGCGCTGGGCGGCGCGATGGGGGCGGCGCTGGCGATGGGGCTGGGGCTGGCCCTGGCGCAGCCGAACCGGCGCGTTCTGACCGTGACCGGCGACGGCGAGTTGCTGATGAACATCGGCACGCTGGCGACGATCGCGCTGCAGAACCCGCGGAACCACGCGATCATCTGTGTCGATAACGGCCATTATGGCGAGACCGGCAATCAGGAGAGCCATACCGGACTGGGCGTGCGGCTGGACACGATCGCCGCCGGCTCCGGGATCCCGAGCGTGCATGTCATCAACTCGGACGCCGACATGGCGGAAGGCCGCCGCCTGATCCGGGAAGGCGACGGGCCGGTATTCATCCTGCTGCGGGTGAAGGAAGGCCCGCCCAACAAGGTGCGCCGCAACCTGGTGCCGCACCTGGAGCGCGACAAGTTCCGCGCCGCGCTGCTGGGCTGAACGTCGCCGCGGGTCGCCGCGTAACCATCGCCTTGGACCGCGCAGGCGGGTTACCCGCGACCTGCGCGGTCCCAATCAGCGACGTCGTGGATGGCGGGGTCGCCATGACGGGCAGGCGCCGTCACCGGGCCAATTCCGGCGCGCCCTGCCGCGTCAGGCGTTGGTGATGCCGCCGTCGATGGTGATCGTCTGCCCGGTCACGTAGGAGGAATCGCGCGAACACAGGAAGCGGATCACGGATGCGATCTCGGACGGCTTGCCGAAGCGCTTCAACGGGATCTCCTGCCGGTAGCTGTCGCCGCGTTCGGCGATGATCCCTTCCGCCATGCGCGTTTCGATCACGCCGGGGGCCACGGCATTGACCAGGACATCCGGCGCCAACTTGCGCGACAGCGCGCGGGTCAGGCCCACGATCCCGCCCTTGGCGGCGGCGTATGGCACCCGGTCGGGGCTGCCGCGGCGATAGGCGATGGAACTGGCCAGCACGATGCGCGCGGGTTCCCGCCGATCGAAGCGCGTGCGGAACGCGACCGCCATGTCATAGGCATTTGTCAGGTTCGCGGCGATGGCGCGGTTCCAGACCCCATGGTCGTCCGGGTCCAGTTCGTCGCGTTCGAAGATCCCGGCCAGATGCACCAGCGCGAACACCGGCGCGCCGGCGGCATCCAGGGCCGCAGCGCAGTCCGCGGGCGTTTCCAGCGTGGATACCCAAAGGCCCAGCCGGACAGGGCCGAGCCGCTCGCGGGCTTCGAGGAGGCGGGATTCGCTTGGGTCGACGAGGATGACGTGGCCGCCCTGGTCCATGAAGGCGCGGGCCGTCTCGACCCCGATTCCGCCCGCGCCGCCGGTGATGACAATGCGCTTGCCGATGAACTCCGCCATCTCAGGCCGCCAATGCCGCGTAGTCCAGGGTCGCCATGACCTGAACGCGGCGCATGTAGCGCGGCTCATCGGGCAGGTAGTCCGCCACCGCGTTGTGGACGGTGCCGATATTGTCCCACATCAGCACATCGCCCTTTGACCAGCGATGCGCATACAGGAAATCGGCGCGTTCCTGGTGGCGGAACAGATAGTCCAGGATCAGGTCGCTCTCGTGCCGGTCCATGTCGTCGATCCACATCGTGTAGCCGGGATCGGCATACAGGACCTTGCGGCCGGTGATCGGATGGGTGCGGAACACCGGCTGGGAGACGGGCGGCTTGCGACGGCGCTGTTCCTCGGTGAGTTTGGAGCGCGGGGAGCCGGGACGCAGGCGCATCACTTCCCAGAATTTCTCGAAGTCATGCGTCGCGGTGCGGCCCTCCAGCCTCTGCTTAAGGCTGTCCGGCAGCTGTTCATAGGCCGCATGCATGTTGCGGAACTGCGTTTCGCCCACCGACTTGCCGTTGCGCAGCGGCACGTGCTGCGCGTGCAGCACGTTCGCGAGCGCGACGTCCTTGCTGTAGGACAGGTCGGTGTGCCAGCCCTGGCCGGCATCGTTCAGGCCCAGGGGCTTGCCGTTCACGTCCTTCATGTTGGACAGGATCATCACCTCGGGATGGTCCGGCTCGTGATAGAGGTTGGCGACGTTGATCTCCAATTCGCCGAAGCGGCTGCCGAACGCGGCGAACTGGTCCACGCTGCAGGTCTGGTTCGGGAAGCACAGCACGCCATACTGGCCCAGCGCCCGCAAGACGGTGCGGCGGTCCGCGTCCGAGAGAGGATTGGAGAGGTCCAATCCCTCGACACGCGCTCCCAAACTCTGTCCGCTGGGAATGATGTCCATCGTCAGTCGCTCCAAGATCCTACTGGTGAGTAGCGTTTCGGACTGATGCGATCAAGAGGGCCTTGAACCGTTCCCGCAATCTTCAACCGGCCGGCCACCGCCCGCCACACCACGGAGCGTTCACGCCGGTTCGGTGCTCCGGCCCGTGCGCCTCTCATGACCCCGGGGACCCGCCGTCGTCGGCTATCGCACCAGCGCCGCCAGTAGCGCATCCAACCGCAGCCGTCCCTCCGCGGTCGCGATCAACCGGTCGGGGGACGCAGCGAGATAGCCTGCCTCGATCGCCTGCGCCAGCACCTCGGGCTCCACGGCTTCGGTCAACGCGCGTCCGGTCCGGCGTTCAAACCGGGCGAGGTCCACGCCCTCGGTCAGGCGGAGCCCCATCAGCAGCATCTCCCGCGCCCGCTCCTCGGGTTCCAGAACCGTCTCCTCCACCGTCCCATGTCCCTCCCGTTCCACCCGCTCGGCCCATGGCTCCGGCGCCCGGTGGCGCCTGGTGGCAAGCAGTCCGTCGTCCAGCGTCACGCGCCCGTGCGCGCCTGGCCCGATGCCGGCATAGTCGCCATAGCGCCAATAGGTCAGGTTGTGCCGGCTCTCGGCGCCAGGTTTCGCGTAGTTGGAAACCTCGTAGGCCAGCAGTCCGAACCGCGCGGCTTCCTCGGCCGTCGCCTCATACATCGCGGCGCTCACCTCATCATCGGGAAGGATCAGGTCACCGCGACGGTGCAGCGTCTCGAACTTCGTGCCCGCCTCGATCGTAAGCTGGTACAGCGACAAGTGGTCCGCCGCCAGCGCCAGGGCCGCTCGGAGTTCGGCTCGCCAAGAGAGCTCTTCCTGGCCTGGGCGGGCATAGATCAGGTCGAAGGACAGTCGCGGAAAAATCGTCCGGGCGGTTTCCAGCGCCGCCACCGCCTGGGCGGCCGAATGCTGCCGTCCCAGCAGGCGCAACGCTTGGGGATCAAGGCTCTGCACCCCCAGCGAAGCGCGATTCACCCCGGCCTGCCGGAATGCCGCGAGCCGTTCTGCTTCCACACTGGTCGGGTTGGCTTCCAGGGTGATTTCGACATCCGGTGCCGGATCGAACAGCCGAACCGCATCATCCAGCAGCAACGCCACCGTCTCCGGTTCCATCAGACTGGGCGTCCCGCCGCCGAAGAACACCGACGTCAGGCGTCGCCGGCCCAGGCGCGCCGCCTCCCAGGCCAGTTCCGCGCGCAGCGCGTCGCGGAACCGCGCCTGCGGGATGCGGTCCCGCACATGCGAGTTGAAGTCGCAATACGGGCACTTGGCGAGGCAGAACGGCCAGTGGATATAGAGTGCGAGCGGTTCCATGAACGGAGATGTGGGCACGATGTCAGGCGGCATGACAGGGGGATCGCCAACGGGACCGGCAACGGGATCTGTGGAGCGTGTGCGCGCCGCGTTGCTGGCCGCCGGTCATCCCGATACGATCACGATCTTCCCCAAAGGCACGCGCACCGCAGCGGATGCGGCCGCCGCCGTGGGCTGCGATGTGGCGCAGATCGCCAAGTCGATCGTCTTCCGGGCGGGCGCGCGGGCCGCGGTCATCATCACCTCCGGCGCCAACAGGGTCGATACCGCGCGGGCCGAGGCGGCGCTTGGCTGCAAGCTGGCACGGGCTGACGCCGACTGGGTGCGCGCGACCACCGGCTTCGCGGTGGGCGGCGTGGCACCCGTGGGACATCTCGCGCCGCCCCTTGTGCTGCTGGACGAGGACCTGACACGGCTTGACCCGGTCTGGGCCGCGGCCGGGTCCCCCAGCCATGTGTTCCGCACCTCGGCGGTCGAGTTGCAGCGCATGACGGGTGCGGCGGTCGCGATCGTGCGTGCAGGGTAGGGGGGCGACCCGCCCCGGTTCACACGCGCAGATGGGGGGGAATCCGAAGGCCCAGTCGCGTGGGGACGTTCCATAGCTCGCGCACCTGTCGCACGGGGGTGAACCCGGCGCGCACATAGGTCGGCAACGCGCGGGGATGATCCGCGGTGCAGGTGTTCACCGTCATGCCGCGGGCACCCTCCCGCCATGCCAGATCGACCGCCTGGCGCAGGAAGGCGAAACCGATCCCGGTGCCGACCGCGTGCGGCATCAGGCCAAAATAGCTCAGATTGGTATCGGGCCATGTCCGCCGGTCGAGTTCGAAGAACCCCGCCGGCTCTCCGCCTTGATACAGCACGTGGATCGAGACTGCCCTGTCGCCCAGCAGCCCCGCGAGTTCCCGGTCCGGCATGGTCCGCCGCAGCCACCAGACGTAATCGGCGCCGACCGTATTGTACAGATAGCGATAGAACCCCACACTCGGCGCAGCGAGCCGGACCAGCGACATCTCCCGCGGCAAGCCGGGTGCGCGCGCGGCAGGCGCCTGATCCATCCGAAGGAATGTCACCACCACGCCGACACGAACAACCGGTTCCATCATCTCCCCCCGCCGTGACGGCGATGCCGGACGATAGGGGGAGGCAACTCAGTCGTCCAGGAAGCTGCGCAGCTTGCGGCTGCGGCTGGGGTGCTTCAGCTTGCGCAGCGCCTTCGCCTCGATCTGGCGGATACGCTCACGGGTGACATTGAACTGTTGGCCGACCTCTTCCAGCGTGTGGTCGGTGTTCATGCCGATGCCAAAGCGCATGCGCAGCACGCGTTCCTCGCGCGGCGTCAGGCTGGACAGGACCCGCGTGGTCGCTTCGCGCAGATTGGCCTGGATCGCCGCGTCCAGCGGGATGACGGCGTTCGGGTCCTGGATGAAGTCGCCGAGATGGCTGTCCTCCTCGTCGCCGATCGGCGTTTCCAGGCTGATCGGCTCCTTGGCGATTTTCAGCACCTTCCGCACCTTCTCCAGCGGCATGCCGAGCTTGTCGGCGAGCTCCTCGGGGGCGGGCTCGCGGCCGATCTCGTGCAGCATCTGCCGCGACGTGCGTACCAGCTTGTTGATCGTCTCGATCATGTGCACGGGGATGCGGATCGTGCGCGCCTGGTCGGCGATGCTGCGGGTGATCGCCTGGCGGATCCACCACGTGGCATAGGTGCTGAACTTGTAGCCGCGGCGGTACTCGAACTTATCGACCGCCTTCATCAAGCCGATATTGCCTTCCTGGATCAGGTCCAGGAACTGCAGGCCGCGATTGGTGTATTTCTTGGCGATCGAGATCACCAGGCGCAGGTTCGCCTCGATCATCTCCTTCTTCGCCCGCGCGCTGTCGCGCTCCCCGCGGCTCACGGTCATGAACACGCGGCGGAACTCGGCGATCGGCAGGCCGGCATCGTTGGCCACCGCGGCGATCTGGGCGCGGACGTTGGCAACGTCGTGCGGGTGCTTGACAATAAACAACTTCCAGCCCTTGGCCGACAGCCGTCCCACCTTTTCCATCCAGTTCGGATCGAGCTCCTGGCCGCGATAGCTATTCAGGAACTCCTCGCGTGAGACTTTGCAGCCTTCGGCCATGCGCATCAGCTGGCCTTCCAGCGTGGTCAGGCGCTGGTTGAGCTGCTTGAGCTGGGTGACCAGCTCCTCGATCCGGTTGTTGTGCAAGCGGACCTGGCCGACCTTCTGGACCAGCTCCTCGCGGATCTTCTCGTAGCTTTTCTCCGATCGGCTGGTGACCTCCTCGCCGCTGGTCATGATGTCCAGCCGGCGGTGCTGCATCTTGTACAGCTTCTTGTAGAGGTTCTCGATTTCCTCGAAGTTCGCCAGCACTTCCGGCTTCAGCTTCTCCTCAAGCGCGGAAAGCGACATACTGGGCCCGTCGTTTTCCTCGTCCGGGTCCATGTCGTCATTGGCGGCGAAGCCATCGGTCGGGGTGGCATCGACGCCATCGACTCCGTCGGCCGCCGGGTTGCCGGCAACGTCCGTCGCTTCCAGATCGATGATGTCGCGTAGCAGCATCCGGCCAGCCTTGAGCTGGTCGTGCCAGGAGATGATCGCCTTGAAGGTCAGCGGGCTTTCGCAGAGCCCGTTGATCATCATGTCGCGGCCGGCCTCGATCCGCTTGGCGATGGCGATTTCGCCTTCGCGCGACAGCAGCTCGACGCTGCCCATTTCGCGCAGGTACATGCGGACCGGATCGTCGGTGCGGCCGAGGCTCGCTTCGTCGACGTTGCCGGACGGCTCCTCCTCCTCCGCCTCGTCGGCCTTCTCGGCCTTGGCGATCGGGGCCTCGCCGTCCTCTGTTTCCTCGCTTTCGACGACCTGGATGCCCATTTCCGAGAAATTGGCCATCACGTCTTCGATCTGCTCGCTGCTGTTCTGGTCGGGCGGCAGGATCGCGTTCAGCTCGTCGAACGTGATGTAGCCGCGCTCCTTCCCGCGCGCGATCAGGCGCTTCACCGCCGCTGTCTGAACATCCAGGAGTGTTGTCTCGACGTCCTGTTCGGCCGTCACGGTATCACCTGCGACACTCGGTTTCGTGGCCATGTTTCAGCGCACTCCTTCGTCACGCGGGGTGCGGCCGGCCGGGCGCAGCCCCCTCTATAATTCTATGCAGCCGCGAGATCCGCCTCGTCGTCACCGCTCTGCGCCTTCAGCAACGCCTCCAGCAGGGCGACATGACGAGCCTGGGTCTCCGGCGTGTAGTCCCGGATGAATGCCGCCTCCGCCGCGGCAACCTCCTGACGCAAGCGATCAATGTTCAAAAGTCCGAAAAAATACCACCACCCGGTCTGGGCCTCCGTCGGCGCAGCATCCGGTGACGCACTGGCGGGCAAGGGTACGGGGAGGGACGCCAGAACATGCTCGACATCAGCCTGCAATCCAGAAGTCGTGAGGTGGTCTATCAACCCGGCGGAGTCAAGAACGTCGGCGTGATCAGCCCAGGCCAGAATCGCGTCCCGCATCCGATCAAACGGCGCAGTGAGTGGCAAAGCGACATAGGCGTGCTCCACTTCGTCCAGGAGAATCGGATGCCGTAACAGAATCGCTGTCAGAATCCGCGCGCGTTCCCGCACGACACCATCGACCGACGGTTCCGGTAGCGGCAGCCGGGGCGGCGCCGGCTTGCCCTTGGGGCCGAAGCCAGACGACTTCGCGCGTGCCTCCCGCCGCTCCGCATAGAAACGGCCCCGCAGCGTTTCGCGGTATTCTCCGGCCAGGATCCTGTCGCTGATGCGACCTGCCGCCGCATCGAGCCGAGCCATGAAGGCCGCGCGCTGTTCCGGCGGGGAGGTCGGCCCGGCACCCTGCCGCAGCAGCAAATAGAGCGAGTCCACCAGCGGCGGCGTTCTGTCCATCACCCCCTGGAACGCCTTCGCATCCTGCTTCCGCAGCAGCGAATCCGGATCCTCCCCGGGCGGCAAGGTCACGACCTTCAGGCTGCGATCGATGGTGAGCATCGGCAGCGCGAGATCAATGCCCCGGACGGCCGCGCGCGTGCCGGCCGCATCCCCGTCGAAGCACAGGATCGGGCATGGTGAGAGCGTCCACAGCGCCTCAAGCTGCTCCTCGGTCAGGGCGGTGCCCAACGGCGCGACGGCACCGGTGAAGCCGGCCTGGTGAAGGGCGATCACATCCATGTAGCCTTCAACGACCAATAATGTGCCTCCGTTCCTCACGGCCTCGCGCGCAAGGTCCAGGCCGTAGAGACTGCGCCGTTTCGAAAACAGCGAGGTTTCCGGCCCGTTCAGGTATTTCGGCTGCCCGTCGCCCAGGATGCGGCCGCCGAAACTGATGGTGCGTCCGCGTCGGTCGCGGATTGGAAACATGACCCGACTGTAGAACAGATCGAATATGCGACCGGAATCGTCGTCACGTCGCATCAATCCCGCTTCAACAAGCTGTTCCGGCGTCACGCCCTCGCGAGCGAGCTCCGCCGCCAGCGCGCCGCGGCCTTCGCCGGACCAGCCCAGGCCGAACCGCCGGACGGTCTCCTCGGTCAGGCCGCGGCCGCGCAGATAGGACAGCGCCGCCTGACCCTCGGGCAGGAACAGCCGGCGGTGACATGCGCGGGCCGCCGCTTCCAGCACTGCATTGAGGTCGAGACGCCGTCGCTCCAGTTCCGCCGCTTCGGGCGACGGCTTGGGCACGTCCAGCCCGGCCTCGGCCGCCAGCTGCTCGACCGCCTCCATGAAGCCGGCGCCCTGGCTTTGCATGACGAAGGTGATCGCATCGCCATGCGCGCCGCACCCGAAGCAGTGATAATGATCGTCATAAACATAGAAGCTCGGCGTCTTCTCCCCATGGAACGGGCAGCACCCCTTCCATTGCCGGCCCGAGCGCGCGAGGCGGACGCGCCGTCCGATCAGCGGCGCAAGCGGCGTGCGGGCGCGCAGCTCATCGAGGAAATTCGGCGGCAGCGCCATCTATGCGGACAGCCTGGCTTTCACGATCGGGCCGGCCTTGGCCATGTCGAGCGTCGCGGCATGTTTCGCCCGCAACGCCGCCATCACCTTGCCCATGTCCTTGATGCTGGCGGCACCGGTTTCGGCGATGGCATCCGCGACAGCCCGCTCGGTGGCCGCCTCATCCATCTGCTGTGGCAGGAAATCCTCGATCACGCCGATCTCGGCTTCTTCCTTCGCCACCAGATCGGGGCGGTTGCCCTGCCGGTACATATCCACCGATTCGCGGCGGGACTTCACCATCCCCCGCAGCATCGACAGCACCTCGTCCTCCGGCACCCTGTCGATTCCCTTCGGACGCGCGGCGATGTCGACGTCCTTCAGCTTCGCCAGGATCATCCGCAGGGTGGAGGTTCGCGCGCTGTTGCCGGCCTTCATCGACGCTTTGAGCTGGTCCGTGAACTGTTCTCTCAGGCCCATGGCGATCTCTCCCGCGCGCAAATCCTTTCTATACCACGACTGGTGACAAAACAGCTGCATCACAGAGCCGCGGGAAAAAAATTCCGTTAATTTCCCACTCCGGCTTGAGGTGGGAAATTTCCTCCCC
The DNA here is from genome assembly GCA_050181195.1 of Acetobacteraceae bacterium. Taxonomy (GTDB): domain Bacteria; phylum Pseudomonadota; class Alphaproteobacteria; order Acetobacterales; family Acetobacteraceae; genus Rhodopila. The sequence continues at coordinate 40,363 of JBFXDK010000019.1, read as the reverse complement.
TATGTTTTTGACATGCGGACGATCGTGGACGAGATCATCGACCGGCTTGGCGGCGCGGAGGCTGCTGCCCGCCTGACCGGGGTCAGCACCGAAGCGGTGCGCAAGTGGCGCCAAGCCGGCTCCATCCCCTCGCGTCACTGGTACGCGGTGACCGCCGCGACCGGATTCAGCCTTGCGGACCTGCAGGGCGTGGCCGCGGACCCGGCAGAGATGTCGGAGGTGCCCGCCGGGGCGACAGCGGTGCTGGTCCTGGCCGATGGGGCGGTGTTCTGGGGGCGTGGCTTCGGTGCCCATAGCGCGGCGAGCGCGCCGGTGGGCGAGATCTGCTTCAACACCGGGATGACAGGCTATCAGGAGACGTTGACCGATCCGTCCTATGCCGGACAGATCATCACCTTCACCTTCCCGCATATCGGCAATGTCGGCACCAACCCCGATGACATGGAGGCGACGACCGTCGCCGCCCGCGGGCTTGTGGTGAAGCAGGACATCACGGAACCGTCCAACTGGCGGTCCGCCCAGCCCCTGGATGCCTGGCTGCGGGTGCGCGGGATCACCGGCATTGCTGGTGTCGATACCCGCGCGCTGACCGCGCGCATCCGCGACGACGGGCCGCCGAACGGCGTGCTGGCCTATCCAGCCGATGGCCGGTTCGACCTGGCGGCCTTGCAGGCGCAGGCCCGGGCCTGGCCGGGGCTGGAGGGCATGGACCTGGCGAAGGAGGTCACCTGCCGGCAGACCTATGCCTGGGATGAGACAAGCTGGCAGTGGCCGGACGGCACCGGACGGCAGGCCGCGCCGAAGCATCATGTCGTGGCGGTGGATTACGGGGCGAAGCGGAACATCCTGCGCTGCCTCGCCTCCGCCGGGTTGAAGGTGACGGTGGTGCCGGCCACCGCGACAGCCGAGGACATATTGCGCCACGAACCGGACGGCGTGTTCCTGTCGAACGGGCCGGGCGATCCGGCGGCAACCGCCGTCTATGCGGTGCCGGCGATCCAGGGCGTGCTGGAACGGCGGATACCGGTGTTCGGCATCTGCCTCGGCCATCAGTTGCTGGCGCTGGCGCTGGGTGCGCGGACCTACAAGCTGGAACGCGGGCATCGCGGCGCGAACCAGCCGGTGAAGGACCTGACGACCGGGAAGGTGGAGATCACCAGCCAGAACCACGGCTTCGCGGTGGATGCCGACAGCCTGCCGCACACGGCACGGGTGACGCATGTGTCGCTGTTCGACGGATCGAATGAAGGTCTGTCCTGCACCGACCTTCCGGCCTTCTCGGTGCAGTACCACCCGGAAGCCAGCCCGGGCCCGACCGACAGCCATCATCTGTTCCACCGCTTCGTCGATCTGATCGAAAAGCCGGCGTAGCATGGATGTCCGGGACCTGCTGCTGCGCACCGCGTTCCGGCACCGGATCAACGAGCCGAACGCCGAGACGGCATGCGACCGCTTCCGGTCGATCACCTTGTGCCTGGTTGCCGATCAGGATTTTCACGACGCCGTGGCGGCCTGCCTGCGCGACGGCCTGATCCGCGAGCCGGTCCGACTGCCGGAAGGCGCGCTGCAGTGCCACTGGCACCTTGAACTCACGCCCGCGGGTGTTGCCGCCGCGCGCGCCCTGATGACCAACGACCCGGGAACGCCCTGACGATGCCCAAGCGCACCGACATCTCCTCCATCATGATCATCGGCGCCGGCCCGATCGTCATCGGCCAGGCCTGCGAATTCGACTATTCCGGCGCCCAGGCCTGCAAGGCGCTGCGGGCCGAGGGCTATCGCGTGGTCCTGGTGAATTCCAATCCGGCCACGATCATGACCGATCCCGGTCTGGCGGACGCGACCTATGTGGAGCCGATCACGCCCGAGATCGTGGAAAAGATCATCGCCCGGGAAAAGCCCGACGCGCTGCTGCCCACCATGGGCGGACAGACCGCGCTGAACACGGCGATGAAGCTCGCGGCGTCCGGTGCGCTGGAACGCCATGGAGTCGAACTGATCGGCGCGAAGGCCGACGTGATCGACCGCGCCGAGGACCGCCTGAAATTCCGCGACGCCATGGCCGCGATCGGCATCGAATCGCCCCGTTCGGCCATCGCCCACTCCATGGAGGAAGCGCGGGAGGCGCTGAAACTCACTGGCCTGCCCGCCGTCATCCGGCCCAGCTTCACCTTGGGCGGCACCGGCGGCGGCATCGCCTACAACAAGGAGGAGTTCGAGCAGATCGTTTCAGGCGGCCTGGAAGCCTCGCCCACCACGGAAGTACTGATCGAGGAATCCGTCCTGGGCTGGAAGGAATACGAGATGGAGGTGGTCCGCGACCGCGCGGACAACTGCATCATCGTCTGCTCGATCGAGAACGTCGATCCGATGGGCATCCATACCGGCGATTCCGTCACGGTCGCGCCGGCGCTGACACTCACCGACAAGGAATACCAGCGGATGCGGGACGCCTCGATCGCCTGCCTCAGGGCGATCGGCGTCGATACCGGCGGGTCGAACGTGCAGTTCGGGCTGAACCCGGCGGACGGGCGCATGGTCATCATCGAGATGAACCCGCGCGTCTCCCGCTCCTCGGCACTGGCGTCCAAGGCCACGGGGTTCCCCATCGCCAAGATCGCCGCCAAGCTCGCCGTCGGCTACACGCTCGATGAACTCAGCAACGACATCACCCGCGTCACGCCGGCCAGTTTCGAGCCGACGATCGACTACGTCGTGGTGAAGATCCCCCGCTTCACCTTCGAGAAATTCCCCGGCACGCCCGCGTTGCTGACCACGTCTATGAAATCGGTAGGCGAGGCGATGGCGATCGGCCGCAGCTTCCCCGAGGCGCTGCAGAAGGGGCTGCGCAGCATGGAGACCGGGCTGTCCGGCCTTGATCCGATCGAGCCGCCCGGCGACGGCGGGGTGGATGCGTTCCGCGCCGCCCTGTCCACGCCGCGCCCCGACCGGCTGCTGGTCGCGGCGCAGGCCATCCGCGCCGGCGTGCCGCTCGCCGACATCCACGACGCCTGCCGGTTCGATCCCTGGTTCCTGCGGGAGCTCGAACGCATCGTCGAGGCCGAACGCGCGGTCTCGGAAAATGGCGTGCCGGCCGAGGCGGGCGCGCTGCGGCGGCTGAAGGCGCTGGGTTTCTCCGACGGGCGCCTGGCCGAACTCACCGGCCGGACCGAGGACGAGATCGCGCGGTTCCGGCGGGACCGCGGCGTGGTGCCGGTCTACAAGCGGATCGACACCTGCGCGGCCGAGTTCGCCTCCGTCACGCCCTACATGTATTCCACCTACGAGGGCGGCTACGGCGCCCCGGTCTGCGAGGCCGACCCGACCGCGCGGACCAAGATCGTGATCCTGGGCGGCGGGCCGAACCGGATCGGGCAGGGGATCGAGTTCGACTATTGCTGCGTCCACGCCGCCTATGCGCTGAAGGAGGCCGGGTTCGAGACCATCATGGTCAACTGCAACCCGGAAACCGTGTCCACCGATTACGACACCTCTGACCGGTTGTATTTCGAGCCGCTGACGGCCGAGGACGTGATCGCCCTGGTCAATCGCGAGCAGCAGGCCGGCACGCTGCTGGGTTGTATCGTCCAGTATGGCGGGCAGACGCCGCTGAAGCTGTCCCAGGCGCTGTCGAAGGCCGGCATTCCGATTCTGGGTACCAGTGCCGATGCGATCGATATTGCCGAGGACCGGGAACGCTTCCAGGCGCTGCTGCAGCGCCTGGGCCTGCTCCAGCCCGACAACGGCACCGCGCGGTCGGCCGGGGAGGCGGAGACGATCGCGGACCGTATCGGCTATCCGGTGGTGATCCGCCCCAGCTACGTGCTGGGCGGGCGGGCGATGGAGATCGTCTACGACCGCGCCGGCCTGCATCGCTATATGCGGGAAGCGGTCCGAGTCTCGGGTGAGAACCCGGTGCTGATCGACCGTTACCTAAACGACGCGATCGAGGTCGATGTCGACTGCATCGCCGACGGCGACACCGTCTACGTCGCCGGGGTGATGGAGCATATCGAGGAGGCGGGCATCCATTCCGGCGACTCCGCCTGCTCGCTGCCGCCCTACACGCTGGCACCCGCCATGGTGACCGAACTGAAGGCGGAAACCGAGGCGATGGCCAAGGCGCTGGGCGTCGTCGGCCTGATGAACGTGCAGTACGCGATCAAGGACGACACGATCTATGTGCTGGAGGTGAACCCGCGCGCCTCCCGCACCGTTCCCTTCGTTGCCAAGGCCACGGGCGTGGCGGTGGCCAAGGTGGGGGCGCGGGTGATGGCCGGCGCCAAGCTCGCGGAATTCCGTCTGGACGACCATGCGATCGCGCCGCATGTCGCGGTGAAGGAAGCGGTGTTCCCGTTCGCCCGTTTTCCCAACGTGGACACGATCCTGGGGCCGGAGATGAAATCCACCGGCGAGGTGATGGGCCTCGATTCCTCCTTCGAGCGTGCCTTTGCCAAGTCGCAACTTGGCGCCGGCGTGATCCTGCCGGAGCAGGGCACCGTGTTCCTGTCGATCAAGGACGCCGACAAGAAGGGGCTTCCGGCCCTGGCCCGCCGCCTGACCGAAATGGGCTTCGCCATCCTGGCGACCCGCGGGACCGCCGGCCGCATCCGCGAGGCCGGCCTGCCGGTGACGGTGGTGAACAAGGTGCTGGAGGGACGGCCGCATTGCGTGGATGCGATCCGGTCTGGCGAGGTGCAGCTTGTGATCAACACCGCGTCGACCCCGCAATCGATTGCCGACAGTTTCGCCATCCGCCGCAGCGCCCTGACCCACGGTGTCCCGCATTACACGACGATGGCCGGTGCGCGCGCCGCCGTGCACGCAATTGCGGCTCTGAAAGCCGGAACGCTTGAAGTCGCGCCGCTGCAATCCTACTTTCGCGGTTCGTTTTGAGCCGCCGCCGCGATCAGGTCCAGACCGGGTCGCGGCAGAGACGTATGGCTTGAGCGCTTCATAGCCCTTTCTCTCTGTCGACCGAAGGACCTCGACGTGCAGAAGTTTCCGATGACCGCCCCGGGATTGCAGCGGCTGGAAGACGAACTTCGTCAGCTCAAGGCAGAGGAGCGCCCCGCGATCATCCGTGCCATCGCGGAAGCACGGGCGCATGGCGACCTGTCGGAAAATGCCGAATATCACGCCGCGCGGGAACGACAGTCCTTCATTGAAGGCCGCATTGCCGAACTCGAGGAGATCGTGGCGGCCGCCGAGGTGATCGACCCGGCCGGCCTGTCGGGCGAGCACGTGAAGTTCGGCGCGCATGTCTGGCTGGTCGATGAGGAAACCGAAAAGGAAGCCACCTACCAGATCGTCGGCGTGCATGAGGCTGACATCAAGGCGGCGCGGTTGTCCATCTCCTCGCCGCTTGCCAAGGCGCTGATCGGCAAGAAGGTCGGGGATACCGTCTCGGTGCCGGCGCCGGGCGGCGATCGATCCTACGAAATCCTGGGCGTCAAGTTCATCTAGCCGGCGGATCGGCGGGTGATCACCCTTGCGGACGTTCAGGCGGCGTCCGACCGGATCGCGGGGAAGGTGCTGCGCACCCCCACGGTGCCGAACCACGCCCTGTCCGTCCTGACCGGGGCCGACGTCGTCCTCAAGCTGGACAATCTCCAGGTGACCGGCGCGTTCAAGGAGCGTGGGGCGGCGAACCGCCTCGCGCTGCTGTCCGACGCCGAACGGGCCCGCGGGGTGGTGGCCATGTCGGCCGGGAACCACGCCCAGGCGGTGGCACGCCATGCGCAGCTTCTGGGGATCGCGGCCACCATCGTGATGCCGAAATTCACCCCGGCAACGAAGGTGACCCGCACCGCCTCCTGGGGTGCGAAGGTCGTGCTGCACGGCGAGACGCTGGCCGAAGCCGCCGCCTATGCGCATGAGCTGGAGGCCGGCGCCGGTCTCGTCTTCATCCATCCCTACGATGACGATGCCATCATGGCCGGCCAGGGCACGCTGGCGCTGGAACTGCTGCAGGACGCCCCCGAACTGGACGCGCTGATCATCCCGGTCGGCGGCGGCGGCCTGCTCGCCGGATGCCTGATCGCGGCGACGGCGCTCAAGCCCGGAATCGCGGTCTACGGGGCAGAGGTGGAGGCCTATGCCGCCATGGCCCAGCGCCTGGCGGGGCGGACGGTTTCCGTCGGCGGCCCCACCATCGCCGAGGGCATCGCGGTGCGCGACATCGGTGAGGCGCCGTTCGAACTGGTACGCCGCCGCATAGCCGATGTCCTGGTCACGCCCGAGCGGGCGATCGAGGAGGCGATCGGCCTGCTGGTGGAAGGCGCGAAGACGGTGGCCGAAGGTGCTGGCGCCGCCGGGGTTGCCGCACTTCTGACGTATCCGGAACGTTTTCGCGGCAAGCGGGTGGGAATAGCCGTCACCGGCGGCAATATCGATGCGCGCATCCTCTCGAACGTCCTGTTGCGCACCCTGCTGCGCGATGGGCGGCTGCTGCGCCTGCACCTGCAGATCCCCGACCGGCCGGGCGTGCTGGCTGATATTGCCGGCAAGATCGGTGGTATCGGAGGCAACATTATCGAGGTTTCGCACCAGCGCCTGTTCGCCTCCTCCTCGGTCCAGGCGGCCGAGCTCGAGGTCATGGTGGAGGCCCGCGATTCGGCGCATGCTGCCGCGATCATGGAATCTCTGGAACAGGCCTACGTCGTTCGACGGATCTGACCTGCCGAGCCTGATGACGGCGCAGCCGTCGCGGGTGGGGATTTCGTTCCGAGCTGCCGATTTTTCTTGCCTCACGTGACGAGACGTGAAATTCGAAGAACGTCCCGTATCGATCAGCGTTGGGCCGGTTCCGGCCGGCGCGGCAACATTTGGCAACTTCATTGAGCGATATGACCCTCACACTCCAGGACGTTCCATCATGACCGCCCGCCCCGCGCATCTCGCCGCATTGGAAGCCGAGAGTATCCAAATATTTCGGGAGGTTGCAGCACAGGCAAGTAAGCCCGTGATGCTTTACTCGATCGGCAAGGACTCTTCCGTTCTTCTCCACCTGGCCCGCAAGGCCTTCTTTCCCGCCCGGCCTCCCTTCCCGCTGCTGCACATCGACACGACGTGGAAGTTCCGGGACATGATCACGTTCCGGGATGAAACGGCGCGCCGTTACGGACTCGATCTGCGCATCCACACCAATCCCGAAGGCATCTCGCGCGGTATCAACCCGTTCGACCACGGCAGTGCCTATACGCAGATCATGAAGACCGACGCGCTGAAGCAGGCGCTGACCGAAGGCGGCTACGATGCAGCGATCGGCGGCGCGCGCCGTGATGAGGAGCGTTCGCGCGCCAAGGAACGCGTCTTCTCGGTGCGCGGTCCCGGCCATACGTGGGAGCCGAAGCGGCAGCGCCCGGAACTCTGGCATCTTTACAACGGAAACCTTGCGCCGGGTGAGACGCTGCGCGTCTTCCCCCTGTCCAACTGGACCGAGCTCGATGTCTGGACGTATATACAGGCCGAAGGCATCGATGTCGTGCCGCTGTATTTCGCCAAGGTGCGTCCGACGGTGATGCGCGACGGCCAGATCATCGTCATCGACGATGAACGCATGCGGTTCATGGAAGGCGAGATGCCGGTGGACCGCCTGGTGCGATTCCGCTCGCTGGGCTGCTATCCGCTGTCCGCGGCCGTGGACTCCGGCGCCGCCACGCTGGAGGATATCATCGTCGAGATGCGTACCACCCGCGTCTCCGAGCGGTCCGGACGCCTAATCGACCAGGATCAGGATGCATCGATGGAAAAGAAGAAGCGCGAGGGATATTTCTGATGCCTGATACTCTTCTTCGCGTCCTGACCTGTGGCAGTGTCGATGACGGCAAGTCCACGCTGATCGGACGCCTCCTGTTCGAATGCGGCAGCATTCCCGACGACGTCATGGCGGCGCTGGAACGGGATTCCCGTCGTTTCGGTACTGTGGAAACGGGCGTGGATTACGCGCTGCTGGTCGACGGCCTGGCCGCCGAACGCGAGCAGGGCGTGACCATCGACGTGGCATATCGCTACTTCGAGACACCGAAGCGCCGCTTCATCCTGGCCGATTCCCCGGGTCACCAGCAATACACCCGCAACATGGTGACCGGCGCGTCGACCGCCGACCTGGCGATCCTGCTGGTGGATGCCCGCAAGGGAATCCTCGATCAGACCCGCCGCCATGCCGCGATCGCCTCCCTGCTGGGCATCCGTGACCTGGTGCTGGCAGTGAACAAGATGGATCTCGTCGGGTTCGATCAGACCGTCTTCAACAGGATCGTCGAGGATTTCCGCGCGCTGCTCGACCGGCTGAACGAGCCTTCGGTCACGCCGATCCCGATCTGCGCCCGCGACGGCGACAACGTCACCGCCGCCAGCACACGCATGCCGTGGTACACCGGCACGACCCTGCTGAAGGTGCTGGAGGATGTCGAGCCGGTCCAGACGGCCGTTTCCCGGCCGTTCCGGTTGCCTGTGCAGTACGTCAATCGGCCCGATCATACGTTTCGCGGCTATGCCGGTACCGTCACATCGGGCGTGGTGCGCCCGGGCCTGACGGTCGTCAACGCCGCCTCTGGCACCGAGGCGAAAATCTCCCGCATCGTCACGATGGACGGAGACCTGGAGGAAGCCGGCCCGGGCAAGCCGGTGACCCTGGTGCTGGACCGGGAAATCGACGCCTCGCGCGGTGATGTCATCGCCGTGACGCCGCAGCCGCGGCTCGCCGACCAGATCGAATGCTGGGTCGTCTGGATGGATGAGACGCCGCTGTTTCGCGGACGTGCCTATCAGTTCATGCTGGGATCGCGCCTGGTCACCGGCACGATCACCGACATCACCAACCGGCTCGATGTCGAGACGCTGCACGAGATCGGCGTTCGCGAGTTGCACCTGAACGAAATCGGCCGCGTGTCGATCTCGCTGTCGCATCCGGTGGCGTGCGAACCCTATACGGTCAGCCGTGAACTCGGCGGGTTCATCCTGATCGACCGGCTGACCCGCAACACGGTGGGCGCGGGGATGGTCACTGCCATCCATGCCGGCCACAGCGAGGTCTACTGGCATCATCTGGACGTCGACAAGGCGGCACGCTCCGCCCTGAACGGCCAGCGTCCGGCCGTGCTGTGGTTCACGGGCCTGTCCGGCGCCGGCAAGTCGACCATCGCCAATCTGGTGGAGAAGCGCCTGCACGCGCAGGGGCGGCACACCATGGTGCTGGACGGCGACAATGTCCGCCACGGGCTGAACCGCGACCTCGGCTTTTCGGAAGCGGACCGGGTGGAGAACATCCGCCGCGTCGCGGAAGTGGCCAAGCTGTTCGTGGAAGCCGGGCTGATCGTGCTGGTGTCGTTCATCTCTCCCTACCGCAACGAACGCATGCTTGCGCGCGAATGCGTGGCGGAAGGCGAGTTCCTGGAGATCTTCGTCGACACCCCCGTGGACGAATGCCGCCGACGGGACCCGAAGGGCCTCTACCAGAAGGCGGACGCCGGGCAGATCCTGAACTTCACCGGCGTTGACGCGCCGTATGAGGAGCCGGACAATCCCGAAATTCGCCTGCGCACGCTGGAATCCACACCGGAGGCGCTGGCCGCGCAGGTCGTGGAGGCATTGCGGGGACGTGGGATCCTCACCTGAGGAGACGCTTGCATCGCTGGTTGCGCAGATCAGGGCCTGTCAGGTCTGCGCCGCCGATCTGCCGTTGGGGCCGCGCCCGGTGTTCCGGGCGTCGGCAACCGCCCGCCTGCTGATCGCCAGCCAGGCACCGGGCACCAAGGTCCACGAAACCGGCCTGCCGTTCAACGATGCCTCGGGTGATCGGCTGCGCGGCTGGCTGCGCATGGACCGCGACACATTCTACGACGATAGCCGCGTCGCGATCGTGCCGATGGGCTTCTGCTATCCCGGCCGGTTCGACAAGGGCGGCGACCGGCCGCCGCGGCCGGAATGCGCCCCGCTCTGGCGGGACCGGCTGCTGCGCCAGCTTTCCTCGGTTCGCCTGACACTCCTGGTGGGCAGCTACGCCATCGGCCATGTCCTGGGGCCGGGGGCAATGACGGACCGCGTTCGCGCCTTCCGGGACTACCTGCCGGAGCGGTTTCCCCTGCCGCACCCGTCCTGGCGGACGACGGGCTGGGAGAAGCGCAACCCCTGGTTTGCAGCCGAGGCGCTGCCGGCGCTTCGCCAGGCTGTTCGCGAGGCACTGGCGTAGGCGGCGATCACGCGGCAGGCGTCGCGTGATGCGCGCGGCGAGCGGACCGTCATCGCCGTCCCGTCCCGCCGCCCGGACCGCGCCAATCCGTTCCCGACCGGCACGGCGGGACGATATCCGGGGGCGGCGCGGTCATCCGGGGCGTTGCTCGTCTGGCTCCTCCATCTCCTGCTCCAGCGCCGCGATATCGGCATCGCTGAATCCGAAGTGATGCGCGACTTCATGCACGACGACATTTCGGACCAGGCGGAACAGGTCCTCGCCGGTCTCGATCCATTCCAGCAGGATCGGCTGCCGGTAGAGGAAGATCAGGTCAGGCTCCCGCATCGGATCGGACACGCTGCGTTGGGTCAGCGGCGTGCCGCGGTAGAGACCGGTGAGTTCCCAGGCCGACTCGATCTCCAACTCATCGAGCGTGTCCTCGTCCGGCATGTCCTCCACCGCGATCCCCACGCCACGAACATGGCGCGCCAGCCGCACGGGGATTGTCGCCAGCGCCCTCTCGGCCATGTTGGCAATATCATCGATGCTCGGCGGCAGGCCGAACGCCGGAACTGGGTTGCGCAGATCACTCATGGCATATTCGGTGCAGAGGGAAGGCCGCCCGGTCAAGCGGCCAGAATGGATGCGGCGACAAGCAGGAGGTGAGGATGCCCGGAAAGCTGACCGATGCCGAACGCGCGACCCTTTCGGCCACCCTGCCGGCCTGGACCCGGCTTCCGGACCGCGACGCCATTCGCCGTGAGTTCCGGTTCCGCGATTTCAGCGAAGCGTGGGGGTTCATGAACCGGGTCGCGTTGCTGGCAGAGCAGCACAACCATCATCCCGACTGGTCCAATGTGTGGAGCACGGTGCGGATCGAGCTCAGCACGCATGATGCGGGCGGGCTGACGATGAACGACGTGAAGCTCGCCCAGGCGATCGACGCGCTGCTCGCCTGATGGAGCCTGTCAGCTTCCCCGAACGGTCCCGCACGATCCGCCTGGCCACGGCGCGGCTGTGCGTCCGCCTGGGCTGGGCGCCGTTGCATGAGGTGCCGCTGCCGAATGGCCGCCGCGCGGACATCCTGGCCTTGCAGCCGGATGGCTGCTTCGTTTGCATTGAGGTCAAGTCGGGTCCCCGCGACTTCCTGGCGGACATGAAGTGGCCGGAGTATCGGGACTACTCCGATATGCTGTTCTTCGCGGTCGACACCGAGTTCCCGCAATCATTGCTGCCCGCCGAGACCGGCCTGATCGTCGCCGCCGGCATGGAAGCGGACCTGCTGCGTGAGGCCCCTTCCCATCGCCTTGCCCCGGCGCGGCGGCGTTCCCTGTTGCATCGCTTCGCCAGCCTGGCCGCGATCCGCCTGACCGCCGCCGAGGACCCGGCCGGCGTCGCCGACATTCGTTCGGCGTTGCG
>JBFXDK010000019.1:19000-28667 GCA_050181195.1 Acetobacteraceae bacterium | reverse complement strand
GCCATATGCCGTGTGCCCGGCGCGGGCGGGTCCTCGGGCGGGCCGGCGAAGCATTGGGCCAGCGCCATCCATGCGCGGGCCGGAGCGCCCGCGACCTGCAGGCCCGTATCGGCGACATTGCGCACCTGCGTCACCACCTGGCAGAAATCCAGCGCGTCGCCGGTCACGGCATTCTCCGGATCGGGCGTGTTCCACTCCCAGACAGCGCCCGAGGGCGCGGTCAGGCGCACATGCGGCGCCGGCCCGGGTACCGGGCGTTTGCGGTTGCTGAAGGTCCAGCCATAGGTCCGTACCCCGATCTCGGCGATGTTGCGCAGCCGTTCATCGGGATTCCGCCGCACGCCCTGCAGGTCGTAGATCGCCTGCCCGTGCGCCCAGGTTTCCATCTGGCGGGCGGTGGTGAACATGCGCACGCCCATATCCGGGCCGGACCAGGCCAGCCGAACGTCCGGCGGCATCGCGCCCAGCGTCTCGCTCAGTGCCATCGCCTGCGACAGCCAGGCGTCGCACAATCGCCGCCCGGTCAGCGCGCCCAGGCGGTCCCGCGTCTCCTGCAGCCGGCTCATGCCGCGATCCCGTCGTGCCTGGATCTCGGCCCGCCGCTGCGCAAACACGTCCCGCCCGGCCACCGAGGCGGCCGCGGCGGCGTCGCCATCGTACAAATGCTGGATGATGTCGTTGATCGTCCACGCCTTGAACAGCGTCGGCCGATCCCACTCGGAGTCCCGCAGCGTCACCAGCAGCCCATGCAATGCCTCGACCTCGGCGCGGAAATCGGCGGCTTGCGGCAGCATGGTTCTGCGCCCCCGGGGCTAATCGATGGAGAAACTGGTCCCGCAGCCGCAGGCAGACTTGGCGTTCGGGTTGCGCACCGCGAAATGGCTGCCCATCAGCGCGTCGGTGTAGTCCAGTTCCGAGCCGGCCAGGAGATCGAGGCTGGAGGCGTCGACCACCACCTTGGCGCCGGCCCGTTCGATCACAAGGTCGTCCGGTTGCGACGTCTCGTCGAGTTCGAACGTATATTGAAAACCACTGCAGCCGCCTGCCAGCACGGCGACGCGCAACGCGGCGTCCCGACCCTCGGCGGACACGATTTCGGCGATGCGCTGCGCAGCGCGCTCGGTGACGGCGAACTGTTCCATGTGGCGAAGATAGGGTCACAACGCCTGGAATTGAAGCCTGCTTCGCACCGGTGTAATGCCGCCGCATCATGACCGGCCGCATTTCCCTGGCGCCCTACGCCGTCTGCGCGGCCACCGCGCGCGGGCGGCTGCACCCCGAGCCGGAAGCGACGCCGCGGTCTCCGTGGCAGCGCGACCGCGACCGCATCATCCACTCCTCGGCCTTCCGCAAGCTGCAGTACAAGACCCAGGTCTTCGTCAATCATGAAGGCGATTTCTACCGGACGCGGCTGACCCATAGCATCGAGGTGGCGCAGGTCGCGCGGTCGATCGCCCGCGAACTGGGGCTGGATGAGGACCTGACCGAGGCGCTGGCCCTGGCCCACGACCTGGGACACCCGCCTTTCGGACATGCCGGCGAGGATGCGCTGAACCAGGGCATGAAGCCGTTCGGCGGCTTTGATCACAATGCGCAGAGCCTGCGGGTGGTGACCCTGCTGGAAAGCCGCTATGCCGGATGGGACGGGCTGAACCTGACCTGGGAAACGCTGGAGGGCCTGGCGAAGCACAACGGCCCGCTGCGCAATCCGCCACCCTACATCGCCGCGTATAACGAGCGTCACAAGCTCGATCTGCACACCCATGCGAGTGCCGAGGCGCAGGTCGCCGCCATGGCCGACGACATCGCCTATCACAGCCACGACCTGGATGACGGGCTGCGCGCCCGCCTGTTCGCGCCCGAGGACATGGCGCATCTGCCCGTGGTGGGCGACGCGCTGAAGGCCGCGCGCCTGTCCAGCCTGGACGTTCCCGCGCCCCGCCTGCGGCATGAAACGCTGCGGCGGGTGATCAATGCCATGGTCACCGACCTGACCGAGGAGACGAAGCGCCGGCTGGCGAAGCTGGACCCGGACAGCCCGGACGCGATCCGCCGCAGCCGCAACCGCGTGGTGGCATTCAGCGCGAAAATGGAAGAGGCGAACCAGGTCATCAAGGATTTCCTGTTCGCCCGCATGTATCGCCACTGGCGCGTCAATCGCATGACCATGAAGGCGCGCCGCCTGACCGAGGATGTATTCCGGCTGCTGCTGGCCGAACCGAACCTGCTGCCCGATGACTGGCGGTCACGGGCAGGGGAGGGCGGAACGCCGCGGGCGGCCGTCACCGTGGCCGATTATGTCGCGGGCATGACGGACCGCTACGCGATGGATGAGCACCGGCGGCTGACGGACATTTCGGTCTCCGGATAGATGTGACCGATACCAAATAACTTCCTGGTTGACGCGGCCCCGGCGAATATCGACTGTAACGGCAACGACCGCAGGGGGATGCCGATGGCAAATGGCCGCCCGAATTGGGAACTCATCGGCACCGAGGCATGGGCCATTCTTCGGTTTCCGGTGCAACTTCTTGTGGTCGGCGCCGCGATCCTGCTGCTGATCTATCTCTTCGGCGAGGTCCGGCTTCCGGCGCTGCAGGGCATCGTGACGGCCCTGTCGGGCACCGCCGGGACGGTCGCCTTCCTCCTGTTCCTGGTGGGACTCGCCTTCGCCGGCTTCCTGTGGTGGCTGTCGGCCCGGTTCTTCTCGCTGCTGACCAGCGAGAAACTGAACCCCGAGCAGGTCGCCGGCCTGAAGGACCTGCCGATGGCGCTGCCCGAGGGCACGGTGCGCGCCGTGCTGGCGCTGATCGTGGGCGTGGTCGGCCTGCCGCTGCTGCTGTTCAGCCAGGCGCTGACCCTGAGCGATGCCGTCGCCGGCTATGTCAATGGCATCATCATCGGCGTGTTCAGTTTCTACTTCGGGACCCGTGCGACCGGTGTGCCGACGCAGGCGATGAACCAGATCAGCGCGGCGCAGCGCGAGGCCGGACGGGCACAGGCCGAGGTCGACGCCGCCCGTGGTGAGGCTGGCCGGGCCCAGGCCGAGGTCAGCGCGGCGCAGCGGGATGCCGCGGCCAACGCCGAGAGGGCCGACGCCGCCACCCGGTCCGGCAGTTTCGCGGCCTCGCTCGACCGTCTGCAACGCCATGTCGGCATCGCCTCGGCCCTGGTCGAGATGATCGGTCCGGCCCTGCCGTCTGGAATGCTGCCGCCGGCCCTGAAAACCGTGCTGGACTCCGCCAGGGGGGTGCTCGCCGATGTCACGCAGCGCGGCGTCACGCCCGACAGCGCAACGCCATCCGATGTCGAGAGGGTTGCATCCGCCGTCAGCGCGCTGATCGGCGGCGGCGCAGCGGGAACATCCTCGATCGGCGGGTTGCTGCAGATCGCCTCCAAACTGCTGCCCGCCAGCGCCCTCACCGCGCTCGGCCCGGTTGGCGCTGTCGCCACCGTGCTGGGGGTGGGCTGGCGGCTGGGATCGGCGGAATTCCAACGTTGGCGCGCCCGCGTGCTGGCCGCCCCCTATGCCAGCGGCCTGGTGGAATTCGGCACTCTGACGGCCGAGGAGGCGCTGCTGAAACTGGACGATGCGCCGATGTTCAAACAAGCCTTCGCGCCGGTACGGAATGATCCCGAGCTGGGCGCCTTCCTGGCCGATGCCGTGCTGCGCGACGACGCCGTGGCACGCATCTGGGACCGCTATGGAAACGCCAGCAACGACGACCCGGACCTGTTCACCGACCGTGATGTCCTGTCCCGCGGCCTGGTCGAGTATCGCGCGCTGATCCTGGAGGACCGGGCCCGCACCGATGTCGATGAGGCAGCGGTGCGCAGCGTCACCAGCACGCTGGCGGACGCGCAGAACCCCGAGGTGCGGCCGGTCGCCGGCGCGACGGTCACGACCGATGTGGTGAACGCCGTGATTCGTGCCGCTGGGGCGGCCGCTTCCGCCGGAAACGCGGATCCCCAGGCGCAGGCGGCCTTCGATGCCCTGGTCACGCTGGTCGGCGCCGCGCGTGCCGGCAAAGTCGATCTGCCCCTTGCCCTGACGGAGTTGCGCCCATGAAGCCCCGGCTTGCGCTGGCATTCCTGCTGCCCATCGCTGCCCTTTCCCTTGCCGCCTGCCCGAATGACAGCCCGATCGTGCCGCTGCCCGGTCCGGTGGCTCAGTTGCAGCGCTTCCAGGCCGCGGCAGAGGCCGGGAAAACAGCCGAAATCGCCGACCAGGCGGTGAATGGCGACTGTCTGCCGGGTGGCAGCGGATCGGATGCCTGCCCGGCGCTGCTTGCCATCCATGGGCGCGCCTGCCTGCAACAGGCGCAGGCCGAGGCAGGCCCGGACAATGCCTGTCCCGGCCCGACGGATACGGCCAAGCGATACCTCGAATGCGCCGAACGCGACCTGACCCGGGCGGTGACGATCGGCGGATTGAAGCCGGACGCCGTGGGTGGCGTGCAGCAGAACCGGGCGCTCGCGCTGTACTGCCGAGCGACGTTCCTGCCGGTGGCGCAGGGTGGGCCGATGGTGAGCGCGGCCGAGGCGGCCCTGCGTGAGGCGCCCGACACGGCGGCGACGAACCGGTTGAAGGCGCAGGCGGCGCTGTATTTCGCCGCGCGCGACGCAGTCTCGAAGGCCGAACGCTGTGCGGCCGTGCAGCGCGCCAAGGCCAGCGCCGAGACGGGGCTGACCCGGAACCCGAACCCGCGGGAGACCGAGGCCCTGCAGCGCCTGCTGGCCGACAGCGCCCGGTGGGGTGCGCGGGTGGGCTGCGGATCGGGGGCATGATCGATGGACCGTCTCCGCAACCTTCGCTACGTGTTTCCCTTGATGCGGGGGGAGGACGTGCGGACGGTGCAGCAGGCGCTTATCGCCGCGCGCGCCAGCCCGCCCTGCGGCGTCGCTGACGGGATCTACGGCGATTCCACCCGGCGCAGCGTCATCGGCTTTCAGACCGAGGCCGGATTGGAACCCGACGGCGTGGTCGGTCCGGATACGTGGAAGGCGCTGATCCAAAAGGCTGGTTCCGCGCCAGCGGCTCCCCTTCGCAACGCGCAGCGGGTCCTGGCGGATCTGCACATCGCTCAGCCTGCGGAACCTGCCCTAGGCCCGCCGCCGCAGTCGGCAACCGAGCCGCCGCTGAATCGCGCGCAGGCGCGCCGTGTCAAGGCGTGGCTGGACCAGAATTTCGGCCCGCAGATCGAAGCCGCCATCCAGGGCACGCCAATCGACAAGGACCTGGTCTGCGCGATCGCCTGCAAGGAGACGGCGCCAATGTGGCTGGGCTGGATCGACGCGCTGTCCCGGGACGAAGTCCTTGCGCGCTGCGTGTTCGACGCCAGCGGCGACGCCCCGAGCACCAGTCGGCGTGCCTTTCCCCGCGACACCGCCGAATTCCGCGACCGCTACCCGGATCTCGCGGACCCGCTGATCGAGGAGGCGAACCGGTCCCGCGCGCTGCGGAAGCTGCGGCCCGCCTCCTGGGTCTACAAGGGTTATGGCATCTTCCAGTACGACCTGCAGCATATCGGGCAGGACGAGACGTTCTTCCGCGACAGGAAATGGGCCGATTTCGACGCGTGCATGGACCGCTTCATGCGGGAGATGCGGCGGAAGCTGGCCGATGCCGATGGCGACCTGCGTGAGGCGGTGCGCCGCTACAACGGCAGCGGGCCGAAGGCCGAGGAATATGCCGACCACGTCATGCTGATGCGGCACTGGCTGGCCGGCGGGTAGCCGGCAGGCCTTCCGCGCCGCGATCACCGCCGGGCAGGCGGCCCGACCGGTCCTGGCGACCATCGGCGGCGAGTTGCTCGAAGCGGCTCCCGCAGATTGCCTGCGCGTCGTCCATCCCATCGACCCCAACCCCGGTTCCGCGCTAACACCCCGCCATGACCCACGACATCTACGCCCGCATGCGCGAGACGGTCCTGACGGCTCTGCGCGAAATCGCCCCCGACCTGCCCGATGACGTCGCTGCCCGGGTGGAGGTCTCCCCGGCGCGCGATCCGGCGCATGGTGACATGGCGACGAACGCGGCGCTGGTGTCGGCCAAGGCCGCCCGCCAGCCGCCGCAGAAGATTGCCGCCGCGCTTGTCGCGTTTCTGGGCGAAGCTCCCGAGGTGGCCGAGGTCGCGGTCGCCGGGCCGGGCTTCGTGAATATCCGGATCGAGCCGCTCGCCCTGCGCGCGCTGCTGCCCGCCATCCTGCATGCCGGTGAGCGTTATGGCGATTCCGCCATCGGCAACGATGTGCGGGTGAACGTGGAGTATGTCTCGGCCAATCCCACCGGGCCGATGCATATCGGCCATTGCCGCGGCGCGGTGGTCGGGGATGCGCTCGCGAACCTGCTGTCCAAGGCCGGGTTCGACGTCACCAAGGAATACTACATCAACGACGCCGGCGCGCAGGTCACCGCGCTCGCCTGGGCCGCCTACTGGCGCTATCTGCAGGCGATCGGCACCCCGTTGAGCGAGGAGGATTTCTCCAACGAGGTTCCCGGCGGGCTGCAATATCGCGGCGAATACCTGATCGCGGTGGGCCAGGCGCTGGCGGAACGCTTCGGCCCGTCGCTGGCGCAGCCGGACCTGGGGATCGCCGCGCCGGAAGTCTGGATCGACCTGGTGCGTGACGCCACGATCGAGGTCATGATGACCGAGATCCGCGCCGACCTGGAACTGCTGGGCGTTGAGCAGCACGTGTTCAGTTCAGAGCGTGCCCTGGTCGCCTCGGGCGCGGCGGATGCCATGATCGACCGGTTGCAGGCCGACGGGCTGATCTACGAGGGCGTGCTGGAACCGCCCAAGGGCAAGACGCCCGAGGATTGGGAGCCGCGGCCGCAGACCCTGTTCCGCTCGACGCATTTCGGCGATGACGTCGACCGGCCGCTGCGCAAGTCGGACGGCAGCGCCACGTATTTTGCCAATGACATCGCCTATCACGCCGACAAGCTGAACCGCGGCTTCGACGTGCTGATCGATGTGCTGGGTGCCGACCACGGCGGCTATGTGCCGCGCATGCGCGCGGCGGTGCAGGCGCTTTCGGGCGGGCGGACGACGTTCGAGGCGGTGCTGTGCCAGATCGTGCACATCGTGCGTGGCGGGCAACCCGTGCGGATGTCGAAGCGTGCCGGCACGTATGTGACCTTGCGCGACCTGCTGGAGGAGGTGGGCCGCGACGCTGTGCGCTTCACCATGCTGACACGCAAGGCCGACGCGCAGATGGAATTCGACCTGGACCAGGCGGTGGCGCAGACCCGGGACAACCCGGTGTTCTACGTGCAATACGCCCATGCCCGCTGCCGGTCGGTGCTGCGGGCCGCAGTCGAAATGCTGGGGGCGGACGCGGTGTCGCACGATGCCCTGTCCGGGGTGGGGCTGGACAGCCTGGATTCGGACGCGGAGCTCGCGCTGATCCGCCGGTTAGGCGCTTGGCCGCGCACGGTGGAGGGCGCCGCCCTGGCCAGAGAACCACATCGAATCGCGTTTTTTCTCTATGACTTGGCGGCTGATTTTCATATGCTATGGAACCGAGGGAAGGACAACGCCACGCTCCGATTCCTGCAACCGGACCGGCCGGCCGAGACGCTGGCACGGGTGGCACTGGTTGCGGCCACGGCCGTGGTGATCCGGTCCGGCCTCGCCGTGATGGGGGTTGAACCCGTCGAGGAAATGCGCTGACCCGGGCGGTCCGGCACGCGGCCGCGGCGTTCCTGGCGTCGGCCCAACCGAGAGAGCCATGTCGTGTCGGATGACCTGACGATTCCCAGCCCTGCCTACCGTAGTCCACGCCGCAGCCGCGCTGGCCTGGATCCGGGAACCAAACGGTTGCTGATGATCGCCGGCGGTCTGGGCGGGCTGCTGGTGGTGGTGATCGCCGGCTCTGCCCTGATCGGCGGGCGTAGCAGCGGCGAAATCCCGGTCGTGCACGCCGACCAGCGCCCGATCCGCGTGAAGCCGGAAAACCCGGGCGGATTGCAGCGCGCCGGCCTCGACAATGAGATCTTCTCGGGTGCGGAGAACGGGACGGCCAAGCTGGCACCCCCCGCTGAAATGCCGGATCCGAAGGCGCTGCGTGCCGCGCCGCCGCCTGCCCCCGCTTCATTGGCCGCCATCCCGGCCGCGCCGCCCGCGATCCATGCGGTGAAACCCGAGCCCGCGCCTGCCAGGCCGGCCGCGGCGACGGCTGGCCTGCCGGCCGCCAAGCCGGCCATCGTACCAGCCGCCCTGACGGCCGCCAGGCCAGCCCCGGTGGTGGCGCCCCCGGCCGCCAAACCGGCTCCGGTGATGGCGGCTCCCGCGCCGGCGATGATTGAAAAGCCGATGCCGGTCGCGCCGGCCCCCGCCGTGCATCAGGTGCCGGCCGGACGGTCCACTGCCGTGCAGCTTGCCGCGGTGTCGTCCGAGGCCGCGGCGCGATCCGAGTGGCAGAGCCTGACCAGGCGCATGCCGGACCTGCTGGGCGGCCGCCAGCCCGCCTTTTCGAGAACCGAGCGGGACGGGCGGACGTTCTGGCGCATCCGCACATCCGGCTTCACCGACGTGAACGAGGCCAAGTCCTTCTGCGCGCGCGTGCGCGCCAAGGGCGGCGGGTGTACTGTCGCCGAGTTCTGAGAGGAAACGCCGATGGCAACCTGGGAAACGCGGCAGGTCGGCCGCACCAATCTGCGCGTCACGATCCTTGGCCTGGGCACCGCCACGATGGGCGCCAGCCGTATCCCGGTGACGCGGCAGGAAGGGGAAGCGATCGTGACCGCCGCCTGGAATGCCGGCGTCCGTTACGTCGACACCGCCCCCTTCTATGGCGTCGGCGCGGCAGAGCACCGGGTTGGCGATGCGCTGCGCGACAAGCCGCGGGACGAGTGGGTGCTGTCCACCAAGGTCGGCCGCCTGCTGCGCCCGACCACGCGGCAGGGTCCGTCCCCCGATGGCCGGCTTTCGCCGATGCCGTTCGAGGTCGTCTACGATTATTCCTATGACGGCATCATGCGGTCCGTCGAGGACAGCTACCAGCGGCTGGGGCTGGCGCGGATCGACATCCTGTATGTGCACGATATCGGGGTCTACCAGCACGGTGCGGAGGCGAACGCGCATCACCTGAAGGTGCTGGCCGACAGCGGGTACAAGGCGTTGGAGGAACTCCGGCGCACCGGGGTTGTCAGCGCCATCGGCCTCGGCGTGAACGAGAAGGAGGTCCTGCTGGATGTCCTGCGCTTCGGCGACTGGGACGTGTTCCTGCTGGCCGGCCGCTACACGCTGCTGGAGCAGGGGCCGCTTGATGACCTGCTGCCGCAATGCGTCGCGCGCGGCACGTCCATCGTGGTGGGCGGACCACTGAATTCCGGCATCCTGGCCGGGCGCGAGACCTGGAATTACGCCGCCGCCCCGCACGACGTCGTCGAGCGTGTGAAACGGATCGAGGCCGTCTGTGACGCGCACAAGGTGCCGCTGCCGGCGGCGGCGCTGCAATTCCCGCTGGCGCACCCTGCCGTATGCGCGGTGATTCCGGGACCTCGGTCGGCGGCGGAATTCGACACCAACCTGCCCCTGTTCACCTTGCCGATTCCGGCCGCGCTGTGGTCCGACCTGAAGGCGGCCGGTCTCGTGCGGCAGGATGCGCCGGTCCCCGCCTGAGCATCATCCGGCGGAGCGCCGCAGGTGCGAAGCCG
>JBFXDK010000019.1:14338-18900 GCA_050181195.1 Acetobacteraceae bacterium | reverse complement strand
TGCCCCTGTTCACCTTGCCGATTCCGGCCGCGCTGTGGTCCGACCTGAAGGCGGCCGGTCTCGTGCGGCAGGATGCGCCGGTCCCCGCCTGAGCATCATCCGGCGGAGCGCCGCAGGTGCGAAGCCGTTGAGGTGATGCGTGTCCAAGCATCATCCGGCGGAGCGCCGCAGGTGCGAAGCCGTTGAGGTGATGCGTGTCCCAAGCATCATCCGGCGGAGCGCCGCAGGTGCGAAGCCGTTGAGGTGATGCGTGTCCCAAGCATCATCCGGCGGAGCGCCGCGGGTGCGAAGCCGATCAGATGATGCGGTCGTCGTGTGTTGCGAGCAGGCATTGCCGTTGATGGGCCGCCAGCACGGGGTGCGGCAGGCCGCGTCACGGGGCTACATGGCGATACGTTATCGACAGTGACGATACTATTTTGTAGCCGTGAAGAGCGGGCTGTGCTTTGTTCCGCCGCCAGACGCCCTGACCCCCCAGGTGCGTTCACGCCTTTCGCAGCGGCAAGCTGGCGAAGGTCATGCATTGTCTGCACACCAACCGGTTTCCCCCGAGCCTGAAGCGACCATCGTTTGCGCTGGCCATATCGAGATGAATATGCGGTCGTGATGCGTCTCCGGGCCTGTGCTTGCGCGCCGATGGTCTTCATTTCTGGCGCAATGCGAAATTTCCTGCTGCGGCCTGGACGGCGTTGATGAATCCCACCGCAGGCTCTGGGCCGAACGTGCGACGTGCGCTCGCGACGGCGTTCCTGAACCGATACTCCGTCCTCGCGATCAATCTCACCGCGACGCTCACGCTTGCGCGTCTCGTCACGCCGGCCGAGACCGGCATGTTCTCGGTGACCGCATCGATCATCCTGCTTGCGCAGGCCCTGCGGGATTTCGGGATCAGCGAGTTCCTGGTCCAGGAGCGTGACCTGACGCCGGAGAAGATACGCACGGCCTTCGGAACGACGCTGATCCTGGCCTGGAGCCTGGGTCTGCTCGTGTTCCTTGCCCGCGATTGGATCGCCGCGATCTACGGCACGCCGGAGCTGGGACAGCTGATCGCGATCGCGTCCGGCGCCTTTCTCGTGGCACCGATCAGTTCCACGGTAATGGCGTTGCTCAACCGCGACATGGCATTCGGCGTGATGCTGCGCATCTCCGTCAGCTCAAACCTCGTCAATGCGGCCGTATCCGTGTCGCTTGCGTTCCTGGGCTGGGGAGCCACCGCCCTTACACTCGGGATGCTCGCCATGAGCGTCACGACATCCGCCGTGGCGGCGCTCTCGTGCCAATCGTGGAATCACTTCATCCCGTCGGTGCGGGCGTGGCGGCAGATCGCCCATTTCGGGGTATTCGTCAGCGGTGTGAACGTCGTCAATCAGATCGCCGGACGCGCACCCGATCTGATCATCGGCAATGTCCTGGGCTTCAACGCGGTGGGCTTGTTCAATCGCGGCGGCGGCACCGTGCGGCTGTTCAACGACCTGGTTACCTCCAGCGTTCAGGCCGTGGTGTTTCCCGCACTCTCGGCCATTCGTCGCAGGGGCGAAAACGTCCGTGAACCTTATCTGCGGGTCATCTCCCTGATCACCGGCGCTGTCATTCCGTTGCTCGCGTTCGTCGCGGTCATCGCCGATCCGCTTGTGCGTGTTCTCCTCGGAACGCAGTGGCTCGCAGCCATTCCGTTGATTCCCTTGTTCGCGCTCGCGGTGATCGTGGAAAGCCTGTGTCCGATGGCGAATGTCGTGCTCACCGCGACGGGCAAGGTCTCTTTCATGTTGCGCATCGCCGCGATCCAGAGCGTGGCGCAGATCACCGCGATCGGCCTGTTCTGCCAGGTGGGGCTGGTTTGGATTGTGGCCGGAAAGGTCCTGTGCAGCGCCCTTGCCTTCGTTCTGAATGTTCAGGCCCTGCGCCGCGTGATCGGCGTGTCCGTCCGCGATCTTTTCCGTGCAACGTCGCGCAGTATCGGCCTGGCCGCCTGGACGGTCGTTGCACCGGCAATGATGGATGCCTGGCTTCTGCGCGCGACCGGTCCGGCGTGGCTCAGATTGCTGACGGCCTGCGCTCTGGCCGGGGTTCTGTGGACATCGGGGATTTTCGTGCTCCGCCACCCCCTGAGGGAGGAAGCCATCATCACGCTGCGCGCGGTCCTGGCGTTGGCACGACGCAACATGGGGGTTGAGCGGGCATGATCGGCGCAGCCGACACCGCCATGCCGGGCGGCCATCAGCCGCGCGTGAGCGTCCTTGTGACGACCTATAACGGGTCACGTTTCATCGCGGAGACGATCGACAGTATCCTGTGCCAGACGTTTCAGGATTTCGAACTGGTCGTGGTGGACGACGGTTCCACGGACGACACCGCGGACGTGGTTGCCCGGTTCAATGACCCGCGTATCCGCATCATTCGCAATGAACGGAACCTGGGCGTGGTCGGATCCCGCAATCACGGCTTCCGGGCCCTGCGTGGGGCTTATGTGGCGACAGTCGATCACGATGATCTCTGGCTGCCGACGCGATTGGAAGCAGGTGTTGCCATCCTGGATTCCAGGCCTTCCGTGGACCTCGTCGCGACCCAGGTGTCTGCCCTGGTACGGGGCCGCCTGCAGCCCATCAGGAGGTTCCACGGCGTAACCCCGATGGTGTTGCGCTGGATGCTGTTGCTGGATTGTTCGATGATCTACTCGTCCCTGCTGTTCCGGTACGACAAGGCCCGCTTGCCGGATGGCGGCTTCCTGCGTCCGGATGCGGTCTATGCCGATGACTACGAGCTGATGCTGCGGCTGACGCTGTCGGGTGATGGGGCACAGATTGACGAGTATCTGACGATCTATCGCCTGCATGGCGGCAACACGACCTATGCTGTCCGGTCCGAGATGTTCGATAATTCCCGGGGTGTGCTGGCGAGGACCTATGCACGCTGGCTGCCCGCGGGCGAAGCCCTGGACACGGCGCAACTGGTGGCTCGTCATGTGGCCCGGCGTCACCCGGCGGTCTCGTGGTCCGAGTTGAATGGGGTCGGGGCCGCGATCGAGCGTCTGCTGGCCCTGTTCATCGCCACCTATCGGCCCGGGCCGTCGGAGAGGCGGCGGATCGAAGAGTTTGCGCAGGAGGCCTACTGGCGGGCGGGACGGGCCACGTTGCGCTCTGGCCGGATCTGGCTGATCGGGTGCTATCTTCGGCGCCGTTCGCTTTCGATTCTCGTGCGCCTGCCGGGTGATGTTGCCCTGTCGCTCGGCCGGGGATTACTGCGGCTGCTGGTGCGGCCGGGCCAGTTGCGGCGAACCTGAGCATCCTGCGGCCAGGGTGCCGCCGGGCAAACGAGCTATCGCGGGCGAGCGGCGCGGGTTCGCCGCGGATCGGTCCCCGTCGGTTGCATGCTACGACCCGACGGCCCCGCCGGCGTACAGCATCGCCCGCACCGGGGAGATCACGTCGTCCAGCTTGTTGAGCAGCTTCAGCCCTGCCTCGCCGCCATCACCGCCGATCCGGTTCTGCACCACCCGCTTCATCGCGGTGGCGATGGTCGTAACCGAACGACCGATATCCGCATGATAGCGGGCGGCTGCGGCCGGGCGCTGTTCGGCGAGGCGCAGCAACGCGGTGCCCCGCTGGGCCAGCGTACCGACCAGTTCATAACCGATCGTGGTCGCCTGTTCGTTGATCTCCTCCAGCAAGCGCAGGACCGTGCGCACCAGGGATGCGCTTTCCCGGTCGCGGAACGGGAAGCTGGCCAGCACCTCGGTCAGGCTCATAATTTCCGACATCAACCGGGCATGGTGCCGCTCCCAGGCCTCACGCAGGCCGGGGTCCGCATGCGCGCCGCCGGTTGGCGCGCCGAGGCCCAGGACCGTGCCGACACGTTCGATCAGCCGCACGGCCGACACCGGCTTGCCGATCCAGGCGCTCACGCCCAGCGCCTGCGCATGGGCAATGGTGACGGGATCGGTCTCGGCACTCAGCATCAGCACCGGCCAGCCGCCGCCCAGTCCCGAGGCGGCAAGGGCTTTCAGGAACTCGATCCCGTTCATCGGTGCCATCTGGTAGTCGCAGATCAGCAGGTCGAAGCCGCGGCCGGCGCAGATGTCCAGCGCCTCCGGCCCGCCCTTCGCCTGCACGATGTCCCGGCAGCCGCGTGCCTGCAGGGCCGAACGGACCACGGCGCGCATCACCGGGTCATCATCGATGCAGAGGATGCGCGTGGGGGAGAGATCGATCAGCGCCGAGGACGCCATGCAATACCAGCCGCTGTTGGACGCGGCGGAACAGTCCTGCAGCCGGGTGAAGATTGCGTTAATCGGGCATGCGTGTCCTGGGCCACGAATGCCTGCTCGCAATAGGATAAGCGCATCATTTGATCGGCTTCGCACCTGCGGCGCTCCGCCGAATGGTGCCTGTAGCGCATCATCTGATCGGCTTCGCACCTGCGGCGCTCCGCCGAATGGTGCTGAACCGTCAGCGCCCGACGGGAATGAGCTTCACCCGCCGGCCATTGACGCCCAGCGCGATTGTGCCGCTCTTCAGCGCCAGCGCGTCGTCGCCGAACACCTCCCGCCGCCAGCCATGCAGGGC
>JBFXDK010000019.1:0-14238 GCA_050181195.1 Acetobacteraceae bacterium | reverse complement strand
TGCTGAACCGTCAGCGCCCGACGGGAATGAGCTTCACCCGCCGGCCATTGACGCCCAGCGCGATTGTGCCGCTCTTCAGCGCCAGCGCGTCGTCGCCGAACACCTCCCGCCGCCAGCCATGCAGGGCCGGGATCTCGGGCGCTTCCTCCAGCGCAAGCCGGTCGATGTCATCGGAACTGGCGACCAGCCGCGGCGCGACATGGTGGGACTCGCATTTCGCGGCCAGCAGTACCTTCAGCAGGGAAACCAGGGCCGCCGACGGCCGTGCCGAGTCGCGGTTCGACGGGGCAGGCGGCAGCGCATCGTCCGGCAACGCCTTCGTGGCGGCGACCACCTCCAGCAGGGCGGCGCCGACCCGGCCCTCGGCGAAGCCCTTGGTGATGCCGCGCGCGCGGGTCAGCGCCTCGGGTGTCGACGGTGCCGTGGCGGCAATCTCCAGCAGCACTTCGTCCTTCACCAGGCGCTGGCGCGGCACGTTGACGCGCTGCGCCTCCCGCTCCCGCCACGCGGCCAGGGCCTTCAGCACCCCCAGGAAGCGGCGGTTGTTGCTGCGCGGGCGCAGCCTCTCCCACGCCGTTTCCGGATCGGCCCGGTATGTGTCGGGATTCGACAGGATCGCCATCTCCTCCGCCACCCATTCCAGCCGGTCCTCGGCCGCCAGACGGGCGCACAGGCGTTCATAAACCTCGCGCAGATGTGTGACATCCGCGGCGGCGTAGGCGATCTGGGCCTGGCTCAACGGACGCACGGACCAGTCGCTGAACCGGTGCGCCTTGTCGATCGATCCGCCGGTAAGGCCGGAGACGAGCGAGTCGTAGCCCACCTGATCGCCGAAACCCGCGACCATCGCCGCCACCTGCGTGTCGAACATCGGACGCGGCACGTCGCCGAAGCGCAGGACAAAGATCTCGATGTCCTGTCGCGCGGCGTGGAACACCTTCATCACCGCCTGGTCCGCCAGCAGTTCGCCCAGGGGTGACAGGTCGATCCCCTCGGCCAGCGCATCCACGACAGCGACTTCCTGCGCGCCGCCCAGTTGCACCACGCAGAGTTCAGGCCAGTAGGTCCGCTCCCGCATGAACTCGGTGTCGACGGTCACATAGGGGTCCTGTCGCAGCCGCCGGCACACCGCGTCCAGTTCGGCGGTGCTGGTGATCAGGCTTGGGGCGGGAAAATCGGGTCGTGACGGTCTCGGCATTCCTTGTTTCTACACTTGCGGGCGGGGAAGCCAAGGCACCGGATGGCGCGCCGCCGGCCCGCGCGGCCGGCCGAACCCCCGCGCAAGCCCGCAACGCCCCCTATTTCCCTGACCTGCCGCCGCCGGTATGGTCGCGGCACACGCCGAACCTGCAGGACCCGCCCATGGCCGACTTCGTTATCCAACCGCCCGCCGTCGTCAGTGTTCCCGTTGACGGGGGCGGCGCATTCCCGGTGCGCCGGGTGTTCTGCGTCGGCCGCAACTATGCCGAACACGCACGGGAGATGGGAAGCGACCCGGACCGGGAGCCGCCGTTCTTCTTCATGAAACCCGCCGACGCGCTGCTGCTGGACGGCGCCGACATGCCCTATCCGCCGCAGAGCCGGGATCTGCACCACGAAATGGAACTGGTCGTCGCATTGGGCAAAGGCGGCGCCGACATCCCGGTGGACAAGGCGCTGGCCCATGTCTGGGGCTATGCCGCCGGCCTGGACATGACCCGTCGCGACCTGCAGAACGCCGCCAAGAAGGAAGGCAAGCCCTGGGATATGGGCAAGGGTTTCGACCACTCGGCGCCGATCGGGATCATGGTGCCGGCGGCAAAGGTCGGCCATCCCGCAAAGGGGCTGATCGAGCTGAAGGTCAACGGCAAGGTCCGCCAGACCTCCGACCTCGCCAAGATGATCTGGAACATCCCCGAGACGATTTCCTACCTGTCGGGCCTGGTGACGCTGGCACCCGGCGACCTGATCTACACCGGCACGCCGGAAGGCGTCGCGGCGGTACAGCGGGGTGACCTGCTGGAGGGGGTTGTGGAGGGCGTTGGCACGGTGCGGACGCGCATCGTCTGATGCCACGCCTGCGGGTCGCCACCTGGAACATCAACTCGGTGCGCCTGCGCCAGGGCCTGCTCAGCGACCTGGTCGCGGCGCTCGATCCGGACGTGATCTGCCTGCAGGAAACCAAGGTTCCGGACGCGCTGTTCCCCGGTTCGGCCGCATCGGCCCTAGGCTACCCGCATCAGCTCTTCCGGGGCATGAAGGGCTACAACGGCGTCGCCATCCTGTCCCGACTGCCCCTGCAGGCGCATGACATCGCGCCCGACTGGTGCGCCAGGGGCGATTGCCGGCATGTGGCCGCGCTGATCGACGCGCCGGGCGGACCGGTCGAACTGCACAATTTCTACGTCCCGGCGGGCGGCGATGTGCCGGACCGCACGCAGAACCCGAAATACGGCCACAAGCTGGATTTCATCGCCGAGACGCGGTCCTGGTTCGCGGCCCGGAACCTCGGGCGGACGGTGCTGGTGGGCGACCTGAACATCGCCCCGCTCGAACACGACGTCTGGAGCCACAAGCAGTTGCTGGACGTCGTCAGCCACACGCCGCCGGAAACGGACGGCCTGACCGCCTGGCTGAACACCGGCTTCGTCGACGCGGTGCGGCATTTCGTGCCCGAGGACCAGAAGCTCTACACGTGGTGGTCGTATCGCAATCGCGATTGGCGGGCATCGGATCGCGGCCGGCGCCTGGACCATGTGTGGGTCAGCGCCGACCTGCGGGACGCGCTGGCGGCGCAGACGGTGCTGCGCGATGCCCGCGACTGGTCGCAGGGATCGGATCACGTGCCGGTCTGCGTCGAGATGGCGCTGTAGGCCGCTGTTCTTCTGTTCTTATGCCGATATGATCGTGTTCGGCCTGCCGACGAATGTCTGCCGTCGTGGCGGGGCCGAACCCCGCCACGACGGGGGGCGACGGTGCTTCGGCGTCGTCGCCCCTTTCGTTACTCGGCCGCCTGCGCCTCGTCGCCGACCTTGGCCAGCTTGGAAATCGCCACGCCCTTGCCGACGCCGGCACGCTCCTTGTACGGCGAGGTATCGATCTCCTCCAGCTCGATCTCGCCGGCCAACACCTTCTGCTTCCAGGCCTGGTGTTCGGCTTCGCGGCCGGTGAACTCCGGCATCACTTCCTTGGCGAACAGCTCCAGGCTTTCGCAGATGTGCTGATGCGTGTTCTTGCCCGCCTGGTTCAGCAGGATGATCTGATCCACATGCGAGGATTCGAACCGGCGCAGCTTGCGGCGGATCGTCTCCGGCGAGCCGATCAGGCCGCCCATCAGCGCCCGCTGGTGCGCTTCCGGGTTCTCCCGCTTCCACTTGTTGTATTCCGCCCACATGTCGACCGTGCCGGGGGCGGCGCGCTCACGGTTGCGGGCGCCGGAATACCAGGCGAGCGAGAACTGGAAGAACGTCACGCCATCGGCGCGGCGGCGTGCTTCCTCATCCGTCTCGGCGCACATGAAGTAGCTGACCATGGCGATGTTGCAGTTGCTCGCATAGTCCGTCAGCTTCTTCTGCCGCTTGGTGAAGCTGTTGTAGTAGGCGTGCACCCAGGCATGCGCCATTTCCGCCGACAGGAACTGGAAGCCCAGCGCGCCGATGCCGCAGCGGCCGGCAAGCTCGATGGTCTCCAGCTGGCTGCACGCGACCCATAGCGGGGGATGTGGCTTCTGGATCGGCTTCGGCAGCACGTTGCGCAGCGGGAACTTGAAATACGGGCCGTCGTACTCCCAGCCGCCGTCCTTGAACATCGGCAGCACGCAGCGCACGCCGTCTTCCCAGACCTCCTGCTTGTTCTCCATCTGCCGGTCGAACGGGCCGAGCTCGGTGATGCTGGCGCCCTCGCCCATGCCGAACTCGACGCGGCCGTTCGACACCAGATCGAGGCACGCGACCTTCTCGGCCACCCGCGCGGGATGGTTGGTGGTGAGCTGGATAATGCCGTGGCCGAGGCGGATGTTCTTCGTGCGCTGGCTGGCCGCGGCGAGGAACACCTCGGGCTGCGGCGAGTGGGAATATTCCTCGAGGAAATGATGCTCCACTTCCCAGGCGTAATGATAGCCCAGCTTGTCCGCGAGTTCGACCTGCGTCAGCGCGTTCTGGTAGAGATCGAGCTCGGTGCGCTCCTCCCAGGGCCGCGGGCACTGCAATTCATAGAAGATGCCGAACTTCATCCGTTCCTCCGGTGATGAAAACTGCGGCGACCTTGCCCGGTCCCGCTCGGCAGGGCAACTCGCTCGGCCTGCCGCCATTCTCCGGCGTTCCGTTTGACACGCTCCGGTCGCTTTGAAACAGTCCACAAGGCTGCTGGGGGGACGAACGGAATGCCGGAGCGCACGGAATTGACAAGGATCGGCCTGCTGCTGCCATCCTCCAACACCACGCAGGAGATCGAATACTGGCGGGTGATGCCCCCGGGCGTCAGCCTGCATGTCGCGCGCCTGCCGCTGCGCAATGTCGAGGCCGATTCCACCGTGCGCATCGTCGAGGACATCGAGACCGAGGCGCGCAAGCTCGCCGATGCCGATGTCGACGCGATCGTGCTGGCCGCCACGGCGCCGAGTTCGCGGCGCGGCGTCGGCTATGACCAGGAACTGATCCGCCGGATCTCCTCGGCCTCGGGCAAGCCGGCCACCACCGCCTCCACCGCCGGCGTGCAGGCCATGGCGGTGCTGGGCGTGCAGCGCCTGGTCATCGCGGCGCCCTGGAGCGACGATGTGAACCGCATGGCCGCCGCCTTCATCGAGGCGAGCGGCTACCAGGTGCTGGCCCATCGGGCCCTTGGCCTGGTCAGCAACCTCGATATCGGCGGGCTGGACGCGGAAACGGCGTTCGAGCTCGGTCAGGCGGTGGATCACCCCGACGCCGATGCCGTGCTGCTGGCCTGCGGCAACTGGATGACGCTGGATATCGTGGACCGGCTGGAACAGGCGCTGGACAAGCCGGTGCTGACCACCAACCAGGTCAGCCTCTGGGCCGTGCTGCGGCTGGCCGGCTGCACGCGGCCGCTGTCGGGCTGGGGCCTGCTGCTGAGCGAGCATCTGGCGACACCGCTGCCATAGAAGGAGGGAACGGCGATGAGTGCGACACTGAACGCGCCGATGGGCCACGGCATTCCCCTGACCGGCCCGCGACCCGGGGAGACCCGTCCGCTGGCGGAGATCGGCGGTATCGAGATCACCGATATCGACCTCTCCCGGCCGCTGTCGGACGGATCACGCGACCGGCTGCTCGCGACCTTCCGCGCGCATCCGGTGATGGTGTTCCGCAACCAGCGCTTGGACAGGGAACAGCAGTTCGACTTCACCACGCATTTCGGCGAAGTGGAAACGAAGCATGTCGGCCGCTTCGTCGACAGCGAACGCTATACGGCCGTGCATACCGTTTCCAACCTCGACGAGAACGGCAATCCCTCGGACGTGCTGCGCGAACGCGGCAACTACTACTGGCATTCCGATAAGTCGTACCACGCCGTGCCGTCGCTGATGACGATGCTGCATGCGGTGGAACTGCCGCCGAAGGGCGGCGAGACGCAGTTCGCCAACCTCGCGATGGCCTACGCCGCACTGCCCGAGGCCATGAAGCAGCGGATCGCCGGATTGCGCGCCGAACACAGCTGGGAAGCGAGCCGACGCAATTCCGACAGCCGCCCGGCGACCGAGGAGCAGAAGCGCGAGCGCCCGCCGGTGCAGCATCCGCTGGTGCGCACGCATCCCGACACCGGGGCGAAGGTGCTGTACCTCGGCAACCACGCGTCGCACATCGTCGGCTGGCCGTATAAGGAGGGACACGCGCTGCTGGCCGAATTGCTGGCGCATGCGACGCAGGGACGCTTCGTCTATACGCACGCATGGCGGACGGGCGATCTGGTGATGTGGGACAACCGCTGCCTCGTGCACCGGGCGCTGACGCATCAGGACATGGGAAGTCATCGGCGCGTGCTGCACCGGACGGTGGTGACCGGCACGGTGCCGTACTGACATGCGGATCGTCATCCCCGACGACTACCAGGACATGGTCCATCGCCTGTCCTGCTTTGCCATGCTGGCCGGCCACGAGGTGATCCGCCATCGCGAGCCGGCCTCGGACTTCGAACATCTGGTGGAACGCCTGCACCCGGCCGAGGTGATCGTGGCGATCCGCGAACGCGTCGAATTCTCCCGCGCGCTGATCGAACGCCTGCCCAACCTGAAGCTGATCGCGCTGGTAGGGCGCAATGCCACCACGATCGACTATGCCGCGGCGACCGATCACGGGGTGATGGTCTCGACCGGCACCAGCAATTCCCCGGCCGCCCCGGCGGAACTCACCGTGGCCCTGATGCTGGCCGCCCGCCGCAACATCGTCGTGGAAGCCGAGAGGATGCGGCGCGGGGAATGGCCCTGCACGCTGTCGCACCGGCTGCGCGGCTCGACCCTGGGGATTTTCGGCCTGGGCGCGATCGGCTCGCTCGTCGCCCAGGCGGGCGCCGGGCTGGGCATGAACGTTCTGGCCTGGGGGCAGGAACGGACAGCGGCGAAGGCGAGGGAGCTCGGATACGGCGTCGCCACCAGCAAGTCCGATCTGTTCGAGCGGTCCGACGTGCTGTCGCTGCATGTGCGGCTGCGGCCGGATACGGCCGGGATCGTGGGTCCGGAGGACCTGGCGCGCATGAAGCCGACCGCGCTTCTGGTCAACACCTCGCGCGCCGAACTGATCGCGCCCGGCGCGCTGCTGGACGGGTTGCGCAAGGGCCGGCCCGGCTTTGCGGCGGTGGACGTGTATGAGCAGGAACCGGTCACCGGCGGCAATCATCCGTTCCTGTCGATGCCGAACGTCGTTTGCACGCCGCATCTGGGCTGGGCCGAGTGGGAGAATTTCGAGCTGTATTTCAGCGAGGCGTTCGAGCAGATCGTTGCCTACGCGAACGGCGCGCCGATGCGGCTGGCGAACCCGGGGGTGGTGCGGCGGGTGTGAGCATGATCGCCCCGGCCGAAATGCCGGCGGGATGTGCGACATGCAATCGATCCAGGGGATGCATGCAACCGGCGCGGCCGGGCTGAATGCGCTCTGGCGGGAACTGGCGGCGGCGCACCATCGCTCCAACATAACGACACATGATCGCATTCGCCGACCTGCTGGAGCGTCTGGTCTTCACCCCCTCCCGCAACGCCAAGATCGCTCTGCTGCGGCGCTATTTCGCCACCCAGCCCGACCCGGACCGCGGCATCGGGCTGGCGGCGATCACGGGTGAACTCAGCTTCACCGCGGCCAAGCCAGGCCTGATCCGCGAACTCGCCGCCACGCGCACCGACCCCGTGCTGTTCGACTGGTCCTACGACTATGTCGGCGACCTCGCGGAAACCGTCGCGCTGATGTGGCCGAACCGCGCGACCAACGCCGAACCGCCGCGCCTCGCCGATGTGGTCGAGGCGTTGGAGACGGCGCCGAAATCCGCCCTGCCGGGGATCGTGGCGGAATGGCTGGACACCACCGACGCCTCGACCCGGCTCGCGCTTCTGAAATTGATCACCGGCAGCCTGCGCGTCGGCGTCTCGGCGCGGCTTGCCAAGGTGGCGCTGGCCGACATGGCGCGCGAACGCGGCCATCCGGTGGAGGCGGACGATGTCGAGGAGGTCTGGCATGGCCTCGCCCCGCCCTATCTGCCCCTGTTCGCCTGGCTGGAAGGACACGCGCCGAAGCCCGATCCGGCGGACGCGCCGGTGTTCCGGCCGCTGATGCTGGCGCACCCGCTGGAGGAGGCCGATATCGCCGGCCTCGATGCGCCGGACTGGCGGGCAGAGTGGAAATGGGACGGCATCCGCGTGCAGCTCGTGGCGACGCCGGGCGGCCGGCGGCTCTATTCGCGCGGCGCCGAGGACATCTCGGCCGCCTTCCCCGAAATCATCGAGGCGATGGATTTCCACGCCGTGCTGGATGGCGAGCTGCTGGTCATTCGCGACGGCGTCGTGGCGCCTTTCGCCGACCTGCAGCAGCGGCTGAACCGCAAGGCAGTGACGCCGCGGATGATGCAGCAATACCCGATCGGCGTGCGGCTGTACGACATGCTGTTCGACGACGCCGGCGACCTGCGCGCGCTGCCCTTCGACCGGCGGCGGGAACGCCTGGAAGCGTGGTACGAACGGGCCGAACCCCCACGCATGGATTTGTCGCCGCTGATCCGCTTCGCGTCGCTGGACGAACTGATTGCCCTGCGCGACGGCGCGCGCGCCGCATCGATCGAGGGGCTGATGCTGAAGCGCGGCGACAGCACCTATCTGCCGGGCCGGGTGAAGGGGCAGTGGTGGAAATGGAAACGCGATCCGCTGACCATCGACGCCGTGCTGATGTATGCCCAGCGCGGCCATGGCAAGCGCAGCTCCTTCTATTCGGACTACACGTTCGGCCTGTGGCGCGACGAGGAGCTGGTGCCCGTCGGCAAGGCGTATTTCGGCTTCACCGACCAGGAACTGGCGTTCCTCGACCGCTGGATCCGCAACCACACCACCGCGCGCTTCGGCCCGGTGCGGGAGGTGGAGAAGGCGCTGGTGCTGGAAGTGGCGTTCGACGCCGCGCAACTGTCCAACCGCCACAAGTCCGGCGTCGCCCTGCGCTTCCCGCGCATCGCCCGCATCCGCACCGACAAGCCGGCCGCGGAAGCCGACCGGCTGGACGCGCTGATGGCACTGGTCGAGAACAAACCGGCTTGATAACACCCGGCCGCACCGCATACTTCCCAGGAAACATGGGAGGGCGGCATGGCTCTGGTCACCAGTACAACCAAGCGGCGACTGCAGGCGGGGCAGATGGCCCTGGGTTTCGGCGTGCACCATCTGCGCACCGTCGCCGCCCCGGTGCTGGCCGCCGCGACCGGGCACGACTGGATGTTCATCGACACCGAGCACGGCGCCTTTTCCGTGCAGGAAACGACGCAGCTGTGCATCGCCGCGCTGCCCACCGGCGTGACGCCCATCGTGCGGGTCTGCGCCGGTGCGATCGATGAGGCGACGCGGGCGCTCGACAACGGCGCCCTCGGCATCGTGGTGCCGCATGTCGACACCGCGAAGCAGGCGCGCCGCATTGCCGAGGCGTTCCACTACCCGCCGATGGGCCATCGCAGCTGGGGCGGCCCGCCCGCGGTGTACGGCTACAAGCCGCCGTCCACAGCCGAGGCGCAGCAGGCGATCAATGACGAGATCCTGACGATCGTCATGCTGGAAAGCCCCGACGCGATCGGGAACGCCGATGATATCGCGGCGGTCGACGGCATCGATGTGCTGTTCATCGGCACCTCCGACCTGACGGCCGAACTCGGGGTTTCCGGCCAGATGGGCCACCCGAAAGTGATCGAGGCGTATCGGGCGGTGGGCGAGGCATGCCGCCGGCACGGCAAGGTGCTGGGCATGGGGGGCGTGTATGACGAGGAGAATGCCTCCCGTTATGTCGCGATGGGCGCCCGCTTCATTCTGACCGGGTCGGACCATAGCTACATGATGACGGGCGCCGACAACCGGGTTTCGTTCTTCACCAACCTGCCGCCCGCGCCCGAGGTGCGCGATGCCCCTTCTGAGAAGAAAGGCAAGAAAAAGAAGCAAGGCTGATACCAGCCGCCCGAGGCATTGACCCATGCGATGTAGCACGGCCGGCTGGTATCCTCTTGATGTCGCGCGCAGCCGCCACACCAACCCTGCGCGCGGAACGGTCGACCATTCGGTCGCCCGATCTAAGCCACGGCCAGGCCCGGTTCCTTGCTGAGACGCGGTTTCCTGACCGGCGCGTCCGTGGCCGCGGCGATCGCGCCGGCGCGCGCGCAGACGGCGCCGGCGGTTGCCCCGCCGCAGCCGGCCGCGCCGCTGGTGCTGCACACGCCCGAGGCGCGCTACGAAGTCGTGCCGAACGGCACGCATGTCGTCTGCCGCGTGCTGCCACCCGCCGCACCCGCCGCCATGACCGAAATCCCGGCCGAGGTGGACGTGGTGATGATCCGCATAGGCCCGGAAGAGGAGGCCCTGACCTGGCGCGTGATCGACACGGACGCCACGGCGGCGGAGGTGCGCATCAATCTGCGCGCCACCACCCAGCCGCTCGACGCCCTGGTGACCGTCGCCGTCGATCCGCAAACGGGCCTCGCGACACGCGATACCCTGCTGCACCATCGCGGCGACGGCGGTGAGATCGATATCCGCGCGCTGCTTGGCTGCTGCCTGACGACGCACGAACCGGTCGAACGCGTGCTGTACCTGGCCGGCGCCTGGACCGAGGAGACGCAGATCACGCGCGCGCCGTTCCCCAAGGCGCCGCTCGCCCTGGAAAGCCGCGTCGGCAAGACCGGTTTCGGCTTCCAGCCCTATGTCGCCCTGCGGTCCGCCGACGCTACCGTGCTGGCCGAGCTCATGTGGTCCGGCAACTGGCGCCTGGAAGTGGACCCGACGGACCATGGCGCGCTGATCCGCGGCGGCATCAATCCCTGGGAATTCCGCCACCGCATGCGTCCGGGCACCTCGCTTGCCTTGCCGCAGGTCCTGTTCGGCCGCGTCGAGGGCGGCATGAACCGCGCGACGCAGCGCCTGCACGACTGGCGGCGCGCACGCCGGCCCGATCCCGATCGCCCGATCCTGGTGCAGTTCAACAGCTGGTACCGTTACTTCGGCGATCTGCGGGCCGACGTCCTGCTCTCGGTCATTCCCCTGGTCGCGCGCCTGGGCTGCGAGGTCTTTGTCATCGACGCCGGCTGGTTCCGCCCCGACAGCGGTGACACTCCGGGCGCCTGGTACGACCGCACCGGCGACTGGCGCGTCAGCCGCCGCCGCTTCCCCGACGGGATGCAGCCCATCGCCGATGCCTGCCGCCAGCACGGGCTGCGGTTCGGCCTGTGGTTCGAACCGGAGGTGATCGGCACGCTGTCCTCGATCCGCGAGGAGCGGCCGGAATGGCTGCACCACATCGACGGCAAGCCGCCGGGAGCGCAGGAGCGGGCGATCCTGAACCTGGGCGTGCCGGACGCCTGGTCCTATGCGTTCGACCGGGTCACGCGCGTCCTGCGCCTGTTCGCGGTCGACTGGATGAAGTGGGACTTCAACGCCGACCTGTTCGCCGGCGGCTGGGCGCCGGGACTGCCGGCGGACCTGACCATGCAGGACCCGCTGATCGCGCACTACCACGGGCTGTACCGGCTGCAGGACGCCATCCGCGCCGCATTCCCGGACCTGACGCTGGAAATGTGCGCCTCCGGCGGCGGGCGGATGGACGGCGCCATCCTGTCCCGCGCGCATCTCAACTGGATCAGCGACCAGCCCGGGGCGCTGCGCAAGCTCGCCATCCATTTCGGCAGCCAGCTTGCCCATCCCGCGGTCGCCTGCAACGACTGGCTGGTGGAATGGCCCGCCGGAAACATCGCCGGCTACGATGCACTGCCGCCGGACCTCATGGAGGCCGGCGACCTGCCCTTTCGTCTGCGCGTCGCCATGCTCGGCAGCTTCGGGATCGGCGCGCCGGTCGACCGCTGGTCGGACACCGAAATCAGCGTCGTCGCCGCGCATGTCGCGCTGTATCGCGGCGAACTGCGGGACATCATCCATCACGGCGACCAGTATCTGCTGACCCGCTCGCCCCCGCCGGACGGCGTGGGAGACTGGGCCGCCATCTGGTACGTGCGCAAGGACGGGCAGGGCGGCGTGCTGTTCGCGTTCCGCCTGGCCGGTGAGGCGGCGAGCGAGGCCTTTCCGCTGCCTGGCCTGCTGCCGGACCGGGACTTCCATTGCCGCCGCTTCGGCGAGGCCGGCGGGGATCTGCTGGGCAGGGGTAGCGGGCGTGCGGTCACCGTGACCCTGAACCGGCCCTACCGCTCGGAATTGTGCGTGGTGACCGCCGCCTGAAAGGTCCAACGTGACGCCAAGCGGTCGCTCGGCGCCGCGATCGATGCCCCGGCCGGACGCCCTTCCATAAGCAGAAGGCGGAGCATTGCGCGCGCGGGAACCAACGGGACCCGCGCCACGTTTTCCCGCCATGGCAACACTACAATCCCTGATCGACGCCGTGAACACGGTGTCCGACATTGTTCCGTCCAACCTGGTCTCGCCGCCGGCCCCGCCGATGCAGTTCGCCGACGATGGCGTGGTAAATCCGCCCGCCGGCGGGTTCAGCGCCGTCTATGCGTTTGGTGACAGCCTGTCCGATGCCGGCAACGTCTCCGCCCTGACGTTGCGCAACGTGCCGGTCTCGCCGCCCTATGCCGGTGGCGTCTTTTCCAACGGGCCGGTCTGGGTGCAGCAGCTCTCGCAGGAGTTTGGCCTGCCGCCGGTGAAGGCCAGCCTGACGGGCGGCACCGACTATGCCTATGGCGGTGCGCGCACCGGCGCGATCCCCGGCTACACGCCGAACCCGTCCGACCTGCCCAGCCAGCTGGGACAGTTCGCCGCCAACGTACCGAACCCGAGCGCGGACGCGCTGTACACCGTCTGGATCGGTGCCAACGATATGCTGGACGTTGCGAACGATACGTCCCTGACCGCGGAACAGCGCAGCGCATCGGTGCAGCAGGCGGTCAGCAACGAGGTGGGCTTCGTCAACAACCTGATCTCGCTGGGCGCGCAGCATGTGATGGTGCTGAACCTGCCGAACCTGGGGCAGACACCATATGAGGTGCAGCGAGGACCGGACGTGGCGGCCCAGGCCACGGCGACCGCGCAGGAATACAACACGCTGCTGGCCGATCAATTGCAGGATGTCGTCGCGACCAGCGGCGTGGACCTGCAACTGGTCGATACGTTCACCTTCCTGGACACCGCCATCGCGACACCCGGCGCCTATGGCCTGACGAACGTCACCGATCCGCTGTGGACGGGCAACATCACGGACCCGAACAGCGGTACGCTGCAGGCCAGCGGCGACGCCCAGGCGGGATACCTGTTCTTCGATACGTTGCACCCGAGCGGAACCGCGCATGCGCTGCTGGCGGCGACGATCGCGGACCAGGTCTCGGTCCCGGCCTGAGCATCATTCGGCGGAGCGCCGCAGGTGCGAAGCCGATGAAATGATGCGCGCATTACATGTTGCGATCAGGCATTCGTGGTCGAGGCCGCGAATGCCTGCCTGGCTCTTCGCGGGTCCGCCCGCACCGGCGGCTCCGTCGCTCCGCGTCAGGCGTCGGCCGGCGCCGGACGCGGAAGCGCCGGCCATGGTCTCGCGGGGCGTCAGGCCGAGCGCGCGAGGCGGATGCGGGGCGCGACGAATCCGGCGGTCCCGATGCCGGTTGGCTGGCGCGGCTGGTCCATACGCCGGTAGATGCGATCCGTCGTGACCACCTGTCCGGTTTCGTTCTGGTAGTAGGTACTCTTGCCGGCCAGCGTCCGCTGGTCGGTGCCCAGGTGCAGGACCATCGTGCCCACCACCATTTCCCCGCCGTCGTCGTCCTCGTAGAACAGGACCAGCTGGCCGGCCAGGAAGCGGCCCTCGTAGGAGTAGCGGCGCACCCCGCCCCGCACGCGACGCTCCACGAAGGCGCGCACGAAAGCCCCGTGCCGTTCCAGGGTCATGGTGCTGACCGGTTCGTCGGGCCGGTCTCCCCCCGGTGCGAACCCGGCCCAGGTGCCTGAAATCGCCGGTTCACTCTCGGTTTCGGCATCGTTCTGGAGCGGGCTCTGGATAATTCGCGGACGCGGGCCGATGGCATCGACCTGTTCGGCCATCCGCATGGCGGCCGGACCGATCGCGGAGCGGAGATCGCCATCGGCGCGCCGGACATAGCTCGCGGCCCAGACGCCCAGCAGATCGGCTGGCAGCGTCAGGCCGTCGCGTTCCGGGCCATCGTGCAGGAAGAAGCAGCGCTGCCGCCCCAGCCGGCCCATGAACAGGCCCAGTTCGAACAGCACATTGTCGCGCGGCGATGCCCGCTGGCGGCCCCGGCTGCGGATCATGTCTTCCGCGGTCAGGACCAGCACCGCGAAATCCGCCTTGTCGGTTTCCTGGATCAGGCTCTCCAGGCAGGCGAATTTCATCTCGAATACGCCCTGGGTCCACAGCACGACATCGACGCGGTCTTCGAGTTCGGCCTGGAGCGCACGCGCCACCTCCAGACCATCGAAAGACGAGCCTATGAACAGGCGCGGCTTGCGGTTCATGTTTCCTCCCTGTGTCCCTGCTTTCGTGGACATCGGCCGGCGCGATGTTTGGCCGGGAGGGGGGATCGGTGCAAGCCTTTCGATGTCAGCCGGTCGCCGCAGGC
>JBFXDK010000018.1:15383-61216 GCA_050181195.1 Acetobacteraceae bacterium | reverse complement strand
GTCCCGGCGCTTGCGCCGGCGTCGCACCGCTGCAAGCCCCACGAGCCCCGAGCAGAACGCCACCACCGACGCCGGCTCTGGCACCACCGTCGCCAGCAGCTGATAGGTGAACGTGTCGCCCACGCCGCCCAACGCCACCGACTGGTCGGTGAACAGCGTCAGCGTGCCGTTCAGGATCCCGTTCGACGTGTCCAGCACCGAAATCGGCAAATAGATTGACGATCCCTTGTGGATCACCGTCCCCGGCGTCAGTGTCGCGCTGAACTTCGACGCGTCGGCCCCGGCGATCGCGAAGGAGTTGATCGTCAGGTCCGTCAGCGCGTCGTTCCCGCCGTTCAGGTCGGCGGTGATGTTCGCGAGGTTCAGCAGGACCGTCGTCGTGTACCAGCCCACCGTGCCGAAATCGATCGTCGGCCCGGTCGTGACGGTCGCGCCATTGGGCACCGCGGTCGGCGTGTTGATGGTCGTGCCCAGCTTGCTCTGCAGGGTCGGGCCGACGCCCTGGGCGCTGACGGTTGCCGTGACCGACTGCGCCGCGTTCGTCCCATCGGACTTGCCGTTCCCGAAGCTGAACACCGCCGTCGAGGAGTTGACCGCTCGGCTCGTCCCCGGCGCATAGGTAAAGCCGAGCGTCGAGGTGGCCGCATCGGCGAGGCTGACCGAGGTGGGATTGCCGCCCGCCGCGGTGAAGCCGGTCCCCAGCGTCGTGCCGACCGACCCGTTCAGGTTGCTGATCGCCCCCGCGCCCGACAGGTTGCCGTCACCGACGTTCTTCACCGTGACCGATGTGCTGCCGGACGTGCCCATGCGCACATAGGTCGTGCCGGTGGACGACACCTGATTGACCGGCGCCACGCCTGTTCCGGTCAGCGTCGTGCTGGGCGCGCTTGCGGTGTTCGTGGCGTTGCCGTTCACGAAGGTCGAGGTGACGACGGCGGATGCAGCCCCGCGCGCACTGGGCGTGAACACGTAGTTCACGGTCGTCGAGGTCGAGTCGGTCAGGCTGACGGACCCGCCCCCGCCCGAAAAGCCGCTGCTGGCGGCGGTGCCCATCGTGCCGCGCAGGTTGCTGATCGTGCCGCGGCCCGAGAGATTGCCGTCACCGGTATTGTTGACCGTGACCGAAGCTGCCGCACTTTGCGACACCAGCACATACCCGGCGCTGGCGGTGCTGGAGACGTTCAGGACGGGCGCGACGCCCGTGCCCGACAGCGTGGTGGTGACGCTGCCCGCGAGATTCTGCCCGCCCGCGCCGGTGCCGTTGTCGAACGCCGTGACGGCCGTGGTGTTCACGGCGCCCCGGCCGGTGGGGGTGAACACGTAGCTTGCGGTCGTGCTGGTCGTGGCACCCGGTGTGGTGCTGTCCTGCAGGCTGAACGACGTGCCGGACCCGACGAACACCGAGTTCCCCGCCGCGCCCGCGGCGCCGCGCAGATTGCTGACGGTGCCAAGGCCCGACAGGTTGCCGTTACCGGTGTTGTTGACCGTGACGGTGACCGCCACGCTCTCACCCACCAGCACATTGCCCACGTTGCCGGTGCCGGCGACCGCACCACCGGCGGAGGTGATCGGCGTGTTGCTGACCGAGACATCCGCGACCGGGGCGACGCCATTGCCGGTCAACGTCGCGGTGAGCGTGCCAGCCGCATTCTTGTTGGTGGTGCCGTTGGTGAACGCGCCCAGCACCGTGGCCGTCGCGGTGCCTGTCTGTGTCGGCGTGAAGATGTAGTTGACCGTGGTTGACGATGTGTCGCCGATACTGATCGAAGACCCGCCACCCGTGAACAGACCGCTGCTGGCCGAGCCGATCGTGCCATTCAGATTGCTGAGCGACGCTGTCACGCCGGAATTCGACAGCATGGCCAGGTTGCCGTTGCCCGTGTTGCTGACGGTCACTGCCACACTGGCCGACTGTCCCACCAGGATGTTCGTGACGGTCCCGCCGGTCAGGTCCGCAACCGGCGCAACGCCCTGCCCGACCAACGTCACCGACTGGGTGGTCGCCCCGTTCATCTTGAAGCTCACCTTGGCGGTGGCTGTTCCGGTCGTTGCGCGATCGAAGGTGTAGGTGGCTGTCGCGGTCCGGCTCTGTCCACCTGGCACGGTCGTCGTGGCTATGCCCGACCCGGCGAAGCCTGCGGCGGACTCGCCCGAGCTTATGGTGTTGCTGTTCTGCAGGGTCGATGATGTGCCGCCGGTATCGGAACCGGTTACGGTGATAGTGGCCGAACCCACCAGTGCGGAGCCAACCAGATCGTAGATGTCGATCGTATTGGATGGGCTCACGGAGATGGTATTGGCAAAGGCCGCACTGGGTTCCAGCAACGCGCCAGCAGCCGCGCCGACCGTGAGGACTGGCGCCACAACGCGCCCCGTCTCGAACACGAGCAGAGCAAAGACCGACGTTGCGGATGCCAGGCTGGATTTCACTACGAGACCTCACCTATTACGATTCGTAAATACCGTGCCATATGGCGTTCAGCAACTCGATTTTCTGCACACATTTGCTGCGCTGCGCCGTGAAGCGGCCAGAGTATCGGAAAATCATCCTGAATCACCTGACGCAACATTTGTGCCGCACCAATTTCAGAAGCGAGTTCAATGTGGTACCGAC
Source organism: Acetobacteraceae bacterium (assembly GCA_050181195.1). Taxonomy (GTDB): domain Bacteria; phylum Pseudomonadota; class Alphaproteobacteria; order Acetobacterales; family Acetobacteraceae; genus Rhodopila. Next base: position 58,602 of record JBFXDK010000018.1, on the reverse strand, counting down.
GCCGCAGCGCGCCGCGCAGGGCGAACCGTAAGGAATCCCGACACCGTCCGGTCGCCCTACGCCCCGAACACCCGCCGCGCCCGGAATGCCAGCGACCGCAAGGACCAGGCCGAACCCGCCTCCGCCCAGTGCAACCAGTGTTCGGCGTCGGCAAGACTCCGCTTGTAACGGTCATCTCCGGCGAGAAATTCATACCGCTCCAGCCCCAGGGCGCAGGCGAACCGGATCGCCTGGTGGTGCGATGTCAGACCGGGCTTTTGATGCGTCTCGGTCGTCCGGTAGTTCAGACCGCTCTGATAGGCCAGCATCCGCCGCCGGTAGCGAAAGTTGTAAAGAATTCCGACCAATTGCCCGCCCGCGGTCACCCGCAGCAGATCGATCTCCTCCCGCGGCAGCCCCCGAGCGATCAGACCGCGATGGAACTGCCCGAAGAACGGGTCGGCGAAACTCCCGGGCTGGCCTCGTCCCGTCCAGGTCGCCTGATGCAACGGGATCATCTCCGCCAGGAAGTGCAATCCCTGCTCGACATTGGCCGCACGCTCGATCGCCACCGGCCCCGCGGCGGCATAGGCCCGGTCGGACCGGCGAATCTGATGACGCGTATTGGCGCTGCGGTGGTTCAGATAGTCGGACCCGTCCGGTTGCAGCAGGTGCAGATCGACGAACGGTGCCGGGCGAGACCGGTGCACATGCACCGCGGGCACCGCTCGTCGCAGGCTGGAGAGCGTGGCCTCGCCGATCCCGCTCGCCACGATCCGCTTGCCGAACAGGAATCGGCCGCGGGTCCGCCGCACCGCGCCGAGGCAGGCTGCCTCCAGGTCCGCCCCGCGCCCCGCCTCCAGCAGGACCCCGTTCAACTCGATCGTCAGATTGTCCAGCCGCCGGTCGCCGCTTTCATGCAGGAACAGCACGTCGGACCGCCCGAAGCGCCGCGTGCGGTTGAACAGCGCCAGGGCAACCGGCCGGCCGTTCTCCTCGGCTTCCAGCAGAACCGGATCAGGAAACCGCGCCTCGGCCATGCAGCCGGTCCAGGTCCAGCCCTGGAAGAATGATCCCTCGGCGCGCGATTCCAGATCCCGCCACCGCTGCCCCAGGGCGGCAAAGTCGGTGACCGCGGACACGGAGATGCGCATCAGGGCGGGCCGGCCGATCCGGTCCACAGCGCATGCCAAGCCGCGAACATGGCGGCGTGGCCGAAGTCCCGGTGCGCCTTGTCCAGGTTCGCCGCGCCCACGCGCAGCCGCAGCGCAGGATCGTGCAGCAGAGCGCCCAGGCAGGCGGCCAGCGCATCGTCGCGCAACGGCGACAGGAACGGCGCGTTCTCGGGCGCGACCATCGGGCGCACATCGCCGACATCCGTCGCAGCAACGGGCAGGCCGCTCGCCATCGCCTCCATCACTGAAAGCGGCATCTGCTCGGTGTCGGAGCTCAGCGCGAATATGTCGAAGCCGGCATACAGCGCCGGGGTGTCGTCGCGCTGGCCGGTGAAGGTGACGCGATCCGCCACGCCCAGGGAGTGAACCAGGGCCTGCAGCCCTGCACGTTCCGGCCCGTCGCCGACAACGACCAGGCGCGACGGGAATTCGTGCACGACCTGGGCAAAGGCGCGCAGCAGACGCGCGATGTTCTTCTCCGGCCGCAGCCCGGCCACGGTGCCGATCACCGGCGGCCCCGCCCGGCCCGCGCGACTGCCCGCCATGGCGAAACGCGCCAGGTCGATGCCATTCGGGACATAGCGGCAGATGGACGCGGGCAGCCTCCACTGCCCCGTCGCGATCCGCATCAGGTTGTGCGACGGCAGCACAACGGTGCCGCCAGCCAGGGCGACGCGGCGCACCAGGACACGGCGGAAGATCGGCTGCTCCCGCTCCTCGGGGCCGAAGCCGTCGACCACGTGCACATGCCGCGTCACCGGCCGGACATTGGCCAGCGCGAACTCGATCGCTCCCCAGTTGCAGGTGACCATCGTATGCGGCTGCCACTCCCGCAGCCTGGTCCGGAACCGCAGCGCATTGCGCAGCATCACGCCCTTTGGCGCGTCGATGGCCGGGTAGGTCACGTCCAGGCCGGGGTCCAGCCGCTCCGCGCAGGTCAGGTCGCCGTCCAGCGACACGACGAGATGGCGGAATGCCGATCCGAAATGGTTCGCCAGCGCGGCGAAGCGCATCTGGGCGCCACCCACCGAAAAGGACGGAAAGACATGCAGGATCAGCGGGGCGGCCGGAGCGCTCCGCGGCGGACCCATCAGCGGGCGCTTATCCACCTTGACTCGTATGACCTCTTCGCAGTCTGGCAGGGCCAATGATCGTCGCCAGCCCTCCCCGCGCTCGGCTTAGCGCAGTCGCTTCCGCGCCCGCAATGCTGGCGTGCGTGATGGTCGTTCTGCTCATCATGATAGCGATGCCGGCCGGCGCGTCGCGGGTCCTGACGGTGGGCCCCGGCCAGCGCCTGCAGGTGCCCAGCCAGGCGGCAACGATTGCGGCGGATGGCGACCGGATCGTGATCGAACCCGGCACCTATGCGGACTGCGCGGTGTGGAGCCGGTCCAACCTGGTGATCGAGGCGCGGGCGCCGGGCGTGGTGATCACCGGCAAGCCATGCGGCGAGCGCGGCCTGTTCATCACCACCGGCCGCAACATCACCATCCGCGGGATCACCTTCGCCGGGGCGGAGTCGGTGCATGGCAACGCCGCCGGGATCCTGTCGCTGGGCGCCAACCTGACGGTGCGGGACAGCCGGTTCCTGAACAACCAGAACGGTATCCTGGCCGCCGGTCCGCCGGACAGCGTGCTGCGGGTGGAGGACAGCACGTTCGAGGGCAACGGGTCCTGCATCGGGGCCTGTGCCCACGCGATCTACGCCGGCGCCGCGATCGCGGTGCTGGACATCGAGCGCAGCCGGTTCTTCAACACCCGCACCGCGCACCACATCAAGTCGCGCGCCCGCACGACGGTGATCGTCGGCAACCGGATCGAGGATGGGCCCGAGGGCACGTCGAGCTATCTGATCGAGACGCCGAACGGCGGCAACCTGCTGGTGCAGGACAATGTGCTGCACAAGGGGGCCCTGAGCGAGAATGCCTCGACCGCGATCTCGATCGGCGTGGAAGGCATGAGCAACGCGACCGAGGTGATGATCATCCGCGACAACCGGTTCCGCTCGGACCTGCCGGAACCGACGCTGTTCGTGCGCAACAGCACGCAAATCCCGGCCATCCTGGCGGGCAACCGGCTGACGGGCCGGGTCACGCCGCTGGACGGGCCGGGAACGGTGGACCCGTAGGGTCGGTCAGTAGCTGTCGGGCGGAATGACGTTCTGCGGCTTCGGTCCCAGCAGGGCCGCGCGCATCGTCTCGGCTGACTTGCTGCGGATGTCGTCCCAGGCCTGCGGCGTATAGAAGGCCGAATGCGGCGTGATGATCAGCCGGCCGATGGTCCAGGGTTCGCGGGCGCGGTAGGCCCGCATCAGCTCCGGCACCGGCTCCACCGGCGGTTCCACCGGCACCACGTCGATGCCCACGCCCGACAGGTGGCCGGATTTCAGCGCCTGCGCCAGCGCGTCGATATCAACGATCGGCCCGCGCGCGGTGTTCACCAGCACCGCGCCCTTGGGCAGCAGGGCGAGTTCCCGGGCGCCGATCAGGTTGCGGGTTTCCGGCGTCAGCGGCACGTGGATTGACAGCGTGTCGGTCTGCTTCAGCAGATCGTCCAGCGTGGCGGCGCGGTGAACGCCGAGCCCGAGTTCCACCCCATTCGGCAGATACGGGTCGTAGAACACGACGCGGAAGCCGAACGCCTTGGCGCGCAGCGCAACCGCGGTGGCGATGCGGCCCATGCCGACAATGCCGAAGGTCTGCACGCCCGAGCGCTTCACCAGCGGATCATCGATATAGCGCCAGACGGCCGGCGGATCGGCGCGCTGCGCCTCCAGGTGGATCAGCAGCCCGCGGCGCAGCGCCAGGGCCAGCGACATGGCATGGTCGGCGACCTCGGTGGTGCCATAGTCGGGCACATTCAGGATCGTGATCTGGCGCTTAGCCGCGGCGACCCGATCGAGATTGTCATAGCCGACGCCCATCCGGCAGATCGCCCGCAGCTTGGGGAAGCGCGCCAGGTCCGCCTCGGTGACCTTGTAGCGCAGGATCATCAGCCCTTCCGCTTCCGCGCAGTCGGCATCCGGGAGGTCGGCGAGGCCGGTGGTCGGCTCCTTCGGGAAGATCACGCGGACATCAGGGCCGTAGATGCGGCGTTCGACACTGTCGTCGGCGTAGGACTTTTCCGTATAGAGCACGGTCGGCATGGCGTTTCCCTGTCTTGGCGGTGCGGGTGTGGTCAGGCGGTCATGACCTCGGCCAGCGCGGTCATGCTGGGCACGATCAGGTCGGGCTGATGCGGCCAGGCCGCGAAGGGGCGCTGGCGGCGATCGATGAAGGCCGTCGCCATGCCGGCGGCCTTGGCGCCGACACAGTCGAATTCATGGTTGGCGACGAACAGGATTTCGTCCATCGGCACGCCGCAGCGGTCCGCCGCCGTGCGATAGGTCGCGGCATGCGGCTTGAACGCATTGGCCGCGGCGACCGAGATCACATCGTCCACGCGCAGGCCGTGATGGGCGCGCGCCGCCTCCAGCATGTCGGGATCGCCATTCGACAGGATGACCAGACGATAGCGGGTGCGAAGCCTGTCGAGCGCGGCGGGGATTTCCGGGAACGGCTTCAGCCGCTCGATGGCGGCGACCAAGTCGCGGACGTCCTGCATCGTGTGCTCGATGCCGGCGCGCCGCATCACCTGCTGCAGCGACAGATGCCCGATCTCGCGATACGGCATGTGCGCGCGCTGCAGCAGCGCATCGATCATCGAATTCTCGAAATGCGTCCGCCGCCACCAGGTGACGAAGGAGTTCGGGTTGCCGGTCCAGCCCTTGGCGAGCAGCCAGGGGGTGACGACGTCGCGCAGGCCCGACTGCATGTCGACCAGCGTGCCGTACTGGTCGAACATGCAGACCTTCACACGCTGCCGCAGGTCCGCGGCGCCGGTCATGCCGGACTTACCGCAGGCCGGCGTTCAGCCGATCCAGCATCGCGGCGCCCGGAACCAGTGCCGCCTCGTCCAGCGCGTTCAGCGGCGTGTCGACGGTGCGCAGCATGGCATGCATGTCGTGCGGGTTCGGATCGACATACAGCAGCCCCGTCACGATCTCGCCCGCCGCGCGCCGCTGCTGCATGTAGGCCAGCGCGGCAATGCGGTCATGCACATCATAGTCCGCATGCAGCTTGCGCAGCCGCAGCGTCGATCCGTCGTGCTGGGTCACCATCTCGACCGTGCCCGGAGCGTAGTCGACCGTGATCTCGTCCCGCCCGGTGATCACGTCCAGCCGGTTCAGGGCCTCGTTGTGCTCGCGCACGAAGTCGAAGCTCTTGGTCGAGCCTTCATGGTTGTTGAAGGCGACGCAGGGGGAGATGCAGTCGATGAACGCCGCGCCGCCATGGCGCAAAGCGGCCTCGATCAGCGGCACCAGCTGCGCCTTGTCACCCGAGAAGCTGCGGGCGACGAAGGTCGCGCCAAGCTGCAGCGCCATGCCGACCAGGTCGATCGGCTCGTCGTTGTTGACGACGCCGCGCTTCGATTTCGCGCCCTTGTCCGAGGTGGCGGAGAACTGGCCCTTGGTCAGGCCGTACACGCCGTTGTTCTCGACGATGTAGACCATGTTCACGCCGCGGCGGATCGCATGCGCGAACTGGCCGATGCCGATCGAGGCGCTGTCGCCGTCGCCGGACACGCCGAGGTAGATCAGGTCCCTGTTCGCGAGGTTCGCCCCGGTCAGCACCGACGGCATGCGGCCATGCACCGAGTTGAACCCGTGCGAGGCGCCCAGGAAGTAGGTCGGCGTCTTCGACGAGCAGCCGATGCCCGAGAGCTTGGCGACGCGATGCGGCGCGATATCCAGCTCGAAACAGGCGCGCACGATGGCGGCGCTGATCGAATCATGGCCGCAGCCGGCGCACAGCGTGGAGACCGGGCCTTCATAGTCGCGCCGCGTGTAGCCCAGCGCGTTCTTCTGCAGATCGGGGTGATGGAGCTTTGGCTTCGGGATGAAGGTCATGACACCACCTGGCGGAAGGGCACCACATTGTCGGAATTGAGCCGGTCGGCGATGGCCCCCGCGATGAAGCGGGCGGAGATCGGCGTGCCGTCATAGTGCACGACCTTCACCAGCCTCTTCGGATCGATCTCCAGCTCGTTGATCAGCAGCGAGCGCATCTGCCCGTCGCGGTTCTGCTCGACCACGAAGACCTGGTCGTGTTCGGCGAGGAAGGTTTCGACCTCCTTGCCGAAGGGGAAGGCCCGCAGCCGCATCTGGTCGAGCACGATGCCCTTCTCGCCCAGGATCTGCTGCGCCTCCGATATCGCCGGGCTGGTCGATCCGTAATAGATCACGCCGAATTTCGTCGGCTGTCCGGCCTTGGTGATGATGGCCGGCGGCACCAGGCTGCGCGCGGTGCGGTGCTTCTTCAGCAGCCGCTCCATGTTCTCCTGGTAGTCATGCCCCTCCTCGGAATACCGCGCCATCGTGTCCTTGGACGTGCCGCGGGTAAAGAAGGCGCCCTTGGTCGGGTGCGTGCCGGGATAGGTGCGATAGGTGATGCCGTCGCCGTCCACATCCAGGTAGCGGCCGAACTTTCTGCCGGCCTCCAGATCGGCCGCTGTCATCACCTTGCCGCGGTCCATCCTGCGGCTGTCGTCCCAGGTGAACGGCTTCGTCAGCCGTTCATTCATGCCGATCTCGAGGTCGAGCATGAGGAAGATCGGCGTCTGCAGCCGGTCGGCGAGGTCGAAGGACAACGCGCCGAACTCGAAGCATTCGTGCGGGTCCTCGGGGATCAGCAGTACGTGCTTGGTGTCGCCGTGCGAGGCATAGGCGCAGGAGAGGATGTCGGTCTGTTGCGTGCGGGTCGGCATGCCGGTGGACGGGCCGGAGCGCTGCACATCCATGATGACAGCCGGGATTTCGGCGAAATAGGCCAGCCCGATGAATTCCTGCATCAGGGAGATGCCGGGACCCGAGGTGGCGGTGAAGGCGCGGGCACCGTTCCAGGCCGCGCCGATGACCATGCCGATCGAGGCCAGCTCGTCCTCGGCCTGCACGATGGCGAACTTGTTCGTCCCCGTCTCCTTGTCGACGCGGAAGCGGCCGCAATAGCGGGTGAACGCCTCGGCCACCGAGGAGGACGGCGTGATCGGGTACCAGGCGCAGACCGTGGCGCCGCCGTACACCGCGCCGAGGGCGGCGGCACTGTTGCCGTCGATGAAGATGCGGTCGCCCACCACATCGGCCTTGCGCAGCTTCAGCTTGATCGGGTCGTCCAGGTTCGCCTTCACCCAGTCGATGCCCATGTGCAGGGCCTGGATGTTGGCATTGATCAGCTTCTCGCGGCCCTTGAACTGTTCGGCCAGCAACTGCTCGATCGCCGGGGCATCCATGTCCAGAAGCGCCGCCAGCGCACCCAGGCCCACGATGTTCTTGAACAGCTGCCGCTCGCGTGTCGAGCTGTACGCCTCGTTCGTCATCCGCGTCAGCGGCACGCCAACCACGACGATGTCGTTGCGGAACCTCGAGGGCGGGATCGGCTTGGTGTTGTCATAGAACAGGTAGCCGCCCGGCTCGATGCTGGCGACGTCCTGGTCCCAGGTCTGCGGGTTCATGGCCACCATCAGGTCGACCCCGCCGCCGCGCGCACCGAGATGGCCGGCTTCCGAGACCCGCACTTCGTACCAGGTCGGCAGTCCCTGGATGTTGGACGGAAAGATGTTCCGGGGGGTCGCCGCCACGCCCATGCGCAGGACCGACTTGGCGAACAGCGCATTGGCGCTGGCCGAGCCCGACCCGTTCACATTGGCGAACTTGACGACGAAGTCGTTGACCCGCTGGAGGGCTTCCACGCGGTCTAGCGATTGCAGCATGCGTTCTCCGCCTGTGCCACGTCGATCAGGAAACGTTGCATATCCCATGCGCCGGTCGGACACCGTTCGGCGCAGAGACCGCAGTGAAGGCAGACATCCTCGTCCTTCGCCATCACGCGGCCGGTCTTGAGCGGCTCCGACACGTAGAGCGCCTGGGTCAGGTTGTGCGCCGGGGCGTTCAGCCTTGTGCGCAGATCGGCCTCATCGCCGTTCTCGGTGAAGCTGATGCAGTCCACCGGGCAGATATCGACGCAGGCATCGCATTCGATGCACAGCGTGTCGCTGAACACCGTTTGCACGTCGCAGTTGAGACAGCGCTGCGCCTCGGCGTAGGCCAGTTTCTCGTCGAAGCCGAGCTCGACCTCCGCCTTGATGTCCTTCAGCGCCTGGTCGAGTTCGCGATGCGGCACCTTGTAGCGGAGATCGAGCGACGGCTCGTTGTCGTAGCTCCACTCATGGATGCCCATCTTCGTGCTGGTCAGCGTGACCCCGGGCGGCGGACGGTCGCGCACATCCTGGCCCTGGCAGAACTGGTGGATCGAGATCGCCGCCTGATGGCCATGCGCCACGGCCCAGATGATGTTCTTGGGGCCGAAGGCCGCGTCGCCACCGAAGAACACCTTGGGGTGGGTGGACTGGAACGTGACCTCGTCGACCTTGGGCATGTCCCAGCGATCGTCGAATTCCAGGCCGATATCACGCTCGATCCAGGGGAACGCATTCTCCTGGCCGACCGCGATCAGCACGTCGTCACATTCGAAGAACTGCTCGGGTTCGCCGGTGGGCACGAGCTTGCGGCGCCCGCGGGCGTCGTACTCGGCCTTCACCTTCTCGAACGTCATGCCGATCAGCTTGCCGTCGTGGTGCTTGAACGCCTTGGGCACCAGCATGTTGAGGATCGGGATGCCTTCGTGCATCGCGTCCTCCTTCTCCCACGGCGAGGCCTTCATCTCCTCGAAGCCGGAGCGGACGATGACCTTCACGTCATCGCCCCCGAGGCGGCGGGAGGAGCGGCAGCAGTCCATGGCGGTGTTGCCGCCGCCCAGCACGATCACGCGCTTGCCGATGCTGGTGATATGGCCGAACGAGACCGAGGACAGCCAGTCGATGCCGATATGGATGTTGGCAGCGGCCTCGTCGCGGCCCGGGATCGGCAGGTCACGCCCGCGCGGCGCGCCGGATCCGACGAAGATCGCGTCGTAGTCCTCGGCCAGCAGCGCCTTCAGGCTGTCGATCCGCTGGCCCAGCCGCATTTCGGGGCCGAGATCGGTGATATAGCCGACCTCCTCGTCGATCACCTCTTCCGGCAGGCGGAATTTCGGGATCTGGCTGCGGATCATCCCGCCGGCGCGCGTGTCGGAATCGAACACCACGAGGTGATAACCCATCGGCGCCAGATCGCGGGCCACGGTCATGGATGCCGGGCCGGCACCGATCAGGGCGATCTTCTTGCCGTTGCGCTGGTTGGGTTTCGCGGGCAGGCGGTGGCGGATATCGCCCTTGTAGTCGGCCGCGACGCGCTTGAGCCGGCAGATCGCAACCGGTTCCTCCTCGACCCGGCCGCGGCGGCAGGCGGGTTCGCAGGGCCGGTCGCAGGTGCGTCCGAGAATTCCAGGAAAGACGTTGGATTTCCAGTTGATCATGAACGCGTCGGCGTAGCGCCCATCCGCGATCAGCCGGATGTATTCCGGCACCGGCGTGTGCGCCGGGCATGCCCACTGACAATCCACGACCTTGTGGAAATAGTCGGGGTTCCGGATATCGGTCGGCTGCAAATTGGACTCCTTCCTCCGTCGCGCGGCAGGATCGCGTTACTCACAGTACCCGATCAGACAGTACCACATCAGAGCCGCGCCGTACGCCCATGGCGGGGGCTTCTGCGGTCCCCCGGTCCTAGCGTCAACCCAGCCTATGCGCACCCCATATAATCAGCAAGCCGGCCTTGAAAACCGTCGTTTCACGGACGCATCCCGAAACTTGACGGCCCCGGCGTGCGCAGAGGTGCCGCAAGATTCGCGAAATCGCACAGAAGGCGGCGGGTGTCGCGCGGGTCGATCACCTCGTCAACCCAAAACGATTCGGCGGTGCGGAACGGCGAGCGAAGCCGGTTCAGCCTTTCCTCGATCTCCTCCAGCTTCGCCTGCGGGTCATCCGAGGCGTCGATCTCGGCGCGATACGCGGCTTCGATGCCGCCTTCCAGCGGCAGCGATCCCCAGCTGGCCGAGGGCCACGCGTAGCGCAGGCAGAGACGCCCGACCGGCTGGTGCCCAAGCCCGCCAACGCCATAGCAGTTGCGCACGACGATGCTGCACCACGGCACGGTCGTCTGGTTGATCGCCGACAGCGCCCGTACGCCCCAGCGGATCACCGCCGAACTCTCGGCCCTAAGGCCGACCTGGAAGCCGGGGCAATCCACCAGGTGCACGATCGGCAGATGGAAGGTCTGCGCCATGTCGACGAAGCGGATGATCTTGTTGCAAGCATCCGCGGTCCAGGCGCCGCCGTCGAACAGCGGATCGCCGGCCAGCACGGCGACCGGCCAGCCATCCAGACGCGCGAACCCGGTGATGATCGACCGGCCGAACAGCCTGCCCTGTTCGAAGAACGTGCCCTTGTCGAACACCGATTCGATGATCCGGCGAATGTGATACGCCTGCTTCTTCACCCGCGGCACCGCGGTCAGCAGCGATTCCTCGCGCCGTCCCGGATCGTCCCATCCGCGCACGCGCGGCGGCACGTCGTGGATCGATCCCGGCAGATAGGACAGGAAGCGGCGCGCGGCCTCGAAGGCCTCTTCCTCGGTGTCCACCGCGTGATCGACGGCGCCGCAGCCCAGCTGGATTTCCCAGCCGCCCAGTTCCTGCTTGCTGCGCGGCTCGCCCAGGCGCTCCACCACCGGCGGGCCGGCGACGAAGACCGCGGCGATTTCCTTCACCATCACCGAATAATGCGCCGCGACCAGGCGGGCCGCACCGAGCCCGGCCACCGAGCCGAGGCCGAGCCCGACCACGGGCACCTGCGCCATGTTGTTGGCGACGAGGTCGAACGCCGTGGTCTCGCCCAGGCCGCCCGGCAGATTGGCGCGTCCCGTCGTCTCGATGGTCTTGACCGAGCCGCCGCCGCCCGAGCCTTCGATCAGGCGGATGATCGGCATGCGGAACTGCGCGGCAAGCTGCTCCGACATCTTCGGCTTGCCCTTGATCGAGGCATCGGCCGAACCGCCGCGCAACGTGAAGTCATCGCCCGCGATCACCACCGGCCGCCCGTCCACCAGGCCACGGCCGAACACGCAATTGCCGGGCATGAAGCCCACGATGTTGCCCTTGGCGTCATAGGACGCCTTGCCGGCGATGCTGCCGATTTCCTTGAACGTGCCGGGATCGAGCATCTGGTCGATCCGCTCGCGCACCGTGAGCCGCCCGCCCTTGTGCTGCCGCTCCACCCTCTCGGCGCCGCCCATCTGGCGGGCGAGCGCCTGCCGCGCCCGCAATTCCTGCAGTTCCGGTTCCCAGCCGACCGGTTCCGTCTTGCGCGATGTCCGGTCGGCGGTCTGCGCGCGAAGGGGTGGACTATCGTCAGTCATCTCGTTCCCTGTCCCTTATCCGAAAGCCCGCCAGCCCCGCAGGCTGATCGGTGGTCCGCAGCGATTCCAGGTTTCCTCGGCCGTGTTCCCGGCCTTCAGTCGCATGGTCATCTCATTCAGCAGGATCATGTCGATTGTCGCCCCGGCGCCCGGGTCCGTGGCGGGCACGACATAGGAAAAGTCATGGCGCCCATAGCGGCCCTCGGTGCGCGTGTTGGCCGGCGTGATGATCACCGCGCCGGCGATTTCAAGCCGCCTGCCGTCCTGATGGCACCAATGCCCGTCGATCGCGTCCGCCCAGGCCGGCGCAGCCGCACCGATGGCGATGCACGCCGCCGCCCAGGAACCTGCCAGTGCTGCCGGTCTGCCCACAATCCCCTGCCCCATTCGACCGGACAGACGCTATGGGCGAATCGGCACGGACGCAATGTCAGGCCCCGCTGTTCCGCCCTGCGTTGATCACACGGCGGAACAGGGCCAACTGGCCGGCCGTGGTTTCGTCCCAGCTGAAGCCCTCGGCATAGGCGCGGGTCGCCTCCCGCGGCGGCATGGCGTCGAACAGCCGTCGCACCCCGGCGACGATCCCATCCGGGCTGTTCTCCCCGGTGATCACCCCCGCCGCGATCTCCCGCACCACCTCGGGATTGCCCCAGATATTGCTGGCGACCACCGGCGTGCCGCAGGCCATCGATTCCAGCAGCACATTCGCCCATCCCTCGCGGGAGGAGGACAGCACCGAGGCGTCCGCGGCGCCATACAGCGCCGGCAACTCGGCGTGCGGCCGCGCGCCCAGCAGCCGCACCCGATCGGTCAGGCCCAGCCGCTCGATCAGCGCCTGCAGCCGAGGGCGTTCCGGCCCGTCCCCGGCGATCAGCAGGTCGAAGCCGGGCAGCCCGGTCATGGCTTCGATCGTCCGGTGGTGTCCCTTGCGCTCGATCAGCAGCCCGACCGACAGCAGCGTCGGCCGGGTCAGGCCGCGCGCGGCCCGCTCGCCGGCGCGATCCGCGGGCGGGCGGAACAGAGTGGTATCGACGCCGTTGCGCAGCACCGTCACCCTGGCCGCCGGCGCGCCGATCTCGACCAATGCCGCCTTCAGCGCGGCACTCACCGCCACCAGCGCCGCGGCGCCGTGGATCGCCCCCTGGATCAGGCGGCGGGGGATGCGGAATTGCGGGATCAGGCTGACATCAGTGCCGCGCGCGGTCACCACGACCGGCAGGCCGAACCGCCGCCCCAGCCAGACCGCCGCGACGCCGTCCGGATAGAGGTAATGCGCGTCGATTGCGTCGAACCGCGCGCCCGCGGCCAGCATGCGGCCGAGAACCGGGAGCATGGCGCGATAGAGCAGGAACGGCGCCAAGGACATGCCCAGCTTCGGGATCGCCGGAAAGCGCGGGTGGTGGACGGAAATTCCGTGCCGCACCTCCTCGGCGGGCGTCGCGGCCATGCGGGACCAGTCGCCGAAGCGCGGATCGCGGCTGGGAAACCACGGGACCGGCGCCAGCACCGTGGCGACGGCCCCGCCGCTCGCCAGCAGGTGGCGCAGCCGGTTTTCGACGAACACGCCGTGGTTCGGGCGCGCCCCGCTTGGATAGAGCGTCGAGAAGGTGAGCAGACGCAATGGCGGCATGCCGGCGGCGCCGGTGGCGATCCGACAGGCGCCGGTCAGGATCCCTTCGTCAGCTCCTCCAGCAGCTGGCGCGCCTCCACCTTCTCGCGGAACTCGCCCTTCGTTTCGATGACCTTGTTGAGCTGCCGGATCGCCTCCTCCTTGTCGCCGGTTTCCTTCAGGGCGACCGCGAAATGGTATTGCAGGCGCGGATCGGTGGCGAGTTCGGCATTGGCCTGGCGCAGCAGGGCAACGCCGTCCCTGGCATTGCCCGATTTGGTGAGGATCCATCCCAGCGTATCGGCCGTCTGCGCCCCCGGCGACAGCACATAGGCCTGGCGCGCGAGCGCCTGGGCCCGGCTGTCCCCGAGTTGCTGATACACCCAGGCGAGGTTGTTGAGCGCCACCGACTCGTGCGGCTTGATCTTGAGCACCGCCTCCAGATAGCGCGCCGCGTCCGGGAACGCTTCGCGGACGATATAGATCTCCGCCAGCTGCGCCATCGCCTGGACGTCCTCGGGGTTCTTCCTGATCCAGTCGGTCAGCACGGTGATGGCGTCGTCCACCTTGCCGGCCCGGATCATCGCGCCCGCGAGCCGCGTCGTCAGCAGGCCGGACGGGGCGACCTTCAGGGACTCGTTGAAGGCGTTGATCGCATCGAGCGGGCGGTTGGCGGACAGGTAGACGTCCCCCTTCAGCGCGCGGATGGTCGGGAAATCCCGGTCCTGCGCGATCAGCCGGTCGGCGGTGGCCATCGCCGCCTCCAGGCCGGTCGACCGCAGGTCGATCATCACGAAGTCCTGGTAGAGCTGATAGTTGCGCGGCGTGGCGGCAATGCCGGCGGTCAGGGTGGTGCGCGCGCTTTCGAAGTCACCGGCCTCGATCAGCAGCGCCACGAGTTGCCGGCGGGCACCCACCAGGTTCGGATCCTGCTTCAGAAGATCGATATAGGTGGCGCGCGCCTCCTTCTTCTGGCCCAGCGCCAACTGGGCGGCGGCCCGCAGGCTGAGGATGTCCGTGCTGTTCGCCGCCCCCCCCTTCTCCTGGTTGACGATTTCAAGCGCTTTCTGCGGCGTGCCCGACCGGATGAACAGGTCGCCGAGGCTGACCTTCAGCCGGACATTCTCGGGATCGGCCGCCAGGGCTCGCTCCACCAGGCCGATCGCATCCGCCAGCCGGCCGGACTGGACATAACTGGAGGCGAGCATGCTGAGCGCCGGCTCGGAGGTCGGCTGGCGGGACAGGATGCCGGCCAGCAGGCGTTCGGCATCCGCGACCTTTCCCTGCATCGCGAGCACGCGGGACAGGTTGACCTTGGCCGGGTGGAAATCGGGATGTTTCTTGACCAGCGCCGCGAAGGTCGCTTCGGCGCCGGCGATGTCGATCATCGACAGTTTGTAGAGACCCTCGAGATTGTCGACCACCTCGGTGTCGCCCTGGGCCTCGCGCACCTTGGCCAGCGCATCGGCGGCCTTTTCCGGATCGCCCGTGGCCAGGGCGGCGAAGAACAGCGCCTCGCCCACCGCGGGCAGCTTCGGCGCCAGTTGCAGCGTCTGCTCCAGGTCACCGACCGCGGCATCCACCTCGCCCATGCCCATGCGCACCGATGCCAGGCGGGTCTGCACGCCCACATCATTCGGCGCCAGCGACTCGGCCTTCTGAAAGCTCTGCACCGCATCGGTCGGCCGGTTCGTCGCCGCGTACGCGCGTCCCAGCAGATCGAACGTCTCGGCGTCGCCCTTGCCGGATTCGGCCACCTTGGCGAGCGTATCGATCACCAGGTCCGGGCGGCGCTTGGCAAACTGGATGCGCGCCAGCACCTTGTAGGCCGCGAGGTCGTTCGGTGCGCGGGCCAGATACTTGCGCGCCGCCTCCTCGGCCTGTTCGAACTGGCCGAGCTGCTCCTTGACCACGGCCTGCAGGTAGTAGGCGCGCTGGATGCGGCTGACATAGGCGGCGATGCGATCCAGATCGGCATCCGCCGCCTTGAAGTTCCTGGCCTGCGCGGCCATGACCGCGCGCAGGTAGATGCCCTGCACGTTGCCGGGCGTCGCCTTCAGCACCGTCTCGATATCGAGCTTGGCGACGTCGTTCCTGCCCATGGCCAGCGCCAGGCTGGCGCGGTCGAGCCTGGCCTGCATCACGCCGGGCTGGTCGGCGATCAGCTCATCGAGCACCGACATCGCGCCCGCGGTATCGCTCTTGAGACGCAGCAGCTGCGACTTCGCAAGCAGCGCTTCCACCGATTTCGGCTGCGCGGCCAGGGCACGGTCGATCTTCGCCTGCGCCGCCGCGAGATCGGCGCGCGCGACAGCCAGCCGGGCGCCGGCCAGCAGCGGCTCGACGGCGTTCGGGGCGACCCTCTCGGCCTCGGCGAAGGCTTGCTGCGCATCATCCGGCCGCTTGAGGCCGATCAGCGCATAGCCCCGCGCGACCAGGATCGCGGCATCGAGGGCGGGATTCCTGCCCTCGGGCTTCAGCGCCTCGAGCAGCTGCTCGAACTTGTTCTGCGTCAGCAGCGACTGGGCGATCAGCGGCACCACCTGCGCGGCATCATAGCCGCGCTCCCGCGCCGCGAAGGCCGAACGCTCCGCGGCCACGGGATCGCCGAGTTCCAGCGACACGCGTCCCAGCCAGTAATGCGCCTCGGCGTTCTGCGGATCGTTGCGGATCGCGTTGCGGAGCTCGATCTGCGCCGTCTTCAGGTCGCCCTTCTTCATGGCGGCCCGCGCGCTGGACAGGTAATCCGCATAGGCGAAACCGGGCCACATGCCGATCCAGGCGACCATGCCAATCCAGCCGAGGGCCTTGTAGCGCATGTCTCTGTACCTCAGTTCGTCGTTTGCCGCAGGTCGTTGCCGCCGGCCGCCTGTGCCGTATCCGCGGTCCGGGTCGGGTCGATCTCGAGTCCGTGAGCTTCCATCAGTCCATATAGTGTCGGACGGCTGATTCCCAGCAGGCGCGCGGCCACCGCAAGAGTATGATTGCTGCGGGCGAGGGCGATCTGGATCACCTCCCGCTCTGCCCGCATGCGCGCGGCCCGCAGGTCAAGGTCGGGCAGCGGATCCGAGGCGGGCGCAAGCTCCAGGTCCGCCGCGTCGATCAGGCGCTTTTCGGCCATGACGACGGCGCGCTTCATCCGGTTCTCGAGCTCGCGCACATTGCCCGGCCAGTGGTGACCGGTCATGGCTGCGGACGCCGCCTCGGTGAAGCCGCGGAGGTTGCGCCCGAACTCCTGGTTGAACCGGTTCAGGAAGAAATTCGCGAGCAGCGTCGCGTCCTCGCCACGCTCGCGCAGCGGAGGAATGCGCACCGTGACCGCATTCATGCGATAGAACAGATCCTCGCGGAACATGCCCTGGCGGATCTTGTCCTCGAGGTTGGCGTTGGTGGCCGAAACGATGCGGACATCCACCTGGATCCGCTGGCGGCCGCCGATGCGCTCCACGACCTGGTCCTGCAGGAAGCGCAGCAGCTTCACCTGCAGCGGGTGCGGCAGGTCGCCGATTTCGTCGAGAAACAACGTCCCCTTGCTGGCGCTCTCGATCTTGCCGATCGACTGCTTCACCGCGCCGGTGAAGGCGCCGCGCTCATGGCCGAACAATTCGCTTTCCAGCAGGTTCTCCGGGATGGCGCCGCAATTGATGGCGACGAAAGGCTGGCGCGCCCGCGGGCCCAGCGCGTGCAGGGCCTGGGCGAGCGCCTCCTTGCCGGTGCCGCTCTCACCCAGCAGCAGCACCGGGACATTGGTGGTCGCCAGTTTCTCGATGTCGCGGCAGACCTTCAGCATGGCCGGGCTGGCGGTCACGATCCGCTCGATCGGCGAGCGGGCGGGCATCGCCGTCAGCCGCCGATGCTCCTCCTCCAGCCGGTGCAGGTTCAGCGCGCGCTCGATGATCGTGCGCATGACCTCGATCTCGACCGGCTTTTCACAGAAGTCATAGGCGCCGCCGCCCACGGCCTTGAGGGCATTCTTGCGCTCGCCATTGCCGGTCACGACGATCACCTTGGTGCGCGGCGCGATGCGGCCGACTTCCTCCAGGATCGCGAAGCCTTCGCTGACCCCGTCGGGATCGGGCGGCAGGCCGAGGTCCATGATGACCACCGGGGGCGTTTCCTTGCGGATCACCGACACCGCCTGCGGCCTGGCATGCGCCAGCAGGACCTCGCAGGCGGGAAACGCCCAGCGGTACTGGGAGCACAGCCCCTCGTCGTCCTCGATGATGAGCAGTTTCGGCTTGGCCATGACGCAATCCGATCAGGCAGGCACTGGGGCGGCGGTGCGGATCGCCGGCGACACCGCGGGCAGCAGGATGCGCATCGTGGTTCCCTGTCCGGCGTCGGTCTGGACCAGCAGATCGCCGCCGGCCTCGCGCAGCAGTTCGCGCGCCTGATAGGCGCCGATGCCGTGGCCCCCGCCCTTCGTCGTGGTGAAAGGCTGGAACAGCCGGTCGCGCACGAATTCCGGCGTCATGCCGGGACCTTGGTCGGTGACGTCGATCGTGACGCTCAGCGCGTCGTGGCGGATTTCCAGCCGGATGGGCACGTCATGCCCCGACGCCTCGATGGCATTGTTGATCAGGTGGGTTACCACCGCCTCGAACGCCTCGGGATCAATCGACACGCCGACATCATCGCTCTGGCCAGCGAGATCGATCCTCGCGCGCCTGGCGATCCGCAACCGTTCGGCGATTTCGCGCAGATGTCCGGCGGGGGAGATCAAGGCGTGGCTCCGCTCCTGCCGTTCCGCCTGCAGACGGGCAAGGAGGCGGGTGATCCTGACGACCGAGGACCGCACCGTGGCCAGCATGTCGCGCTGGAACTCCGGATTGTCGGCGTGGACCTCGGCGTTGGAGAGGAGCATCGAAAGCTGCCCGGACACGTTCTTGATATCATGAATAACGAATGCGAAGCGCTGGCTATACGCGCGCAACTGCTGCGTCTGCAACAAAACCTGCGCCGCGCGCTGTTCTGCGACCCGGCTCGCCACTTCCCGGCCGATGACGCGCAGCAGATCGAACACTTCCCGATCCAGCCGGAACTGGGCGCGAGACCGCGCCAGCACGACGAACCCGATCAGGGTGCCGACATGATTGAGCGGCACCACCAGCCAGGCGCGCGGCAGGCCGGGAAACCACGCGTCCGACCCGGTCTGCTCATCGAGTGCAACGATCCACTCGCCGTCACGGAACGCCGCGATCAACGGATGGCCCGGCGGGATGGGCAGGGTCACCGCCGGCATGTTCCACGAACCCGCCCATTGGAAGGCAACCTCCTCGGGCGCGCGCACGAACAGGCTGCCCGCGGGACTGTCGACCACCTCGGCCGCCGCGCGGATCGCGCGCTGGGGCAGGCTGACATGCGATTCGTGCGCCGTCAGCGTGTTGATGCAGCGCATCCACTCGCTGCGGTAGTCGTACCGGAAACTGAAGAAGTTCTCGACCACCCAGCCGCGGAGGCGCGAGCGGGCGGAACCGGAGGTGATCAGGACGGCAACCGCCATGACGCCTGCGAAGACCAGCGAGACCTCGGCCACCTTGCCCCATTTCGCGCCGCCATGGCGCAGGAACTCGCCCACTGCGGCCAGGCCCAGCAGGAAGATGCCGCTGGCGATCAGCGTCACGCTGTGGAACACGACGGTGCGCGACACGTGGATGTCCACCTGCCATTTCCGGTTGCGGACCGCGGCCATTGCGACCAACGGTGCGGCCAGGGCGGTGACCGGCGCCCGCGCCTCCAGCAGGGCATAGGATACGGTGCCGAACAGGACCGCGTCCGAGAATACCACGAGATCGTAAAGGGACAGACCGCCCAGGGCGATGCAGAGCAGGTTGATATGCCAGCGCCCGTCGGGATGGGTGTTGAAGTAGAGATTTTCGAGCAGCAGGATGGTGCAGACGGCGAAGCCGAGGCGGAGCGCCAGCGCGGTGACCGACAGCAGGTCGGTCTGCTGGGCGCTGAAGGCGTTCGCCAGCGGCAGCGCGACAACCACCAGGACCGCCAGCAGCCCCATCGTGGTGAACGCGTGCCGCATCTGGCGATGCGCGCCGACCGACTGCCGGTACAGATGCAGGATGAAACCATACCACGCAACCGAGCGCGCCAGTTCCAGCCATCCGGCGATGCCGCGCGCCGGCGTCTGCCAGGTGAACGTCACCGCGGTTGCCCAGGCGGCGGTCACCAGGCAGGCGAGCGCCAGCAGCAGTCCGGTGGCCGAACGCGGCCGGCACGCGAGGACGAGGAATGTCAGCGCGCCGTAAACCAGCGCGCAACCGGCATGCAGAATGATGATGGTCGAGGGGTCGAATCTCATGCGGGACGCCAGCGCCCTATCCCTGCGGAGCAGTCAGCCTGCCGGGATATACAGGTTCTGCTGCCGGCCGGGTAATCATTATCGGACCATTCCGTCCGATATTGTGAAACGAAACCGCCCTCGAGCGGCCTTCGCCCCGGGCGACGGCACCGCCCGGCAGGGGTCAGCGCGCGCCTTCCCGGAACAGCACGACGCGCACCGTGGACAGCAGGATCATGAGATCGAGCAGGAAGCCCTGATGCTTGATGTAGTAAAGGTCGTAGGCGAGTTTCTCCCGCGCGTCGTCGACCGAGGCGCCATAGGGAAAGTTCACCTGCGCCCAGCCGGTCACGCCCGGCTTCACGCAGCTTCGCTGCTGGAAGCAGGGAATGACCTGGGAGAGTTGCTCAACGAACAGCGGTCGTTCCGGACGCGGTCCGATCAGGCTCATGTCGCCGCGCAGGACATTGATCAGTTGCGGCAGTTCGTCGATTCGCATCGGCCGGATCCAGGCGCCCACCCGCGTGATCCTGGGATCGCGGGTCTGCGCCCAGCGCGGGCTGCCCCCGGCCTCGGCGTCGACCGTCATGCTGCGGAACTTGAACAGCATGAAGGGCTGGCCTTGCAGGCCGGCCCGCGTCTGGCGGTAGATCACGGGCCCCGGGCTGTCGATCCTGATCAGCACCGCGGTCAGTGCCATCAGCGGCAGCGTGAGCGCCAGTAGCAGCAGGCTGACGATGATGTCGCAGAAGCGCTTTCCAGCCAGGTAAACCGCATTGCGGTTGGCTCCGATGCCGGCCGCAGCAGAAACGAGGCCGGGCGCGTCGATGTCGATCCGCCCCAGATGCTGTTCCGAAAACGTTGGTTCATCGAATACACGGACATGCCGCTTCCCGGTGCCAACGGCGCTTGGCAGCCACGACACGCCCGCCGCATCGCCAACGCTCACCAATCCCCAGATGTGTTCGCCACGCGGCATGTCGGGGGACAGCGTCGCGGCATCGCCGTCCATGATGAGGGGCTGGAACAGCCCCCGGCGATGCCGGCGGAGGCGCTCGCTCAAGCGCAAGGCGCGGTGGCGGCTGCCCACGACCAGGATCCGGCGCGGCGACCACAGCAGGCGGGTCAGCCAGCCAAGCGCAAGGCGGGACAGCATCACGACGAGCAGCCAGCCGGCGAGGAGCTGAGCGATCCACGCCGCCTCGCGTCCGCCGAGGCCAAGGCTGAATCCGCGGGCAATGAGCAGCAGGGCGGGGAATGCGCACAGTCCGGCCGTCGCGGCGTTGCGGACCAGGCTTCTGGGATCGAGGCAGACCTCGGGGCGGTACAGGCCGATCAGTCCCGCGATTCCGGCGATGGTCAGGGCCAGGATCGCGGCGAGCAGCCCGCTGGCGGTGACATCGATATACGCGCCGGGCGCAAGCACGCCGAACAGGCCTGAAACGGACAGCATCGCATGGATCAGCACGAATGAAATGATCAGGTCCGCCATGCCGAGAACGGCCGTTTCAATCGATACATGCGGCGCGAGAATGCGCGTCATCCGTTCCTCCGTGCCGAGCGCTGGTCCGGATGGAAACCGGACACGCCTCCCATCGCCGAACTGCCGGCCGGCGCTGTCGGGCGAACCGCCGGGATGTCAGCCATGGCAAGACGTTGCGTCCAGAAAATTATAAAAACTTCGCGATAAGGTCAATCTGCATTCTGACATTTTCGCAATTCCGGCACGGCGGGTCCGCGGCCCGGCACGGCAAAAACATTTCATATTAATCACTTACCTTTTTCAGGCCGGCAGGTTCGTGCCTGCTGCATTGCCGGCGGCTGCAACCAGACCGGCGGGACGGGCTGGCCGGACCGGGTAAGATCGTTCATCAATCCGTTGAACAGCGTCGGTCGCAATGATATACGCACTCCTCACAAACGGGTGAGAGTCGAAAAATAGTTCGGAGTGCGATGGGGCTCCGACGCATCGAAGCCCTGAACCTCACGACGCCGGCCCAGAGGAAGGAGGGGGTTGCCCCTCGTCGAAGACTCCCCTGGAACTGCCGGACGGTATTGCCATTGGAGTGAACGTGATTCGTATTCGCGATGCCGTCTCCGGCCCGTATCAGTCGGCCGCCGCGATAATCCTGGTCTGCTGCGGCCTTCTCGGATGCTCCTCGGACCGGGACGCTGCCAATACGATCACCGCGGCCGACGCTGCCAGGCTGCCGCAGGCGCAACAGGCCGACGAATACATCATCGGATCCGGCGATTCGCTCAGCGTGTTCGTCTACCGCAACCCCGACCTGAGCGAGGCCAGCGTGGCGGTGCGCCCTGACGGGCGGATCTCGGTGCCGCTGATCGAGGACATCACCGCGGCCGGCAAGTCCCCGACGCAACTTGCCCGCGAGATCGAGGAGAAGTTGAAGAAATACATCCAGGAACCCAACGTCACGGTGATCGTCCGCAACTTCATCGGCCCGCCCGACCGGCAGGTGCGGGTGATCGGCGAGGCAACCGATCCGGTCGCCATTCCCTATCGCGACAACATGACGCTGCTCGACGTGATGATCGCCACCAAGGGGCTGACGAAATACGCGGCCGGCAACCGCGCCACGATCGTGCGGGTGGACCGGTCGGGCAAGCAACAATCCATCCGGGTCAGGCTGAGCGACCTGATCAAGGACGGGGACATCTCCCAGAACATTCCGATGATGCCCGGGGACACGCTGATCATCCCGCAATCCTGGTTCTAGGAAAGCGTATCCGTCATGGAGTCCATGCAGAGCCTTCTGATGTCCACCCTGCGCGCGGCCTGGCGCCGGCGTTGGCTGGGCGTGGTCGTCGCCTGGCTGGTCTGCGGCGTGGGATGGGTGGGCGTCTATCTGATCCCCAACAAGTTCGAATCGAGCGCCCGGCTCTTCGTCGACACCGACGCGGTCCTGACGCCGCTGCTGCGCGGCATCGCCGCCGATTCCGCGCCCACGACGCAACTGGAAATCCTGCAGCGCACCCTGCTCAGCCGCCCCAACCTGGAGAAGCTGATCTCCAAGACCGACCTCGACCTGATGCTCAACAGCCCGTCCGACCGCGAGAGGCTGCTGAAGCAGCTTGCCGGCGACATCAAGGTCACGCCGCAGACCAAGACGCTGTTCACCATCACCTATCGCGACAAGAGTCCGAAACTGGCGCACGACGTGGTGCAGACGCTCCTGACGATCTTCGTGGAGAGCGCCACCGGCAGCAACCGCGCCGACATGGAAAATGCGCGCCGCTTCCTGGAACGCCAGATCAGCTCCTACGAACAGCAATTGCGGGCGGCTGAGAAACGTCGGGCGGACTTCCGTGCCCGCTACATCGAAATACTGCCGAACGAATCGAACCCGAGCGTGCCGGCCCTGGAAGGCGCGCGCATGCAGGCCCGTCTGCTGGAAGGACGGCTGCAGGATGCCGTCCTCGCGCGCGACGCGCTGCGACAGGAAGTGGAGAACACCCCGCCCCTGCTGGTGGTCGAATCCACTCCGACCGTCATTGGCGGCGGACCTGGCATGCAAGCCGGACGCACGCGGCTGCAGGACGCCGAGGAGCAGCTTCGCATGCTGCAGCTTCGGGCAACGGACCAGCATCCGGATGTCGTCGCCCAGAAGCGGCTGATCGAGGCGTTGAAGCGCGCCCCGGCCGAACCCGGCACGGCACGCGCCGCCGGCGCCGCGCCGGGATCGGCCGATGCGTCGCAGACCAAGCGTTCGATTCCCAATCCCGTCTACGACCAGCTCAAGGTGAAGCTGATCGAGATGGACACGCAGGTGGCTTCGCTGCAGCGGCAGTACGATGAGTCGGTGCGCTATCGCGAGCGCCTGGAGAAGATCCAGCGCGAACAGCCTGGCCTGATCGCCGAATACCAGAACATGGACCGCGACTATTTCGTGCTGCGCAGGAACTACGAGGAACTGCTGGGGCGCCTGCAGGCCGCCAACATCGCCCAGGCCGCCGATACGCAGGCGGACAAGGTGAAGCTGCAGGTGATCGATCCGCCGGAAATCCCGCGCCTTCCGGCCGCGCCGAACCGGCTGCTGATGATCACCGGCGTGCTGGCCGTCGGCCTCGCCGCCGGGGTGGGGATCACCATCCTGTTCAGCCAGTTCGACCGGTCCTTCTCCAGCGTGGACGAATTGCGCGCCCTCGGCCTGCCCGTGCTGGGCGGCATCTCGGTTCTTGGCCTTGCACCGCTTCGCCAGCGCCTGATGACGGTCATCCGCTTCGGTGCCGCCGTCGCGGTGCTGGTGGGCGTGTATGGCGGGCTGATGGTTCACATCCTGCGTTCCGCAGCGCTGATCTGAAGCGGTTGCCCCCATGATGCTTCCGAAAACATCCCATCTGGTGGAACGCGTCGCCGAACGGCTGCTGCGGTCCGGCGATCTCGAGGAATCGGCCGCGCAGCTTCTCGATGCCGGGCAGTCCCCGGCGAAGGACGCACCGACGCCTCCCGCCGCCCCCAGCCCCCCCGCCGGCGCCGTCGCCACGCCCGCCGCCGCGGATCTGGCAACGGTCGCGCCGCCGCCGCCAGCCGGCCCGGGATCGCCCGTCGCCGAACCGGTCGCGCCGCCGAGGCCAGCGGCTCCGGCGACAATGGCACCGCCGCCGCTGTCCCCCCTCTCCCGGCCATCCCTCGCGCCAATGCCGGCACCGCCCGCCATCCCGCGCGACGCGGCCATCATCCCGGACGCGCTTCCGACCGACACGCTGCTGGTTGCGCCATCGGTGGACGCCGTCGCTCTGGAACGCGCCGGCATGGTCGACTGGTCCCGCACGCGCAGCCGCATCTCCGAAGAATTCCGCCTCGTCCAGCGCCAGATCATCCGCTCGGCCTTTGGACCGGGAGCGGAACCGGGCTTCTCCAACCTGCTGATGGTCACCAGCGCCCGCCCCGGCGAGGGCAAGAGCTTCACCGCGGTCAACCTCGCCGGCAGCATCGCGCGCCAGGGCGATCATCACGTGCTGCTCGTCGACGCCGACTCCAAGCGGGACTCGTTCTGCTATTCCCTGGGCCTGGCCGAGGCGCGCGGCCTGCTGGACCTCGTGGCGACCCCGAAGCTCGATCCCGCCCCCCTCATCGTCAAGACACCGATCGAGCGCCTCTCGATCCTGCCGGTGGGGCGGGAACGGGAGCGGAGCGCCGAGTTGTTCTCGACCAAGGAGATGACGCGGCTGATCCAGAGCCTCGGCCGCCGCTACGCCGACCGGCTGCTGATCCTGGACGCCCCGCCGTGCCTCTCGACCAGCGACCCGGCCGTGCTCGCGCCCGTCGTCGGCCAGATCCTCTTCGTCGTGGAAGCCGACCGCACGCAGCGCGACGAGGTGGAAGCCTCCCTCGACCTGATCCAGGCCTGTCCCACCATCACGCTGGTGCTGAACAAGCAGCAGATCTCGTCGCGGTACACGTTCGGCGCCTACTCCTCGTACTACTCGTCCTGATCAGGCGGCGTTCCGGACCTCTGCATGGCAGCCGAAATCGCGCCGCACCGCGTTTCCATCCATATCCTGGGCGTGACCGCGGCGCTGGCGCTTTCCGTGCCCACCCGGGCCGCGACGCTTCCGGGCGACGACATGCCGGGCAGCCTGTCGGTTCCCACCGGCAGTGACCTCGCGGAACCGGACGCGCGCGACCTGCGCCACCAGTTGCAGATCGTGAACGGGATCACCGCTCCGGCGGGGGGCGGCTGGACGATCGTGCCGCGCGTCACCGTGCAGGAAATGCTGACCGACAATGCGTTGCAGGTCGGCAGCCCGCGAAGCTGGGACCTGGCAACCTTCGTCTCCCCCGGCATCACCATCGCCGGCGACACCAGCCGGGCCCAGCTGCGTCTGGACTATGCGCCGGTGCTGGGACTGTACAGCCGGAACAGTTCGCAGAATTCGCTCACGCAGCAGCTCAATGCCACCGGCCAGCTGATCGTCGTGCCGGAGATCGCCTTCATCGATGTGCGGGCGCTGGCGGGCGTGCAGTCGCGCAACGGCGGCATCGGCGGCCTCGGCACCCTCGGCGCCTCGGCCAGCGCCCCGATCAATGGCGGCAATTTCGCCAACCCGACCGGGAACACCCTGGGCCTGAGCAAGCAGAACCTCGTCCAGACCAGCAGCTTCAGCATCGCCCCGTACCTGCAGCATCGCTTCGGCGACTATGGCACCGGCCGGCTTGGGCTGAGCGTCAACACTGCCCGCTCGTCCACCTTCACCGGGTTCACCGCCCTGCCGATCGTGAACAGCGGCAACAATCCCCTGAACCAGACCACCTTCGCGCAGACGGGACGCTTCACGACCGGGGAATTCCTCGGGCGCTTCCAGAACGTGGTCGACGTCTACCTGTCGCAGCTGACGTCGTCGGGCAACGGCGGCCTGACGACCAGCAATGTCAACACCAGTTCCACGCGGCAGACGATCAGCAACCAGCTGTCCTACGCCCTGACGCACGCTGTAACCATCTTCGGTTCGATTGGCTACGAGAACATCCAGTACACCAACGCGTTCTCCCAGAAGATCAAGGGATTGACGTGGAATCTCGGCACCACCCTTTTGCCCAATCCGGACAGCAGCATCACCCTGAGCTACGGGCGCAGGGACGGCGCCAACAGCCTGAACGCCGATATGCGCTACGCGGTGACGCCACGGACGGTTGCGGGCCTGACCTATGCCAGCCGCCTGGGCACGCAGTTGCAGAACCTGTCGCGGCAACTCGGCGGCGCCGTGGTCGGCAGCAACGGATCGCTGGTCGACAGCCAGACCGGCGTTCCCATTTTCACCGGCAACAATGCACTGCCGGTCGCGCCCGGGTTGTATCGTTTCAACACGCTGACGACGAACCTTACGACGACGCTGGACCGCGACCGGATCATCATAAGCTTCACCTACGCAACCCAGACCGCCAGCGGAACCGGCACGCCAAGCGCGAATTCGTCAAGCACGAAGACGGCGTCGATCCAGTGGCTGCACGAACTGCAGCCCGACCTGTCGCTGAGTACCTACGCGGCCTACACGCTGGGCGGCTTCAACACATCGGGCAACAAACCCTCCTACGCGGCGAGCGCTGCGCTGCAATATACATTTACCGATACACTCAGCGGTGTCCTGCGGTATTCCTACTTCGACCGCAGTTCCGTAACGCCCAACCTGACCATGCACCAGAACCTTCTGATCCTCGGCATCACCAAACAGTTCTGACAGGCATCGTGTTCGACAAATTCTATCATCTCACCGGCATGCCGTTCCTGCTGACGCCGGACACCCGTTTCTTCTTCGGCTCCAGCGGCCACAGCCGAGCCATTTCGCATCTGGTATACGGTCTTTCGCAGGAAGAGGGTTTCATCGTCATTACCGGTGAGGTCGGCGCCGGCAAGACCACGCTTGTGGAACGGCTCTGGGCCCAGCTGGATCGCAACACCTATATCATTGCACGCGTGGTCACGACCCAGGTATCCGGCGACGACCTGTTGCGCCTGGCGCTGGCCGGTTTCGGCGTCGAGGAGGCGCCAGGCACGGACAAGGCCACCCTGCTCCGCCGATTCGAGGAGATGGTGCGCAACCAGCGCGAGGCCGGGCGGCGCTGCCTGCTGGTGGTGGATGAGGTGCAGAACCTGTCGCTCGCCGCGCTGGAGGAACTCCGGATGCTGTCGAACATCACCGTGGACGGGCGCGCCTCGGTGCAGACCATCCTGCTGGGCCAGCCGCAGTTCCGCCCGATCCTTGCCAGTCGCGACGCGGAGCAGTTGCGCCAGCGCGTGCTCGCCTCCTGTCACCTCGGCCCGCTGAACGCCCACGAAACCCGCGGCTATGTCGAGCATCGCCTGCGCACCGTCGGCTGGATCGACGACCCGCGCTGGGATGAGGGCGCCTTCGATGCGGTGCACCGCAACACCGGCGGCATCCCGCGCCGGATCAACACGCTCTGCACCCGCGTCCTGCTCTACGGTTCGTTGGAAGAGGCGCATGTCATCACCGGCGACATGGTGGACATGACCGCGGGCGAGCTCGACCAGGATCTGGGCGCCGGACTGGCCGCCCCCGCCGCCCAGGCTCCCTCGGCCGACGCGGCGCAGAGCGAGGTGGATGATCTGCGCCGGCGGATCGACATGCTGGAGCGCAAGGCGGAACGGCAGGATCGGGTGTTCCGCCGGATGCTGGATTTGTTGAACGCTGTCGAGAGCGGCCGGCCATGACCCATCCGGCCAACGATACGGTCATCAATGCCATGACCGTCGACGTCGAGGACTGGTTCCAGGTCCAGGCTTTTTCCCACTGCATCGACCGCCGCGACTGGGACCGGCTGGAGCGACGCGTCGGCGCGAATGTCGAGCGGATCCTGGCCCTGTTCCAGAAGGCCGGGGTTCGCGGCACCTTCTTCACCCTGGGCTGGGTCGCGGAACGCCACCCGCTGTTGATCCGTCGCATCGTCGACGCCGGGCACGAGCTGGGCAGCCACGGCTGGGACCACACGCGTGCCGACCTTCAATCTCCCGCCGCCTTTCGCGCCGATGTCCGGCGGACACGGTTGTTGCTGGAAGATACCGGCGGCTGCGCGGTCCGCGGCTACCGCGCCGCGACCTTTTCCATCGGCGCGCGCAATCTCTGGGCGTTCGATGTGCTGGAGGAGGAAGGATACGTCTACAGTTCCAGCATCAACCCCATTGCGCACGACCTCTACGGAATGCCCGAGGCGCCCCGCACGCCGTTCCGTCCCCGGGACGGTGCGTTGTGGGAGATCCCGATGACGACCATCCGTGCCTTCGGGCGCAACTGGCCCTGCTCCGGCGGCGGCTATTTCCGCCTGCTTCCCTCCACGCTCTATCACCGGGGCCTTGCGCACCTGAACCAGCGGGAACGGATGCGCGGCATTTTCTACTTCCACCCCTGGGAAGTGGATCCCGGCCAGCCCAGGGTCGCCGGCTGCGGCTGGAAATCGCGGATCCGTCATTACACCAACCTCGCCCGCATGGAGCCTGACCTGCACCGCCTGCTCCGGTCCTTCGCCTGGGGCCGCATGGATGAGGTGTATGCCGATATCCTGCCCGTCCCTGCCGCCGCGCCCGCTCCCGCCGTTGCCCCCGTGCCGCGGCGACGGGCCGCGGCCGCCTGAGACCGGCACCGGCGCACATGGCGGTCAGGATCCGTCCCCTCTCCCCGGCGAGCGCGCCGGCATGGGATGAATTCGTGCATGCAAAGTCCGACGGGACATTCTTTCACCTCGCCGCCTGGGCGGATGTGATCGAGAGCGCCTTCCGCCATCGCACGCATTACGTCTTCGCCGAACGGGACGGCGCGATCAGCGGCGTGCTGCCGCTGGTGCAGCTGAAGACGCTGCTGTTCGGCCACAGCCTGGTTTCCAACCCGTTCTGCGTCTATGGCGGGCCGCTGGCCGCAGACCCGGAAAGCCTGGCCGCGTTGGAAGCCCATGCCGCCGCGCTGCAGGACCGTACCGGCGCGGGCGCGCTGGAATTCCGCCATCGCGACCCGGTGGAGAGCGACTGGATCGCCGGACCGGATCTGTATGTCACGTTTCGCAAGCCGATCCAGGCCGACCACGACCGCAACATGAAGGCGATTCCCCGCAAGCAGCGGGCGATGGTGCGCAAGGCCATGCAGAACGGCCTCGCCTCGGTCTGCCACGACGATGTCGGGGTGCTGCACCGGATCTACGCCGACAGTGTGCGCAACCTGGGCACGCCGGTGTTCCCGCAGCGCTATTTCGCCCTGCTGCTGGAGCGCTTTCGCGACCACGCCGACATCGTCACGGTGATGGACGGGGAGACGCCGATCGCCTCGGTGCTGAACTTCTATTTCCGCGATGAGGTGCTGCCCTATTACGGTGGCGGCACCCCGGCCGCCCGTCTGCGTGCCGGCAACGATTTCATGTATTGGGAAGTCATGCGGCGCGCAGCCGACCGCGGCATGCGGCTGTTCGATTTCGGGCGCAGCAAGCGGGGAACCGGCGCGTTCAGCTTCAAGCACAACTGGGGGTTCGAAGACGCCAGCCTGCATTACCGCTTCCGGCTTGCCGCGGGTCAGGCGATCCCGGACCACAATCCGCTGAATCCGAAATTCCGTTTCTTCATCGCCGCCTGGAAGCGCCTGCCGCTGCCCGTGGCCAACCTCCTGGGCCCGCCGATCGTGCGGGGGCTTGGATGATGCCGGCCTTCCAGGCCGCGGAGAAGCCGCCGCTCCTGTTCCTGACGCAGCGCCTGCCGTATCCGCCGATCCGCGGAGAGAAGATCCGCTCCTACAAGGTCCTGGCGCATCTTGCCGCGCGCTACCGGATTTTCCTTGGATGCCTGGCGGACGAACCGGTGACGGAGGCCGACATCGCGGCGATGCGCGCCCTGTGTGACGACGTACATATCGCCCCGATCGACCGCCGAACCGCCCGTCTTGCCTGTCTCACCGGTCTCGTGACCGGGGATGCGCTGAGCGTCCGTTACTTCCACGACTCCGGCCTGGCGCGCTGGGTGCGCGGCACCGTCGCGAAGACCGCCCCGGAGATCCTGTTCGTCTATTCATCGAACATGGCGCCCTATGTCCTGGACCTGCCGCGAACCGGACGGTGCGTGGTGGACCTGGTCGATGTGGATTCCGAGAAGTGGCGCGCCTATGCCCGGGCCGCGCGCGGCCCCATGCGGTTGGTCTATCGCCGGGAATGGCGCCGCGTGCGGGATCTCGAGGAGCGGATCGCCCGCGACTGCGACATGTCGATCCTCGTCTCCGCGGCCGAGGCCGGCCTGGCCGCGCGCCACGCCCCGCGCTGGGCCGATCGCATCGTCGGGATCAGCAACGGGGTCGATCACGACTACTTCGATCCCGCGCTCCCCTGCCCGCCCCCCTTCGACCCATCCGTCCCGACCTTTGTCTTCACGGGAACGATGGACTATCCGCCCAATGTCGACGCCGTGACCTGGTTCACCCGGGACATCCTGCCGGTCATCCGGCGCACGCACCCCCAGGCTTCGTTCTGCATCGTCGGCAACAACCCGAGCGCCGCCGTCCAGGCGCTTGCCGCCACACCGGGCGTGCAGGTCACCGGTCGCGTGCCGGATGTCCGGCCCTATCTCGCCCATGCCGCAGCCTCCGTGGCGCCCATGCGCATCGCACGCGGCATTCAGAACAAGGTGCTGGAAGCGATGGCGATGGCGAAACCCGTCATCGTGACCTCGGGCGCGCTGGAGGGGATCGACGCGCTGCCCGGCGCGGAATTGCTGCTGGCCGACGAGGCCGAAGCGTTCGCAAAGGCATGCTGCCAGGCGCTCGACGCCCCGCACGCGGAACGCCTGGGACGGGCCGCCCGGGCACGCGTGCTGCACAGCTATGACTGGGCGGCGCAGCTTGCTCGTTATGATGACGTGCTGGACCCGGTGCGGCTGCGTGCGACTGACGTCACCATCACGCCGGGGTAAGGAGCGGGCAGACGCGATGAGCACGCAGCAGGACACGCTGGCGCGGCCCAGCCTCTCGGACACATGGCACGTCATCCGCGGTTCGGCGGTCAGCCTGACGCTGGGCCTGCTGCTCCTCGGTGTCCTGTTCTGGCGCGAAGTCGCCAGCGCGGTCCGGATCTGGGAGGAATCAACCGCCTACAATCACTGCTTCCTGATCATTCCGATCGTTCTTTACCTGCTGTGGGACCGCCAGGAGCAGTTGCGCGGCATCAGCGCCAGGCCCGCCCCCTGGGTGGCGGTCGCGGGGATTCCCATCGCCGTGGGCTGGCTGCTTGCCGAACGCCTCGGCATCATGGAGGGGCGGCAGTTGATGGTCGTCAGCTTCGCGCAGATCCTGTTCCTGGCCGTGCTGGGATGGCGCCTGTGGTACGCGATGCTGGGACCGCTGCTGTACCTTTACTTCCTCGTTCCGTTCGGGGAGTTCCTGGTTCCCCGGCTGCAGGACATCACCGCCATCTTCATCCGCCACGGCCTGTCGATCCTGGCGATCCCCGCCTATATCGACGGCTATACGATCGAGATCGCAGAAGGCACGTTCTACGTCGCCGAGGCCTGCGCCGGCCTGCGCTTTCTGATCGCCTCGATCGCCTTCGGCGTCCTCTATGCGCTGATGATGTACCGCAGCCCGGTCCGGCGCACCGTGTTCATCGCCATTTCAATCATCGTGCCGATCATCGCCAACGGGTTCCGCGCCCTGGGCATCGTGGTGATGGGCCACATGCTGGGCAGCGCCGAGGCGGCGGCGGCCGACCATGTGCTGTATGGCTGGATCTTCTTCTCGCTGGTGATCCTGATGCTGATCGCGATCGGGCTTCCCTTCCGGGAGGACGGCGCACCACCGGTGGTCCGTTCCGCCCGCGCTGTTCCCGTTCCGGCCGGCCTGGCCTCGTCCATGGTCGCCGTCGTTGCGGTCCTGGTGACCGCCGTCATCAGCCCCGCCGTATCCGCCGGAATCGACCGGCTGTCAGAAGCACCGGAGCTGCCTGCAACGCCGCTGGTGACCACGTCCGGATGTGCAGCCGGTCCGATG
The DNA here is from genome assembly GCA_050181195.1 of Acetobacteraceae bacterium. Taxonomy (GTDB): domain Bacteria; phylum Pseudomonadota; class Alphaproteobacteria; order Acetobacterales; family Acetobacteraceae; genus Rhodopila. Next base: position 26,665 of record JBFXDK010000018.1, on the reverse strand, counting down.
CCGTCATCCGGCCCGGCGTCCGCCAGCGTGTCGATGCAACGCGTCACCTGCGCCGACGCCGCCTTCGACGTGCTGCTGCAGAGCTTCTCACCGCGCAGCACCCCGGGCCCGGTCTTCGCCGAACGCCGGCGCCTGACCCGCCCCGCAGGGGCCGACGACGTCTCGGAACTGCCCCTGATGGATCAGGAGCAACCGTCACCAGCCTGGCGCCTGGTGGTGTCGAGCCATCCGCCTTCGGTCGCCGCCGCCAGCCTGTGGATCGGGGGAGACCCTGTCCAGGCCGGACTCCGCACGCGCGTCCGCATGGCGAAGGCCAGTCTCCTGGGTGGCGCCGACGCTCCCCTGCTGGTGGTGATCAGGCCGGCCGGCGGGTGGGCGGGCATGACGCCGGCGGACCGGCGCACGGCGGAACGGCAGCTGGTGGAGTTCATCGGGTCGCAGGACGGCTTCACCAGCCAGGTCCGCTCAATGATGCCGGCGCCGCGGTGAGCACCAGCGGCGCTCCGCCGGATGATGCCTGGGCAGCGCATCACCTTAACGGCTTCGCACCTGCGGCGCTCCGCCGGATGATGCTCGGCACGGCCGCCGTCAGGGGTGGATGACCAGTCCCCCGTCCACATGCAGTGCCTGGCCGGTGATGTAGCCTGCCGCCGGCGATGCCAGGAACGCGACCGCGGCCGCGATGTCCGCCGGCAGCCCGATCCGCCCCAGCGGAATGCGCGCCGCCTGTTGGGCCAGCACCGCCGGATCGATCGCCCGATGTGCGCCCTGGTCCTTGCGGACGAAACCGGGCACGACCGCGTTGACGGTCACGCCGGACGGCCCGAGTTCGATCGCCAGCGCCCGCACCAGCGCCTCCAATCCCGCCTTGGCCACGGCCGAGGCGGGGAAGGTCGCCAGATCGGAGCGAAAGGCATGGGCGACGAAGCTGGAAACGGCGATGATCCGCGGATGCCGCCCGGCCTGCAGATGCGGCATGGCGGCCCGGGCGAGCCGGAAGAATCCGCCCTGGATCGCCTCGACCGAGGCGGCCATGGCAGGGTCGGTCAGGTCACCCACCCGCGTGCGATCGGCAAATCCGGCATTAGCGATCAGTACATCCAGCCCGCCGAACCCCGCCGCGCAGGCCGCGACCAGATCGAACGCGACGGACGGGCTGGCCAGATCGCCCAGCATCACCTCGGCCTCTGCCCCTTTCGTGCGCAGGTCCGCAGCGACCGCGTCCGCGCCATCCCGGTTGCGGCGCGTATGCACCAGGAACGCGGTGCCCGGTTCGGCCAGGGAACGGCAGATTTCCGCACCGATCCCGCTGGCGGCCCCGGTTACCAGGAATCGGCGTGACCGATCCGCGTGCATGGACATCAGATTTCTCCCCAGACCGGCGATTTGCTGGCGATGCGCCTGCCGCCACACTCCCGCGCTGGCAAGGAACCCTGTATGCAGAGCCGGAGCAAGCGCGGGATGACCTCATGATCGTCGCCATGGCGGGACATGTGGATCACGGGAAGACCTCGCTGATCCGGGCGCTGACCGGCATCGATACCGATCGATTGCCGGACGAGAAGGCACGCGGCATGACCATCGACCTGGGTTTCGCCCACGCGACCCTGCCCGGCGGCACCACCGTGGGGTTCGTCGATGTGCCCGGCCATGAGCGGTTCCTGGGCAACATGCTGGCCGGCGTGTTGTCGATCGAATCGGTGCTGCTGGTGGTGGCCGCGGATGACGGCCCCATGCCGCAGACGCATGAGCACCTGTCGATCCTGCGCCTGACCGGCGTCGATCGGCTGCACGCCGTGCTGACCAAGATCGATCGCGTCGGCGCCGACCGTGCCGAGGCAGCGGGCAACGAGGTGCGGCAGGTGCTGCACCGCGCGGGCTATGCCGATGCGGCCATCCTGCCGGTTTCCAGCCACTCCGGCGAGGGCATCCCGGCCCTGCGTGCCCTGCTGGCCGAACAGGCCATCGCCTGGCAGCGTCCCCCCGCCGACCGCGGTTTCCGCCTGGCGATCGACCGCGCCTTCGTCGTCGCCGGTGCCGGGCTGGTGCTGACCGGTACCGTTGCGTCCGGGCAGGTTTCGGTCGGGGACAGGCTGCTGATCTCACCATCCCGCCTGGTTGCCAGGGTGCGCGGCATCCAGGTCCATCATGCGCCGGCCGAGGTGGCCCGGGCCGGGGACCGCTGCGCCCTCGCGGTCGCCGGTCCGCATCTGGAGCGTGCACGCCTGCGCCGGGGTGACTGGCTGGTCGACCCCGCCCTGCACGCGCCCACGACACGGCTGGACGTGGTCCTGCGCACGACCGAGGACCGGCCCTTGCGCCACGCCCGTCGCATGCATGCACATCTGGGATCCGCCGCGATCGGTGCGAAGACGCTGGTGCTGGGGGGCGAGGACCTGCCGCCCAATCAGGAGGGCTTCGTCAACCTGTCGCTCGACCGCCCGACAGCGGCGTTGTTCGGCGACCGCGTTGTGCTGCGCGACGACAGTTCCGGGCGCGTCGTGGCCGGCGGGCGGGTGATCGATCCGTTTCCGCCCGCGCGCCGGGTGCGCCGGGAACGCCAGCTCGCGGCGCTGATGGCGATGGCGCAGCCGGACCCGCGCGATGCGCTGGGCGACCTGCTGGCAGCCGAGGGCTGGCTGGACCCGGCCCATTTCGCCCTTGCGCGCAATCTCCGCACCGAGACCGTCGCGGGATGGTCCGAGGGGCTGCAGGCGATCCGCATCGGACGCCCATCCCAACCGGTGCTGCTCACGACGGAAACCAGCGAGGCGATCGCCCAGGCGCTGCTGCGAGGCCTGCAGGACTGGCACGAGCGTCACCCGGACCTGGGCGGGCCGAGCAAGGCGGCGGTGGTGGGGTTTGCGCCGGCCTATCCGGCGGGGGTGACCGAGGCGGTGCTGCGCGATCTGCTGGCGGACGACCGGCTTGTGCAGCAAGACGCCATCTTCCGCCTGCCGACCCACAGCCCGGTATTGGCCGAGGCCGACCAACGGCTCTGGCCGCGGGTCGAGCAGGCGATGGAAGAAGCCGGCGCGCGGTCGCTGCGGGTCAGGGAACTCGCGACGATGCTGGAGCTGCCGCCAGCCGAGACGGAGGCGTTGCTGGTGCGCCTGGAACGCTTTGGCCTGCTGTTCCGGGTCGCCTCCAACCGGTTTTTCCTGCCGGCGGCCGTGGTTTCCCTGGGCCATGTCGCGGCGGACCTGGCACGGGAGCATGACGGCGGCGGGTTCACGGCGGCGATGTTCAACCAGCGCTCCGGGATCGGCCGCAATCTGTCGATCGAGGTGCTGGAATTCCTCGACCGCCTGGGCGTGACCCAGCGCAGCGGGGAATTGCGCCATCTGCAGCGCCCGGTGGAGGACGCGATCGGGTGAGCGGCGGGCGTGTCACGCCGGCTTGAATGTCGCACTGTCCGCCCTGCCCCGGCGGTCTCACGGTATCGGCGGTCCTGCCCAAGCGAACACGGATCAGGCATCGATCGCCGTCCACCCGTGGCGAACGCGGCGTGTGACGGCGTCGAAGACGAAATAGTTGCCGCCGTTGTTGGGCGGCTGATCATGCCGCCGGCCGATCGGCATGCCGCGCAGATGACACAGCAGCAGCGTCCCGACCCCGCCATGCGCGACGATCGCGATGTCCCCGGCGGAGCCGGCGGACGCTGTCAGCACCGTCTCGACAGCCGCCACGATCCGGTGCTGCGCATCGATGGCGCGCTCCCAGCCGCGAACGCTCTCCTGTGGCCTGGCAAAGAAGGCATCGGCGAGCGCTTCGAATTCGGCGCGCGGCAGGTAGCCAGTGGCAGAGCGGTCGTTCTCCCCCAATGCAGCCAGCTCGGTGACGGGCAGGCCGAAATGTTTGGCCAGGATGTCCGCCCCGTCCCGCGCCTTGCGCTCGGTGCTGCACCAGATCGTGCGCACGCCGGCCAACCAGGGCCGCGCCAGGGCGGCGGTCATGCGCGCCCGCCCGGCGGGCGACAGTCTCCAGTCCGTTACCGGTTCGGCGGGGTCGATCAGCACGTCCGGGTGCGTGTTGAAGTAGACGGTCCGGGGCGGGGAGGTCATGACCAGCTCAACCCCTCGCAAGACCGCGGCCGCACGGCCCGCGGCGGCGTGGTTGCGGAAAGCCATGGGCGGAGTGACACCACGCCAGCCGCCGCGCCGTGGGGGCGGCGGGCACGCCGGCCATCGTGCGCCTGGTCCGCCGGAGCATTCAAACCGCCGGGGCGATGATTCCGCGGCACTCCCCGAAGCCGATCGGCACATGGCCGTCCCGCCGGCAGCGGGCGCGGAAGATGATCTCATCGCCGTCTTCAAGATAGCGGCGCGTTTCGCCATTCGGCAGCGAGACGGGATTGCGCCCGCCGCGGGTCATTTCCAGCAGGCAGCCCTCGGTGCCCGGCCCGGTGCCGGAGACGGTGCCGCTGCCGAACAGGACACCCGGTTGCAGATTGCAGCCGTTGGACGTGTGGTGCGCAACCATCTGCGCCACTGTCCAGTACAGCATCGTTGCATTGGCACGGGAGAGCCGATGCGGTGGTGCGGCGGCCTGGCGCAGTGCAGGCGTCAGCAGCAGGACCTCGAAATCGATGTCGAAGGCGCCGTGTGACTGGTCACCGGTATCGAACAGGTGTGGCAGCGGTGCGGGATCCTCGGCCGGTCGGGGCGGCTGCGCCACGCGGAACGGCGTCAGGGCATCCGCCATGACGATCCAGGGGGACACCGAGGTCGACAGGCTCTTGGCCAGGAAGGGGCCGAGCGGCTGGGATTCCCATGCCTGGATGTCGCGCGCGGACCAGTCGTTCAGCAGGCAGAGTCCGGCGACGTGCCGGCCCGCCTCGGCGATCGGAATCGGCGCGCCGAGGGCATTGCCCGGGCCGATCCAGATCCCGAGTTCGAGTTCATAGTCGAGGTTGCGGCACGGGCCGAAGTCCGGTGCGGCCTGTTCGGGAAGCTTTCGCTGCCCGTTCGGCCGCCGCACCGCCCCGGACACGCGCACCGACGAGGCTCGGCTGTGATAGGCAACCGGAACGTACTTGTAGTTGGGCATCAGCGGATTGTCGGGCCGGTTGATGCGTCCCGCCGTGGTGGCGTGGTGGATGCCGGCATAGAAATCCGTGAAGTCGCCGATCCGTGCCGGCAGGTGCATCGAGCAGGCAGAGGCCGCATGCAGCAGGCGGTCCGCGATCGGGCGCGCCTTGCCATAACCCGCGTCGTCCAGCAGGGCGGATACCGCTTGTCGCAGGGCACGATGCGCAGCCGGACCGGCGGCGAGAAAGTCGTTCAGCGTTGACCTCGCGGCGGCCTCGGCGGCATCGCGCGCGGCGCCGGCGAACAGGCCGGCCTCCAGCGCGGCCGCGATGTCCAGGATCCGGTCGCCGATGGCGATGCCGCCGCGCGGCGCCTGTCCCGGCGGGCTGAAGATGCCGACGGGCAGGTTCTGAATCGGGAAATCGGGATGGTTGTTCGCCGAAGCCACCCAGCTTCGGCGTGCCGGATCATGTGTTTCGTCGATCATGGCGCACGCCCTGTGAAAATCCTTCGCAGGCCGTTCCACACGGAATCGTAGTCCGGCTGCAGTTGCGGGATCGCCAGGGCCTGTTCCGTCGGACACAGGACCTGGCGCGTTTCGAACATGAAGGCGAGCGTATTGTCGATCTTCTGCGGCGTCAGCTCAGCTGCCATGGCACGCTCGGTGCTGGCCGCATCCGGACCGTGCGCGCTGAGGCATCCATGCAACGACAATCCGCCGGGCAGGAACCCGCCTTCCTTCGCGTCATACGTGCCGGATACCAGGCCCATGCACTCATTCATGATGTTACGATGGAACCATGGTGGTCGGAACGTATGCTCTGCAACCATCCAGCGCGGCGGGAAGATGACGAAATCGGCATTGGCGGTGCCGGGTGAATCCGTGGGCGCGGTCAGCACGGTAAAGATCGACGGATCCGGATGGTCGAAGCTGACCGTGCCGATCACCATGAAGCGGGCCAGGTCGTATTTGTAGGGTGCCAGGTTGCCGTGCCAGGCGACGACATCCAGCGGCGAGTGCGGCAGGGTCGTCACCCAGAGGCGCCCCATGAACTTCTGCACGAGGTCTGTCGGTTCCTCCCGGTCCTCGAACCAGGCGACGGGGGTCAGGAAGTCCCGCGGGTTCGCAAGGCCGTTGGCGCCGATCGGGCCGAGGTCGGGCAGGCGGAAGGCGGGGCCGTGATTCTCGCAGACATAGCCGCGCGCCGAACCATCCGGCAGTGACACGCGAAAGCGGATGCCGCGGGGGACCACGGCGATCTCACCGGGCGACACACGACTCCGACCCAGTTCCGTTTCCAAGGACAGCGTCCCCTGCTGTGGCACGATCAGCATTTCCCCGTCGGCGTTCCAGAAAACGCGTCTCATGTCGCGGTTCGCCCGGTAGATATGCACCGACACGCCGGTGCCGGCGGTGTTCTCGTTGGCCACCATCCGGATGAGACCGTCGAGGAAATCGCAAGGCTGATCAGCGATTGGCAGCGGGTCCCAGCGAAGCCGGTTCGGGGTAGGACCGGCCAGGGGGCTGACGAGCCAGGCACAGTCGAGCGGACGATATGGCGGATGCGCGGCGGAGGGATGGATGCGATAAAGCCAGACGCGGCGGGCCTCCCGCCTGGGGACAGTGAAAGCGGTTCCGGAAATTTGTTCCGCGTAGAGTCCAAACGGCGAGCGCTGCGGCGAATTCTGTCCCTGCGGCAAGGCGCCGGAGATTGCCTCTGTCGCGAACTCGTTACCGAATCCGGTGAGATAGTCGGTATAGTCTCCCATCTTATTCTCCCCGTTTGTAACCGGTCCGTTCTTGCCGGCACCTGCGTCGCGGAGTGGCTTTTCTATCCGCCACCATCCGGCGCCTGTGCGGATTAGATCAGGATGCCGTGTCTTGGGCCAGTGCGCCGGCAACCGCGCGTTGCGGACGCCGATGGGCATGCGACGCGGCGCCCCCGGGAACCGGCGGCGAAACGACGAACGATGACGGCCCACTCGATGGAAATCGAGTTTCCGGGGGCGCCATCGGCGCCGGGAGCATGTTGTATGGTTGCCACTGTTCGGGCTTGCGATGCCTTAATCTTGATAGAGATATATCGAAAAGGTGTCGTTTTGGGAAATATAACCGTTCCCTTTGATAATTATGCAGGCTATAGTAATGGCATCGTAAAGGAGCTGCTACCAAATGCCATCACGACGGGCGGCAGACGTTTCATCGGAGACGGGCACGAACCCCCTGATGTTGGAAGACTACCTGCCACACAAATTGGCTGTCACGTCCCGCCGCGTGTCCAGCCTGCTGCAACGTCGATATGCCGAGACATACGGCCTGACGCTTCCGGAATGGCGCGTTCTGGCGGTCGTTGGCCGCCTCGGCACACTTTCGCCCAGTGCTGTCGGGGAATGGACCGACATGGACAAAGTGAAGGTCAGCCGCTCCGCCGCCAGCCTGGTCAGTAAAGGCCTGATCCGGCAGTCACAGGATCCGTCCGACGGACGCGGACGGCTGCTGCGGCTCACGCGCAAGGGAAATACCGCTTACAATGGCGTGATTCCGATTGCCCGTGAAATCGAAGCCTCGCTGTCTGCCGGCCTCTCGCGCACGGAATGGGCGGCGCTGAACAAGGCGCTCACGAAGCTCGACGCTCACGTGCAGAAGATCTCCGGCGATGCGGACACAGAAGAGTAGATCCACGAAAAACTACGTTAACGGAATGTTCTGATACCGGACGACCCGAGGTTGGCCGGTATGCCGGCATGGCCGTGGTATTCGCTGCACGCGTCATTGAGGAACTACAGCCGGCCGGCATGCCTTGCATGCGTCAATGCTTCGGCCGGCTGGTATAGGCGTCCGTCTGATCCCGCAACCGCTGATATTGTGCCTCGACACTTCTTCGTGTCACGCGGGCGGTGCCGACCTGAGCCACCGCCGCCGCTCCCGCCGCAATGCCCCAGGCCAGCGCGTCGGACGGATCCGCTCCCCGTGCCAGCGCCAGCGTCAGTGACGCCAGGAATGCATCCCCCGCCCCGACCGCACTGCGCACCGGCCCCTTCAGCGCCGGCATGTGCACGACACCGTCCTCGGTCGCCAGCATCGCACCGTCCGCACCCAGGCTGACCGCTACCATCCGCGCGGCGCCCGAGCGAACCAGTCCCAGCGCCTCGGCTTCCTGAACTTCCCGTGTCGGCAGGGGCCGCCCCACCATCGTCTCCAATTCCCGCAGGCTGGGCTTCATCAGATGCACGCCGTGATGCAGCGCCAGCTTCAGCGGCTCACCCGAGGTGTCCAGAACAAATTTCCGGCCGCGGTCGGCCGCGTTCCGCGCCAGGCGCGCATAGATGTCGGCCGGGACACCGCGCGGGATGCTGCCGCTGGCGATCAGCCATTCGCTTTCCGCGTGATCGACCGCCGCGATGGCCGCTTCCAGCTCATCGGCCGACAGAATGGGACCTTCCGGAACGAAACGATATTCGAGCCCGCTCGTGCGATCATACACCGTCAGGCTGATCCGGGTGCGGCCCTGCATCGGCAGGATGCGACGGGGCACCTGCTGTTCCGCCAGGAGCTCGTCCAGCAGATGTCCCGTCACGCCGCCCGCCAGGATCAGCGCCATCACGTCGAAGCCCATCGCATGGATCACGCGCGCGACGTTGATGCCGCCGCCGCCGGGATCGATGTGCTCATCCGTCGTGCGGATCTTGTGGGTGGGTTCGACGGCATCGGCCGTGGACGAGAGATCGAGCGCCGGATTGAGCGTCAGTGTCAGGATGCGCTTTGCCATGGGATCCGTCTGCAGGTCTGAAGGAAAGGTCAGTGGCCAGGCCAGGCCGCGGGGTGCGAGCCGAGCGGCATGGAAGGCCGGGTCCAGCGTGCAGGCGTGCGGCCGAGGACGGCGGCATGACGCACCGCGCGAAGGCGGCCGAAGCCCGACTCCGTCTCCTCGATGAACGCAGCGATATCCGCGCCCGCGGGCACCTTCGCCGCAAATCCGTCCGCGACGCGCCCGAGATCACGGATCCACCGCCCGGTGCGTGCAAGCGAAACCTGGACGTGCCAGCTTCCGCCCTCGGTCGCCTGGCGGTGCAGCGCGGTCAGGGCCCCGAAGGCCAGCAGATAGCCCGATCCATGATCGAGCGCCTGCGCCGGCAACGGCTTGGGCGCGGTCTGGCCGGCGGCGGTTGCCTCGGCGTGGTTGAAGCCGCTTGCCGTCTGCACCAGGCTGTCGAATCCGCGCCGGCCAGACCAGGGTCCGGCCGAACCGTAGGCCGACAGCGAGACATGCACGATGCCCGGCCGGATCCGGGCGGTGTCCCGCGGTGAGAACCCAAGGCCGGACACCCCGCCGGGCCGGTAGCCCTGGACGAAGACATGCGCGTCCCGCAGCAGGCGTCGCAACGTGTCCTTGCCGCTGGCCTCGCGCAGGTCCAGATCCGCGGTCAGCTTGCCGCGACCGGTATCGGTGACCAGGCGCGGCAGGTTCGGCAGGTTCGGGCTGGCAATCGCCAGCACATCGGCACCATGGGCGGCGAGCGTCCGCCCAGCGACCGGCCCTGCGATCACGCGCGTCAGGTCGAGCACCCGGATGCCGGACAGCGGACGATCCGATGGCGGCAGGGTGCGCGGTGGCGCGTCGCCGATCCGGGTGATGTTCACCACCGGAACAGTGGGCACGGCGCGGCCCTGCGGATGCGCATCCCATTCGGCGAAACTGCGCATCGCGGTGGCGCACAACCCCGCCTCGGCCACCGCATCTTCCAGGTCGAACGCCGTCCAGCCAAGCAATGCGGCCGCGACCGCGTCGCGGTCATAGGCACAGCCCAGCAGCCGCAGCATGCCGTCGCGGTGATGCGGGAAATTGGTGTGCAGCCGGACATACCGGCCGTCCCCACAGACGTAGGCACCCGCGATCCGGTCCCAGGGATCCTCGGGCAGCGTTCCCACCACCGAGACCAGATGCTCGGACAGGAACTCGACCGCGGCGTGACGCATGTCAACCGAGACGCGCTGGCGCATGCCGCCGCGCAGCCGCCACAGCGTGGCGGCCGCCAAGGCAGACGCCGCGATCGTCACCTGGGCCGCGCAGCCGATCGCGAAGGAGGACGGCAGGACCGGATCGCGTCCGGTCAGGAAAATGTCATCGAGCGCATCGGCAGGCAGACGCGCCTCGGTCCAGAGGGCGGAGAGGTGGTCGAGTGCATGCGTGGCCCCCATTGGCAGTGTCCGTCCTATCCTGGTTGTGGAAATACCGTCCGTGTTACTACCCGAGCGTTAAGATTGCCGCTTTCCGTTCGCCTGACGGTCTCGTGACCGCATCGCCGGGGCGGGACGATTCGTTCCTGCTTCGCCGCATGAGACCCTGAGGGAGAAGCAGATGGGTTCCGTTCCCCGCACCAGTGGCGTGCTGGAAACCTCATTATATGTGTCGGACCTGGAGCGTGCGCGGGCTTTCTACCAGCGCCTGTTCGGTTTCGACGTGTTCTTCTGCGATGATCGCATGTGCGCGATGGACGTGCCTGGCGGACAGGTGCTGCTGCTGTTCCATCGCGGGCATACGGATCAGCCGGCGCCCGCGCCGGACGGGTTCATCCCCCCGCATCACGGCGAAGGGCCGCTGCATGTCTGCTTCGCCATTCCGTATCAGGAACTGGCGCGCTGGGAAGCGCATCTGCGCGAGCAGGAGGTTCCGATCGAAAGCAAGCTGACCTGGCCGCAGGGCGGGACCAGCCTGTATTTCCGCGATCCCGACAGCAACTCGGTCGAGGTCGCGACGCCAGGTCTGTGGCCGAATCGCTGAGCACGCCGGCAAGCGGGCGTTGTCTGGGAGCGGGTCAGGGAACTTGGCAGCCGTTTCGCCGTTGACCGTGGGCACCACAGCAACGGGAGCGCGGCATGAGTCGCATCAAGGTCCTGAACGAGACGCTCTGGAACGACGTGCCGAAGCAGGTGATCGAGGAGGCGGAGCACGCGGCCGATAGGCAGCCATGCTGGATCACCATGCAGGGCAACGGCCATATCGTGGCGATGGATGGTCCCGGCAGCCCGGACGTCGCGACCGGGGACATCGTCTTTATCGCCGAGGTGGGTGCTCGTCGGCCCTGAGCAGGCGGTTCTTGGTTGGGGCCATGAATGCCTGCCCGTAACGCACGATAGGCACATCATCTGATCGGCTTCGCACCTGCGGCGCTCCGCAGGACGATGCTGAGGGAAGTGCATCATCTGACCGGCTTCGCACCTCCGGCGCTCCGCCGGATGATGCTGAGGGG
>JBFXDK010000018.1:0-15283 GCA_050181195.1 Acetobacteraceae bacterium | reverse complement strand
CGGCTTCGCACCTCCGGCGCTCCGCCGGATGATGCTGAGGGGTGCGCCCGGGGCGAGCAGACGAGCGCCGAACCTTCACCCCCCCAGACGGTTGCCCAAAGGCCGCGCCCAGCCATGCGGGTCGGGCGCGGTTCCGTACTGGATGCCGACGATCGTGTCGTAGAGCTTCTGCGTCAGGGCGCCGGTCTTGCCGTCGCCGATCACATAGCGTTCGCCCTTGTAGCCAAGCTCACCCACCGGCGAGATCACGGCCGCGGTGCCGGTGCCCCACATTTCCAGCCGGTTTGCCTTGGCCGCTTCGATCACCTCATCGATCGCGATCGGGCGCTCCGACACGCGGTGGCCCCAGTCGCGCAGCAACGTCAGCACGGAATCGCGCGTGATGCCGGCCAGGATGGCACCGTTCAGCGGCGGCGTGATGATCTCATCGTCGATCTTCAGCATGATGTTCATCGTGCCGACTTCATCCAGGTAGCGATGCTCCACCCCATCGAGCCATAGCACCTGGGTGTATCCGGCCTTGTGCGCCTCCTCGGCGCCGAACAGGCTCGCGGCGTAGTTGCCGGCGGTCTTCGCCGCGCCCAGCCCGCCCTGCACCGCCCGGACATACTTGTCCGACGCCAGGATCCGCACCGGGTTCATGCCTTCCTTGTAGTACGCGCCGACCGGCCCGACGATCACGTAGTACAGGTAGCTGTGCGACGGGTGCACGCCCAGGAAGGTCTCGGTCGCGATCACCGTGGGACGGATATACAGCGACGTTCCCGGCAGCGACGGCACCCAGCGCTGATCGACCTCCACCAGCGCGCGGATCGATTCCTCGACCATGTCGACCGGCAGTTCCGGGATGCACAGATAATGCGCCGAACGGTTCAGCCGGTGGGAGTGATCGCCCGCGCGGAAGATGCGGACCTGGCCGTCCTTGCCGCGGAACGCCTTCAGCCCGTCGAAGATCGCCTGGCCGTAGTGCAGCACGCAGCAGGCCGGGTCCATGGAGAACGGCGCGTAGGGGACGATCCTGGGATCGTGCCAGCCCTTCCCCTCGTCGTAGTTCATCATGAACATGTGGTCGCTGAAGACCGTGCCGAAGGTCAGGCTCTCATCCGGCGGAGGCTGCTTCGGGGTGTCGGTCCGGGTGACGGAGATCTGGGTCACTGCTGTCTCGTGGTGTCCATGGGTGATGGCCCACAGGTTACGCCAGCACGGGGTTGCCTCACAACCGGCGCGCCAGATCCCCGCACGCAACAATCCGGAAGGTGTCGGTCATTTCGGCTGGACGGCCCCGCGGCACGTTCCGCTCCGTGGCATCTTGCTATAGAGAGATTGCTTCCGCACCCCCTTTGGAGGAGCAGACGTGCCCGCTCAGGCGCGCGGGGCCCCCGCGACCATCAAGATCACCGATGTCGCTGCCGAAGCCGGCGTCGCGCCCATGACCGTATCCCGTGTGATCAACACACCCGAACGTGTGTCGCCGGAAACCACGGCCCGCGTGAAGGCGGCGATCGAAAAGCTGGGCTATGTGCCCAACCTGATCGCCGGCGGCCTCTCCTCCCGCCGGTCCCGCATGGTGGCAGCGATCGTCCCGACCATCGCGCATCCAATGTTCGCCGGCCTGGTGCAGGCCTTCACCGACTCGATGCGCGAGGCCGGCTACCAGGTCATGCTGTCGCTCAGCGGCTATGACAGTCCCGACGACGAAGCCCTGTTCCGCGCGCTTCTCGGCCGCCGCCCGGATGCGATGCTGATCACCGGAGCCGCCTATACCCCAGCCGCCTGGCAGCTGCTGATCGAGGGGCGGATCCCCGTGGTGGAGGTCTGGGAACTGACGGCCAAACCCATCGACATGATCGTGGGCTTCGATCACGCCCAGCTGGGTGCCACCGTCGCCGCATACTTCCTGGCCAAGGGCCATGACCGCTTCATGGCGTTCTCGGCGGGTGATTCGCGGGCACTGGCCCGCACCCGGGGTTTCCTCGCAGCCGCCGAGAGGGCCGGCGGCAGCATCGTTGCCGTCCCGCCGGTGCCCGCGCCCAGCACCATCGCCTCGGGGCGGGCGGCGTTGCGTGCGGTGCTGCCGGAGCTCGGCAGGCGGACGGCGCTGTTCTGCAGCTCCGACCAGCTTGCCTTCGGCGCGATGACCGAGGCGCGCATCCAGGGTGTCGCGGTGCCGGACCGGCTGGCGGTCTGCGGCTTCGGCAATTTCGAACTCAGCGCCGCGAGCGATCCGCCGTTCACCACCGTCAACATCGAGGGTGCCACGATCGGGCGGCGGGCCGCCGAGATGCTGCTGCGCCGCCTGGCCGGCGAGGCGGCGCGGGAGCCGGCCCATGTCCAGGTTCCCTACGCCATCGTCGAGCGCGGCTCGACATGACGACACCGGCACGCCCGGGCAGCGGATTTCGCCCCTCCCCCGGTTTCGGGGCCAGGGAGATACCGCTAACCTGGCGCCAACCGGCCCGCCGCAGGCCAAACACGTCACAGGTCAAGGAGAAGTCTGGATGGAATACGTCGAAGCCGGTGGTCTGCGCGTCGAGCGTCTGTTGCATGACTTCGTGACGAACGAGGCGCTTCCCGGGACTGGTGTCGCAGCCGAGACGTTCTGGGCCGGCTATGGCGCGCTGATCCGCGACCTGGCCCCGACCTGCAAGGCGCTGCTGGACACGCGCGACAGGCTGCAGGCGCAGATCGATGACTGGCATCGCGCCCATCGCGGCAAGCCGGTCGACATGGACGCCTATCTCGGCTTCCTGCGCGGCATCGGCTATCTGCAGGAGGAACCGGCGGACTTCGCGGTGGGCACGACCAATGTCGACCCCGAGATCGCGAGCATTGCCGGCCCGCAGCTGGTGGTTCCCGTCACCAATGCCCGCTATTCGCTGAATGCCGCGAATGCCCGCTGGGGCAGCCTGTATGACGCGCTGTACGGCACCGACGCGATCCCCGAGGACGGCGGCGCAACACGGTCCGGCGGCTACAACAAGGTGCGCGGCGAGAAGGTGATCGCCCAGGCTCGCGCGGTGCTGGATGAAGCCGCCCCGCTGGCGCAGGGCAGCCACGCCGACGCGATCGCCTATGAAATCGTGGGCGGCACGCTGGCGGTGACGACCCGCGGCGGCAAGACCACGCTCCGCAACCCCGCGCAATGCGTCGGCTATCGCGGCGACGCGGCATCCCCGTCCTGCGTGCTGCTGAAGCACAATGGCCTGCATATCGAAATCCTGATCGACCGCGCGCATCCGATCGGCAAGGACGATCAGGCCGGTATCGCCGACGTCGTGATGGAATCCGCGCTGACGACGATCCAGGACTGCGAGGACTCCATCTCCGCCGTCGACGCCGAGGACAAGGTTCTCGCCTATCGCAACTGGCTGGGCCTGATGAAGGGCACGCTGGAGGACACGTTCGAGAAGGGCGGGCAGATGATGACCCGCCGGCTGAACCCCGACCGGCAATACACCAAGCCAACCGGTGGAACGCTGTGGCTTTCGGGGCGCAGCGTGATGCTGGTGCGCAATGTCGGTCACCACATGTATACAGACGCCGTGCTGGACCCGGCCGGAAACGAAACCCCGGAAGGATTCCTGGACGCGGCCGTGACCTCGCTGATCGCGGTGCACGACCTGAAGGCGACCGGCGCGATCCGCAACAGCCGAGCGGGATCGGTTTATATTGTGAAGCCGAAGATGCACGGTCCGGAGGAGGTGGCGCTGACGGATGCGCTGTTCGCGCGGGTCGAGGACATGCTGGGCCTGGCGCGCAACACGCTGAAGATGGGCATCATGGACGAGGAGCGGCGGACCTCGGCCAACCTGAAGGCCTGCATCCGCTCGGCGAAGGACCGTGTGGTGTTCATCAACACGGGCTTCCTCGATCGCACCGGCGATGAGATCCACACGGCGATCGAAGCCGGGCCGATGATCCGCAAGAACGACATGCGCGGCACCGCCTGGATCAAGGCGTATGAGGACCAGAATGTCGATATCGGCCTGCAATGCGGGCTGCGCGGCAAGGCGCAGATCGGCAAGGGCATGTGGGCCGCGCCGGACCGAATGGCGGACATGCTGGCGCAGAAGATCGGCCATCCGATGGCCGGCGCCAACACCGCCTGGGTCCCCTCGCCCACCGCGGCCACGCTGCACGCGCTGCATTATCATAAGGTGGACGTGGCCGAACGGCAGACCGAACTCGCCTCGCGCAAGCGGGCGCCGATCACCGACCTGTTGACCGTTCCTGTCGCGGACCGGCCGAACTGGGCACCCCAGGACGTCCAGCAGGAGCTCGACAACAACTGCCAGGGCATCCTGGGCTACGTCGTGCGCTGGGTGGACCAGGGTGTCGGCTGCTCCAAGGTGCCCGACATCCATGACGTCGGGCTGATGGAGGACCGCGCGACACTGCGCATCTCGTCGCAGCATATCGCGAACTGGCTGCATCATGGCGTGACGAACCAGACGCAGGTGATGGAGACGATGCAGCGCATGGCGCAGGTGGTGGACCGGCAGAACGCGTCCGATCCGGCCTACCGGCCGATGGCACCGGCGTTCGACGGGCCGGCGTTCAAGGCGGCCTGCGACCTGGTGTTCGATGGGCGGCAGCAGCCGAACGGCTACACCGAGTTCATCCTGCACCGGCGCCGGCGCGAGGCGAAGGTCGCGGGATAGCGGCGGTTCCCATCCGGGGTCGAACGGCCGCTTCCGCCACGGCTGGGACTGGACGGCCGCATCCGTCGTGGTTGGGGTCGGACGGCCGCATCCGTCAGAGCTGGGACTGGACGGCCGCATCCGTCGTCCTCGGGCTTGACCCGAGCATCGCCGGGGAAGCCGGCCCGCGGAGATTTTGCGCGTTATTTCAACAGTGTGCTCCCCGTCGTCCTCGGATCAAGTCCAAGGACGACGGGGAGCGTCCGCCTGCGACGGGGGCATCCGCCGCTGATGGGCCACGCCCGCCAGGTGTCAATGTGAGACCGCCTGACGGGATTGCTTTACGCCGGCCGTGCTGAGAGCGGGGCCGGCGCTCTCATCAGCGTTGCGACCCAAAGGGTCCTTTTTGGTTCGCAGATCTATTTTTTAATCACACTCAGAGCTTGAACGCGCAATTCGATATGGCTATTCGCTTCGAATTGTTACCTATGTCGACATCAGGACAGACCAAATGCGTCGCTTTCTCGGCCCCCTGTCCGGGGTCCTCGGCCAGGCCGGCCTTCTGACCATTGCCGCGGGCGGGCTGCCCCACCCGGCAAACGCCCTTTCCATCAACGTCACCTACGACACATCGGTCGACAGCCAGGCCAACGCCGCCACCATCAAGTCGGCCTTCGACTCGGTCGCGGACGCGTTCGAGAACGCGATCACGAATCCCATCACCATCTCGATCAAGGTCGGATGGGGCGTTGCCAACACAACTCCGGTTGCCAGCGGAAATGCCGGTCTGACGCTCGTCAACGCGGCGTCCGGTTTCACCTATTCCCAGATCCGGACCATCATGGCCGGGACTGGCGCGACCCTTCCGGCGACCAATCCCACGACGCTGAGTACATTCCTGATCCCGTTCGCCCAATACAAGGCGCTTGGACTGTCGGGGCTGAGCCCGTCGAGTGGCTTCGACGGATATATCGGCTTTTCTGCCGCCAAGACCTTCGTGTTCGATGATTCGAACCCGATCCCGGCGGGGCAATACGACTTCAAGGGCGTGGCGTCGCACGAAATCCAGCACGCTCTTGGGCGCGTAACCGGGCTTGTCGGGACCACGGCACTCTACACCTACCCCGCCGACATCTTCCGCTACACCGCGCCCAACACCAGCAGCTTCAGCTACAACACGGGCAACACGGACATTCATGCCTCCACCGATGGCGGGGCGACCAACCTCGGGACCTATGCCGATGAACGATCGGGCGGCAACCGGGCGGACTGGCAGCTTGATCTGGCGAAACAGAACGCCCAGGCCAGTGTCATCGAATCGGGTGAAGACCTGTGCCTGTCCGTTGCCGACCAACGCCTGCTGATGGGGCTCGGCTATACGTTCTCGGAGACTGCTTCCAGCCTGTTCTTGCCGGGAACCGCCTGCGCTCCGCCCGGCGCGGACGCAGCGGCGCTGCTCGCGATCTCCAGCCCCCAGACACCTGTTGCCACGCCCGAGCCGGCGACATTGTCGATCACGGCGCTGGGTCTTGCCGCTCTGGCTGCGCTACGCCGCCGCGGCCGAACCGCCCCGCGCCGGCCCATACAAGCCGCGATGTGAGCGCTTGCGGCGGCGGGCGTCCCCGGGCAGGTTGACCACGCTTCAGCCCGGGACCTTCGCCGATGAGACACGCCGCCGCACGGATCAGTCGCACCCTGTTGCCGGCCGGGCTTGCCGGCATGCTGCTGGCAGTCCCGGTCGCATCCGCCGCCGCCGACACGCTGCTCAGCCTGTCGGAAACGGCGACGGTCATGATTGCGCCGGATGAACTCGCCGCCGTCCTGCGCGCGGAATCGGTCAATGCCTCCGCCGTCGAGGCGCAGGGCAAGGTGAACGCCGCCATCAGCGAGGCGGTCGCGCTGGCGCGTCAGACCCAGGGCGTGACCGTCTCGACCAGCGGCTACAATGTCTGGCGCAGCGGGCCGACGCAGCAGGAGCGCACCGAACGCTGGCACGCGAGCCAGACGATGAACCTGACCAGCGCGGACGGCACCGCCTTGCTGACCCTGGTGGGCGAATTGCAGAAGCGCGGCCTGGTCATCGGCAACCTCGCCTGGCGCCTGTCGCGGGAGACGCAGCGCAAGGCCCATCAGGACGCGACCCGCCAAGCCATCAGCGCCCTGCGCGGACGCGTGGACGAAGCCGCCGCTTTGCTTGGCCTTCGGTTCGACAGCTTCAAGGAAGTGCGGCTCGACAGTTCGTCGCAGCCGACACCGATGCCGCGCTTTGCCGCGCAGATGGCGTCCGCGGCTCCCGCGCCGCCGACCGCCGTCGCCGAGGACGTTCCAGTCAGCGCCACCGCCCAGGCAGACGCCATCCTGGTCGCGCGCTAGCGATGTCCTGGTCGGGAGGAAATGACAGCGTCTGGCCGCAGCCGGGTCTGGCCGGCGCGATCCAGCACGGCGCGCTGGCGCAAGCCGCCAGTGTCACCGTGACGTTCGCCGCCGGCCCGCCGCATTCCACACCGCAGCCGCCCACCGCATTGGAGGACCTGCGCCGGTTGGCCCGCGACGCCTATGCCGTCGGCGAGGTGCAGGAAGCCCACGACCTGCAACAGCAGGTCATCGCCGCCGCACGGGCCGCGCGGGCACAGACCGCCGACGACCATCTGTTCCTGGGCCTGATGCTGTACGGGATGGGGCGGCTGGAGGAAGGCGTTGCCACCCTGCGCGAAGGGCTTGGCTTCGATCCCGCCAACCCCGCCATGCACGAAAATCTTGGCGTCTTCCTGCTGGCCCTCAATGATCTTCCGGGATCGATCGCCGCATGCCAGCAGGCGCTGGCACACGGGTCGGACAGTCCGAACGTGCATGACTGCCTGGCCGACGCGTTCAACCGCCTCGGCCGGGTCGACCTCGCGGTTCAGTCGGGACGGGCCGCGATGGAGGCGAAGGACCGGAAGTTCGGCAGCCGCCCGCCGCTGGTCGCAATCCCCGCGGGACTGCCGCCGGCATTCAACGTGCTGAACCCGGCCGAGAACGTCATCGCCTATTGTCTGTGGGGCAACGAGCCGCGCTATCAGGTGCCGCTGCTGGAGAACGTTCGCCTGCAGCCGCATCTGTTTCCGGGCTGGACGATCCGGGTCTATCACGATGCAACCGTCGACCCATCCTATCTCGATACGCTTTCCCGCGGCGGCGCGCAGCTGCGCGCAATGGCGTTGCCGCCGAACCAGCCCGTGCATCGCAAGCTGCTGTGGCGGTTCGATGTGATTTCCGATCCCACGGTGAAGCGCTTCCTGTGCCGCGACGCGGATTCGCTGCTGAGCGTCAAGGAACGCGTGGCGGTCGATGCCTGGCTGCAATCCTATTGTTACTTTCACGCCATGCGCGACTGGTACAGCCACACGGACCTGCTGCTGGCGGGCATGTGGGGCGGCGTCGGCAACGTCCTGCCGGACCTGCCGACATTGCTGGGCGCCTACACGGCCTGGCGCGTGGAAAACGACCATGTCGACCAGGATGTCCTGGCCGAAACCGTCTGGCCGACCATCCGCCATTCGGTGCTGATCCATGACAGCATCTTCGCACCCTGCCTCGGCAGCGTCCCCTTCCCGCCCTATGGCCAGCTGCAGCCGGGGTTCCATATCGGCCAGAATGCCTTCATGCATTTCGCTCCTGCATCGTGATCGCCCATCATTGATTGTCGCACGCCTGATCTTTTCATGTAGCCTTCCGGCATGGCTGCGCGATTCGCTCTGCTGTGCGGTGCGTTCCTTGCCACGCTCATGCTTGGTACCGGCACGACGTGGTGGCTGACGCCACAATCGGACGCTCTTGATGCCGAACCGGCGGCACTGCCCAGGCCGCCCTTGCCGATACGTATCAGCCACAGCGCCGAGTATGAGCACTGCCTGGCCGCAATCGCCGACGACCCCCAGCGTGCCATCGAACTTTCCGATGCCTGGCGCGCACGGGCTGGAGAGCCGGAGGCGGTGCATTGCAGCGCTCTGGCCTACCTGGCCACCGGTGACTTCGCCCTCGGTGCCAGTCACCTCGAACGGCTCGGCCGCAGCCCCACCCTGCCGGATCTCGAACGCGCCATTGTCTTTTCGCAGAGTGTCGAAGCCCGCCTGCTGTCCGGTGATCCTGAACGGGCGCTGGAGGATGCCGACGAAGCCCTGCGTCTTGTGCCGCCCACGACGGGCCTGTTGATTTTGCGGGCGAGTGCTTCCCTGACCCTGGGCCGGTCGGCCGCGGCGGTCGATGACCTGACCGAGGCGCTGTACCTCGACAACCAGCGGCAGGACGCGATGGTGATGCGCGCAACGGCGCTCCGCGATCTGGACCGGCTCGATGAGGCCGCCGCCGACCTGGAACACGCCCTCGGTCTGGTCCCCGATGATCCCGAGGCGCTGCTGGAACGCGGCATCCTGCGCCAGCGCAGGGGTGACACCGCCGGTGCGCGGGAGGATTGGCAACGCGTGCGTGCCCTGACCTCGACCGGGCTCGTCGCCGACCTGGCCGATCAGAACCTGGCGCTGCTGGACGCCGGCCCGCTCCGCCGCTGATCGCCCGCCCGGGCAACAGGTCACGCCAGGCGTCTCGATTGACCCTGGGGCGCACGGGTGGGAACATCCCGGTGAAACGTCCCGCGAAGATCCGAGGCCCATGGACCAACCGCTTCCGACCCAACCCGCCACCGGCTGGCAGCCGGAACTCGACGAACTCGCTGAACGCCAGCGCATCGCCCGGGAAATGGGCGGGGCCGAGCGTGTGGCGCGCCAGCATGCTGGGGGGCGCCTGACGGTCCGCGAACGGATCGACCAGATGCTTGATCCCGGCTCCTTCCTGGAACTCGGGTCCATCGCCGGCAAGGCGAAGTACGACGCCAGCCAGAAGGTCATGACCGAGTTCCTGCCCGCGAACGGCGTGTTCGGCCGCGGCATGATCGACGGGCGGCCGGTGGTGATCTTCGGCGACGACTTCACCGTGCGCGGCGGGTCGGCGGACGCGTCGATCAAGGGCAAGTACCAGATGCCGGAACACATGGCGGGCGAGTACCGCATCCCGCTGATCCGCATGATCGAAGGCTCGGGTGGCGGCGGGTCGGTCAAGACGATCGAAACCACCGGGCATGCCAATCTGCCGGGCGGCATCGGGCAAAGCTCCGGCCTTTGGCTCTGCGCGCAGAACATGGGCAAGGTGCCGGTCGTCGCGCTGGGCCTGGGTTCCGTGGCCGGTCTCGGTGCCGCGCGTCTGGCCGCGAGCCATTATTCCCTGATGGTGCGCAACACCTCGGCCGTCTTCGTCGCCGGCCCGCCCGTGGTGGAACGGCTGGGGGAGAAGCGCACCAAGATGGAACTCGGCGGGCCGGAGGTGCAGATCCGCGCCGGCACTGTCGATGACGCGGTGGACACCGAACAGGAGGCGTTCGAGCGGACTCGCCGCTTCCTGTCCTATCTGCCAAGCTCGGTCTGGGACCTGCCGCCGCGGGTGCAGCCGACCGACGATCCGGACCGGCGGGAGGAGTTCCTGATTTCCGCCGTGCCCAAGGATCGGCGCAAGGCGTATTCGATGCGCAAGATCATCGAGGCGATCGTCGACAAGGACAGCTTCTTCGAGATGTCGAAGGGCTTCGGACGCGCCATCATCACGGGGTTCGCTCGGCTGGATGGCTGGCCGGTGGCAATCCTGGCGGGCGATCCGCTGTATGGCGGCGGCGCCTGGGGCGCGGCGGCGTCGCGCAAGATCACGCGCTTCGTCGACCTGGCGCAGACCTTCCATCTGCCGATGCTGCACCTGGTGGACTGCTTCGGCTTCGCGGTCGGGCTGGAGGCGGAATCGACGGGGACGATGCGCCACGCCGTGGCGGCGGTCAGCGCCATCCACCAGTCCACGATCCCCTGGTGCGCGGTGATCATCCGCAACGTCTTCGGCGTGGGCGGCGGCGCGCATGTCCCGCATACACAGACGCCGCTGCGCTATTCCTGGCCATCGGGCAATTGGGGATCGCTGCCGCTGGAAGGCGGCGTCGAGGCAGCCTACCGCGCCGAGATCGCCGCGGCCGACGACCCCGAAGCCAAGCTCGCGGAAATCGAGGAGCGGCTGCAGCAGTTGCGCTCCCCCTACCGGTCCGCCGAGGCGTTCCTGATCGATGAGATCATCGATCCGCGCGACACGCGGCCACTGGTCTGCGAATGGGCCAACATGGCGGCGCCACTGCGCACGCCCGGCCAGAGCTTCTTCACGATGCGGCCCTGAGCCGTCGGCGCATTTCCTCGGGAACCGGATTGATCGATGCCTCTTTCGTCCTATCGCATCCTGCAGATCGGCTCCGGCGTCGGGCTGGACTATTGCGGCAAGCTGTTCGCGGATTTCGGCGCCGACGTGGTGAAGCTGGAACCGGCATCCGGCGATCCGTTACGATCCCTTCCGCCGATCGTCGAGGGCGGCGAGAGCGGGCTGTTTGCCTGGCTGAACACCAACAAGCGCAGCGTGAAGGACACGCCGGAGAACATTGCCGCCCTGCTGCCGGGGGCCGATGTGCTGCTGGACGGCCGCCCGCCGGCCGAGATCGCGGAATCGGGCGCGCTTTCGCATGATGCGCTGCGGTCCGCCCATCCCGGGTTGGCGATCACCGCGATTTCCTGGTTCGGCGACACCGGTCCTTATCGTGACTATGCGGCAACGGAGTCGCTGGTGCGGGCGCTGGCGGGCCTGGTGATGCTGACCGGGCCGGCCGAGGGGCCGCCGATCCTGGCAACCGACAACCAGTCCGGCATCATCGCCGGGCTTGCCGCATTCATCGCAACGGCCGGCGGGCTGTATGGACGCGCGCGTGGCGCCCGCCGCTTTTCGGTCAGCCTGCACGAAACCGCCGTCAATATCGCGGAGTATGAGGCGGCGGTTGCGTGGGACGCCGGCGGATCGCGCAAGCGCCCGGGCGTGAACCGGTTCGGACGCAACTATCCCGTGGGCATCTACCCGACGCAGCAGGGCATGATCGGCGTCACGATCGTCACGCCCGGACAATGGCGTGGCTTCTGTGCCATGATGGGCAAGCCCGAGGTGGCGAAGGATCCCCGCTTTTCCCTGCAGACCGACCGGTTGAAGCATGCGGTTGAGATCGATGCGATCTTCGCTCCGATCTGGCTGACGCGCACGGCCGAGGAGTGGTTCGAACTCGGCCTGGAATACAAGCTGCCGATGGCGGTCGTGCCGACGATGGCGGAACTGCTGGAACAGCACGTGCATCGCGAGCGCGGCGCCTTCGTGCCGGTGCGCATCGGCCAGACCGGCTTCGAGGCTCCTATCCTGCCGCAGCATCTGGAACGCACGCCGCCGCGCCAGGGTGGCGATGCGCCGCTGGCCAATGAGGATCATGCAGTGTGGTCGGTGCCCGCATCTGCGCGTCCCGCCGGTGCCGCGCCCGCCGGATCACTCGCCCTGGAAGGCCTGCGCATCATCGACCTGACGATGGGTTGGGCCGGACCCACGGCCGCCCGGCATCTGGCGGACCTGGGCGCCGAAATCATCAAGGTGGAAGCGTGCCAGTATCCCGACTGGTGGCGCGGCACCGACCTGCGCGCGCAGTTCATCGCCGAACAGCGCTATGAGAAGATCCCGTGGTTCCAGTTGATGAATCGCAACAAGAAGGGCGTTACGCTGGACCTGGCGCACCCGGACGGCGCGGCCCTGCTGAAACGCCTGGTCGCCACGGCACATGCGGTCATCGAGAACTATTCCAGCGAGGTGCTACTCAAGCTCGGCCTGGACTACAGCGTGCTGAAGGACGTGCGCCCCGGCCTGGTGATGGTGTCGATGCCGGCGTTCGGTTCCAACAATGCCTGGTCGTCATGCCGAGCGTATGGATCGACGTTGGAACAGGCATCGGGACTGCCGATGGTGACGGGTTTTCCGCAGCATCCGCCAACGATGAACCAAACCGCCTATGGCGATCCGGTCGGCGGCTTCAACGCGGCCGCGGCACTGATCACCGGCTTGTTGCACCAGCAACGGACCGGCGAGGGCCAGAACATCGATCTGTCGCAGGTGGAGTGCATGCTGCCGCTGGTGGCGGGACCGATGATCGAGCAGTCGGTGCTGGGGCATGTTTCGCCGCGTATTGGCAATCGTCACCCGGTCTATGTCCCGCACGGCGCATTCCGTTGCGCCGGCGACGATGCATGGGTGGTGATTGCCGTTCGCAACGATGCCGACTGGCGCGCGCTGTGCCAGGTGCTGGGCCGTGCGGACCTTGCCAGCCTGGACGCCGCTGCGCGCCGGTCCCGCGAGGATGAGCTGGAAACGGTGATCACCGCCTGGACCGGCGCGCGCGACCCTGACACGGCGATGGAGACGCTGCAGACGGCCGGCGTGCCCGCGGGTGCCGCGCGCCTGCCGCTGCATCTGGACCGCGACCCGCATCTGGCGGCGCGGGGGTTCTGGCACCGGGTGAACCGCCCGTTCATCGGCGAACACTGGCAGGGATCGCCGGCTTTCCGCGAAGGCGCGACGGCGCCGAAGCCGCGGCTTCTGGCGCCCACCCTGGGCGAGCACAATGCCGAGATCCTGCGCGGCATGCTGGGCCTGAGCGAGGCGGAATATGCCCGCCTGGCCGAGACGGAGATCATCGGCACGGTCCCGAAGCCGCGCCGCGCGCAAGGGGACGCGTGACAAGCCTGCGGCATTGCCGGCCACCAGGCAGATGATGGCTGATCCAGCAGCCGTGGGCGCACGCATTATCCGGCGTCGTTGGGCGCGCACATCATCTTGCCGCTGCCGCCGCTGCTTGCCATGGGCTCCCCGCAGTACCGAATGAAACCGGGAGGACTGAACGCATGCGGAAATTCGCGGCCATTCTCGCCTTTGGCCTGCTGCTGTGCGGCGCGGCCGGGGCGCAGGACAAGTATCCATCCAAGCCGATCCGCATGGTGGTGCCGTTCTCGGCCGGCGGGCCGAGCGACATCGTGGGGCGGATTGTTGGTGCGAAGATGGGCGAGGCGCTGGGCCAGCAGATCATCGTTGACAACCGCGCGGGCGCGGGCGGCAAGATCGGCAGCGACATCGTCGCGAAGGCGGCGCCCGATGGCTATACGATCGTTCTGGCGACCGTCTCGACACATGCCACCAATCCCAGCCTGTATCGCAACATCTCCTACGATCCGATCAAGGATTTCGCCCCGATCGGCAAGATCGGGGACATTCCGCTGCTGCTGTCGGTCCATCCCTCGGTCCCGGCGAAGAACGTCGCGGAACTGGTGGCACTCGTGAAGAACGAGCCAGGCAAGTACAACTACGGATCGCCTGGGCTGGGCAGCATGGGCCAGCTCTGCAACGAGGCGTTCAAGACCCAGGCCGGCGGCCTCGATCTCGCGCATATTCCCTATCGCGGTGGTGGGCAGATGATGAACGATCTGGTCGGCGGGCAGATCTCGATGGTGTTCGAAGGAACGCCCACCAGCCTGCCGCAGATCCAGGCGGGGACGATCCGGCAGCTGGCGGCGGGATCCACGACGCGGACAAGCAGCCTGCCGGACCTGCCGACGATGCAGGAACAGGGTTTTAAGGGGTTTGAATGTTCCGCCTGGTTCGGCCTGCTCGCGCCGGCCCGGACGCCCGCACCGATCATTGCGCAGCTGACCGCTGCGTTGAATGCGGCGCTGGCCGACAACGGGGTGGATGCAAGGCTTCAGGATATCGGCGTCGCGCCGAGCCCGAACACCAGTGCCCAGGCGATGGCGGAGTTTCTGAAGGCGGATCTGGAGAAGTGGGCGCCGATCATCAAGTCCGCGGGCATTCAGCTGGAATAGCAGCGGTCCCCGGGGGCAGGTTCACGTTGCCGGGGCTGTGTGCCCAGCCTCAGCGTCTGCGGCGGGGCGCGGTGACCAGGCCCCGCCCCTTTTCCATCGTGGCTACTTGAACATGCGCTTCAGCCGGCGCAACGGTTCCAGCCGGGCCAGGAACCGCCCCAATGTCGTTTCGACCGCGCTCAGCCGATTTTCCAGGGCGTTGAGCCGCCGCAGAATGTCGGTCGTATCGTCCTGATGAGCCGGCTGATGCGCCGCCTGAACCGGCACGCTTGCCGGAAGCGGTCCAGGTGACAGATGAGACTTCTCGACGAACGCGATGTTTGTCAGCACGGTCAGGCGCGCGATCTGGATCGGCGGCACGGACTGCGCGATCAGTTGTTGCATCATGTGATCAATAAGCTGCTTGACCACACCCGCCATCCCGAACTGATGGCTCAGGAACTTCCGCGTCGACGGCTCGGCATCGTCCATCCGGACCGGCACAAACACGCTGCCGTCCGGGTATTCCGGCAGATAACCGGTGCCGAAATCCTCGATCACATATGTTCCGCCCGGCTTCAGCCATGTCCGGAACAAATAAGTGAACGACCGCTTCGTGAGATAGCCGATGTGCGACGCATCGTCGACGATCAGATCGAACGAACCGCCGGCTATTTCCGCAGCCTGATCGAGGATCTGCGGATCATCCTGGCTGCCCTGAAGGAAATGAATCCGATCCTGACCAAGCAGTGACGACGGAATCGGATCGATATCGACGCCAACGATGACGGCACGCGGAAGATAGTCACGCCACAACAGCAAGGATGCGCCGGACGAAACCCCCAATTCCAGGATGCGCACCGGCTCGTC
>JBFXDK010000017.1:36541-65779 GCA_050181195.1 Acetobacteraceae bacterium | reverse complement strand
ACCCGGTGATGTGGCCGTTGCCGTCCCGGGTCACACCGATCTGCTTGATGTCGCCCGCTGGACCGTTGGCGTTGCCGCCGATCAGCAAAGTGTCGCTGTTCAGGAAGGTGAGGCCACCCAGCGACGGCTCGACGTTCGCGGGGCTGCCGAGGCTGGTGCAGGTGTAGCTGCCGGCGAACCCGGCCCCGAAGGTTGCACTGCACGGAGCGGCCGATGCCGGGGACAGGGCGCCGATCAAGGCCCAGGTCGACGCGGCTGCCAGGACGGTCAAACGGGGAATGAAGCTCGCCACTGCGGTTGTTCCTTCCTGCTCACCAGCATCACGAGCAATCCGCATGCCATTTCATCAAGGCATTGAGAGAGCAAGATTCTTCCCGGATCATCAACGGTCGCGGAGGCGAAGTGTAAGGAATGTCGACAGCCGGTCCTGCTGGCGTGGCCGGGATGCGGTCTGGCGATCCGTCGACGCGGTGCGGAGCCTGCCGCGTTCGCGACGCGGCCGAACCTTCTTGTGACCGGCTGCGGCGGACCTTGATCCGCAACGGCGCCTTCGCGCGCGCCATCTTTCGGGCGCGGAGGGCGCGGTCCGCCATGAGCGGATCGACGTTCGTGGCGGCAAGCGATGCGACAGGCCTCGCCGCCACCTTGTCTTCGTCGTCGGTCTGGCAAGAGATCAGTTCGATATCAATATGATACGTTCATGGTGGCTCGGGGCAGTCCACGGAATGTGACAGTTCGCCGGATGGACACATTTGCCTCCGTTGCTAAGAGCAGCAGCAACTCAGGAGGAAACGGATGTTCGCGTGGTTCTCTGACCTGACCCCGAAGGAGCGGCGCACGATGGGCGCCTGCTTCGGCGGCTGGTCGCTGGATGCACTTGATGTGCAGATCTACAGCTTCGTCATTCCCACCCTGATCGCCACCTGGGGCATTTCGAAGGGCGAAGCCGGGATCCTGGGCACCGTCACCCTCCTGCTGTCGGCGTTCGGCGGATGGATCGCGGGCATGCTGGCCGATCGCTACGGGCGTGTGCGGGTCCTGCAGATCACCATCCTATGGTATGCGTTCTTCACCTTCCTCTGCGGCCTGACCCAGGACTTTACGCAACTGTTCATCTGCCGAGCGCTGCAGGGGCTGGGCTTCGGCGGCGAATGGGCGGCCGGCGCCGTGCTGATGGGGGAGGTGATCCGCGACAAGTACCGCGGACGCGCGGTGGGGCTGGTGCAGACCGGCTGGGCCGTTGGCTGGGGCGCCGCGGCACTGCTCTACACGGCGCTGTTCGCACTGTTGCCCGCGGAATTCGCCTGGCGCGTCATGTTCGGCTTCGGGCTGCTGCCGGCACTGCTGGTGATCTGGATCCGGCGTTATGTCGAGGATTCCGAGATCTACAACGTCTCGAAGCCGCGGGAGAGCACGGGGCTCGCGCAGCTGCTGACGCCGCTGCGGCCGCCCTACCTGACCACGACCTGGCGGGTTGCGCTGATGGTGACCGGTGCACAGGGCGGCGGCTATGCGTTGGGCGTCTGGATGCCGACCTACCTGAATACGGTGCGCGGCCTGTCCGCCGTTTCCACCGGCAGCTATCTGCTGCTGCACATCCTGGGCGCGCTGGTCGGGTTCATCATCGCGTCATTCCTCTCCGACTCGATCGGCCGCAAGAACACGTTCATCATCTCGGCCGTCGGATCGATGATCCTCGTGCTCACCTACCTCCTCGCCCCGATCAGCAATGAAGCCATGCTCTGGCTCGGCTTTCCGCTGGGGGTGGTGCTGTACATGATGTGGCCGCCGATGGGGCCGTTCATGACCGAACTGTTCCCGACCGAGGTGCGCGGCACGGCGCAGGGCTTCTGCTATAACGCCGGCCGAGGCATCGGCGCGCTGTTCCCGGCCCTGGTGGGATTCCTCGCGAACCAGTTGTCGCTGGCCGGCGCGATCGCCCTGTTCGCGTTCCTGGCCTATTGCATCATGATCGGTGCCCTGCTGGTTTTGCCGGAGACCCGCGGACGCAGGCTGCACGAGATGGAAGTGCGCGGTTCCTCCGGGGTGTAGCGGCGCCGACAGCCGGCGCGTCGTGCGGGAATGGCGGCGGCGGGCGGCTTCGTCCTGCCCTGGTTTTTCCGCACGATCTGGCTGACGGCATCGGTGCCACTGGACAAGGCCGCGCGGCCCGGCGCATAGGGTCGCCGCCGGCCATCGGATCCGGTGCGTTCGCCGTGACATACCAGGAGCCTGGCGCGTCTGCCCATGATGTATTTCAGCCGCCTGAAGACCGCCGCTATCCTCGGCGCCTGCCTTCTCGGGCTGCTTCTGTGCCTGCCCAACCTGTTCGCGCGCCCGGTGGACTGGCTCCCCTGGCGCACGGTGCATCTCGGCCTCGACCTGCGTGGCGGCAGCTATCTGCTGCTGGAGGTCGACATGGACGCCGTGATCAAGGAGAAGCTGGAGAGCCTGCTCGACGCGGTGCGTCAGGAATTGCGGCCCGGACAGATCTTCTACTCGACGCTGGAGGCGCAGCCCGGCCAGAACCGCATTCTGCTGCGCCTGCGCGACGCCACGAAGACCGATGCCGCGGTGGCCGCGCTGCGCAAGCTGATCAGCCCGACAGGGCCGAACAACACGCCGGACATGGCCATTGCCTCCACGCCCGACGGCACGATTACGCTCACGCTGTCGCCTGTGGCGCTGAATGCACGCGCGACCGGGGCGGTGCAGCAGTCGATCGAAATCGTGCGCCGCCGCATCGATGAGACCGGGGTGGTGGAGCCGCAGATCGCCAAACAGGGTGAGAACCGCATCGTCGTGCAGTTGCCCGGGGTCGACGACCCGAACCGGATCAAGCAACTGATCGGCAAGACCGCGCACATGACGTTCCGCCTGGTCGATGAGAGCGCCAATCCGATGTCCGGCGGATTGCCGCCGCCCGGAGTGGAATTCCTGCCGATGCAGGATCGCCCCGGCGAGAAGATCGGCGTGCGCAAGCGCATCGACGTCGACGGCGCGGACCTGACGGACGCGCGCGCCGGCACCAACCCCCAGACCGGCGAATGGGTGGTGAACTTCGTGTTCAACTCGGTCGGCGGCAAGCGCTTCGCCGACATCACCCGCGCCAACGTCAACCGCCGCTTCGCCATCGTGCTGGACGACAAGGTGATCTCCGCCCCGGTGATCCGCGAGCCCATCACCGGCGGGCGCGGTCAGATCAGCGGGTCGTTCAATGCCGCCTCGGCCAACGACCTTGCGGTGCTGCTGCGCGCCGGCGCGCTGCCGGCGCCGCTGACGGTGGTGGAGGAACGCACCGTCGGGCCGGAGCTCGGCGCCGACAGTATCCGCGCCGGCGCGCTGTCGCTGTTGACCGGATTCGTGCTGGTGATCCTGTTCATGGGCCTGTTCTACGGCCTGTTCGGCTGGTTCGCGAACGCCGCGCTGATCGTCAACCTTGTGCTGATGCTGGCGATCATGTCGCTTCTGGAAGCGACGCTGACGCTCCCCGGCATGGCCGGCATCCTGCTGACGCTGGGCGTGGCGGTGGATGCCAACATCCTGGTCAATGAACGCATCCGCGAGGAATCGCGTGCCGGACGACCGCCGCTCGCCGCGCTGGAACACGGGTTCAGCCGAGCGTTCAATACGATCTTTGATTCGAATGCGACCAGTTTTCTGTCGCATGTGATGCTGTTCGCGTTCGGGTCCGGCCCGGTGCGCGGCTTCGCGGTGACCATCACCGTGGGCATCATCACCACACTGTTCACCAACTGGATGCTCGCGCGGCTGCTGATATCGTGGTGGTACACGTCGACGCGCCCCAGAACGCTTCCGGTCTGAGCCACAGATGTTCATCAAACCCCTTTTCCGGCTGGTTCCCGACAACACGCGCATCCAGTTCATGCGCGGGCGGATCATGGGCCTGGTCGTGTCCGCCTTCCTGTCGACCGCATCGGTGATCCTGTTCTTCTATCCCGGACTGCATCTGGGGATCGATTTCGCGGGCGGCATCGTGATGGAGGTGCGTACGCCGGCTCCCGCCGATTTCGGCCAGATCCGTGCCGCGCTGGCGGCCGAGAATGTCGGCGAACAGGGTGTGCAGCAGTTCGGCGACGCTTCCACCGTGCTGATCCGCCTGGGCGTGCAACCGACCGAGGCGGCGACGCAGGAAGCGGTGTCCCGCGTCCGCGCGGCGCTGGAGAAGGCGATCCCCGGGGCCAACATCGTCCGCACTGATGCGGTGGGCGCCAGCGTGTCGCAGGAACTGTTCCGCGACGGCATGATCGCCCTGGGCGTCAGCCTGCTGATGATCCTGTTCTATATCTGGTTCCGGTTCGAATGGCAGTTCGCCGTCGGCGCGGTCGTGACCCTGATCCTGGACGTGACCAAGGCCATCGGCTTTCTCGCGATCACGCGCTATGATTTCGATCTGGTGATGGTCGCGGCGATCCTGACCATTCTGGGCTACTCCACCAACGACAAGGTGGTGGTCTACGACCGGATGCGCGAGAACCTGCGCAAGTACAAGACGATGCCGCTGCGCGAACTGATTGATCTGTCGATCAATGAGACGTTGAACCGCACCCTGGGCACGTCGGTCACGCTGTTCCTGGCGGCGCTGCCGCTGGCGATCTTCGGGGGCGAGTCGATCTCGGGCTTCGCGGTGGTGATGCTGTTCGGCATCATCGTCGGGACATCGTCGTCGATCTTCATCGCCGCGCCGATCCTGCTGTTCCTGGGTGAGCACCGATTGCGGCGGGACACGACCGCGCAGCCGGCGCAGGCATCGACGGCTCCCTGAGCGTGCTGACGCGCCGCCAGGGTCTGGCCGGCATCCTGGCCTTGGGGTCGCTGATTCCGCCTGCGCGCGCCGCCGAGCGCGTTACCCTGCTGGTGGGTGCGCCCTCCGGGTCGCGCCAGGATCGGATCGCCCGCTGGATCGCCCCGTTCCTGGCCCGCCAGGCCCCGTTCGCCGATCTCGCCCTGCGCAACGTCCCGGGGGACGGCGGTCTGGTGGCGCTGAATGCCCTGGCCGAGGCGCCGCCCGGCGGTGCCACGCTGGGGTGGGTGAGCACGCCGTCGCTGGCGGCGCGCATGGTGGATCGCGGCGATCCCACGCTGGCCCAGCGGCTGACATTGCTGGGCGCGATCATGCGCGAGCCGATCGCTTTCGTCTCGCCAGCCGCCGAACCGCTGGATTCCGTGCAGGACATCATCCGCCGCGCCAGCGAGGACGCGGATGCCGTGCCGTTGGGCACACCGCCGCCGGGCAGTCCGCCGCATCTGGCCGCCCTGAAGCTGCAGGCGGTGTCGCAGACCAGGCTGACGATCGTCACCTTCCCCTCGGCCGCGGCCGCGCGCGGGGCGGTGCTGGCCGGGAATGTCTCGGCTGCCGCGCTGGGCCTGTCGGACGTGATCGAGGCGTTGCGGGAGGACAGGCTGCACGGCGTGGGACTTGCCGCGCGCAACCGGTTCGGCATGCTGCCCGACCTGCCGGTGCTGAAGGAGGCGGGCGTGCCGCTGGCGGCGTCCGTCCGGCACGGCCTGGCCGCGCCCGCGGGGATCGGCGCCGAGGCGGCGGAGCGGCTGGCCGCTGCGCTGCGGTTGGTCTGTTCGGCGCCCGCGTTTCGCGAATGGGCGGACAGCAACGGGTTCATCCCGGTCTGGACCGATGGCAGGACCTGGACCGCGCAGATGGAGGCGGAACGGGCGGATCTTGCCAGGCTGTGGGCGACGGACCCCTGGCTGCCGTCGTCTTCGGGCTAGTGGCAAAGGTCTTCTGATAACGCGCCGAGCAGGCACGACGGGCGCATCATCCGATCGGCTTCGCACCCGCGCCGCTCCGCCGGATGATGCTCAGCGCGGCACGTAGACCCTGCCGTCGAACAGCCGGCGCGCAGTGCGGTAGAAGGCGCCGCTATGTGCGACCCACTGGCCGGCGGCGTCCCGCCCCACATCGGCGTCCACCGTCAGGATGCCCGAGGGCATGCCGATACGGATCGCTCCGCCGTCGCCGGGGCCGAGGACCTGGTGGCTGACCGTGCCCTGGATCCGCGCCGAGACGGCGGTGCAGAGCGAGGCCGTCAACGGCAGCGCCCGGTGCGGCTGGCCGTTGGACAGGAAGCGGACGGTCAGGTCGACCTCCGCCGCGCGGATCGGTTCCCCTGACAGCGTGGGGGAGTCCATCGGCGGGGCGACGAAGCCGATGATCGGCACGCCGTGGATCGTTTTCGCTTCCTCCTGTGACCGGGCGATGCCCATCGCGACCGATGCTGCCCGGCGGATGCGCTGCAGCAGGTCCAGCACGCCGGCGTTGCCGTCCAGCGCGTCCGGCAGTTCCCGACCCGTCAGGCCAAGGTCGGCGGCGCGCACGAACACGCAGGCATTGGCGGCATCGACCATCGACGCCTCGATCGGCCCGAAGCCGGGGACATCGAGCCGATCCATTGGCGATCCCGTGGGCAGCAGCCTGCCGGTGGTCGCCCCGCCCGGTGAGAGGAAATCCAGCCGGATCGGCGCGCCGGTTCCCGCCACGCCGGGAATCGCCAGCGTTCCGTCCGTCTGTGCGCGCCCGTCCGCGAGCGGGAAGGTGGAGCGGATGATCTTCTTCGTGTTGGTGTTGAAGATGCGCACGACGGCGGTGTCGCCATTGGGGCGGACGATGCCTTCATCGACCGCGAAGGGGCCGACGGCGGAGCTCATGTTGCCGCAGTTGCTGCGATAGTCGACCGCTGCCTCGCGGATCTGCACCTGGGCGAAGGTGTAGTCCACATCGGTGTCGGGCCGGTCGGACGGCGACAGGACGCAGACCTTGGAAAGCGAGGAGATGCCGCCGCCCATGCCGTTGAGTTGCCGGCCGTTCGGATCGGGGCTGCCCATGGCGGCGAGGAAGATCGGGTCCCAGTCCGCCCGCGCATCGGGCAGATCGTGCCGGTGGAACATGATGGCGCGGCTGGTGCCGCCGCGCATGAAGACGGCGGGAAGAGCGAGCAGGGGCATGGCGTCCTCCTTGTTCGCCGGAGTATCGCGGCGTTGCGCGTGCTGGGGAAGGGGCGGGGCGAACACATTCCGACATGTTTCGTCATCCCTACGTCATGTCAGGCGGGTGACGGGAAATATGTATTGGGTGTTGACGTTTTCCGTCCGAAGGATTATGTGTTTATCAGCGGATTTGATAATCCTCCGCTCACACAGGAGTACGCTATGTCTGATATTGGAGCCGGAGTCGGCAGCACCATGCCGCCGGGTGAATCGATCATTTCCTATTTGAGTGCTGTTCATCGACTGGCCAATACTTTGGCTGAGAAGCCGCTGCTGCCGGAGCATGACATCAGCATCGCGCACTGGCTGGTGCTGTTCGAAGCCAGGGGCGAGACCCTTCCGGTCGCTCGTCTGCGCAACAAGTGCGGCCTGTCCCGCCAGCGCCTGCATACACTGCTGTCCGAACTGGAATCGGGCGGCTATGTCAGCGTGGCCGTGACGGAAGGCGGCGACCGGCGCGTGCGCAACGTGACCATTACGCCCAAGGGACGGGGCGCGCTGGCCTCGCTGGAGGGCATGTTCGCCAACGACGACGTGTCGTCCCTGGGCAAGAACGGTGCCCACCGGCTGATGACCAACACCCGCTTCGTGTCACGCATCACGAAGATGCTGGCAACGAAGGAGACAGGCGCCGGCGAAGCGGCCGCGGC
Organism: Acetobacteraceae bacterium; assembly: GCA_050181195.1. Classification (GTDB taxonomy): domain Bacteria; phylum Pseudomonadota; class Alphaproteobacteria; order Acetobacterales; family Acetobacteraceae; genus Rhodopila. The sequence goes on along the minus strand of JBFXDK010000017.1, from coordinate 58,103 downwards.
CTGATCGCGGGCGGGCGCGCGCCTGCGCGCCCTGCCGCCTGAGCATCATTCGGCGCAGCGCCGCAGGTGCGAAGCCGGTCAAATGATGCGCCCGTCGTGCACGCATCATTCGGCGCAGCGCCGCAGGTGCGAAGCCGGTCAAATGATGCGCCCGTCGTGCACGCATCATTCGGCGCAGCGCCGCAGGTGCGAAGCCGGTCAAATGATGCGCCCGTCGTGCACGCATCATTCGGCGCGGCGCCGCAGGTGCGAAGCCGGTCAAATGATGCACTGATCGAATGTTGCGAGCGGGGGTTTCCTGGCCCAGGCCACAAATCCTTGCTCAGCGATGGGCGATCGACACCGGCTCGTGCAGCGGCTCGGTGGTCAGAAACCCCATGACCGCCTCCTCCAGCACCACGCAGGTCATCGGCCCGCCGAACACCGCCCCGGTGTCGATCGCGATCCGGTTGTGCTTGACCACCGGCGCCTTCACCGGCGTATGCCCGTGCACGACCACCGCGCCGAAATCCCGTTCGGAATAGAGAAACGGCGAGCGCAGCCGCAGCAGGTCGTCCCGCACCTGCTCCTCCAGCGTCACACCGGGCCGCACGCCGGCATGCACGAATGCGTATCCGCCCTCCCGGTGCATCAGCCCCAGCCCGTGCAGGAATTCCAGATGGCTGTCGGGCACCGCCTGCCGCCAGGTCTCACGCGGAGAATCCGGGTCCACGCCGTAGCTTTCCAGGGAAGGCCGCCCGCCGGCGAACAGCCAGTCCGTCACGGCGGCACGCTCCCCGGCCAATGCTTCCATCATCGTGAACTCGTGGTTCCCCAGCAGGTTCACCATCTCCACGCCCGGGACCGGCGATCCCTTGCGCAGCATCTCGATCACGCCCGCGGTGTCCGGCCCGCGATCCACATAGTCCCCGATATGCACCAGCACAGCCGAGGCGATCGGCCGGCGCGCGAGGTCCTCGGCGATCAGCCGGTGCAGGTTGGCCAGTTGCTGCGAACAGCCATGGATGTCGCCGACGGCATAGACACGGCGTCCGGCGGGAAGCGTGCCGGGAGCGGGTTCGAACTCGATCATGAGTCCTTCGCTATAACCAATCCGGGCCGTTTTGCCAGGGGCGAGGAGCACGGAGCCAGGGGCAACGAGCGGGACCGGGCAGCACAAGCAGGCGTCAGGCGATCCCGCGTTCGGCAAACGGGCAGTTGCCGTGTTCGGCGGAACAGAACCGTCCGCCCACGTGGCTGCACAGCCCCGCGCCGTGCCGGCGGGCGCGCCGCACCAGGCCGGCGAGCGCCGCGATGAACGCGGGGCCGGCATTCTGCGTCGGCACGCGATAATACCCCGGGACGCCCGAACGCAGAGCCAGGTCGCGGTATTCGATGTCGAGTTCGACCAGCGTCTCGGAATGCTCCGACACGAAGGCGATCGGCACCACCAGCACGGCCACACGGTCGCGCCCGGCGCGCTCCACCGCCTCATCCGTGCTGGGGCCGATCCATTTCTGCGGCGTGGCGCGGGACTGATAGCAGATGGACCAGTCGAGACCGGCCTGCCCCCAGGCGGCCAGGACCGCCGTCACGGTCTGCTCGATCTGCCATTGGTACGGATCCCCGGCCTGCACGATGGCCTCGGGCAGGCCATGCGCCGAGAACAGCACCCGCAGCGTCACGGACGGGTCGAGTTCGGCCCGTGCCCTGTCATACGCATCCCGCACCAGGCCGGCGGTTGCCGTCGCGAACGCCGCGTCGGTCGGATAGCAGCACAGCGCCGTGGTCTGCACCATCAGGCCGGCCCGCGCCGCCGCTGCCCGCCAGGCCGTAAGCGAACTGCCCGTCGTCGTGGTCGAATACTGCGGATAGAGCGGCAGCAGCACGACCTCGTCCGGCTCCCAGGCCTTCACCGCCCGCGCGGTCTCCAGGCTGAACGGATGCCAGTAGCGCATGGCGATAAAGCATTTCGCCTCGACATCCGTCAGCTCGGCTTCCAGGGCCGCGGCCTGCGCCTGTGTCAGTTCCAGCAGGGGCGAGCGGCCGCCCAGCAGGGCGTAGTTCTCGGTGGCGGGCTTCAGGCGCGCGCGGGCGATGATCCGGGCGAGGAAGGGCCGCACGAAGAACGGCACGCGCAGGATCGCGGGGTCGAGGAACAGGTTCAGCAGAAACGGCCTGATCGCGGCAGGGCTGTCCGGTCCGCCCAGGTTGAACAGGACGACCGCGACCTTCGGCCGCTCCGGCTGGGCTGCGTCTTCGGACATCCCTCTCTCCCGCTCCCGGTCCTCAGGCGCCGCGAAGCAGCGCCACGAGGTCGGCGACGTGTGCGGGCGGTGTCTGCGGCACGATCCCGTGGCCCAGATTGAACACGAAGGGCCGGCCGCGCATCGCCCCCAGGATCGCCTGCGCCTCTTGCCGCATCGCCTCGCCGCCGGCGACCAGGGCCATCGGATCGAGGTTGCCCTGCAGCGCCATCCCCGCCGGCAGCAATGACGCGGCCCGCGCCGGGTCCATCGACGTATCCAGCCCGACCGCGTTCACGCCCGCCTGTGCGTATTCGCCCAGCATCACCCCCGCCAGGCGCGGAAAGCCGATCACCGGGACGCCGGGGAAGCGCGCGCGCAGCGCCGCGACGATGGTGCGCGCCGGCGCGATGACATGGGCACGGAACAGCGACGGCGACAGCACGCCGGCCCAGGAATCGAACAGCATCAGCGCCTCGGCCCCCGCCTGCACCTGCGCCGACAGGTAATCGATCGTCGCCTCGGTCAGCGTCTCCATCAGCCGCCCGAACAGCGCCGGATCGGCATAGGCCATGGCGCGCGTGGCGGCGAAATCGCGGGAGCCGCCGCCTTCCACCATGTAGCAGGCCACCGTGAACGGGGCGCCGGCGAAGCCGATCAGCGCGGTGCGATCGCCAAAGCCCTCATCGGCCAGCCCGGCGCGGACACGGCGCACCGTTTCCATCACCGGCGCCACCTTCTCGGCCACGCACGACGGATCCAGCGCATCGAGCGCCGCGGCATCGCGCAGTTTCGGCAGCACCGGACCCTCGCCTTCCCGAAACGCCAGGCCGTGGCCCAGCGCCCAGGGGAGAATCAGGATGTCGCTGAACAGGATCGCGGCGTCGAAGCCGAAGCGGCGGATCGGCTGCAGCGTGACCTCGGCCGCCTTGTCGGGGGATGTGCACAGGCCGATGAAATCCGGCACCGTCGCGCGCAGGGCGCGATATTCGGGCAGGTAGCGCCCGGCCTGACGCATCAGCCATACCGGCGGCGGCCACACCGCCTCGCCGGCCAGGGCACGCAGGAAAGCCTTCGCGGGAGAGGCCATCGGGCTACACCGCCCCCGGGTAGACATGCGCCCCGTAAGCGGCGCGGATATCGGCGAGCAGCGGCCCGGAGGGCGGCGCATACATCATGCGCTTGCTGGTGAACCCGCCCGTGAGCTGGCGGATCTGTACTGCCATCTCGGCCGTCTTCACCAGCGCGATCAGCCCGTTGACGATCGGCACGTCGTCCACCTTATGTACGCCCGCATGGGCCAGGATCGTCATGACGATGCCGCCGGCCGGAATCACCGTCTCGGCGCCCTTGGCGATGCCACGGCGCGCCGCCTCCGAGAACTGCGCCACGACGACATCGCGGACCGCCGCATCCTCGAACGCGCGGTCCAGCACCGCGCCACGTTCCACCTGCATGTCGTCGATCGATACCATGCGTCCCACCAGTCCGGTCGCGGTGACATTCTCCGTCACGCGCCTCCGGAACTTGGGGTTGACGTTCACGATCGAAAAGCTGGCGCCCATCAGGCAGGCCAGGTGTACCGAGGATTCGCACAGTCCCAGCACCGGGATGTTCAGCAGCTCCCGCAGCGCGTGCAGGCCGGGCTCGAACACATTGCCGATCAGGAAAGCGTCGAAACCTTGCGCCTCGGCGCGCAGGCCGTTGTCCAGGATTTCCGGCGTGTCCAGCAGTTCCAGATAGCGATACTGGTCGGCGATCGCGCGCCCGGGTGCCAGGCCCTGCACCGTGATGCCGGTCCCCGGCGCCGCGGCGCCCGCCAGGATGCGCGAGAGCGCGGTGGCGTAGGGTCCGGTCTGGGACCGGCGCGCGACGCCCATGCTCTGGTAGAACAGTTTCATCGGACCCTCATTCCCGGCCGGACTGTGACAGGGCACACGGCCGTGCCATGCTGGGCGCTGCTGTCACGGACGGCAGGGGGCGGTCAAGGAGGCAATCATGCGTCGCGCGGTCATGGTCATCCTGGACGGGTTGCGCCGGGATTTCGTGAATGAGGCCAATACGCCGTGCCTGGTGCGTTTCCGCGAGCGCGCCGAACGATTCGTGAACGCAAGAAGCGCCTTCCCTTCAGCCACGCGGGTCGTCTCGGCCACCTTCGCCACCGGCTGCCATCCGGCGCGCCACACCCTGCAGGGCAACGCCGTGGCGCTGCTGGAAGGCGGCACGCTGGTGGCGCACGACGTCGGACGGCCGGACTTCCTGCTGCACAAGCGCGCCGTCACCGGGCATTCGCTCGCCATGCCGACCATGGCCGAACGCCTGGCACCGCATGGCGGGGCGATCGTGTTCAACAATGTCTCGCCTGGGGCCGCCCGTGCGCACGACCCGGACGGATTCGGCCACGTCTATCATCGTGCGTTTTCGGTCGGTCCGGGCCACCGGCCGGTGGACGATCCGCTGCGGGTGACGCTGGACGCCGCGGGCGATCGGGCCATGACGCTGCGTTTCATTGCCGAGGTGCTGCACGACCGCCGCCCCGCACTGGCCGTGCTGTGGCTGGGCGAGCCGGACCATATCCAGCACAACACGCCGCTGGGATCCCCCGAACATCTGTCGGTGCTGCGGGAGGCCGATCGCAACGCGGGGATGGTGATGGAGGCAGTGGACCGCGAGCGGCTGCGCGGCGACGACATCCTGCTGATCATCGGCTCGGACCACGGGCACGAGACGGTGAAGGGCGTGATCGACGTGGAAGCCGAACTGATCAGTGCCGGGTTGAAGCAGGGGCCGGATTCCACGGACGTGCTGGCGCTGGCGAACGGCACCTCGACACTGATCTACCTGCACCCGGACCACGACAACCGTCGTGACGGCCTGCACGACTTCCTGTCCTCCCGCGCCTGGGCTGGCCAGGTGGTGCCGGCGGCGTCGCTGGGCACCATCGGCCAGGCCGACCATCACGGGTTGGCATTCGCGGTGTCCATGGCGGCGGACGCCGAGGCGAACGCGTTCGGCGTCCCGGGACGGGCGTTCGCGGCCAAGCCAAGGTGGGACAAGGCCGACCGGATGGGCTGCGGCCAGCATGGCGGGCTGGCGCGGTTCGAGCAGTCACCCGTGCTGCTGGCCGAAGGGCCCGGCTTCGCCGCGGGCGCCGAACGGGAGACGGTCACGCAGATCGTCGATCTCGCACCCAGCATCATGCGGCATCTGCAAGTGCCGGCGAGCGGGATGGACGGCCGTCCGCTGCAGGCCCTCCCTTGAATGCGGCCATGGCGGCCAGCGCCGCCGCCACACGCTGCATCGGTCCCGACCAGTCATGGATGCGGTCCTGGCGGAAGATCGTCAGGCCGGGATACCACGGGCTGTCACTGCGCCCCGACAGCCAGCGCCAGCAATTGTCGTAGCGGTCGAGCAGGAACACCGGCTTTCCCATGGCACCGGTCAGGTGCACGATGGATGTATCGACGCTGACCACGACATCGAGGTTGGCGATGATCGCGGCGGTATCGGCGAAGTCGTGCACCTCGGCCACCGCGTCGTGGATGGCCATGTCGAGGGGCGGTGGTTCGAGCTGGCGCGCGGCCGGTCCCACCTGCAGGCTGACCAGGCGCACACCCGCCAAGGCGGCCAGCGGCGCGAACGCGGCCAGGCGCGCGCTGCGCCGGCGGTCGAGCGTGGAAAAGCCCGAAACCCAGGGGCGTGCCTGCCCCGCCCAGGCGAGGCCCACGCGCAATCCGTCCGATGGCAAGCGGCCGGCCCAGGCCGCCGCGTCGTCCGGGTCCACGTCCAGATAGGGCGCGCCGGGAATCGTGGCGATGGTGGTCCCGAAGGCGCGCGGCAGGCTGAACATCGGGCAGTGGAAATCATAGTCGGGCAGGGGAGACCCCGCCGGCAGCACGCTTACGCCGGGCAGGCGGCGGACCAGCCGCACCAGCGGCGCCGGTACCAGCGCCAGCACCCGTGCCCCGCGTTCGGCCAGCAGCGGCAGGTAACGCATGAATTGCAGCGTGTCGCCGAACCCGTCCTCATGCGTTGCCAGGATGGTGACACCGCGCAGATCCTCGATCGTTTCCAGCGCGGGCAGCAGCGCGCTGGCCGGCAGGGGCAACTGGCCGGGCAGCCTGAGCCGCCATTCATAGTCGGTCCAGGCCTCGGTCCAGCGTCCCGCCCGCAGCAGCGCGACAGCGCGATTGACGCGGATGCGGGCGTCGCCGGGATTCAGCGCGATGGCACGGTCATAGGCGTCGATCGACTCGGCGAACCGGCCTTCCACCTTCAGCACCAGCCCGAGATTTGCCCAGCCCAGCAGCGATTCCGGATCGAGCTCCACCACCCGGCGGAACTGCGCGATGGCATCCGCGAAGTCTCCGGTTTCCGCGAGTGCGAGGCCCATCAGGGCGTGCCCATCGGCGGTCCCCAACCCATCCTGCAGCACAGTTGCCGCCTCGGCCGGCAGTTGATGGTCCAGCAGGAACGCGGCGAACTGCCGGCGCAGGCGCCCGTCGCCCGGAGCGAGGCGCAGGCTCGCGCGGTACTGGCGCGAGATCAGCGCCGTGGGCAAGGGCGGGCGGAGATCGGCGAGGTCCTGGCACGGATGGCGGTATTCCGGCCGAGCGCGCCAGAGGCGGTCCAGCACCGGCGCGGCACGCGACGCTTCCCCGGACGCGGCGATGGCAAGGCCCAGGATGAGCAGCGCGTCGAGGTCGCTGGGGTCGGTCGCGACCAGCGCGCGGGATTCCGCTTCCGCATAGGACCACCGGCCTGTCTGCAGATATTGCACCGCCGCCGCAAGTTGCCTGGTTCGCTCCTCGCTCCGCATGGATACCCCCTTTCGTTGTAAGGGCAGCATCGCAAGCCGCGGTTAAGGAGGGGTGAAGAATGCCCCCGCATGCCGGGCGGAGATTAACCTCAGGCAGGGGCCGAGTGACCGACGGTGCGGCGAATTTCGGCCGTCGCACGGCCGGATCGGTGTCGATGGGCATTGACCCCGCCAGGCTGCCCCTTCGCACACGCCCCGTAACCGGCTAACTGTTACAGGCGGAGATGTGCTCGCGACGCTGGCCGGCCTTCCGGCCGATCAGAAGCGTACGACGAGAACGGCAAGGGGGTGAAAGACGTGAGGTTCGCTCGTTTCAGGCTGGGTGCGGCCATAGCATTGATGTTCGTTGTTGGCGCCTGTTCTTCATCGGTCAAGGTCGGCCCCGCCGCGGTAGAGGGCCTGAGACCGGACGCCACGGTGGACATGCAGCAGGTGCAGGTTGCCTTCATCGGCAGCGGCGGCGGTGGTACCGGCACGTTGCACTACCGCGGGCGCAGATACCCTTTCACCGTGGCCGGCCTCGGCGTCGGAGGCATCGGCGCCTCGACCATCGAGGCCGAGGGTGAGGTATATCGGCTGCCGCGTGTCGACCTGTTCCCCGGCAGCTACGCGCAGGCCCGCTACGGATTCGCCGTCGGCACGGCCAGCGGCGGCGATCTCTGGATGCAGAACGAGTCCGGGGTCATCCTGCACCTGAAGGCGAAGCGGACGGGGTTGATGTTGAGCCTGGGCGGCGATGCGGTCGTGATTTCGATGGATCGCTGAGATCTGGATCGCCCGGGACGGAACCGCGGTAGACCGCTCTTCGCGCGATCGGCCAGGGATCGCGCCGCGGCGGCATAGCGAGTGCCCGCCGAACCGGGCATCGACCTAACGATTGCTCTGGCTGCCGGCGGCGCGCGTTTGCTGCTGCAGGCTGCCGCGGCGCTCACGATACATGCGTGACTTGACGTCATCCTTGCTCCGCTTTGCCGGGAGCTTGGATTGGGCCTGCTTGCCGCGCGCTGGTTCGGTGCGCGCTTGCTTCCGCGGTGCCTCCGGTTCGGCTGCGGCGTCCTGCTCGTCGTCAACGCTGTCGTCGATTGCCGCCGGGTTGACATCCTTCGCGGCGATTCGGTTCAGAAGGGAATCGGTCTCCCTCTCCTCGTTCAGTGTCTCGTCCAGAAGCTTGATTGCGTCCCTGAGGCCGAGAGCTTCGGCATGGGCCTTGGCGGCACCATAGGCGGCGATCTCGTAATGCTCGATCTTCTGCAGATCGGCGACGATCAGCACCTCGCGCAGCTCGGGCGAGGCGGATGCGCCAAGATGCTCCTCCGCTTCATCGAGCAGCCCCTGCATGGAATGCGAGGTCTTTCCCCGCGCCTTGGCGCCCATGATTTCGAAGACGCGTGTCAGGCGGTCGATCTGGCCCCTGGTCTGTTCCGTATGACGATCGACCGCCTCCTGCAGGGTCCGCGTACGCAACCCTTTCCGAATGCGCGGATAGCTACGCAGGGCGAGGCGTTCCGCGCTGTAGATGTCCCGCAATTCCTCCATCAGCACGTCTTCCATGGACCGGATCGCCATCAGCATGCCCTTTCATGACTGGAGGCTGAACGAGCGGCATGCGCCGGTGCTGCGCCAAGATGGTTCACATTTCGTCCAGTGCGATGCCGGATACGAAGCCGGGCGTCAGTCAATCAGCCGATACGGTGCGCAACGTCTTCCAGTCCCGTCCGATGCGCGCGATTCGTTCAGGAACCGGGGCCGCACCGAGAGAGGCCGCGGCGTAGCCGGTCCCGCTCTTGGGAACCGTCGCCGAACATGGCCGGTTGAAGTTCCGCGTGGCATGGAGCAGGGCTATGACCGATGCGGCTTGGTGGCAGGATGGCATCATCTATCAGATCTATCCGCGCTCTTTCCAGGACAGCAACGGGGACGGGATCGGCGATCTCGATGGCATCCGCCGGCGTCTCCCGTATCTTGCGGCGCTTGGTGTCAACGCAATCTGGATCTCGCCGGTCTATCCGTCTCCCATGGCCGATTTCGGCTACGACATCACCGATTACTGCGGCATCGACCCGATCTTCGGCACGCTTGCCGATTTCGATCGCCTGCTAAAGGAGGCCCACGGGCACGGCCTGAAGGTCATTCTCGATTTCGTTCCAAACCACACCTCGAATCAGCATCCGTGGTTCCAGGAAAGCCAGGCATCGCGGGATGGTTCGAAGCGGGACTGGTATATCTGGCGCGATCCGGCGCCCGATGGCGGGCCGCCGAACAACTGGCTGGCGAATTTCGGCGGCAGCGGCTGGACTTTCGATCACGCCACCGGTCAGTACTACTATCACGCTTTCCTACCGGAACAGCCCGACTTGAACTGGCGCAATCCGGCCGTGCGGCGTGCGATGCATGACGTCCTGCGCTTCTGGCTGGACCGCGGCGTCGACGGCTTCCGCGTCGATGTGCTGTGGCTGCTGATCAAAGACGAGCACTTCCGGGACAATCCCGCCAACCCGGCATTCCAGCCGCAGCAGGCAAATATCGATCGGCTGCTGCAGCGCTATTCCGCCGACCGGCCGGAAATCCATGACGTGGTGCGGGAGATGCGCGCGACCCTGGACGACTACCCCGACCGCGTGCTGATCGGCGAGATCTACCTGCCGGTCGAGCGCCTGGTCGCCTATTACGGCATGGACATGAAAGGCGCGCATCTGCCGTTCAACTTCCAGCTTGTCTTCGCGGCCTGGGATGCGGCGCATGTCGCGCGCATCATCGCGGAGTACGAGGCGGCGCTGCCGGAAGGCGGCTGGCCGAACTGGGTGCTGGGCAACCATGACCAGAAACGGATCGCGACACGGATCGGCGCGGCGCAGGCGCGCGTCGCGGCAATGCTGCTGCTGACGCTACGGGGTACGCCCACGCTGTACTACGGCGACGAGCTTGGGCTGGAGAACGTCCCCATCCCGCCGGATCGCGTGCAGGACCCGTGGGAATTGCGCGAGCCTGGCCTCGGTCTTGGCCGTGATCCCGCGCGCACGCCGATGGCCTGGGACGGCTCGGACAATGCCGGCTTCACCGCCGGCACGCCCTGGCTGCCGTTGCACAGCGACTGGCAGGACCGGAACGTCGCGGATCTGACGCGTGACCCTGCTTCCATCCTGACCCTGTATCGCCGTCTGATCGCCCTGCGGCATGAACATGCGGCCCTGCGGCGCGGCCAGTACATGCCGCGATCAGCGGATGATGACGTGCTGATCTTCGAGCGGGTCGCGCCGGACGGCGAACGCCTGCTGGTCGCGCTGAACATGGGCCGCGAGGCGAAGACCGCCGCGCTTCCGTCCGACGCAGAGGGCGGCATCGTCCTGCTGTCGACCTGCCTGGACCGAGCTGGCGGCCATCTCCACGCCAGCTACAAGCTCCGCTCGGCCGAGGGAGTTGTGATCAGGCTTGCCGCGACGCGCTGAGGCACCCAAGGCACGGGCGCTTGCGGCGGGCTGATCCGGCTGGCTGCGTTGAACAAGGGGGTGCGGCACCCATACTGAAGGGAGCCGCTGGCTGGACGGGCCCGTGCGGCCGTTCGCCGCCGGTATGGCGTTGAATTCCTCTGGACCCAGCGCGCGGGAGGGAAGTTTCATGGCACTTCAGGGCATGACGAACCGGAAACCCGCCGGGCCGGACCAGAACCGGAACCGGTTTCATATCTGGTACTGGGTTGTCGCGCTGCTGGCCCTGTTCGCCATCGAGTATGCGTTTATGTCCAGGCAGCAGGTCGCGGTGATTCCCTACAGCCAGTTCCAGCAGCTGCTGCAGGACGGCAAGGTCGAAGAAGTCGGCATTTCCAACCGCTTCATCCAGGGCGTACTGAAGGAGCCGCTGCCGGACGGCCAGACGCGTTTCGCCACGACACGGGTGGAGCCGCCGGAATTCGCGGATGAACTGAGCCGCTACGGCGTGCGCTACACCGGCCAGGTTGAGAGCACGCTGCTGCGCGACATCCTGTCCTGGGTCATCCCGGTGCTGCTGTTCGTCGGCGTCTGGTTCTGGCTCGGGCGTCGCCTCGCCGGCGCCCAGGGCGGGCTGATGCAGATCGGCAAAAGCAAGGCCAAGGTCTATGTCGAGGCCGATACCGGCGTGACATTCACCGATGTGGCCGGCGTGGATGAAGCCAAGGACGAGCTGAAGGAGGTCGTCGACTTCCTGCGCAACGCCGACGAATACGGGCGCCTCGGCGGCCGCATGCCGAAGGGGGTGCTGCTGGTCGGCCCGCCTGGCACGGGCAAGACGCTGCTTGCGAAGGCGGTCGCCGGTGAGGCGAAGGTGCCGTTCTTCTCGATCTCCGGCGCCGAATTCGTCGAGATGTTCGTGGGTGTCGGTGCCGCGCGCGTGCGCGATCTGTTCGAACAGGCGCGGGGCAAGGCGCCGGCGATCATCTTCATCGACGAGCTTGATGCGCTGGGACGCGCGCGCGGTGTCGGCGGCTCGTATGGCGGCGGTCATGGCGAGGCGGAGCAGACGCTGAACCAGTTGCTGGTGGAAATGGACGGGTTCGATTCGCGCTCGGGCCTGGTGATCCTGGCGGCGACGAACCGCCCGGAAATCCTCGATCCCGCGTTGCTGCGGGCCGGTCGGTTCGACCGGCAGGTTCTTGTCGATCGCCCGGACAAGCAGGGGCGGATGCAGATCCTGGCTGTGCACATGCGCCGTGTGAAGGTCGCCGCCGAGGTTGATCCCGAGAAGGTGGCGGCGCTGACTCCGGGTTTCACCGGTGCCGATCTCGCGAACCTGGTGAACGAAGCCGCGCTCCTGGCGACAAGGCGCGGCGCGGACGCCGTGGAAATGGCGGATTTCGGCAATGCGGTGGAGCGCATCATCGCCGGGCTGGAAAAGCGCAACCGTCTGCTGAACCCGCGTGAGCGGGAGATCGTCGCGCATCACGAAATGGGCCATGCGCTGGTGGCGTTGGCGCTTCCCGGCTCGGACCCGGTGCACAAGGTGTCGATCATTCCCCGTGGCATCGGCGCGCTGGGCTACACGATCCAGCGCCCGACCGAGGACCGGTTCCTGATGACCCGCGAGGAGCTGGAGCGGAAGATGATGGTGCTGCTGGGCGGGCGCGCGGCCGAGTTGGTGGTATTTGGACACCTCTCGACGGGCGCAGCGGATGATCTGCAGCGCGTCACCGACATCGCCCGCAGTATGGTGGCGCGCTACGGCATGTCGGAACGGCTGGGGAGCGTCGCCTACGAACGCGATGCCCGCAGCCTGCTGGCCGGGGCGTCCGTGATGCCCATGGACCCGCGCGGACGCGATTACGGCGAGGAGGCCGGCAATGCCATCGACGCCGAGGTGCGCGCGATCGTGGATCAGAGCCTGAAGCGGACTGTCGATCTTCTGCGGGAACGGCGTGGTGATCTTGAACGGGCCGCGCACCGGCTGCTGGAGAAGGAGACGCTGGACGAGGCGGACCTGAAGCAGCTTCTGGGCCAGGCCGGTTCGTCGGTGCCGCGCGCGGCGGAGTGACGGCGCGTCACTACGCTGCAACACCGCCGTGGCTGCGACAGGGGATTCGATCCGCTTCCGGTCCCGCTGAGGCGGAAACCGGCCGAATTGTCACAGTTTCGGGAGCCGCGATGGGACCGACCCGGCGCGGGACCCATATTCACCGATCATCGATTGAGTATTGGAGGCATTACGATGCAAGCATCTGAAGCGCTTGAAACCGCACGCTCGATGATCCGGCTGCACGGATTGCGGGCGCAGGCCATTGCCGAGGAGCGGGTGGCCGAAATGCGCCAGCAGGGCGACACCGCCGGACTTGAAAGATGGCAGCAGGTTCATGGCGCGATTCGCGAGCTGCGCCGGACATTGCATGAGCGCTCCCGTGGGCAGGAAGGCAGCGGCCAGCGGCTTCACTGACAGGAAATCCCCGGTTGGGCGATCGGGCCGGTTGCAACGGCCTGCCCGGCCGCCCGGCCGGTCTTCCTGCCCGGGTCTCGCACTATTCCCAATCCTATTGTTGGATTTTTTCAGGCTGTCCTTGGCGCTTTCTGACAGAAAGCTCTTGCCTGTAGGCCAGCAGCCGTGATTCGGTTGCGCGTCCAAGTTCAGCGAGCATTCCCCATGGCATCCAGACCAGCGAGACCGGCAAAGAAGGCGGCTGCCCCCGCGAAGGCGGCGAAGCGGCCGGCGAAATCCGACAAGCCCGCACCGGCGAAGAAGGCTGCGACCGCCATGCGGCAGTCCGCGCCTGCGTCGAAGGCGGCGACGACCGTTACACTCAAGAGCGTCTTCGAGCAGCTTGCCGAAACTCATGACCTCTCGAAGAAGCAGGCGCATGCCCTGCTTTCGGAGATGGTGGAGTCGGTCACGACCCACCTGAAGGACGGCAACCGGCTCCGGATCAACGGGCTTGGCATCCTGGAAGTGCGGAATCGTCCGGCGCGCATGGGCCGCAATCCCGCGACGGGAGAAGCCATGCAGATCGCCGCGAGCAAGAAGGTTGCCTTTCGCCCCGCCAAGGAACTGAAGGAAGCGGTCTGACCCTCCGGCCTGCCCGTGCCTGGGCAGGCCGGCATCCATCCTGCGGCGATGCCCTGGTCATGCCTGGTGCGGGCGCCGGATTCGTGGTTTCCCCGGTACAAATCCAGTGGGTCCTGGATCGCCGCCCCTTCGCCGCCCCTTTGATCGGGCCGGCGACGCTTCATTCCCTCATTTCACCAGCTTTACCGGCAGGGCCACCGGCGTTCCAGCGCCTGCAGGGCCAGAACGCCAAACGGTTCAGCGCGGTGCTTCGCATTGTCATCGGCGAACACGATCACGACCCGTGCGGCGGCCAGAAGGTCGTCGGATGGCGGGCAGCTGCGGCGGGTCATCCGACCGATATCGATCGCCGACTTGACCGCGCCGGCGCAGGCGCCGGTCTGCATGGGATTGGCCGATGGGGCGTCCTCGACCAGCGCACGGCATCCGATCAACAAAGATGTGGTGCCGACGATGCTCTGACCGGACTGCGCCGCGGCCGATGTCGCAACGCCGAGCACGGCGGCAAACACAAAACGATGCATGCGAAAGGTCTCCTGCGTGATGGGGCCGCCAGGGAGGGCGGGGAAGACTGTCCGGCGGCCGCAAGACGGTCAGCGGGTTGGTGTCGGCGGAGCGGATGGTGAAGCTGTTTTGCCAGCGAGCGCATTATAGGAGATGCGGGCCAGCAACAAGCGCAGGCATAGGCCGGACCGGAATCCGGCAATCGGGCGGCGGCTGCGCCGCCATCGCATCGTCCGCGACGCTTCTCTTCGGATGTAACGGCTGCAGTCGTTGGACAGGCTCCGTCCGCTCGATTACTGTCGTGGCCCACATCAGGGAAGACAGCGGCCGTGCCAGAGTCCCACCCGCCCCTGCAGCCCGACGGGCTGATCGCCATCGTCAAGCGCGACTGCCCGACCTGCGTGCTGACCGCTCCGGTCCTCGCCGAACTCGAACGGCTGAGCGGGCTTGTCGTCTACACCCAGGATGATCCTGCCTTCCCGGACGCGGTCGCCGCCCGCGTCGACGACACCGCGCTGGATGTCTCCCATCAACTCGGCATCGAGATCGTGCCGACGCTGATCCGCCGGCAGGACGGGAGGGAGGTCGCCCGCACCTATGGCTGGGACCGGGCGGAGTGGGAGCGGATCAGCGGCTTCCAGGGCATCGGCACCGGCCTGCCCGATTTCCGCCCGGGCTGCGGCGCGAAAAACGTGGAACCCGGCGTCCTGGAGCAGTTGAAGATCCGCTTCGGCGAAACCGGGCTGGCGGCGCGGCGCATCGAACTCGGCGGTGACGAGGACGAGTTCGAGGCGATGTTCGAGCGCGGCTGGTCCGACGGGCTGCCGATGGTGCCGCCGACCGAGGCGCGTGTGATGCGCATGCTGGCCGGCACGACGCGCGATCCGCAGGCGGTGTTGGGCCTGGCGCCACCAAACCTGGCGCCGCTGACGGTGGAAAAGGTCGCGATCAACGCTGTCATGGCGGGTTGCAAGCCGGAATATCTGCCGGTGGTGCTGGCGGCGGTGGAAGCGGTGCTGGACCCGGCCTTTACCATGCACGGTGTGCTGGCCACGACGATGTTCGTGGGGCCTGTGCTGGTGGTGAATGGCCCGATCCGCACCCAGATCCGCATGAACGCGCGCGGCAACGCGCTGGGCCAGGGCAATCGCGCCAACGCGACGATCGGGCGGGCGCTGCAGCTGGTGATCAGGAATGTGGGCGGCGGGCGGCCGCAGGAAGTCGACCGCGCCACGCTGGGCAATCCCGGCAAGTACACCTATTGTTTCGCGGAAGACGAGGAAGGCTCGTCTTGGGATCCGTTATCGGTCGAACGCGGCATTCCCCGCGGCGTTTCTGCCGTGACGGTGTTCGCCGGCTTCGGCCTGCAGGGCATCGTCGATCAGAAATCGCGGGAACCGGAAAGCCTGGCGCGATCGATGGCGGAATCGCTCAAGGCGCTCCACAGCGTGAAGCTCGCACCGGCCTGCGATGCGATGGTGGTTGTCTGCCCCGAGCATGAGCGGACGTTCCGCAATGCCGGCTGGAGCAAGCAGCGGCTTTACGAGGAGCTCTACCGACTCTGCGAAATTCCCGGCGAACGCCTGATCCAGGGCGCGCTCGGCATCGCCGAGGGGCGGCCGGCATCGGACGCGGGGAAGAGCTTCAACAAGTTCCGACCGGACGGATTGATGATCGTCCGGGCCGGTGGTGGTGCGGGGATGTTTTCCGGCATCATCGGCGGCTGGTCATCGGGCGGGGCCGCGGGAAGTCTGCCCGTAACAAGAGAGGTGAAAGCGTGACGATCCTTCTCGACCCGACAGACGAGCGAAGTCCGGCTTCGCGCGAACGTCTGGGCCGGCCGGAACGCCTGGAGGGGCTGACGGTCGGTTTGCTGGACATATCCAAGCCGCGCGGGGACGTGTTCCTCGACCGGCTGGACGAACGCCTGACCGAGCGTGGCATCACGGTCAAGCGCTACATGAAGCCCACGGTTTCCAAGCCGGCGCCGCTGCCGCTCGCGCAGCAGATCGGCACCGAGGTGAACGTCGTGATCGAAGGGCTGGCGGACTGAGGCTCCTGCACATCGTGCTGTACGCATGATCTTGCGGATCTCGAGGCCCGTGGCATTCCTTCCGTCGGCGTCGCCACCACCGAGTTCATCGATGCCGCCGCGGCGCAGTCGAAGGCGCTGGGCACCGATCCGGCCTATGTGTTCGTGCCGCATCCCGTGCAGGACCGCACGGATGAGGAACTGCGCAGGATGGCCGACGAGCATCTGGAGCAGATCCTGACACTGCTGGTGAAGAAGGCCTGATCGGGCCGTTGGCGGGGCGGCGGATTCAATCCCGCCGCCCCGTTCGCCTGAAATGACGGGCTGTGGGTATAATCGTCATCGCTCGCGCAGGCCGGCCGATCGCGGCTTGCGGGCTTCGTATCGACAGAAGTCGTGGATGGCGGGACTGAATCCCGCCATGACGAATGGCTCAGGCCGCGCGTAATTCGTAACGACCCGCGTGACTACGCCGCGCGCGCCTTCGCCGATTCGAACAGCGCCAGGCGTTCGGCGAACTTGCCGCCCAGGCTGGACAAGGATGGCGGCGGAACATTCGCCTGGATCGACTCGTAGAAGTGGCAGGCAACGCGATGCCCGCCGCCGGAATCGCGCAATGCCGGCTCCTCCTGCCGGCAGCGGTCCTGCGCGTAGGGACAGCGCGTATGGAAGCGGCAGCCGGATGGCGGGTTGATGGGACTCGGCACGTCGCCGGTCAGGATGATGCGGCTGCGGTCGATCGACGGATCGGGCTTCGGGATCGCCGACAGCAGGGCTTGCGTGTAGGGATGCAGCGGATTGGCGTAGAGCGCGCGCTTGTCGGCGATCTCCACCAGCTTGCCCAGGTACATCACGGCGACGCGGTTGCTGATGTGCTTCACCACCGCCAGGTCGTGGGCGATGAACAGATAGGACAGGCCGAAGCGTTCCTGCAGGTTCTGCAACAGGTTCACCACCTGCGCCTGGATCGACACATCCAGCGCCGAGACGGGTTCGTCGCACACGATCAGGTCGGGGTTGACCGCCAATGCGCGGGCGATGCCGATACGCTGGCGCTGCCCGCCCGAGAACTGATGCGGGTAGCGGCTGGCGTGCTCCGGCAGCAGGCCCACCACTTGCAGCAGCTCGCGCACCCGCGCGTCGCGGGCGCTGCCCTGTTCCAGCCCATGCACGCCCAGCGGTTCAGCCAGGGTTTCACCCACGGTCATGCGCGGGTTCAGCGACGCATAGGGGTCCTGGAAGATGAACTGCATGTGCCGGCGCATCTTGCGCAAGGCGCCCTTGTCCAGGCCGGCGACATTGGCGCCCTTGAAGTGCACGGCGCCGGATGTCGGCTCGATCAGCCGCAGGATCAGCCGGCCGGTGGTCGACTTGCCGCAGCCGGACTCGCCGACCAGGGCCAGGGTCTCGCCGCGGGCGATCTCGAAGCTGACATCATCCACCGCGTGTACGTGGCCGACCGTGCGGGAGACCACGAGGCCGCGCCGGATCGGGAAGTGCTTCACCAGCCGGTCGACCTTCAGGACAGGGGTGTCGGTCATGCGGCCGCTCCCAGGTTCTGCTCGATGGGCGCCTTCCAGCAGGCGGCGCGGTGACCGGGCGCGAGTTCACGCAGCGGCGGCGGTTCCTCGCGGCATTGCCGGTCGGCAAACGGGCAGCGCGGCGAAAAACGGCAGCCCCTCGGCTGGTTGTGGGGGCTCGGCACCGTTCCCTCGATCGTGGAGAGGCGGGGGCGATCCGCGTCGAGGCGGGGAATCGAGCCGAGGAGGCCGATCGTGTAGGGATGCTGGGGGTTGCCGAACAGGTCACGGACCGGCGCGTCCTCGACGATCTTGCCGGCATACATGACCACGACCTCGTGCGCGATTTCGGCGATCACGCCCAGGTCGTGCGTGATGATCAGGATCGCCATGCCGAGGCGCGCCTGCAGGTCGCGCAGCAGGTCCAGGATCTGCGCCTGGATCGTCACGTCCAGGGCCGTCGTGGGTTCGTCGGCGATCAGCAGGCTGGGGTCGCAGGCGAGCGCCATGGCGATCATGACGCGCTGGCGCATGCCGCCCGAGAGATGGTGCGGAAAGTCGTCGAACCGGGACACGGCCGAGGGGATGCGCACCAGTTCCAGCATCTCGATCGCCCGCCTGCGGGCCTGGTCGGACGACATGGCGGTATGGGCGCGGATGCACTCCACGATCTGGTGGCCGATCGTGTGCACCGGGTTGAGCGACGTCATCGGCTCCTGGAAGATCATCGACATCTTGCCGCCGCGCAGCAGGCGCCGTTCCTCCGACGGCAGGCGCAGCACGTTGCGGCCTTCGAAGCGTATTTCGCCGCCGTCGATCCTGCCTGGCGGCATGGGGATCAACCCCATGACCGACAGCGAGGTGACGCTCTTGCCGCAACCGGATTCGCCGACCAGGCCGACGGTGCGTCCCGCGCCCACGTCGAAGCTGATTCCGTCCACCGCCCGGAACAGGCCGCGGTCGGTGTCGAAATAGGTCTTCAGGTCGCGGACTTGCAGGATGGGTTCGGCCATGGCGGCTCCGGCGGCTTGGGTATCGGTGAACGCGGTCAATAGGAGAAGTCCAGCGCCTTGTAGATCGTGGCGTTGTACAGCATGTGCGGGCGCGTGTTCTTCAGGCGCTTGTTGGTCACCTGATGGATGGTGACGTTCAGCACCGGCATCCACAGATGCTGGTTCATCACCAGTTCCTGCACTTCCATATAGGCCTTGGCGCG
Organism: Acetobacteraceae bacterium; assembly: GCA_050181195.1. Taxonomy (GTDB): domain Bacteria; phylum Pseudomonadota; class Alphaproteobacteria; order Acetobacterales; family Acetobacteraceae; genus Rhodopila. Next base: position 39,265 of record JBFXDK010000017.1, on the reverse strand, counting down.
GTCGTCGGGCGTCAGGGCCATGCGGCCCGCGGCCAGCAGCTCATCCGTGCGCGGATCCTTCCAGTTCATCCGGTTGGGGGTGGGGATGTTCCGCGAGTCGAAATACAGGTTCATCAGGTCGCCCGCCGACATATAGGGCACGGTGACCGACCAGATCTCATAGTCCTGCTCGTTCATGCGGATCGGCGAAATGCTGGAATCCAGCGCGTTCAGCCGCCAGTCGATGCCGATCTTGCGCAGGTAGCCCTGGATCGCCTCGGCTGGGCGCACGGAGTTGTTGCCGATGGTGAACAGCACCTTCGGCGCCAGCTTCACGCCGTCCTTCTCGCGGATGCCGTCGGCGCCCATCTTCCAGCCGGCCTCGTCCAGCAGGCGCTTCGCCCGTTCCACGTCCTCCTTGACGATGCCGTTGGTCTTGGGTGCGAAGTCCTGCGCGTCGGGATGCACGTAGGTGTACATCGGTTCGGCGTGGCCCAGCATGATCCCCTTGTTGATGTCGGCGCGGTTGATCGCGATGCTCATGGCCTCACGCACGCGCGGGTCGGACACCATGTCGCGGGTCTGCTTGAAGCCGAAATACAGCAGGCCGAACGCACCCTTGGCTTCCTTCACCTCCAGGTTCGGCGCGGCCTTCGCCTGGCTGATGAACTGCCGCGGGAAGGCGCTGGTATAGTCGAACTGACCGGCCAGCATGGCGGCGAGACGCGTCGATTCTTCCGGCATGATCTTCAGGACCAGCCGGTCGAACTTCACTGGCCCCTTGTTCTGGTACATCGACGGGCCCCAGCGATAGGCGTCGTGCCGGCGCAGGATCGTTTCCGTGCGCGGCTTCCAGGACACGAAGCACCAGGGGCCGGTGCCGTCGAGCCCGGCGATGCCATAATCCTTGCCCAGCTGCTCGACGCTGTCCTTGTTGATGATGACATTCGTCCACATCGTGAGCTGCAGCAGCAGTTCCGAGAATGGTTCGGTCAGTTCGTATTCCACCGTATAGGGGCCGGTGGCGCGCACTTCCTTGATGCGCCCGGCGCGCCATCCGAAGGGCGCGCGGCTGCCGAATTCCTTCAACCGCGTGAACGTATAGACGACATCGTCGGAGGTGAACTTCTTGCCCGAGCAGAAGGTCACGTCGTCACGCAGCTGAAAGGTGTAGGTGCGTCCGTCGGGACTGACGGTCCAGGACTTCGCCAGATGCGGGATCGGCGTCTTCGCATCCCAGTCGAGCGCGACGAGCGTGTCCTGCACCAGCAGGGCGATGATGCCGGTGGCCCCCCAGGTGGTGCGCTGGGCGTCGAAATGCGGTGCCTCCAGCGACTGCATCACGTTGAACGTCTGTGCCGATGCTGGCGCGGCCCCCAGCGCCAGCATGGCCGTCAGGGCGGCGGACCGCAAAAATCGCGTCATCTTTGTCCTTTTCCTTTCTGGTGGCGCACCGTCAGAAGCTCAGGTCCAGCCCCTTGTAGAATGTGTTCTGGTACAGCATGTGCGGGCGCGCGCCCTTGAGCCGCTTGTTGGTCACCATATACATCGCGATGTTCAGCACCGGCATCATCAGGTACTCGCTTGTGACGCGTTCCTGCACCGCCATGTAGCTTTTCGTGCGTTCGGCGGGATCGGTCGAGGAACGGCCGAGCCGGAGGAGCTCGTCGGTGCGGGGATCGTTCCAGTTCATACGATTGGGCGAGGGGATGTTCCGCGAGTCGAAATACAGGTTCATCAGGTCGCCGGCCGACAGGTACGGCACGGTCACCGTCCAGATCTCATAGTCCTGCTCGGCCATCTTTGACGGTGCGATAGTCGAATCCCAGGGATGCAGTCGCCAGTCGACGCCGATCTTGCGCAGATAACCCTGGATCGCTTCCGAAACTTTCGGGGAGTTGCCGGCGGCGGTGTAATAGACCTTGGGCGCCAGTTTCATGCCGTCCTTTTCGCGGATGCCGTCGGATCCCACCTTCCACCCGGCCTCATCCAGCAGGCTCTTGGCACGCTCGACGTCTTCCTTGATCAGCGCCCTGGTCGCGGGATTGTAGTCCTGCGCGTCGGGATCGACGAAGGTGTACGCCGGTTCGGCGTTGCCCATCATGATGCCCTTGTTGATCTCGGCCCGGTTGATGGCGATGTCCATCGCTTGCCGCACGCGCCGGTCGGCGACGATCGGGCGGGTGATCTTGTAGCCGTAGTACAGCAACTGGAAGTTCGGCTTCGCCTCGACGACCTGCAGCATCGGCGCGGCCTTGGCCTGGGCGATGAACTGCGTGGGGAAGGCGTTGGTGTAGTCGAACTGCCCGGACAGCATGGCGGCGACGCGGCTCGACTCCTCGGGGACGAACTTGATGACCATCCGCTGGAATTTCACCGGGCCGGGGTTCTTGTACATCGACGGGCCCCAGCGATAGGCGTCGTGACGCTTGAGCTCGACCTGGGTGCGCGGCTGCCAGGAAACGAAGCACCACGGCCCGGTGCCGTCGATCCCGTTCACGCCGTAATCCTTGCCCAGGGCTTCGACGCTTTCGCGATTATGGATCGTGTTGGTGAACATCGTGAGCTGCAGCAGAAGATCGTAGTACGGTTCGTTGAGTTCGTACGACACCGTGTACGGATCGATTGCGCGCACTTCCTTGATGTTGCCGGCCCGCCAGGCATAGGGCGCGCGGGTCGCCGGCGCCTTCAGGCGCTGGAACGTATAGACGACGTCGTCGGCGGTGAATTTCTTGCCGCTGCAGA
>JBFXDK010000017.1:0-36441 GCA_050181195.1 Acetobacteraceae bacterium | reverse complement strand
GGATCGATTGCGCGCACTTCCTTGATGTTGCCGGCCCGCCAGGCATAGGGCGCGCGGGTCGCCGGCGCCTTCAGGCGCTGGAACGTATAGACGACGTCGTCGGCGGTGAATTTCTTGCCGCTGCAGAACGTGACGTCGTCACGCAGCTTGAACGTGTAGGTCCGGCCGTCCGGGCTGATCTCCCATGATTTTGCCAGATAGGGGATCGGTGTCTTGCCGTCCCAGTCCAGGGCCACCAGCGTGTCCTGGATCATGTTGACGATATCGGAGCTCGGTGACCAGGTGGTGCGCTGGCCGTCGTAATGCGGCGCATCGTTGGCGCGCATCACGTTCAGCGTCTGCGCGCCGGCGGGCAGGGCGGCGAGGAGGCCAGCCGCCACCGTCGCGCCCAGGATCGTTCTTTTCATCATTGCCTCCCTGAGATTCCCATGCCGCCGGCGGGCTACGGCGTCGCGTCCAGCAGCTTGTAGACCATCGACGTATAGACGTGGTGGGCGCGGACGTTCTTCACCCGCTTGTTCACCACCAGCGCCAGGCCTTCATGCACCAGCGGCACCCATAACGCCTGGTCCTGCACCTTCTTCTGCACCTGCGACAGGGCGGCGGCGCGCGCCGCGGGATCGAGCGCGGTGTTGCCCTCTTCCAGCAGCCGGTCGGTTTCCGGGTCCTTCCAGTTCATGCGGTTCGGCGACGGGATGTTGGCGGAGTGGAAATACAGCCGCAGCGCGTCGCCGGCGCTGGAATAGGGGAAGGCGATCGACCAGATATCGTAATCCTGCTGCGCCAGCTTCGAGAACACGATGGTGCCGTCCCACATCTGCAGCTTCAGATCGACGCCGATCTTGCGCCAGAAGCCCTGCACCGCTTCGGCCACCTTGGGCGAGCGCCCGCCGGCGAACCCGTACAGCTGCAGGGTCAGCCGCTTGCCATCCTGGTAGCGGAACCCGTCGGACTCCATTTTCCAGCCGGCCTCGTCCAGCAGCGCGCCGGCCGCCTGCGGATCGAATTTCAGCCAGTCCGGCACCGCCTTCGGGTCGAAATCCGGGGTCTTCGGATGCAGGAACGACGTCGCCGGCTCGCCGTTGCCGAAATAGATGGAATCGACGATCTGCTTGCGGTCGACCGCCATGGACAGCGCGCGCCGCACCCGCACGTCGGCGATGTTCTCCCGCGTGATCTTGAAGCCCAGGTAGAACAGCCGCAGGTTCGCCTCGGGCCGCAGCACCTGCATGTTGGGCATCTTCGCCAGCTGCGGCAGGTACTGGTCGGCCATGCTGTAGGTCATGTCGACCTGGCCGCTGGCCATGGCGGCAAGGCGGGCGGCCTCCTCCGGCACGATCTTCCAGACGATCTTCTCGTATTTCGCGGGGCCGCGGTTCTGGTAGATCGGCGGCCCCCACTTATAGGCGTCATGGCGGGTGGCGACGATCTGGCTGCGGGGCTCCCAGCTCTGGAAGCAGAACGGGCCGGTGCCATCGATGCCCTTGATGCCGAAATCCTTGCCCAGCGCCTCGACATTCTCCTGGTTGACGATGGTCGCCTGGAAGTTCGTCAGTTGCAGAAGCAACTCGCCATAGGGCGCCGTGAGTTCGTATTCCACGACGTAAGGCGAGGGGGCGCGGACCTCCTTCACCGGCCCCATGCGCCACTTGAAGGGCGCGCGGGTTTCCGGCGCCAGCACGCGGTTGAAGCTGTAGACCACGTCGGCGGCGGTCATCTTCTTGCCCGAGCAGAAGGTCACGTCCTCCCGCAGCTTGAAGGTGTACAGCTTGCCGTCGGGGCTGACCGTCCAGGAGTCCGCCAGCAGCGGCGTGATGGTCTTCAGGTCATAATCGAGCCCGACCAGCGTGTCGCCGACCAGGAAGCTGATCTCCGTCGTGGCGCCGGCCGAGGTGCGGGCCGGATCGTAGTGGGGCGCGTCGATGTTGCGCAGCAGTGTCAGGGTCTGGGCGGCGGCGGGCATCGCCAGGGCCAGGGCGGTAACCAGCCCGAGAAGAAGGCGCATCAGGATCAGGCTCCAATCATTGCTGCAGGCGGGGATCGAGCACGTCGCGCAACGCATCGCCCATCAGGTTGGCGGCGAGGACGATGACGAAGATCGCGAGGCTCGGGATGACAGCGATATGCGGCGCCAGGAACAGGAAGTCGCGGCCCTGGGAGGCCATCATGCCGAGTTCGGCGGTGGGCGGCTGCGCGCCCATGCCAAGGAAGCTGAGCGTCGAGCCGATCAGGATCACCTGACCGAAGCGCAGGGTCAGGTAGACGAAGATGGTGGAGACGCAGTTCAGCGTCAGGTAGCGCCACAAAAGGGTAAAGTCCGACACGCCGACGACGCGGCCGGCTTCCATGAATTCCTGTCCCATGATGCCGATCGCCGCGCCGCGGGCGACGCGCGCAACCGTGGGCACGGCGGCGAAGACCAGGGCGATGACGACGGCGGTGATACCGGCGCCGAAGATCGCGGCCACGGCCAGGCCGATCAGGATGGCCGGAAAGGCCAGCATGATGTCGACCAGGCGCATGATCCAGCCATCGAGACCGCGATAGAAGGCGGCGAGCAGGCCCAGCACCGCGCCAAGCAGGCCGCCGATCAGCACGCCCGCAAGGCCCATCATCAGCGTGGTGCGCGTGCCGTACATCACGCGGCTCAGCATGTCCCGACCGGTGCTGTCGGTGCCGAACCAGTGCGCTTCACTGGGCGGCTGCATCACCTGGGTCAGGTCGGTGAAATACGGGTCGTAGGGCGCGATCCAGGGCGCGAGCGCCGCCATCAGCACGATCAGCGTCAGTACCAAGCCGGCGACGAAGGCCACCTTGTCGCGTGCCAGGCGCCGCAGGACGCTGCTGCGGCCGGGCAGGACCGATTGCCGGGATTCCTCGGCCGGTGCCGACCCGGCCAGGGCTGCCGTCTCGCCGCTCATGCGCGTTGCACCCTGGGATCGAGCCAGGCGTAGAGCACGTCGACGAGCAGATTGATCAGCAGGAAGGCGAGCGCCAGGATCATGATGGCTCCCTGGGCGGTGGGGAAATCACTGGACAGGATGGCGCCGACCGCAAGGCGTCCGACGCCGGGCCAGGCGAACATGGTTTCCGTCACCACGGCGCCGCCCAGCAGGAAGGCGGCCTGCAGCCCGATCAGCGTCACGACGGGGATCAGGGCGTTGCGCAGGGCGTGGTGCAGGATGACGGTGCGTTCGCGCAGGCCCTTGGCGCGCGCGGTGCGGACGAAATCGGCGCCCAGGACCTCCAGCACGGCGGTGCGGGTCATGCGCGCGATCGGCCCGATCAGCACCGCGCCCAGCGTCACCGATGGCAGCACCATGTTGGGCAGGCCGCCGGCCCAGACCGGTCCTTCGCGGCCGGTGAAGGGCAGCAGGCCCCATTTGAAGCCGACATACTGGATCAGGATCAGGCCGATGAAGAACACCGGCATCGACACGCCGGCGACCGAGAAGGCCATGATGATGCGATCGACGATGCTGCCCCGCCAGACCGCGGCCAGGGTGCCAAGGAAAATGCCAAGCGGCACGCCGATCAGCATGGCGCCGATCATCAGTTCAAGGGTCGGGCCGATGGTGGCGAGGAGCTCCTCGCTGACCGCCTTGTTGGAAATGATCGAGCGGCCGAGGTCGCCCTGCGCGACGCGCAGGATGTAGTCGCCGAACTGGACCAGGATCGACCGGTCGAGGCCGAGTTCCTGGCGGATCGCCGCCACGGTTTCCGGTCGCGCATCGGGTCCCGCGATGATCATCGCCGGATCGGACGGCACGACCTGCAGCAGGCAGAAACAGAAGAACAGCACCCCGACGAGAGCCGGCAGCAGAACCAGAAGGCGGTGGACGAGATGCCGTCCCATACGTTGCTCCCGGACCGGGGTGATCGGAGCATCAACCGCGCGACGATCGCGCATCGGGACGAACACGGCACGCCGGCCACACGATCGCCCGATGGCAATGCCTGATCCGATGGCCAATGTCCGGGAAATCATCCCGGCCAGCCGCTCGGCCGCGCTGTTGCCTCCCTGGCTCGACGGTCCGGTCCCTTACCGCGAAGCCTTATTCTTACGGTCCGGCCACGAGTTCTTCACCCGCGGCAACGCCCCGCCTTAGCTCGTCACGCTGGCAAGTTTCTTGGCGGAGGTCAATCACGCCGCCGGCTGTTTTCACGACCGTTTTGTCGCGTACGGATCAGCCGCCCGCCGCCGCGGCTTGGGTCTGGATCGCATCTTCGTCGAAACCACCGGACTGGCGCTGCCACAACCGTGCATAGACGCCGTCCAGGGCCAGCAGGGCGGCGTGCGACCCCGATTCGACGATGCGTCCCTGGTCCAGCACGACCAGCCGGTCCATGCGCGCGATGGTGGACAGGCGATGCGCGATGGCAATGACCGTGCGTCCTTCCATCAGCCCGTCGAGCTGGCCCTGGATCGCCGCCTCCACCTCGGAATCCAGCGCCGAGGTGGCCTCGTCCAGCACCAGGATCGGTGCGTCCTTCAGGATCACGCGTGCCAGCGCGACCCGCTGGCGCTGCCCGCCCGAGAGCTTCACGCCGCGTTCGCCGACATGCGCGTCATAGCCGCGGCGTTCGTGCCAGTCCTCGAGGCCCATGATGAACGGGTGCGCCTCGGCGCGCTTCGCCGCGGCGACGACCATCTCCTCGGTCGCGTCGGGTCGGCCATAGCGGATGTTCTCGCGGATGGACCGGTGCAGCAGCGAGGTGTCCTGCGTGACCATGGCGATCTGGGTACGCAGGCTTTCCTGCGACACGCGCGCGATGTCCTGGCCGTCGATCAGGATGCGGCCGCTCGCGGGCTGATAGAAATGCAGCAGCAGGTTCACCAGCGTCGACTTGCCGGCGCCGGACGGTCCGACCAGGCCGACCCGCTCGCCCGGGCGGATCGTCAGGTCGATGCCGTGCAACACGCCCATGGGCCGGCCTTCCTTGTCGATCCGCAGTGCTCGGCCGTAGTCGAAATGCACATCCTCGAAGCGGATCTCGCCGCCGCGCACCACAAGTTCCGTGGCGTCGGGCGGATCGGGCATCTGCCGCGGCACGTCGATCGAACGCATGCCGTCCTGCACCGTGCCGATATTCTCGAAGATCGAGGTGACGGAGCGGGCGACCCAGCCGGCGATGTTCGTGAGCTGCCAGGACAGCGGGATCGCGGTGGCGACCATGCCGACCGCAATGTTGCCCTCGCTCCACTGCCAGATCGCCATGGCGGCGGTGCCGGTGATCAGCGTGGCGTTCATGAAGGTCAGCGTCGTGGTATAGGCCGTGGTCATCCGCGTCTGGTCGCGCATCGCGGCGGTGTGCTCATCGATCGCCTCGCGCACGAACGCGTCCTCATCGCGGGCCCGGGCGAACAGTTTCACCGTCAGGATGTTGGTGTAACTGTCCACGACCCGCCCGATCAGGGTGGAGCGTTTTTCGGACTGGGCGCGGGAGCGGTCGCGCAGCCTTGGCACGAACCAGGACAGCATCGCGGCGTAGCAGGCGAACCAGGCGAGCGTGGGAAGTGCCAGGCGCCAGTCGACCGAGGCCAGCAGAACCACCGAGGTGGTGCCGTAGACGATGATGTACCAGGCGGCATCGAACGCCATGACCAGGCTTTCGCGCAGGGCCGGGCCGGTCTGCATCACGCGGTTGGCGATGCGTCCGGCGAAATCGTTCTGGAAAAATGTCCAGCTTTGCCGCACCACGTGCCAGTGGTTCTGCCAGCGGATCAGGCTGGAAAAACCGGGATTGACGATCTGGTTGACCAGGATGTTGTGCGCGACATGGCCCGACGGGCGGGCGAGGCCGATCACCAGCGCCATCACGAGCAGTTGACCCCCGGCCTCGGCTAGCAGCGTATCGGGCTGGTGGCTGGACACCAGCGACACCAGCCGGCCGATGAAGAGCGGAATCATCGTGTCGAGCACAGCCGAGATGCCGCCGACGATGAACAGGGCCACGGTGAGCCAGCGCACCTGGCGGATGAAATGCCAGTAGAACCGCGCCAGCCCGGCATGGGGCGGCGATTGCGGCAGGGGCGCGGTGGGGTCCAGCAGGGCTTCGAAGCGGCGGAGCATGGCGCAAGCGGTGGGCTCGGATCGGGGGCGCGTCAATCATCATCGGCGCGGATCGGGTGGATCGGGCGTCCGGTCCCGTCCGGGTGACGGGAACAGGAAGGCGGCTGCCGGGTTCCCTGCCACTGCCGGTGCAACTGCGGATTCGTGCCGGCGGGATGCGCGCCTGTCCGCCCGCGGGCTGGACCATCGTGAAATTGCCGGCTGGTTGCCGCCGCACGCGGTGATACGCCAGGCGGCCGGCGGTTGCGTACGGGTGACGGCGCAGGCCGAGCGGGATTATCTCATTGGGAGAGATTCCGGGTCGGAACCCCTTGACGGGGCAAGACCGATACGCCATCTCCCGGCCAATCAGGACTTTACCGGTCCAGTTAGCGGAATGTCCCGGGGAACCCTGGGGCAAGAGGGGCCCACACGTTGCTCAGGCTGTCAAAATTGACGGATTACGCGGTCGTGGTCCTTGTGCGCCTTGCCGGTTCGCCGGGTGTGCAGACCTCGCCCGGCATCGCGGCCGCCACCGGCATTCCCGAACCGACCGTGGCGAAGGTGCTGAAGGCGCTTGCCGCGGCGGGGCTGGTTGCGTCGCAGCGCGGGGCGCGCGGCGGATACCGCCCGAACCGCCCTCTCGCCGCCATTCCGGTTGCGGATGTGATCGCCGCCATGGATGGTCCGATCGCGCTCGTCGCCTGCGTCGACGGATCGCCGACCGAGTGCGAATCCCAGGCGCTGTGTCCGATCCGCGGACGCTGGGACCCGGTGAATGATGCCATCCATCGCGCTTTGACCGCGATCACCCTGGCCGACATGCAGCACGCGGGGGTGCCGGCCGCATTCCGGGTGCCCGCGCACGAACCTGCGCAGCAGGAGGCCGCCGAATAGGGACGTTCCGATGCCAGCCGTTACCGAAACACTCGACACCGTGCAGTCGCTGACCCAGTCCGGCTACAAGTGGGGGTTCGAGACCAATATCGAGATGGACCTCGCGCCCAAGGGGCTGAACGAGGACATCATCCGCCTGATCTCCGCCCGCAAGGAGGAGCCGGCGTGGATGCTGGAATGGCGCCTGAAGGCGTACGAGTCCTGGCTCAAGATGCCCGAGCCGCATTGGGCGCGCGTGGACCATCCGCGGATCGACTACCAGGACCTGCATTACTATGCCGCGCCGAAGAAGAAGCCCGGCCCGAAATCGCTCGACGAGGTCGATCCCGAACTCCTGGCGATGTACGAGAAGCTGGGTATTCCGCTGAAGGAACGCGCCATCCTGGCCGGCGTGGAGCCAGGGGAGGCGGAGGCCAATCCGGTTGCGGTGGACGCGGTGTTCGACAGCGTGTCGGTCGCGACCACGTTTCGCGAAACGCTGAAGAAGGCGGGTGTGATCTTCTGCCCGATCTCGGAAGCGGTGCGCGACTATCCGGATCTCGTGCGGCAGTATCTCGGTTCGGTCGTGCCGGTCGCCGACAATTTCTATGCGGCGCTGAACTCGGCCGTGTTCACCGACGGCAGCTTCGTCTACGTGCCGAAGGGCGTGCGCTGTCCGATGGAATTGTCGACCTATTTCCGGATCAATGCGCGCAACACCGGCCAGTTCGAGCGCACGCTGATCATCGCCGAGGCCGGCAGCCACGTCTCCTATTTGGAAGGCTGCACGGCGCCGCAGCGCGACGAGAACCAGCTGCATGCCGCCGTGGTCGAGCTGGTGGCGATGGATGACGCCACGATCAAGTACTCGACGGTGCAGAACTGGTATCCGGGCGATGCGGAAGGGCGCGGCGGGATCTACAACTTCGTCACCAAGCGCGGCGCCTGCCGCGGCGCGCGGTCGAAGATCTCCTGGACCCAGGTGGAAACCGGATCCGCCATCACCTGGAAGTATCCGTCCTGCGTGCTGCATGGCGAGGACAGCGTGGGCGAGTTCTACTCGGTCGCGGTGACCAACAACCACCAGCAGGCCGATACCGGCACGAAGATGATCCATATCGGCAAGGGATCGCGCAGCACGATCGTTTCCAAGGGGATCAGCGCCGGCAAGTCGAACAACACCTATCGCGGCCTGGTGCGGATGCTGCCGGGCGCCAATGGTGCGCGGAATTTCACGCAGTGCGACAGCCTGCTGATCGGCGACCAGTGCGGCGCGCATACGGTGCCCTATATCGAAAGCCGCAACCGCACCGCCAAGGTGGAGCACGAGGCGACGACCTCGAAGATCGCCGAGGACCAGTTGTTCTACTGCCGCCAGCGCGGGCTGTCGGAGGAGGATGCGGTGAACCTGATCGTCAACGGGTTCTGCAAGGACGTTCTGAAGGAACTGCCGATGGAATTCGCCGTCGAAGCGCAGAAGCTGCTTGCGGTGAGTCTCGAAGGCTCGGTGGGATAAGACGACACATGCTGGACATTCGCGGCCTCGCCGCCTCCATCAACGACAAGCCGATCCTGCGCGGCATCGACCTGACGGTGCCGTCGGGCGAAGTGCACGCCATCATGGGGCCGAACGGCTCCGGCAAGTCGACGCTGGGCTATGTGCTGTCGGGCCGGGAGGATTTCACGGTCACGGCCGGCAGCGCGACCTTCAACGACGCCGATCTTCTGGACATGGAACCCGAGGAGCGGGCCGCTGCCGGTGTGTTCCTGGCCTTCCAGGCGCCGATCGAGCTGCCGGGCGTGAACAATGCCAACTTCCTGCGTACCGCGCTGAACGCGATCCGCCGCACGCGCGGCGAAAGCGAGCTCGACGCGGTGCAGTTCCTGAAGCTGGCGCGGGCCGAGGCGAAGCGGCTGGCGATGCCGGACGACATGCTGAAGCGCAACGTCAATGTCGGTTTTTCGGGTGGCGAGAAGAAGCGCAACGAAGTGCTGCAGATGGCGATCCTGCGCCCGAAGCTCGCGATCCTGGATGAGACCGACAGCGGCCTCGACATCGATGCGCTGAAGATCGTCGCCGACGGGGTGAACGCGCTGCGCGGCCCGGACTTCTCGGCCCTGGTTATCACCCATCACCAGCGCCTGCTGGAGCATCTGGTGCCGAACCGCGTGCATGTGCTGGCCGGCGGGCGCATCGTCCGCTCGGGCGGGCCGGATCTGGCGCGCGAGCTCGAGCAGCGCGGCTATGCCGGGCTGGTGCCGGAGGCGGCATGACCGCGATCATCCAGAATGGTTCGGCCGGGTTCCTCGCCCGGTACGAGGCGATCCGCGAGCTGCTGCCGGGTGATCCGGCACTGCGCGATGCCGCGGCGCAGGCGTTCCGCGCCGCCGGCCTGCCGGGCGGCACCTCGCCGCGGCGCGCGGAGGCCTGGAAATACACCAGCCTGCGACCCGTGGCGGAGACCCCGTTCCACACGCCGGACGAGGACCGGAGCGATGTCGCGGCGCTGCTGGCGCGGGCGCCGGACCTGGATACGCCGCTGGTCGTCTTCGTCGACGGGCGGTTCCGGGGCGACCTGTCGCGCACGCCGCGCGGCTTCACCCGCTTCGCCGATCAGCCGGATTTCGGCACGCTGACCTGGCCGGACCGCGACCCGATGGTTGCGCTGAACACGATGCTGGCCGAGGACGGCGCGGAACTGCGCATCCCCGCTGGCGTCGATGCCGGCGTGGTGCGGCTGCTCAGCCTTGGCAGCGGCACCACGGCGTTTCATCCGCGCCACATGATCCGTCTCGCTCCCGGCGCGCGCCTGGTTGTGCTGGAGACCGCGATTGGGGACGGCGCCTACCTGCACAACCCGGTCACCGAGGTGCATGTCGCCGCCGGCGCGCATCTGACCCATGTCCGGCTGCAGGACGAGGCGCCGGCGGCGTTTCATCTGGCGACCATCTATGTGGATGTCGCGGAAACCGGCACCTATGACGGGTTCACCCTGGCATTGGGCGGGCGCGTTTCGCGGGCCGAGTTCCACGCCCGCCTCGCCGGCCCGGACGCGGTCGCGCATCTGAACGGCGCGCAGCTTCTGGCCGGGACGCAGCATGCCGATTTCACCTCGGTGGCGCGGCATGCCGCGCCGAACGGCACCTCGCGGCAGACGGTGAAGAACGTGCTGGCGGGACGCGCCCGCGGCGTGTTCCAGGGGCGCATCGAGGTCGCCCGTGACGCGCAGAAGACCGACGGCTACCAGATGAACCAGGCGCTGCTGCTGTCGCCGGAGGCCGAGGTCGATACGAAGCCGGAGCTGGAAATCTTCGCCGATGACGTGAAGTGCAGCCATGGTGCGACGGTGGGCGAGCTCGACAGCGAGCAGCTGTTCTATCTGCGCAGCCGCGGCATCCGGGATGGCGAGGCACGCTCGATCCTGATCCGCGCCTTCCTGCAGGAGGCGCTGGACGAAGTGACGCATGACGCCATTCGCGGCATACTGGAAGACAGCGTGCAACGCTGGTGGGAAAGACAGGCCGCATGAACGACGCAACCAATACGGCCGCGCTGGATGTCGCGCGCATCCGGCAGGATTTCCCGATCCTGACCCAGACGGTGCGCGGCAAGCCCCTGATCTTCCTGGACAGTGCCGCCTCGGCGCAGAAGCCGCGTATGGTGATCGACGCCATGCGGCATGCGATGGAAACGCAATACGCCAATATCCATCGCGGCCTGCACTGGATGAGCGAGCGCACCACCGAGGCCTATGAGGCCGCGCGCGACGCGGTGGCCAGGCTGATGAACGCGTCGGATCGGCACGAGATCGTGCTGACGCGCAATGTCACGGAATCGCTGAACCTGATGGCGCACAGTTATGGCCGCGGCGTGCTGCAGCCCGGCCAGGCGGTGGTGATCTCGGGGATGGAGCACCATTCCAACATCGTGCCCTGGCAGATGCTGCGCGACGAACGCGGCATCGAGCTCCGGGTCGCGCCGATCACCGACGCCGGCGAACTCGACATGGACGCGTTCGAGGCGCTGTTCGCCGATGGCAGGGTCGGCCTGGTGTCGATCACGCACATGTCCAACGTCCTCGGCTCCATCACCCCGGCGCAGCGCATCGTGCGGATCGCGCATGCCCATGGCGCGAAGGTGCTGTTCGACGGCGCGCAGGCGATCGTGCACCGCCGGATCGACGTGCAGGCGCTGGGCTGCGACTTCTATGCCTGGACCGGCCACAAGCTGTATGGACCCACCGGCATCGGCGTGCTGTGGGGCAGGCGGGAGCTGCTGGAGAGGATGCCGCCGTTCCTGGGCGGCGGCGACATGATCTCCTCGGTCAGCTACGAGAAATCCACCTGGGCCGAGGTGCCGCACAAGTTCGAGGCCGGCACGCCGCCGATCCTGGAAGGCATCGGACTGAAGGCCGCGATCGATTACGTGCTGGACATCGGCTACGACGCCATCGCCGCGCATGAGGCCGAACTCGTGGACCACGCGCTTGCGCGCCTCTCCGCGATCGATGGCGTGCGCATCCTGGGCCAGGCGCAGGACCGCGGCGGCGTCGTGTCGTTCTCCCTGGACAAGGCGCATGCGCATGACGTGGCGACGCTGCTGGACCGCCAGGGGATCGCGGTGCGCGCCGGACACCATTGCGCCGAACCGCTGATGCGTCGTTTCAACCTGGACAGTTCGGCGCGCGCCAGTTTCGGCGTCTACACGATGCCCGAGGAGATCGACGCGCTGGCGGATGCGCTGGTGCGCGTGCGGGAGTTCTTCCGCTGATGGCCGATACATTCGACGATCTGCGCGACCTGTATCAGGAAGTGATCCTGGATCATGGCCGCCATCCGCGCCACGCCAAACGTCTGGACAGCTTCGATGCCACCGCCCGGGGCGACAACCCGATGTGCGGGGATCGCGTGCAGGTCTGGGTGAAGTTCGGCGATGGCGGGCGTATCGCCGACACCGGCTTCGAGGCGCGGGGCTGCGCGATTTCCATCGCCTCGGCCGACTTGATGGCGGAAACCGTGCAGGGGCGCGATCCCGCCGACACGCGCGCGCTGTTCGCGGCGTTCCGCGAGATGGCGCGCACCGGCACCTGCCCCGATTGCGGCGCGGCACTGGCGGAGCCGCTGGAACGGCTGGCGCCGCTGTCGGGCGTTCACGATTACCCGTCCCGCGTGAAATGCGCGACGTTGCCCTGGCATGCGCTGATCGCGGCGCTGGATGGTACCAAGGAGGCGAGCAGTGAATGAGATGAGTCCCCCGCACGCCGCCTGGACACCGGACGGCGAAACCACGCCGCCGCCGACGGAAATCGCGCTGATCGACGCGATCTCGACGGTGTACGACCCGGAAATTCCGGTGAACATCTATGAGCTCGGGCTGATCTACGCGGTGGACATCAACGACGATGGCGCCGTGAAGGTGGAGATGACGCTGACGGCGCCCGCGTGCCCCAGCGCACAGGAACTGCCCGAGCAGGTGCGCAACGCGGTGCTGACCGTGCCGGGCGTCACGTCCTGCGAGGTCGAGACGGTGTGGGACCCGCCCTGGGACCCCAGCCGGATGACCGAGGAAGCCCGTCTGCAGTTGAACATGTTCTGATCGATCGCAAGATAGAGCGAACCATGAGCACAACCACGGCCACCCCTACCCGCAAGACCCGCGCCCTGCCGCCGCTGATGACGCTGACCGACGCCGCGGCCGACCGGCTGCGCCGCCTGTATGATGCGGGCGAGCACGGCAAGCTGCTGCGCATCGGCGTGAGCACCAAGGGATGCTCGGGTCTTTCCTACGACATGACCTGGACCGACGCGCCCGCGCCGACCGATGAGGTCGTTACAGACAAGGGCCTGACGGTCCTGGTGGACCGCAAGGCCAGCCTGTTCCTGATCGGCACGGTGATGGACTACGAAGTGAAGAAGCTCGCCTCCGGCTTCGTCTTCGTGAACCCGAACGAGAAGGGCCGCTGCGGCTGCGGCGAGAGCTTCCACGTCTGAAACCGGGCGCCTCGAACCGGGTGTGATCCCGGCGCCTTCTCGAAGCAGATGTGCCCTGGCGGTCTGTGCGCCGCCTTAGGACTGCCCCGATCCGCGTTATCGGCAGTGTTGTCGGCAGTCCGGGGGCGCACGCCGAACCGGTGACAGTCATAAGGAATGATGATCGGGTTGAGCACGTCCGTCATCGTCGCGGAAGTGCGGCAGCATGTCGATCGCAAAATCTCCCGGTCAGGAATTTGTCGCACAAGCAAACTTGACGCAACATTCGCCCGCGTTTTGTGTTCTGGTCTTCGGTTTGTCTTTTTCTGAGCCGGAGGGGTACATGAACAGCATTATCTACATCATCGGGCTGATTGTTGTTATTGTGGCAATCCTGAGCTTCCTTGGCCTGACCTGATCCGCAAGCGGCGCGATAGCTCGTCGATCCGACGCCGACCGCGCGGTTCCATGAAGCCACGGTCACCACCAGGTCCCACCCAGGCCCCGCATCATTGCGGATTCTGGGTGGGCCGGACGGTTACGCGTTTGTCGCGACCTCGGCCCACGCATGGCAACGCCCCCGGAGGTCAGCCTCCGGAGGCGTTTGCCTGCCTGCAATCAGGTGTCCGGTGACCGGCTGACCCGTGCTGGGTTGGAGTGGCGGAAGCGCGCAAGATCCAACCCGGGCCAGCCGGCCGTCCAGGCGCCGAAGGACGGACGCCTGGACGGCCGTTACTCCAGATCAGCCGCGATTGGTGTAGTGATAGTCGGGCATGCTGGTCAGCGCTTCCTTGGTCATGCCGGGCATCACGACGCGGTTGTCGCTGCTCTCCTTGGTGTTTCCGAACTGCAGCTTGTTGAACGGCACCTGGACCATCTTGCTGCCCATGCCGAGGAAGCCGCCGACGGACAGGATTGCGGTCAACGAATTGTCGCTGCCGATCACCACGTCATCGACGCTGCCGATCTTCTCATCCTTGTCGTTGTACACAGAAGATCCGACGATCTTGCTGGTCCGCATCGTGCCATGGTCGGTCATGACCGAGTTGCGCGCTGATGGCGAGTTGTAGCCACCCGCGGTCGGGTTCGTGCCCGTATCCTTGGTGGCCGGCGCAGTCATTGCTGCGCCGGAGTTGTTATGGGCAGGCGGAGCGGGGGTCTGTGCCAGCACCGGCAGTGCCACCGACGCCGCCAACAGGGCCGCCGTTGTCACTTTCAGCATGCGTGTATCTCCTGGAATATTCAAAGTGTTCGCGCATCCGTCACTGGACCCGCGTGAAGACCCAACGACCCAACCCGGGCGGCGGTTCGCCGCGCGTGGTCCTGCACACAAAGATTCGAGGATGATATCTGCAATTGTGGCAGACCCTCGCGGGTTGCCACAATTGCGTCTATCCCGGAGACGGTCACTTGGAGGAAACGCATCATGACCCAGGATCCGGCCTTCGCTTTGGCCGAGCACGTGGCCCGGACACGGTATGCGGATTTGCCGGCCTCGGCCGTCGCGGCATCAGGGCGCGACCTGATGGATACGTTCGGCTGCATGCTGGGCGGCAGTGGGGCGCCGGGGATCGACGACATCCATGCGCTTCTGGCGGATTGGGGCGGCCGGGAGGAAGCGCGGGTGCTGCTGCGGGGGATCAGCCTGCCGGCGCCGCAGGCGGCGATGATGAACGCCAGCGCCGGGCACGCGCTCGACTTCGACGATACGCATGACACGGCCGGTTCGATCCATCCGGGCGTATCAGTGCTCGCGGCCTGTCTGGCAATGGCCGACCGTCTGGGCGGGGTGTCCGGCCGGGACTTCCTGCTGGCGATGACACTCGGCCTGGACGTGTCCTGCCGCATCGCGCTGGCATCGACCCTGGACCGCGGTTGGCACCGCACCGCCTGCATCGGCGTGTTCGGCGCCGCGGCGGCCGCGGGGAAGCTGCTGGGACTGTCGGCGGCGCAGATGCGCCACGCGCTGGGCATCGCCTACAGCCACGCCGCCGGCAACCGCCAGTGCATCCTGGACGGCGCGCTGACCAAGCGCCTGCAGGCCGGCCAAGCGGCGCGGGATGGGGTGTTCTCGGCCATCCTGGCGCGGCGCGACTTCACCGGCGCGCACAACATCTTCGCCGGTCGCTTCGGCTTCCTGGAACTCTACCAGCCGAACGGGTCGGACGCCTCGCGCCTGCTGCGGGACCTCGGCAGCGCGTTCCGCGGCGAAGGGCTGAGCTTCAAGCCCTACCCGTGCGGACGGCCGCTGCACGGGGCGATCGATGCGGCACTGGCGGTGCGCGAGGCACTGGGCGTCACGGGTGGCGCGGACCTGGCCGAGGTGACGATCGAGGCGGATCCCGCCAACCATGCCGACCAGTTCCAGACCGGTCCCACGAAGCGACGCCCCCAGCAGGTGGTGCAGGCGCAGTTCGCGCAGCCCTTCCTGGTAGCCTGCGCCCTGGTGCACGGGCGGGTCGGCATCGCCGATGTCGCCGGCCTTGGCGATGATGCGGTGCTGGCGCTGGCCGATCGCATCGCCGGCACGTCGCGTGCCGACAAGCCGAAGAACTGGCTGGCGATCACCGTGCGCCATCGCAGCGGCCGGACGGTGACGATCGAGGCAACCGATCCGGTCGGCTCGCCCGAGAAGCCGCTGTCGGCGGAAAGCCTCGCGGCCAAGTTCCGCGACAATGCCCGCAACGCGCGCGTGCCGATCGCCGAGGATGCGATCGAGCGGACCTTGGATCTGTTGACCCGGTTCGAGGACGTGCCGGACGCGCGCCGGCTGCTCGATCCGTTTGCCTGAAGCCGGGGACGGCCGCATGCCTCGCGGCCAAGCCAAGAAAACGCGGCCGTCACCCCGACAGGTCGAGGAGGGACGGCCGATCCCCGCGCACGACGGACGACAGCGCGTCCGCCACGGTGTCGATCACGGCGTCCCAGCCCGTGCCCGCATTGCGGAACAGGCGGGCCGTCGGATACCACGGCGTGTCGGCACGCCCGGTCAGCCAGCGCCAGTCCGAGGCCAGCGGCAGCAGGAGCCAGACCGGTTTGCCCAGCGCGCCGGCCAGGTGTGCGACAGACGTATCGACGGTGATCACCAGGTCGAGCTGGCGCACCACATCTGCCGTCTGGCTGTAGTTGGCCAGCCGCTCGCCGATCCGGTCGATACCCGGATGGTCCGCCAGCGCCGGCAGGTCGCTGTCCCGCACCGCCGCCTGCAGGCTGTGGAACGCGACGCGCGGCACGCGCGCGATGCGCAGGAACTGACCGGCGGGGACGGAACGCCAATGGTCGATCGGGTGCCGCGGATCGCCGGACCACACCAGCCCGACCCGCATCCGGCTGCCCCGTGGCGGCGCGGCCAGCGGGATGGGCGCGCGTCGTTGCGGGTGTAGATACGGGGTCGGTGCCGGGATCGTCCGCAATGTCGTGCCGAACAGTCCCGGCAGGCTGCCGCTCGTCGCGTGACAGTCGATTGCCGGGGCGGCCGGCGGTTCGGAAACCACGTCCACGCCCGGCGCGGAATCGGCGAACAACGCGCGGAGCGGCGCATAGGTCTGCCACACGATCCGAGCCGGCCGCAGCGCCCGCAGCATCGGCAGATAGCGGAAGAACTGGATGGCGTCGCCATAGCCCTGCTCATCCACCAGCAGGATCGTGCGGCCCCCGAGCGGCTCCCCGCGCCACGCCGCGCCCGGTGCGGGCGGACGATCCGGCTGGTGAAAGGACGGCTCCTGTTCGCGCATCGCATAGGCGCGCCATCCGGCCTCGAACTGGCCGAGACGCAGCAGATTCATGCCGTATACGACGTGCGTGGCGGGCCGGCCGGGCGCGAGCTGCAACGATTGTTGCAGCCATGCCTGCGCCTCGGCGAACCTGCCCTGGGCAATCCGCAGTTCCCCAGCAAGGCCCAACGCGCGGGCCCGGATCTCCGGCGCCTGCCAGTCCTCGGCCAGCAGTCCGTCCAGCAGCGCCGCGGCCTCGGGGTGCCGGCCAAGCCAGGTGCAGAACTGCGCGCAGGTCAGGCGGAATTCTGGATGCGATGGCTGAATGTCGAGGGCGCGGCGCACGTGCCCCAGGCCCTGTTCCGGTGCGCCGGTGAGCCAGGCGGTGCGGGCCAGCAGATGCAGCGCCGGCGCGAAGTGCGGTTCCTGTTCCACCGCTTCCCGCAGGTAGGTCTCGGCTGCCTGGTAGTCGCGCACCCCCAATCGATCCGCGGCCAGGCGGGTCAGCGCGGCGGGATCGGCGCCGGCGGTCGTCCCGGCGGGGGTCAGCATGTCAGCCCGGTGGGGCGGACCGAAGCGCGGCAGGTGTGGCGTTCGCCGGACCGGGCGTACCGCCCCGCTGCGGAATCAAGGCCTGCCCGCCAAACCCTCCCCCTCATCGCCGGCCTTGCTCGGCTCTGCTGCCCGATGCCATGCGGCCTTGCTCCCGTCGTGTTCCGGCTATTCCAGGTCCGGAAACTGGAACCCCAACAGCGCGAACACCATGCCCAGCGCCCAGGCGAGATAGATGCAGATCAGCAGGTCGCGGGCGCCGTAGATCCGGCCCAGCCACCACACTGCCACGCCGGGCAGCAGCAGGGCCGCCATCGCCAGCGGCGTGCCGTAGTTGTCACCCAGGTAGATCGCCATGATGAAGCCCATGATCAGGGCGAAGAAGACCGGCGGGATGCAGGCCAGCATCATCAGCGGTTCATGCCGCAGCCGTGGTGTGGCCAGGACCACGAAGCTGAACAGGGCCACGCTCGCCGAATAGGTCACGGCTTCCAGCATCGGCACTTGCCCTCCTTCCGCGTGGGACCCTATCGCAGGCCGGGCGGCCAGGCGACCAGCTTTCGGGGCGGGTTCAGCTGCCAACCTTCAGTGTGGATACCAGGCCCCGAAGGCAGGCCAGCATCGACAGCGCCGTCAGCTTTCCCGTCCGCGGATTCTCCTCGCTCGGTACGTTCTCGATCGTCATGGTGAAACGGGCGGCGTCCGCCTCCACCCGGATCGTATGGACATTGCGCGTCATCGCGGGGTCGGCCCAGATCTGGACCTTCGTGCGGACCGGCCCGATGCCGGCCAGCGCCAGCGCGGCCGCCACGTTCACGTTCGCCGGAAATCCGGCCGCCGCGTCCAGCGCGTTGCCGTCGAACACCAGTGTCGGCTCGCTGATGCCCAGAACGGAGATACCGTGACGTTCAAGATATGGCGCGCCCACGAGCGCCTTTGGCGCCTTGCGGGTCTCGATCGTCACGCTTTCCACCGGTCCCTCGGCCGCCGCGCGTACCGCGTCCAGGCCCAGCAGCGCCCCGGTTGGTACGACGATGCGGGCGCCGGTCTGCGCCGCCCGCCGCACGAGATGCATGCGCGGCAGCAGCGCGCCCACGGACGCCGGCACGAAGATCCGCCCGGCCTCGATGGCCGGCAGGGCAACGCGCTCGAACAGCGCGGCGGGCAGGGCCTCGACGACGATATCCGCTTCGGCCAGGTCATCCAGGTCGACCAGCCGCGGCTGCGGACGGAAATTGACCAGCTTGCCCAGCGCCTTCACCTGGTCGCGGGATGCCACCGCGATCAGCCGCAGACCATCCACGTCATTGTTCAACGCATGGGCCAACGGCAGTCCGACCGTGCCGAGGCCCGCAATGGCCACCGTTTTCGTCATCCGCGTGTCCTTCCGCCGGATTGTTCCGCCAGGCTTCGCGCCCTGGTCAGATCCTCCGGCGTGTTGATATTCAGGAACGGCTCCAAATCGCCGGACGTGAATGCCATCTGACGCATACCGATGTCAGCGGCAAACTGCGAGACCCGGCGTGAGCCGGAAACGCGCAGGAAATCTTCCAGCGCGTTGCGGCAGGTGACCGGCCATAGCGCCACCAGGTGATGCACGCGGCCTTCGTGGACGGCGCAGGCTGGCGCGGGTGCCAGGGCGGTGGCCAGGCCGGCGGGGACGAACGGCGTATCCCCCGGCACCGTCAGCACCGCTTCGGCCCCCAGCCGCTCGGCCCAGGCGACTCCGGCCAGGACGCCGGCCAGCGGTCCCTGTCCCGCAAAGGTGCCGTCGTCCAGCACCGGCAGGCCGAAGGGCGCGAAGCGGCCGGGATCGCCGTTGGCGCTGATGGCAATGTCCGGCAGTCCGATCGCGGTGATGATGCGGCGGATCATCGGTTCGCCGCCCAGCTTCAGCAGCGGCTTGTCTCCGCCGCCCATGCGACGCGCCGAACCGCCGGCCAGGATCAGGCCCGCGGTCCGGGTGCTCATCGCGCAATGCTCGGGATGGGGCGAGCGATGGGACTCGAACCCACGACATCCAAGACCACAACCTGGCGCTCTACCACCTGAGCTACGCCCGCCATCCAGGGGGCGCGGTGTAGGACGGGAAGGGGCTGGTCGTCAATGCATGTCGTCCGTGGCACACTGGCGTCCGAGCGGCTGGCTGCGCACCGGAACGCCCCGCAGCCTCGACTGAAATCCGGGAGGAAGCGGATGCCGGACGCCGAACCTCTGCCGATCCTGGTCGGCCTGAGCGGCAAGCGCGACCTGCGCGGACTCGACGAGGAGGTGCGGAGCGTCCTGCGGGATGTCTTCCGCCGGCTGGAGGAAGCCTTCCCCGATACGCCGATGGTGCTGGTTACCGGCATGGCCGAGGGCGCCGACATGCTGGCGGCCGACCTGGTCCTGGAACGGCTTGGCTGGTGGGTCTGCGCGCGGCTGCCGATGCCGCTTGAAACCTATCTGGCGACGATGGGGACCGAGGAGGCCCGCGAGCAATGCCGCCGGCTGCTGGCCCACAAGCGGGTCATGCGTCGGGACCTGCCGACGCTGCAACGTCCGGCGGGGCAGGACCGTCCGAAGAAAGTCAGCGCACCCTCGGAACCGGCGGATGACGCCTCCCTGCAATACGAGCAGTTGGGGATCTGGCTGGCCGAACACAGCACGGTCCTGATCGTCGTGCGGGACAAGGCCAGCGCGGGCCAGGACGCCGGCGGCACCGAACGGGTGCTGCGCCACCGGCGCGACGGCGTGGAGATCTGGCGGGACGACATCACCGCCACCGTGCTGAACGCCAGCCCGGAACTCGCCTGCCGCTCGGCGCTTGATCCGCCGGCACGGGCGAGCGCCTGGACGGTCATGCTCCCTGGGGACGCCGACGACCCCGTCGGTGACGGGATCATCATCGGGGAAGGCGACGCTGCGCCGGTGCCCGAGCCGAACCGGCGGATGATCCACAACGCATTCCCGGTGGCACGCGGCATTGATCGCTACAACAAGCGGATCGGTGTCCGTCCGGATCGCCTCGGCCTGGGGACAAGCCGGGATGCGTCCGAGATCCTGTTTGCCTTCCAGACATCCATCGAGCGCGTGCAGGCGCGGGCGCAGCGGCGGTGGCGCCGCACGGTCGTGGCGCTGGCGTGTCTCTTCGTCATCGCTGTGGCGATCCTGGAGGTGCATGCCAAGCTCTCACCCTATGTGTCCGCGCTTGAACCCGTGGGTGTCAGGGACTGGGGCATGGCAATGTATGTCGGCCTGGTCGCGCTGGCCGGGACGATCTTCAGCGTCGCCCGCTGGCAGCGTTTCCAGGCCGAGCATGAGGACTACCGCGGGGTGAGCGAATTGCTGCGGGTGCAGCGCGCCTGGTGGCAGGCGGGATGCAGCGGTCCCGGTGACCACGCCGATCTGTGGTACCTGATCGGCGCTCGCGGCACACTGTCGCGCGTCCGGCGCGGCGCCGGGGCGGTCATCACCTGGGCGCGCCTGCTGGGGCGCGCGCCGCCCGTCGACCTGCGCGCCGTCTATCAGGATCCCGGCGGATTCCTGCTGGAGCAGCAGGCCTACTTTGCGCAGCGGGTCAAGCAGCGGCACGCCGCCATGCACCGGGTGCAGGTGCGCAGCTGGTTCTGCTTCTTCGCCGCCGCCGGAATCGCGGCTTGGCTTGCTCTGCATACCCCGTTCGCGGCGTGGTTCGACCCGCTGCTGCATGGGCTCCACACGCTTCCGATCGGGTTCTCGACTGCGGTGGGCCTGCTTGTCGCCGCGGCCGTCCTGTGCGGCCTGGCACAGACGAAGCCGCGTTACTCCTATCCCGGCTACCTGGTGGCCGCCGCCGGGCTGATCTGCGCCGTGCCGCTAGCGTTCGGGATGTACGACTTCGGCGTTCGCATCGCTGCGGGTGCGGATGTCCACGACGCCCACCACACCGCGCATGCGGTGGTCGTGATCACGCTGGTGCTGCTGCTGGCCGTCTCGGGCGCCATCCGCTTCGCAGCCGAGAAACTGGCCTGGGAAACCGAGGCCCTGGCCTATGGCGAGGCGCGGGAGCGGTTCGAGCGGGCCGGCGCCGTGTTGGCGGCGATCGATGCCTCGGCGGCGCCTGAGGAGAGCAAGGTACAGCAGAAGCAGGCGGTGATCCGTGAGCTTGGCCGGCGCGCCCTGGCCGAGAACGAGGCCTGGTTGCGCGCGCATCGTGAGCGCCCCATCGAGCCGGTCCTGGGCGGCTGAGCCAGCGGCCTGATCAATCGATCCGCCGCTTCGCCAGTTCGGCTTCGTTCACCCGCAGGCCCAGTCCAGGCTCCTCGGGCAGATGGAACAGCCCATTCACGGGGACGGGCGGGTTTTCGAACACCGCATGCGTGCGGGTCGAGGGATCGTTCCACTCGGCCGGCTTCGTGCCCTGCAACAGGGATGCGACAAGGTGCAGGTTCGCGGTGTGCCCGACCGTCGGCTGCGTCTGGTGCGGCACCAGTTCCACGCCGGTCGCATGCGCCAGCGCGGCGCAGCGCAGCAGTCCGGTGATGCCGCCCATCTTGACGATATCGGGCTGCACCATGCGCACCCCGGCCTCGATCAGATCGGCCAGTGCCGGAAGCGTATAGGTCTGTTCACCGGCAGAAACGGTGATGTCCAGTGCCCGCGCCACTTCGCCCATCGCCCGGACATGGTAGTGCTGCACCGGCTCCTCGAACCACCAGTAGCCCAGGTCTTCCAGCGCGCGCCCGACACGGACGGCGCCGCCGATCGAGTAACAATTGTTCGCATCGAAGGCCAACGGGAAGGCATCGCCCACCAGCGACCGCACCGCCCTGGCCTTGGCGATGTCGCCGGGAATGTCGGCATCCAGCGTTGTGCGGTTGTTGTCGAAGCGGATCTTGATCGCGGCCGGCGAATGGGCAAGCCGCTGTTCGACCACCTTCAGCACCTGATCCACCGTGCGGTCGCCGTTGCCGCCGATCGAGGCGTAGAAGGGCAGCGCGGTTTTCCAGGCGCCGCCGATCAGCTTGTAGATCGGCAGGCCCGTGAGCTTCCCCTTCAGGTCCCACAGCGCGATGTCCAGCGCGGCGAGCGCGCCGGTCAGCGCGCCCTCGGGCCCCAGCTTCACCAGCGTATGCATCGCCTGGTCCAGCAGCACGGCGTGGTCCAGCGGGTCCTGGCCCAGCAGCATCGGCGCGATGTCGTTCCGGATCATGCCAAGCGAGGCAATTCCGCCCTGCATCGGCGACGCCTCGCCCAGGCCGGTCAGGCCCGTGTCGGTGTGGACACGAACGAAGGCGCTGCGCTGGGCCGGTTTGTCGTCGGGTGACCAGGCGACCTGGAATGCCTCGACGCGGGTGATCTTCATGGCGGTTTCTCCCCTGTTGCCGCGAGACTACCAGCCTTCCAGCAGGACGGGCACCACCGACAGCACCAGCAGAAGACCCATGGCGACGTTGAAGGCGCGCAGCTGCCCCGGCGATTGCAGCAGGCGCCGCGCGCCGCCGCCAATCATCGCCCAGACCATCAGGCAGGGCAGGCCGACCGCCATGAACACCACGAAGATGCGCAGCAACTGCGCGAACAGCGGCTGGTCGGGGGCCATGAATTCGCTCGCGGCGCCGACGCCGATCAGCCACGCCTTCGGGTTGACCCATTGGAACGCGGCAGCGCCAAGGAAGCCGAGCACGCGGCCTTTTTGGGTGGGAGATGGGGGTGGAGAAGCGGCGATCTTCCAGGCGAGCCAGAGCAGCCAGGCCGCGCCGCCCCAGCGGAACAGCGGCAGCAGCAGCGGCCAGGAGATCAACATCGCCCCGAACCCGGTGCAGACGACCACCAGCATGACGGAGAACCCGACATTGATGCCCAGCATGTGCGGCATCGTCGCGCGGATGCCGTGGTTGGCGGTCGATGCGGCCACCATCAGGTTGTTCGGTCCCGGCGTGATGTACATCGCCACCGAAAAGCCGACCAGCGAGAGCAGGGACACCTCCATGGGGAAAGGACAGCATATCTGTCCTGATCCCGGTTGCGCCGATGATGCATGACAGGGTCCCGGCGGCACGGTGCTGGACGCCCTGGCACCGGCGCTGGCATGGTTCCGCCATGAGCTCGACGTCGCCCAGCCCTGAAAATCCCGCGTCCGATATCCGACCCCATGAGGTCGCGGTCACGCTGCCGCCGGCCACCGATGCCGGCGTGTATTTCATCGGCGTGATCCGCACGCCCTGGAAGACGCGGTCCGAATGTCCGCGCCGCGGCGATCCGGCCGGTCCGGTCTGCTCGATCGTGATCGACGAACGCTGGGGCCAGGCGCTGAGTGGTATCGAGAAGCACCCCAGGCTGCAGATCCTGTACTGGATGCACCAGGCACGCCGTGACCTCGTGATCCAGACACCGCGCCACTCCGGCCAGATCCTGGGCACGTTCGCCCTGCGCTCCCCGGTGCGGCCGAACCCGATCGCATCGTCCGTGGTGGTGCTGGAGCGGGTCGAGGGCACGACGCTGCATGTGCGTGGCCTGGACTGTATGGACGGGACGCCACTTCTGGACGTGAAGCCGGATCGCCCCGCCGCGTAGGGGCGCCTATTCGCCCATCTTCAGTCCGGCGGCCTTGACCAGTTCCTTGTTGATCTCGGTCTGCGCAGCCAACGCCTTGCCGACGCCGTCCCCGTCCATCGGCACCAGCATCACGCCACGCTCCAGCGAGTGCCGGACCATGGTCGGGTCCTTCATGATCTCCGATACTCTTGCGTTCACCTTGTCGACGATGTCCCGCGACACCCGGGCAGGCCCGTAGATGCCGTAGAAGGTGATCGGCGTGATGTCCGGAAATCCCTGTTCGGCCAGGGTGGGCGTATCGGGAAAGTCCGGATGACGTTCGTTTCCGACCATTGCCAACAGGCGCAGCTTGCCGGCGCGCACATGCGGCAGCACCACGATGTCCGACATGATCTGTACATGGCCTGCCAGCACATCGTTCAGCGCATCGGCGCTGCCGCGATACGGCACGTGCAGGATGTCGACGCCGGCACGCCGATTGAAATTCACGACCATGAGGTGGGAGCCGGTGCCCGATCCCGGCGTGCCCCAAGCCAGCTTCCCCGGTTGCGCCTTGGCAACAGCAATCAGGTCGGAGACCGTCCTGGCCGGAACCGCGGGATTGACCGCCAGACCCTGGATCAAATCGCCCACCCGCGCCATGGGCGTGAAATCCTTCAGCGGATTGAAGTTCACCTTCGCCACCAGCGGCACCAGGCCCAGTGTGCTGCTGGACGCGAGCAACAGCGTATAGCCATCGGGAAGGCTGCGGGCGGCGGCTTCCGATCCGATCATGCCGGATGCTCCGCCGCGATTTTCGATGACGAATTGCTGCCCGAAGGCATGGCTCAACCGGTCCACCCAGAGGCGGGCCACCGTGTCGTTGGGACCTCCGGCCCCGAAGGGTACGATCACCTTGACCGGTCTTTCCGGCCACTTCGTGTCCGTGGCCGCGGTGCCCTGTGCCAGCGGCAACCCCAGGGATGCAAGCGCGATCATGGCAAGGCGGCGGCTCAGGCGGCGTATCATGGACATGCGGACCTCCAATGCTGGTTGGTCCGCATTGTGCGACTGTTCCGCTGCGTGTCCAATTTCACGGCCCGCCGCCGCTGTCCGGTCAGGGTAGCACTTTCCCTGGATTCATGATGCCCCGCGGGTCCAGCGCAGCCTTGATCCGTTGCATGATCGCGAGCTCCGCGCCGCCGCGCCAGTCCGGCATCATGTAGGGCTTCAGCTTGCCGATGCCGTGTTCGGCCGAGAAGCTGCCGTCGTATTCCCGGACCACTTCGTTCACCACCTCCATGATTGCGTGATCCTGGTCCAGGAACCAAGCGGGGTCCGCTCCGACCGGCTGTTCCAGGTTGAAGTGGATGTTACCGTCGCCCATGTGGCCGAACGGCACGGGTCGCACGCCGGGGATCAGTTTCTCGCAGGCTTCCGTCGCGCCGCGGATGAAGGCGGCAACCTTCGAAACCGGCACCGACACGTCGTTCTTCACACTGGCGCCCTCACGCTTCTGCGCTTCCGAGTGCTCCTCACGCAGGCGCCAGATCGCCGCGCGCTGGGCTTCGGATTCGGCGATGGCGGCGTCCTGCACGATGCCGTCGCCCAGCGCCTGTTCCAGCACTTCCTCCATCGCCGCACGCAGGCCTGCATTCGGGCGCGGCGTGGCGAGTTCCACCAGCGTATAGAACGGCGCGGGGTTCGCCAGCGGCAGGGCGGCGCCCGGTATGTGCTTCAGCACGAAGTCCGTGCCCAGGCCCGACATCAGTTCGAACGCGCTGATCGATGCCGCATCGTGCGCCTGGAACCGGGCGAACAGCTCCAGCGCCGCTTCCGGGGTTTCCACGCCGCAGAACGCGACGGCGATCTCGCGCGGCTGCGGTGCCAGCTTCAGCACCGCGGCGGTGATGATGCCCAGCGTGCCTTCCGATCCGACGAACAACTGGCGCAGGCAGTAGCCGGTGTTGTCCTTGCGCAGGCGCCTGAGCCCGTTCCAGATCGTGCCGTCCGGCAGCACCACTTCCAGCCCCAGCACCAGGTCGCGGGCATTGCCATAGCGCACGGTGTTGTTGCCGCCGGCATTCACCGCCAGCACGCCGCCGATCTGCGCCGATCCTTCCGAGGAGATCGACAGCGGCAGCAGGCAGTTCCTCTCGGCCGCCGCAAGCTGGGCGGCTTTCAGCGTGACGCCGGATTCGATCGTCAGGGTCATGTCGACCGGGTCGAGGTCGCGGATGCGCGTCAGCCGCGCGGTGGAGAGGATGAGTTCCGATCCATCCTCGGCTGGCACGGCGCCGCCGACCATCGAGGTGTTGCCGCCCTGCGGCACGATCGGCGTGCCGGCCTCGGCGCACAGCGTCACGACCTCGGCCAGCTCCTGCGTCGTGCCCGGGCGGATCACCGCCGGGGTGCGGCCCTTGTAGAGTTTCCGCCAATCCTCGGCATAGGGCGCGGTATCGCTCTCACCCGTCAGGATGCCGCGATCGCCCACGACGTCGCGGATGCGGTCGAGGAGGGGAGTGGTGGACGGGATGGCGGTATCGGGCATGGCGGGTCCTCCGTTCCCTGCGGTTTACCGCCTGGGACGGTGGACGGGTAGGGGCGGGGCCTGGCGCGGTCCCGTCCCCGTGCCGCCGAATGATGGTCAGGCCTTGGTGATCACGATCTCGGCGTAGGCGGAGGGCACGCGCATCGATCCGTCCGTTGCCGTGTTGAACCGGCCGATCAGGGACAGCATGTCGTCGGTCAGCGCCGCCTGGCGGTCGGCGTCGAGCGACAGGAATGCCTTGTGCACCGGCCCGTAGTAGGTGCGGAACACATCCATGAAATGGTCCGGCGACCGGTAGCGGAACACGAAGGAGGCATCCCTGATCGTGATCTGCCGCGCCTGCGCGCCGAAATGCTCCTCGATCCAGGTCCGGCTGCCCCACAGGGCTGGCGATTTCACCCCGGCGGGCGGCGGCACGTGCCCGCCCAGCGTCTTGAACAGCTGGCCGATGAACCCGTCGGGCGTCCAGTTCGCCATGCCGATCATCCCGCCGGGCCGGCATGCGCGCAGCATCTCGCCGGCGGCCTTCGCCTGGTTGGGCGTGAACATCACGCCGAAGGTGGAAACCACCGCGTCGAACAGGCCGGTCTGGTAGGGCAGGTCCTCGGCGTCGGCGACCTCATAGGTCACGGTCAGGCCTTCCGCCTCGGCCCGCGCGCGGCCACGCGCCAGCAGCGCGTCGACATAGTCGGTGGACGTCACCTTGTGCCAGCGGCGGGCGAAGGCAAGCGTGGCGTTGCCGTTGCCGGCCGCGACATCCAGCACGGTGCAACCGGGCCGCATGTCCATGCTTTCGGCCAGGGTCTCACCGACAATCTGCAGCGTCG
The DNA here is from genome assembly GCA_050181195.1 of Acetobacteraceae bacterium. Classification (GTDB taxonomy): domain Bacteria; phylum Pseudomonadota; class Alphaproteobacteria; order Acetobacterales; family Acetobacteraceae; genus Rhodopila. Next base: position 9,401 of record JBFXDK010000017.1, on the reverse strand, counting down.
TGCCGATCCGGGCGTAGTCGCCGGACGCCCAGGCCGCGTTCTGCCTCGCCTTGATGGCCGTGTAGTCAATGGCCGGGCTGTCCTGAACCATGGTTGCCATGGAATCTCTCCCCTGCTTGTGTGATCCGTTCCGTGTCCGAGCGACGCCCGACGGGGTATCCCGGACACCGCCTGTATCGCGCGGTCAGGCAGGCCTCGCTTGAAGGCAACCCGGTCATCACGTTGCCCTTGGGTGGGGATTGCCGGGTGGAATGTGGGGGATTTCCTGGTTAGGCTCGTCTTTGGGAGTACCTGAGGCCGTCATGCGCTATCGGTTCGACGACTTCGAGGTCGACACGGATCGGTATGAGTTGCGCCGAACGGGTGTCGTGTTGCCGGTCGAGCCGCTGGTGTTCGACCTGGTGGCGTTCTTTCTTCGCCATCCCGGGCGGGTGCTGGACCGGGGTGAGATCATCGATCACGTCTGGCAGGGCCGCATCGTGTCCGATGCAACCATATCCAGTTGCATCAAGTCCGCACGCCGGGCATTGGGCGACAGCGGGGACAGCCAGACCTATATCCGCACCGTGCGCGGCCGGGGGTTCGAGTTCGTCGCCGCCGTCACCACCGTCGCCACCGTCGCGGATGCGTCGCCGATGCAACGGAACGACGCCCCACTGCCGCCTGATCCGCCCGCCCGTCCCGCACCCGCTGCAGCGCCGTCCGATCCGCGCCCGGTGCTGGCCGTGCTGCCCTTCGCCAATCTCAGCGCCGAGGTGGACGAGTATTTTGCCGACGGGCTCACCGAGGACATCATCACCAACCTGGGGCGGTTTCGCGATCTGCGGGTGATCGCCGGTGCGTCCACCTTCGCCTTCAAGGGCCAGGCCGTCGATCCCAGGGAGATCTGCGCGCGGGTGAATGCCGGCTATATCGTCCGGGGCAGTGTGCGCCGTGCCGCGGGACGGGTGCGCATTTCCGTTCAGCTGGTGGACGGCACCAGCGGCGAGCAGCTCTGGGGTGATCGCTACGATCGCGAGATGGGCGACCTCTTCGACCTGCAGGATGAGGTCACGCGCACGATCGCCGCGACCCTGGGGGTGAAGATCCAGGACGTGGCGCTGCGGCGGGCGCTGACCAAGGGACCGGCGGAACTCGACGCGTACGACTGCCTGCTGCGCGCGCGCCGCTATACGTCGACCCTCAGCGCAGAGATGCATCGCGATGCGCGCGACCTGCTGGAGCGGGCGGTGGCGATGGACCCGCTATCGGCGGATGCGCATGCGCTGCTGGCCAACGTCTACCTGGGCGAGCATCGGTTCGACCTGAATCCGCGGCCCGATCCGATCGGTCGAGCGCTGGCGCACGCGCTGGAAGCGACGCGGCTGGATCCGCAGAACGCCTATGCCCGCTGCTGGCTGGCGATCGTGCATTTCTTCCGCGGCGAAAACGACAAGTTCGAGGCGGAATCGCAACTGGCCCTGAGCCTGAACCCGAACGACCCCGAAACGCTGGCCGATGTCGGGCACTTCCTGGCCTTCATGGGGGAGTTCGAGCGGGGCGTCGAACTGTCGCGCCGAGCGCAAAGACTGAACCCATTGCATCCCGGATGGTATTATTTCAGTTCCGCCCGTCTGCACTATCACCAGCGTGCGTATCGCGAGGCGGTGGTGGATGTGCAGAAGTCCGGCATGCCGGACTTCTACTGGGCGCACCTGCTGATGGCGGCCGCGCGCGGGCAGCTCGGCCAGACGGAAGCAGGGGCGTCCCTTGCCCGGATCTTCCAGATCAAGCCGGATTTTTCCGCGCGGGTGGAGTTGCGGAAGTGGAACGCCGCCCCGTACGATCTGGAGCATCTGCTGGAAGGACTGCGCAAGGCCGGCCTGCACGAATAGGAAACCGGCATTCGCTGTCTTTGCTCCCCAGGCCCGTGCTATCTGAAACGGGCAAATCGTGGCGAAGGAAGCGCATGACACCGGTTTTCCTTGAGCAGATCGCCGAGGCCGTCTGCGGCACCACGCGCAACCTGCCCGCGGGCTGCCTGATCGAACGGGTGTGCACGGATTCCCGTGGTGTTTCGCCGCACGCGCTGTTCGTGGCCCTGAAGGGCGACCGGACCGATGGGCACCGGTTCCTGGCCGATGCCTTCCGCAACGGTGCCGCATGCGCCATCGTCGCACAGGACGTCGTGGACCAGAGCGGGGCCGATCCATCCTGGCCGCTGATCATCGTCGAATCGCCGCTGCGGGCGCTGCAGTTGCTGGCGAAATGGTATCGCGCGCAATTCATGAACCGCGTCATTGCCGTCACCGGCAGCCGCGGCAAGACGATGGTGAAGCAGGCACTGGGCGCCCTGCTGGCCCGGATCGGGGTCACGACATCGCCGGGCAGCTACAACAGCCAGCTTGGCGTGCCGCTTGCGGTCCTGGCGAACGAGAAGGAAGCGGCGCTTTCGGTGCTGGAAGCCGGTGTCTCCGAACCCGGGGAGATGGCGGTGCTGGAGGAGATCGCCGCGCCCGATTTCGGCATTCTGACAAATATCGGCGTCGCGCATCTCGCTTCCTTCGGCAGCCGCGAAGCCATCGCGCGCGAGAAGATGGCGCTGTTCCGCCGTATCCCGGCCGAGGGCTGGGTGTTGCTCCCCGACAATGAGGCGACGATCCGCCCGCTGGCCGCGACGCTGTCCTGCCGGATCCACTGGATCGGCGCGCCCGGCCAGCCGCTGGCACTGGGAATACTTGCGGCGGTCGACGGCGGTCAGCGCCTGGCGCTCACGACCGCTGATGGGGCACGGCGGGAGGTCACGGTCGCCACCCGATCCCCCGATATCATCGCCGATCTGCATATCGCCGCCACGGCGGCCCTGCTGCTGGGTGTTAGCCTGGACGACATCGTCTCCACGCTGGACGGCTATGCGCCGCGACCGACGCGCACCGAGGTCTGGTCATCGTCGCAGGGCGTGCGGATCGTCAATGACGCCCATACAACCGACCCTATGTCCGTGCATGCCGCGCTGCGCTCGGCCGCACTGGGCGCGTCGCATACCGGCCGCAAGTTCTTCGCCCTGGCCGGGGCGAGGGAACTGGGGCCGGACGGCGGGGCGGAACAGCGCCAGGTGGGCGCCTACGCCGCCGACTGCGGCTACAGCCACCTGTTCCTGGTCGGAGACGTGCCGGCGCAGACGGTTGTCGACGGGTTCCGCGCGCAGGTCCCGGATGGCGTCGTCACGACGGTCAGGGACCCATCCGAGTTGAAGGAACATCTGCTGCCGCTGCTGCGCTGGGGCGATACGGTCCTGTTCAAGGGGCCGCCGATGTCGGGCATGTCGCTGGCGGCCCGCGATCTCGCCGGCTCGATCGCGCCGCGCGCGGAATGGGTCGATCTGGCCGCGATCGGCGAAAATGTCGCGCGCTTCCGCCGGCATTGCGGCGGCGGCGTGCGGGTGATGGCGGTGCTGAAGGCGCTGGCCTACGGCACGGAATCCGACCGGCTGGCATTCTGGCTGTCACGTCTCGGCATCCACCATATCGGTGTATCCACACCGGGCGAGGGTGTCGCGGTCCGCCGCACCGGCATCGGCCAGGAAATCTACGTGTTCATGCCCGGGCCGGCCGATATCGACAACATCCTGCGCTATCGGCTGATCCCCGTGCTGTACGACGCGGTGCTGGTCGAGCAGTTCGAGGCGGCGCTCGCCGACCGCGGCGCCGTGATCGATGTCCATATGAAGGTCAATACCGGCATGAACCGCCTGGGCGTAGAACCCGGGGATGCCCTGACGGTCGCACGGCGTATCCGCGCATCCGGAACGATGCGGCTTGCCGGGTTGTGCACGCATTTCGCGTCCGCCGACGATCCGGACGAGGACGCGTTCACCCGACGGCAGATCGCCACGTTCGACCAGGTGATCGCCGCGCTGAAGGCCGACGGCTTCGACGATCTGCTGATTCACGCCGCGAATACGGCTGGTGCCGCGCGGTTCCCGGAAGCGCACTACGACATGGTGCGCGTCGGGCTCGGGCTGTACGGGATCTATCCGTCACCCGCGGTCGAGCAGGCCCTGGAACTGGTCCTGGCCGTTGGCGTCACCAGCCAGGTCACGCGCATCCAGCATGTCCGCCGCGGGGAAAGCCTGGGATACAATCGGCCGTTCTCGGCGCAGGGCGACCTGAAGGTCGGCATCGTGCCGTTCGGCTACGACGACGGGCTGCGTTGGCAACATGCGGCCACCGGCGCCGTAATGATCAACGGCCGCATGGCCCCGATCGTCGGGCGCGTCAGCATGGACCAGATGCAGGTGGACGTCACGGATGTGCCGGGCGTCGGGCCGGGCACACCGGTGCTGCTGTACGGCGCCCATGACGGCTATGCCATTCGCCCGGAAACCGCCGCCCAGGCCTGGGGCACGATCCCCCACGAAATGCTCGTCAAGCTCGGCAATCGGGTAACGCGTATCTACATCGAGCCATAAGGAAAAGGGGCGCGGCCCGCGACCGCGCCCCCTTCAAGTCCCGATCCGCGGCCGGTCAGGCGGCCTCGGCCATCTGACCGTTGATCACCAGCCCGTTCGTCCCGGCGGAAACGCGCACGGTGTCGCCTTCCGTCACCGAGCCTTCCAGGATCATCCCGGCCAGCGGGTTCTGCAGGCTGCGCTGGATCACCCGCTTCAGCGGGCGCGCGCCATAGGTGCTGTCGTAGCCTTCGTTCGCGAGCCACTCCAGCGCGACGCGGTCGAGTTCCAGACCGATCTTCCGGTCGGCCAGCAGCTTGCGCAGGTGGTTCAGCTGGATCTCGACGATGCTCGCCATGTCGGCCCGCTGCAGGCGGCGGAACAGGATCACCTCATCCAGGCGGTTCAGGAACTCCGGCCGGAAGTGCTGGCGCACCACCCGCATCACCTGGCCCTGCACCATCGCCGCCGGCTCGCCTTCCGGCTGCGCCGCCAGGACGTCGCTGCCCAGGTTGGACGTCAGAACGATGATCGTGTTCTTGAAGTCGACCGTGCGGCCCTGTCCGTCGGTCAGGCGACCGTCGTCCAGCACCTGCAGCAGGACGTTGAACACGTCCTCATGCGCCTTCTCCACCTCGTCGAACAGGATCACCTGATACGGCCGCCGGCGCACCGCCTCGGTCAGCACTCCGCCCTCATCGTAGCCGACATAGCCCGGGGGCGCGCCGATCAGGCGGGACACGGCGTGCTTCTCCATGAACTCGCTCATGTCGATGCGCACCATCGCCCGTTCGTCATCGAACAGGAATTCCGCCAGCGCCTTGCAGGTCTCGGTCTTGCCGACACCGGTCGGCCCCAGGAACAGGAAGCTGCCGATCGGCCGGTTCGGGTCCTGCAGCCCGGCGCGGGCACGCCGCACCGCGTTGGCCACGGCCACCAGCGGCTCCTCCTGGCCCACCACGCGCTTGCGGAGCTCGTCCTCCATGCGCAGCAGCTTGGCGCGCTCACCTTCCAGCATCTTGTCCACCGGCACGCCGGTCCAGCGGGAGACGACGGCGGCGATGCCTTCCTCGTTCACCGCCTCATTCACCAGCTTGCCGTCGCCGGCTTCCTTCAGCTTGAATTCCAGCGCCGGGATCAGGCCATACAGAAGTTCCGAAGCTCGGGCCAGATCGCCGTTGCGCTGCGCCACCTCGGATTCGCTGCGCGCGGCGTCCAGCTTCTCCTTCAGCTTCTGGGTTTCGGACAACTGCGACTTTTCTGCTTCCCAGGCCGCCGTCATGGCGTTGGACTTGTCCTCGGCCTCGGCCAGTTCTTTTTCCAGCTTCGTCAGCCGGTCCTTCGACGCCGCGTCGCTTTCCTTCTTCAGCGCCTCACGCTCAATCTTCAGCTGGATCACGCGGCGGTCGAGTTCATCCAGCGCTTCGGGCTTGCTGTCCACCTGCATGCGCAGCCGGCTCGCCGCTTCGTCCACCAGGTCGATCGCCTTGTCCGGCAGGAACCGGTCGGTGATATAGCGGTTGGACAGGGTCGCGGCGGCGACCAGCGCGCCATCGGTGATCCGCACGCCGTGGTGCAGCTCGTACTTTTCCTTGATGCCGCGCAGGATGCTGATCGTGTCCTCGACACTCGGCTCGCCCACGAACACCGGCTGGAACCGGCGTGCCAGGGCGGCATCCTTCTCCACGTGCTTGCGGTATTCATCCAGCGTGGTCGCGCCGATGCAGTGCAGCGTGCCCCGGGCGAGTTCCGGCTTGATCAGGTTGGAGGCGTCCATCGCGCCGTCCGCGCGCCCGGCGCCGATCAGCGTGTGCATCTCATCGATGAACAGGACGATCTCGCCCTCGGCCGACTCGATCTCCTTCAGCACGGCCTTCAGCCGCTCCTCGAATTCGCCGCGATACTTCGCGCCGGCGACCATGGCACCCAGGTCCAGGGAGAGCAGCTTCTTGTTCTTCAGCGCCTCCGGCACGTCGCCGTTGACGATGCGCAGTGCAAGCCCTTCCACAATCGCTGTCTTGCCCACGCCCGGCTCGCCGATCAGCACCGGGTTGTTCTTGGTGCGGCGTGCCAGGACCTGGATCGCGCGGCGGATTTCCTCGTCGCGGCCGATCACCGGGTCGAGCTTGCCGTCGCGCGCAAGCTGCGTCACGTCGCGCGCATACTTCTTCAGCGCGTCGAAACTGGCTTCGGCGTTGGCGCTGGTCACCTTGCGCCCCTTGCGGATATCGGCAACCGCCTTTTCCAGCGACTGCGGCGTGGCATTGGCATTGCGCAGCGCCCGGCCGGCCGGCGTGTCAGACGCGGCGATCGCGACCAGCAGCCGGTCCTGCGCGACATATTCGTCCCCGCCCTTGGTCGCGGCCTGCTGCGCGGCGTCCAGGATGCGGACCAGCTCCGGCGTGATCTGCGGCTGGCCGGCGCCGGATCCCTGTACCTTGGGGATGCGGGCGATTTCCGCTTCCACGGTGGTCAGAGTGGCTTTCGGGTCGCCGCCGGCGGTGCGGATCAGGCCGGCCGCGGCGCCTTCCTCGTCATCCAGCAACGCCTTCAGCAGGTGCTCGGGCGTGATGCGCTGATGAAATTCCCGAATTGCGATGGTTCCGGCCGCCTGCAGAAATCCGCGGCTGCGCTCGGTGAATTTTTCGATGTCCATATCCATGTCCCTGTTCGTAGGCGACTGGCTCTTTCCCTGTCCCTGATGAGGCAACGGGGCAATGAACCTTTCGTCATCAAAGTGGGTTGGCAGGCTTGGCCGCTCAAGGGGGATCAGCCAGATGCGCATCGAATACCTGTACCGCTTTCCGGTGAAGGGCCTGACAGCCGAGGCGCTGGAGATGGCCGAGGTCGAGTCGGGCGGCGCCATCCCCTGGGATCGCGCGTTCGCCCTGGCGCAGGGGGATTCCGGGTTCAATCCGGCGGCGCCGGTCTGGATGCAGAAGGCGAACTTCATGTGCCAGATGAAGAATGCCAAGGCCGCCGCCCTGTTCGCCTTCTTCGACCCACGCAGCGGCATGCTGGCGATCCGCGCACCGGACGGCTCCTCGGTGATCGAGAACGCACTGACGGAACCCGGCCGTGAGCGGATCGGCGGCTTCCTGTCGGACTATCTCGGGGACGAGGCCCGCGGCACGCCGCGCTTCCACTACATCCCCGGGCACATGTTCAGCGATCAGCGCGCCAAGATGATCAGCCTGATCAACCTGGCCAGTCTGCGGGACCTGGAAGCCAAGGTCGGCGGTCGCCGGCACCGCCGCCGCTTCCGGGCCAATGTCTGGTTCAGCGGCGCGCCCGCCTGGAGTGAGCGGCAATGGATCGGCCAGCAGATCCAGATGGGCGGGGCCGTGCTGCGCGTCGTGAAGCACATCCCGCGCTGCGCGGCGACCGAGGTGAATCCGGATACGGCAGAACGCGATGCCGATCCATTACAGGAACTGCGGACTCATTACGGCCATGGAGATCTGGGTGTTCTGGCCGAGGTAATCGAGGGCGGTCGCTTTGCGCTCGGCGATTCCATCGAATTGCTGGGCGAGTGAAGCGATTTCGCGACCGGCACCTCGAAAATCGTGATCACGGATCTGTGAGATTCAGGTTGATTTCACACGAAACCGTGAGCTAAGAAAAACTCGTTTTCTCCCTGAACCTTGGCCGCGGGAGTTGACCCTCCCGCGGCAATTTTTTTCAGCAGGCGGAATTCCAGTGTCCGAGATTTCAGCAGCGGTTCACCGCCCGCAAGGGCTGGCATTGCGGGCGGCACGCGACAAGCGTTACTCTTGCGTTACAGTCTTCCTGATTGCCCTGGTTCTGGTACTGGTCTGGATTGGAATACAGACGATCTGAGCAGCGCTGCGGGCATGTCCCGCAGCGCACCATTCCTGACAAGAACCATTGAAGTCGAGGGGCGGAGAGCCGGATCCACCTGCGTCACGGCCGGCTTTGCTGGGGAGAAACACAAAGCCGGCCGGACGACGTCTCATGACGCAGGCAAGGTGTGGGGAGCACCTTGCGAGCAATTCTATGACATGGATGATCCCCGAAATCAAGCCGAATGATGCATTTATAAAGAAATTTCGATCTGCATGATAGACACATCCCGAAAACAGGTGTCGTGTCCCGGTTTTACAGCCCGAATCGGGATCATGGCGACGGGTTCCGCTCTGCATCAGACGGTGTTGGGATGTGAATTTCAACTTCCGGTGTAGTGTGACGCGGCGACGCTCAAATGACAGCAGAACCGCTCCAAACCCGAAGTCGTTGAGACATCCGCCCGTGACATGGGCCCATGCGACACATCGTAGCCAAGTGGGATGCTCCTGATCGCGGGCGCAGCGTACACGGCAACCCTGCCGCATACCGGTCAAGCCTGTGCTCGCCCAGCCTCAGCCTCCCGTGCCCCGCCTGTGGCACAAGCTCCGCATGATCCCGGTGCCACTGCCGCGATTAAAGCCGGAATCGTACTAGATCCTCGAAGCAGTTCGTATCGATGCCCAACGGACAGTCAGCCCGGCCGGTCGGAAATCCCCAGCGCGGCCGCCACCGCGGCCCGGAAGCGCGTGCGGTCCGTATCAGCGGCAAAGCGGGCGAGCGCGGCAGCGCGGATCCGCTGCCACCGCGCTTCGTCGCGGTAGAGGGCGACGATTTCGGCGGCCATCCTGTCCGGTTCCGCCGAACCGACCGCGATGATCTCCTCACTGTTCTGCCAGCCAAGCTGCGAGCGCAGGATCTCGGTCGCGACCACCGGCAGGCCGAAGGATGCGGCCTCATGCACCTTGTACGGCAGCCCGGCCGCGAACCGCGTGGGCGCCACGAACAGCCGGTGCGAATCGTACTGCGCCGTGAGGTCGGGAACAGGGCCGAGCAGGGTGAGGCGTGGGTGGGTGCGGAACCGGTCCATGGGGATGTGCGGGGCCAGATAGCCGGCTACGGTGAGCCGGGTCATCCAGCCCAGTTCCCGCTCCACCAGCGGCAGGAC
>JBFXDK010000016.1:60116-67424 GCA_050181195.1 Acetobacteraceae bacterium | reverse complement strand
GCCTATCCCAACCCGTCCAGACCCATCGCCTGGCCGAACCGGCGGCTTGCCTCCAGCGGATCGCCATATTTCCGGTGCCCGGCGATCAACTGCCCGCAGGCCAGCAGGATGCGGCCGCGGTTCGGGCTTTGGTTCTTGCCGAAATCCTCCAGCATTCCTTGCGGGATCTCCTGGTTGTGCGGATCGTTGCCCATCTTGCAGGACGCGATCGCCAGCGTCTGGATCAGTCCGGCATCGTCGCCGACATGGTCCAGACAGGCCTTCACCCAGGCGACGCTGGCGGGCGCGTCCAGGCGGCAGATCGCCTCGTCCACCTGCCGCAGCAGCTGCGGTCCGGTCAGCATCGCGGCGGTCCGCGGGGTGTCGATCGCCTGCGGCACCAGCTCCTTCGTCAGCGCCTGGTGCCAGGCCGTCATGTTCACGAACTCGGCCGCCACATACAGCAGCCGCGCGCGCCGTGGATGGTCGAAGTTGTCGAAGAACCAGCCGAGCGCGTTCATGTATTGGTAGCAGTGCAGCGGCATCGAGAAGTTGTTGGCGCCATGCGTGCCAAGGATGATGTCCGCCGTCGCGACCTGCAGCGCATCGACGATCCGGCGCGGATCCCGCCCGGCGCGCAGAAGCCGTGTCACACAGTCGATGTTCGCCGGCGTGTGCTGGTACAGCAACGCATCAATCAGCTCCCGCTCCTCCTCGGCGGTCAGCGGCGCCGTGTTGCGCAGCACTGCGTGTTCAGCCTCCGACACCCCGCCATAGGGCACGGCATGCAGCGCAACGCCCTCGATCTCGGACTTCATCGTGTTGCAGGCCATCTCGTACAACGAGTACCAGCGTGGCCCCACCGCGAGATCGAGCGCACCCGCATAGATGACGTGACGCGCGTTGTCCCAGCCCAGCGCATTGCCGAGTTCGACGGTGGCGCGGGCACGGTAGCCCTTGTGGCCCGTGGTATAGGACCGGTTCTGATACATCCGGTCCTGCACGTCGATCATGCCGGCGAACACCAGCTCCGCCAGGATCTCCCGGCGGTTGGCGGCATCCTCCATCAGCCCGAGGAAGGTCCGGTAGGCATCGATCACCTGGCCGCGATGCACCAGGGTCAGCCACGTGCCCAGCCGTTCCTGAAGCGGCGCATCCGAGCGCAGCGGCTCCTGGTCCGGCCAGTACACCACCGGCGCCGGCGGATTGACGATCTGCCCCGTGAACCCGCGGGTGTAATGGCCCGGCGCCTTGTTGATCTTCTGGTTCCAGATATCGAGCCCGGTCGGAATGTACCAGATGGTCTGCGCCATCGGCAGCATCGCCAGGTCCTTGGGCAGCAACCTCGTCAGGTTGACCGTGGCCCGCGCGCTCAGCAGGCAATGGTCGTTGTTGACGAAGTTCGGGTACCCGTCGTCGATCCGTTCGTGATAGGGAACATGTGTGTAGGGCGCATGGATGCGCACGCCCTCGGCGATGATTTCGGTCAGGGGCCGCCCGGCCTTCACCAGGTCATGAAACGCCTCGCTGGCGCCGACCTGGTCACGCGCCAGGATGCGCTCCTCCAGCCTTCCATACAGCGCGGCCTGCCCGCTTCCGGCGGTTTGCATATCCATGGTTCTGTCCCTCCCGCTCACGTCGCCCGGCCGGTGCCTTGGGGCACCGGCCATGTCGGGGGAAGGCTATGCAGCGCTGTTTCGCGGTGGCTTTGATCTGGATCAAAGGGTCTTCAGATACTCCAGCAGCGCGCGCTTCTGTTCCGGCGAGAGACTGGTGCCGTAATCATGCCCGCAACGGCTGGATCCCGAATTCCGGTCCGAGCAATCCGTGGTCTGCAGCACCTCGGTGAAGCGTGTCTGGTTCACCGCGAGGCCGACCGCATCGGGGTCGTATTCCGGGCCGATGCGGAACGCGGCCGGCCGTTCCGCCGGCGGTTTCAACAGATCGGCCAGCGTCGGGACCGATCCGTTATGCAGGTAGGGCGCGGCCGCCCAGATCCCCTGCAGGACGCGCGCCTCGTACTTCACCTCGCCCGGGGGCGGCGCATTGAACGCTTCCTTCAACGTCTGCGCCTGCGGCGTCTCGGCCAGCAGCCTGGCACGCGCGGTCTCGCTGGCCGGGGCTTCCAGCAACGTCTGGCCCGGCGATTCCGGCCCCTGCGCGCTCTCCTGCTCCGGGCGGACTGATGTGAATGAAACAATCCGCTGCAGGATGGCGCCCACCACCGACAGCCGCAGGGTATTGAAGGCGGTGTCGGTCGGTTTCAGGTCGGGAATCAGGAACGGCACGCCGGCCCCGCTCAGCACCCCGGTCCTGACGGTTGTGGCGAGCACGGTGTATTGACGTGTGTCTGTCCCCACGTCCAATACAGGGGTCGCCCATGTGTCGCGGCCCAGCAGCCGCTTTTCGCCTGGGGTGATGCCGTGGCAGGACCAGCAGGCACCGGGAGCGCGGGCGCTGGTGCCGTAGATCGCCTCTCCCTCCTTTGCCAGGGCCGCATCGATCTTCCAGGGATATTTCGGCGGCTCCAGGCGCTCGATCAGGTTCTCCAGCGCCAGCAAGCCGGTGAAGTTCGCCGAGTTCCGGTCGATATAGTTGACCTTGAGCAGCTTCCTGCGGTCCTTGAACGGATGGAATTCGGCGAACACGCCGTAGACCTCCCCCAGGTTGCGCGCCAGGCCCAGGATGTCGTCGCCATTGGCGGCGAAGCCCGGCCACTGCGTACGGTCCTGGCGCGATGCGTTCCACAGGAACGGATATCGCACCGGCGCGTCCGCCCGCCGCATGTTCTCGGGGATCATCCCGTCCGGACCGGTGCCGATATCAAGGCCGGTCAGCCGGTTGAAGATCATCGACACCGCATCCAGCCGGCCCGGTCCCCAGGACGGGGTGGGCAGCGAGCGGGTCATCAACGTCTGGTAGCGGCGGTACCACTCCGACACGTCCCGGCGCAGCGCGGCTGCCTGCGCCGGCGCCGGTTCGGCGTTCAGCACCTCCCGCGCAAAATTGCTAAAGGCGGCGGGATCGGTCAGCACCGTGTTCACCGCCGTGCCTAGGTCGACCAGGAACGCCTGGAAATCCACGATCGCGGGGCCGCCATCGATCCGGTGGCGCGTGCCCGAAACCTCGATCTGCCGCGTGTGGCAGGCGGCGCAGGTCATGCCGACGGACTGCGCCCCGGGCGGCCCATTGGTGGTGAACCCGATCGGCAGCGCGTAGGCGAGGTCGACGTCATTCGGCAGGTAGCCGTAGCGCGCCAGCTTGTCGGCCAGGAACGATTGCCCATCGGGTTGTTTCAGCGCCGTCAGCCAGCGCAGCGGCATGATCCGCGCGCCCTGGTCTTCGGTGTAGAACCGGTTTCGTTCAAAATCGGACCAACCCTGGCGACCGGTATCACCGGTTCCGTTTTCCGCCGGCGTGCATCCGGCCTGCAGCATCGCCAGGATCACCATGGCAGCAGGACTGAGGTATTTCATGACGTTCCCATAAACGATTCGCTGGCAGCGTTGTCCATTCCGACTCCCGGCGCAAGCGCTTCCGTCACGGGTTCCGCGGGGATCGCGGCCGCGCGTCCGCGCGCGCTTCGGCCGCCAGAGGCGTTTGTTGCCGTTGATACCGAATGCGCGAGGTGTATGGAAAGCGAACGAACGGCCGATGGCAATCGCGTCGAAGCCCGAGCGGGACGGGATCGTCGAAATCCCGACAGCGGCGGGGGCGGGACAAGGGCTGGGAACCGATCCGCCCTGCCATATGGTCTGGAATGTCGCCACGACGTACGGGCGCGCGACATGGCCCGCGCAGTAATGGTGTCAGCGCCTCATGGCATCAGCGGGCGCCGCAAGACACTCGGGCGCCGCAAGACACTCGGGCACAGCCGTGCTTGTTCCGCATTCCGGAAATAGAAGGTGGTGCGATGATGCCGCCTCGTGCGGATCCGTTCCGGAACCCAGCGGCCGGGAAATGGTGGGCGCGACAGGGATTGAACCTGTGACCCCTACCGTGTCAAGGTAGTGCTCTCCCGCTGAGCTACGCGCCCGGGACCAACATGAGGCCGCGTTCCTAAGCGTTCCCGCGCCATCCTGCAAGACCCTCGTCGCGGTTCGGCCGCGATCCCGGCGGCGACGCGCTCAGCCCAGGATCGCCCGGTTGCGCGCCACCGACTTCGTCGTCGGATGATCCGGCCCATAGGCGCGCATGTAGATCGCCAGCGCCCAATCCAGCGCCTCACGCGCAGAAAATCCGTCGCCCATGTCCTTCAGCACGCCGGCCAGGTTGTTCGCGTCCCGCCCGACATTCGGATGCTCGCTGCCCTGTGCCGCCTCGTCGATCGCCAGCGCGCGTTCAAAAGCCGCGTGCGCGCCCTCCAGATCGCCCAGGTCGTGCAGCACAAGACCAATATGGTTGATGTCGGTCGCCGTCTCGGGGTGCTCCGCGCCCAGGGCCTCGGTGTGCAGCGCCAGCGCCCGCCGCAGCAGGGCCTGCGCGTCAGCGAAATCGCCGAGCTCGTGCGCGACGCGGCCGAGCTCGCGCAGGTCGTTGGCGAGATCCGGGTGATCGGGGCCGAGCGCACGCTGACGGTTTTCGAGCGCCTGTTCCATGGCCTCGCGCGTCGTGCGCAGATCGTTCATGCCGGACATGCGGAGTTCCTTCGCCGTCTCTCGATGGTCCCAACATGGGGCGGTGATTCGCGGACGCCAGTCACGGGGCAGTGGCGGTCGGCGCCAGACCAACGCACCCGACGGGTGCTTTCCCTGGCCGCACACCGGACGGCACGATGACAACGCGGGGCGCGGCCCGCTGTCCGCAATCCGCCCGCGTGTGTCATCCCGAAGATGTCATGCCCAGAATGGGCGCAGCCGCCCATCTGACCCGCACGCCGGCCGCCCGGCCCTAGGGCCGGACGGCTGGCCAGGATCAGAGCTGCGCTTCGGCGTATTCGTAGTTCGCCAGGTTATCCAGCCAGTTCTGCAGATAGTCCGGGCGGCGGTTGCGGAAATCCAGGTAGTAGCTGTGTTCCCACACGTCGCAGCCCAGCAGCACCTTGCCCTGGTTCTCGGCCAGCGGGTTGGAGCCGTTGGCGGTCTTCGTGACCTTCAGCTTGCCATCCGATCCCAGCACCAGCCACGCCCAGCCGGAGCCGAACTGCGACGCGCCCGCGGCCTTGAACTCATCCTTGAACTTCGCCGTGCCGCCCAGGTCGCTGTCGATCTTGGCCTGCAGCTTCGAGGGAATGCGCCCGCCATTCGGGCTCATGCACTGCCAGAAGATGATGTGGTTCCAGTGCTGTCCGGCATTGTTGAACACCGGCCCGCCGGCCGAGGCGGTGGATTTGACGATCTCCTCCAGCGACTTGCCCTGCAGCGCCGGATCCTTCTCGACGAAGCCGTTCAGCGCCGTGACATAGGCCTGATGGTGCTTGCCGTGGTGCAGGTCGAGGGTTTCCTCGCACATGCCCTTCGCGCCGAGAGACGATTTGGCATAGGGGAGTGTCGGCAGTTCGAAAGCCATTGGAATCCTCCGAAGATGCGGCATTGGCGCCGTGATATGGGAGCCACCGGTAGCTATGGCCGGGTCCCCAAGGCGTCAAGCTTGCACGCCCCGCCGATCCGCGCCACCTCCCGGCCATGAACGATTCGATCGGCGCACTGGTCCGCCGCCACGATCCGGACCGGTTCCTGACCGCGCTGTTCGCCCCGCCGGAGAAGCGCGAGGCGTTGCTGACGCTGTATGCGTTCAATCACGAACTGGCGCGGGCGCGGGAAGTGACATCGGAGCCGACGCTGGCGCTGATCCGGCTGCAATGGTGGCGCGAAGTGGTGGAGGGCCAGGCGAAACGGCATGAGGTCGCGCGGCCGCTGTCCGAGGCGATCGGGCGCGGCGCGCTGCGGGCCGAAGACCTGCTCGCCATCATCGATGCGCGTGAGACCGAGGCGGAGCCCGCGATCGAAACCGTCGACGCCTGGCGCGCCTGGCTGCTGGCCGGGGCGGGCGGCCTGACGGTGGCAGCCGGGCGCCTGCTGGGCGCGCCCGATCCAGAGGCGCTGCGCCCGTTCGGCGCCGCCTTCGCGGTCGCCGGGCTGCTGCGGGGCGCGCGCATCCTGGCCGCCCAGGGCCGCTGCCTGCTGCCGGCGGATGTGCTGGCAACGCACGGCCTGTCGCCGGAAGCGGTCACGGCCGATCCGGATACCGACCGCCTGCAGGATGCCGGACGCGCGGTGGCGCGGGAGGGCATGGCGTTCCTGGCCGCCGGCGGCCGCGTGCATGGCGCCCGCCCCTGGATCGCCGCCATCCTGCCCGCGGTGCTGGCGCGCCGCGACCTCCGCCGCTGGCCGCGGATCAACCACGTCCGCGGCCTCGGCGACCGGCTGGCTGTAACGCTCTGCGGGTTGACAGGACGCATCTAGGACCCCGATCGTTTCCGAAACCGGCGGACACCCGGCCGGCTGTCGCGGGGAGGAGGTGCGCGTGGCGACGTTCATCGTGCAGGCCGTGACGATCTATCTGGGCCTGGGCGCCGGGATCGCGCTGGTGTTCCTGCTGTGGGGGATCGACCGCATCGATCCCGCGGCGCAGGGCAGCTACGCGTTCCGCCCGCTGCTGTTTCCCGGGCTGGTGCTGCTGTGGCCCCTTGTGATCCTGCGCTGGCGGACGCTGGAGCGCGCCAGGCCATGAGGCGCCGCCACCGCTCCACCCACCGCGCGATCTGGACCGTCCTGATCGTGGCGCTGCCGCTGGCGGTCGTGCTGGCGCTGGCCGCCCGCCGCACCGGGCCGCTGGAGACCCCGCAAGTGCAACTGGCCGCCCCGCGATGAGCGCGCGCTACGAACCCGTGGGCTGGAACACCAGCAAGATCGTCTACGATGCCGTCGCCCTGGCGGCCATCCTGCTCTACCTCGGCCTGTTCCTGGGGCTGGCGCCACGATTCCAGACCATCACCCAGCCGCTGGATGACTACGCGGTGCGGATGCACGCGTTCGGCACCTGCGCCTTCCTGCTGCTGACGCTGATCCTGTGCATCGGCCCGGCCGCGCGCCTCGATCCCCGGTTCCTGCCGTTCCTGTACAACCGCCGGCATCTGGGCGTGATGACCGCCGCCGTCGCCCTGACCCACGCCTGGGTGGCGCTCGACTGGTATTTCGCCTACAGCCCGCGCAGCCGGTGGCAGGTGCTGCTGGACGGCAACACCAGCTTCTTCCAGGTCCAGGGTTTCCCGTTCGAGATCTTCGGGATTTTCGCGCTGCTGGTGCTGTTGCTGCTGGCGGCGACCAGCCACGATTTCTGGTTATCCTTCCTGACCCCGCCGGTGTGGAAGGCGCTGCACATGGCGCT
>JBFXDK010000016.1:0-60016 GCA_050181195.1 Acetobacteraceae bacterium | reverse complement strand
CAGCGCCCGCCCGATCGCCGGGTTCCTGGCCGGCGTGCTGGTTCTGGTTCTGGGCGGCGTGGGCGGGTTGGCGCTGGCACTGGGCAGCCGGGTGGACGACCCGGGCGGCGGTGCATTCACCGGGCCGCGCGTGGTGACGGGCACGCTGGTCGCAGCCCCCTACCCGGTGATCGTGACCGACCCCGACCCGGAGCACGAGCTGGGCCACGCCGTGCTGCTGTCGGGCGGCGGCAAGCGCGGCGTCCAGGATGAGGCGGCGCGGCTTGCCGGTGCGCGCGTGCAGGCCAGCGGCACCGGCGTGCAGCGCGGCGACATCGATATGCTGCTGGTCGATGAGATGAAGCCGGCGCCCGATGGCAGGCCGGTGGTCGCGATGACCCCTGTCCCGGCCGGCACCTGGCGCCTGACCGGGGAAATCTGCGACGGCAAATGCGTCGCGGGCGTGATGCGGCCGGGCGACGGGCTGGCGCACAAGGCCTGCGCGAATATCTGCATCTCGGGCGGGGTGCCGCCGGTGCTGGTCACCACCGGCCCGGTGCTGGGATCGCGGTTCCTGCTGATGGGGGATCCGGACGGGAAGGCGCTGCCCGACACGTTCCGCGACCATGTCGGCCTGCCGCGACGGATGGATGGGTCGGTGGCGCGCATCGCTGATATGCTGGTGTTCCGCACCGATGTCGCGCGGGCGACGGTGCCATGAGCGCCATCTTCGCCGCTGGTGCCCTGGCCTGGGCCGCGCTGCTGTGGTGGTTCGCGCCGCTGGCGCTGGAGGTGGCCGGGCTGTCGGACCTGGGCGAGTTGGGGCGGATCGGCGTGATCATCCTGGGCCTGTCGCTGGCCCAGGCGGTGCTGACGCGCGTGCCGCAGCCGGCGCCGCCGCACGCCTGACCACCGCCGCCGCCGCATGGACAGGAACGCAGGCGGGACGCATGGTACGCGTCTGAAGACCCGCGACAACCGAAGGGGCGAGGAGGAAACGCCATGCCATTCTATGAGAGAGGCAAGACGCGCATCTATTACGAGGAAGCCGGCTCCGGCTTTCCGATCCTGGTCATCCCCGGAGGCGGGCTGAACTCGGCGATCCACTATCTGCGCGAGGGCGCGCCGTTCGATCCGCTTTCCGTGTTCAAGGACGAATTCCGTGTGGTCTCCATGGACCTGCGCAATGCCAAGGGCGGCCAGTCCTCCGGCCCCCTGGAGGTCGACCGGCCCTGGGACGCCTATGCCGATGATCAGCTCGGCCTGATGGACCATCTGGGCATCAAGCGCTTCATCGTGATGGGATTCTGCATCGGCGGTCCGATGTCCTGGAACCTGCTGAAGCGGGCAGGGGACCGCATCCCGGCCGCCGTGCTGGTGCAGCCCAGCGGCTTCCGCCCGGAAATGCCGGACCTGTTCTACCAGAACAACATCACCGGCTGGGGGCCGCCGCTGTGCGAGAAGCGCTCGGACGTCACGATGGAAACGGTCGATGCCTTCCTGAAGACGATGTATCGCGCCAATCCGGACTTCGTGTTCACGGTGACACGTGATTTCGTGCGCGGCTGCCAGACGCCGGTGCTGGTGCTGCCGGATGACGTCCCGGCCCACCCCTACGCCGTGGCGATGGAAACGGTGCGCCTCGCGCCGAATTCGCAGGTGAGCCCGTACCCGTGGAAGGAGCCGAAGGAACTCATCCCGGCGGTGCTGCGCCATGTCCGCATGTTCCTGCGGGCGAACCGGCCGGACGGCGCGTAGAGCGGTTCCGGTGAGCGCCGGTCCTTAGGCGCCGTGCCACGGACCGGCCCGCACCCTACCCCAGCCCCATCGCCCGCCGCATGAACAGGCGCTTCAGCGGCGGCGTACGGTCCACCGCGGCAATCCCAAGGTCCCGCGCCAGACGCAGCACGCGGCTGTTGCTGCTGAACAGCCGGTCCAGCCCGTCGGTCATCGCCAGCATCATCAGGTTGTCCGGCCGCCGCAGCCGCTGGTAATGCCGCAGCAGCGCCGGACTGCCCGGATCCTCCTGCGCCCCCACGGCCGCTATCAGCAGGCGCGATAGCGCGATCGCGTCCTGAAACCCCAGGTTCAGCCCCTGGCCGGCGATCGGGTGGATGCCGTGCGCCGCGTCCCCCGCCAGGACCAGCCGCGTGTCGATGTAGCGATGCACCAGCATGGCCGAGAGCGGATAGCTCCAGCGCCGTCCCACCGCCCGGACCTCGCCAAGATGACCGCCGAGGCGACGGGCGATCTCGTGCGCGAAGCCTGTCCCGTCCATCCGCATCAGCCGTTCGGCGGTGGCGGAGCGCTCGGTCCAGACGATGGCCGAGACATTCGGCGCCCCGCCCGGTTCGGCGTCCGCGCTGGGTCCCATCGGCAGGGCGGCAAAGGGGCCCGCCGGCAGGAAATGCTCCAGCGCCAGGCCGTGATGCGGGAACTCGTGGCTGATCGCGCAAACGATCCCCGTCTGATCATAAGGCAGCCGCGTCACGGGAATGTCGGCCTGCTGGCGCAGCGGTGAATTCCGCCCCTCGGCCGCCACCACCAGCCGGCACGCGATGGCCGGACCGCCAGCCACCTGCACAGAGACGCCATCCGACCGCCGCTCCACCCTGGCCTCGGCCGGGGCCAGCACGGTCAGGTTCGGCAGGTCGCGCATATGCGCGTTCAGCGCCATGCGCAGCGCCCGTGCCTCGATCATCCAGCCGAACGCGGTCGCGTCCGTGCCGGCGTCGCGGTGGTCGAAATGCAGGTGCAGGCGCGACGCCGGCCGGCCGACCTGCCCGTCCGACACGCGGATATCCAGGATCGGCGCCGGCGGCACCGGCAGGCGATCCCACAGCCCGGCATCCTGCAGCAGCGTCCGTGATCCCGCCGCGATCGCATAGGCGCGGCCGTCGAATTTCGGGTGCTCCATCGGCGGCAACGGAGCGCGGTCGATGATGACCGTCCTGATGCCGGCGGTCGCGAGCCGGCAGGCGAGCGTACCCCCGACCGGTCCCGCCCCCATGATGCAGATATCCGCGCTCTCCAACGGCACTGTGGCCGCTGCCTTTAATTCAGGCATCTACCCTCTCGGTCCTGTGACCCGTTCATCCGGCAGTTGCCTTCGCGATTGGCAAATGTCTCTGCCCAACTATTAGGCAGCGCGGCCATCCGCGCGCACGCGCCGGGATCAAGGAGTTTGGCACGGTTCTTGATCTCGCGCCTCCCCTGATCTCGCACCGCCGCATTCCAACTGGGGAAACGCGAACATGGCACAAGTCGAGCCCGGCGACGTCGCCTGGGTCCTGCTCAGCACCGTCCTGGTCCTGATGATGACCGTCCCGGGCCTGGCGCTGTTCTACGCGGGCATGGTCCGCAAGAAGAACATCCTGGCGATCATGATGCAGTCGTTCAGCCTCTGCGCGATGATCACCGTCGTCTGGATGGTGGCCGGCTACTCGTTTGCGTTCGGCAATGGCAACGCCTGGATCGGCGATCTCTCGCGGCTGTTCCTGAACGGGATCGGGCCGGATTGGGACAAGCCCTTCACCCTGGGCGCCGGCACCGATGCGGCGGTGCCCACGACGATCCCCGAGAGCGTGTTCCTGATGTATCAGATGGCCTTCGCCATCATCACCCCGGCCGTGGTCACCGGCAGCTGCGCCGACCGGATGAAGTTCTCGGCCCTGCTGCTGTTCATGACGCTGTGGTCGCTGATGGTCTATGCGCCGCTGGCGCACTGGGTGTGGCACCCGTCCGGCTGGCTCGCCGCCATGGGCGTCGCCGATTTCGCCGGCGGCACCGTCGTCGAGATCAATTGCGGCATCACCGGCCTGATATGCGCGCTCGTGCTGGGCCGCCGCCTGGGCTACGGGCAGGAGAACATGGCGCCGTGGAACCTCAGCTATGCCGTCATCGGCGCCTCTCTGCTGTGGGTCGGCTGGATGGGCTTCAACGCCGGCGGCGCGCTGGGCGCGAACGGGCGGGCGGGCATGGCGGTGCTGGTGACGCAGGTGGCGGCGGCGGGCGCGACGCTGTCCTGGACCTTCGCCGAGTGGTGGCTGCGCGGCAAACCCTCGGTCCTCGGCGCCATCTCGGGCGCGATCGGCGGGCTGGTCGCGATCACGCCGGCGGCCGGATTCGTCCTGCCGGGACCGGCGCTGGCGATCGGCATCGTCGCCGGCGCGGTCTGCTTCTGGGCCGCCACCAGCCTGAAGCAGTGGCTGCGCTATGACGACAGCCTGGACGCGTTCGGCGTGCACGGCGTGGGCGGGATCATCGGCATGCTCGCGACCGGCTGGTTCGCCTATGGCCCGCTGACCGCAACCAAGGACGCGCCCATGGGCGTGGCGATCGGCGGCTGGGCGCTGCTGCAGACCCAGGCGATCGCGGTGGTCGCGACCATCGCCTATGTCGGGCTGGTCAGCTGGGTGCTGCTGAAGATCACCGATCTGATCGTGGGCCTGCGGGTAACGCGGGACGAGGAGCGCGAAGGCCTGGATATCGTCCTGCACGGCGAACAGGTTTTCTAATCCGCTTTATCGGTCAGGGGGTTCCGGGCTATAGCTGCACCATTGCCGGAACCCCGCGCGCGAGGTGCAGACAGCGATGGCCGCCCGTTCGACCACCATGGAGGCCCGCCGTTTGGCCTCGCCGGCCGTAAAGGCCTTGATGAGCCGACGCACCGCCGAACTCGGCGGGCTGTTCCTCGGCCTGCTTGGCCTGGCGGTCCTGGTCGCGCTGGTGTCCTACGATTCGCGTGATCCGTCGCTGAACACCGCGACGACCCGGCCGTCGAACAACCTGGTCGGACCGGTCGGCGCGATGTTCGCCGATTTCCTGTTGCAGGGCTTTGGCTTGGCCGGGCTGCTGCCGGGCATCACGCTGCTGGCCTGGGCGTGGCGAATCGCGTCCCATCGCGGCCTGGGCAGCATGGCCGTGCGCCTGGTGGCGCTGGTCTCTGCCGTGCCCGTGCTGGCCGCCGTCTTCGCCGCACTGCCCGCGCCGCAGGGCCTGTCCTGGCCGGCCCTGGCAGGGCTTGGCGGTGCCATCGGCATGCTGCTCTCCGAATCCGCCCTGTCGATGGCGCGCTCCGCCCTCGGCCCCGCCGGGATCGTCATGATCTGGCTGATTGGCCTGGGCCTCGCGCTGGTGTTGAGCCTGCTCTCGCTTGGGCTGTCGTCCAGCGAATGGCACACGGCGGGCCGCGGCCTGCGGGTGGTCGGGCGCTATTCGGTCAGCGGCGGCCGATTCGCGGGTTCGGCGATCGCGCAGGGAGCGAGCGGCGTGGCCGCCACCTCCTCCTGGGTCAGCACGCTGGTCCGCGGACGTCCGGGCCTGGAGGAGGAAAAGGAGGTCGACGCCGAACCGCCGCCGCCAACCAAGATCATCCGGCCGGAACCCGCCCCCCGGCCGAACATCCAGGCGCCCGCGCCAGACGAGCCGCCGCCCACGATCGCGTTGCCGGCGCCACCCAAGGTCAGCAAGTCGGCCCCCGCGCGCGCCAAGGCGCAGCAGGCCACGCTGCCGCTGCCCGAGGCCGGCTGGCGCTTCCCCGACATGTCGTTGCTGAAGGCGCCGCCGCCGCGCGCCGCCTCCGGCCCCAGCGAGGAGGCGCTGCAGGCCAACGCCCGCCTGCTGGAAACCGTGCTGGACGATTACGGTGTGAAGGGCGCGATCGTGGAAATCCGCCCAGGCCCGGTGGTGACGCTGTACGAACTGGAACCCGCGCCCGGCATCCGCAGTGCCCGCGTGATCGGGCTGGCCGACGACGTGGCGCGCAGTCTGTCGGTTACCGCGGTGCGCATCGCCACCGTGCCCGGACGCAACGTGATCGGCATCGAGGTGCCGAACAGCAAGCGCGAGACGGTGTACCTGAGCGAGATCCTCGCCAGCGAGGAGGTGCAGAAGCATGGCGGGCGCCTGTCGCTCGCCTTGGGCAAGGATATCGGCGGCACCGCCATCGTGGCGGACCTGGCCCGCATGCCGCATCTGATGATCGCCGGCACCACCGGGTCGGGCAAGTCGGTGGGCGTGAACGCGATGATCCTGTCGCTGCTGTATCGCCTGTCGCCCGACCAGTGCCGGCTGATCCTGATCGACCCGAAGATGCTGGAACTGTCGATCTACGACGGCATCCCGCATCTGATGGCGCCGGTGGTCACCGAGCCGGCCAAGGCGGTGACGGCGCTGAAATGGGTGGTGCGGGAGATGGAACGCCGCTACCGCGCCATGAGCCAGCTGGGCGTGCGCAATATCACCGGCTACAACGACCGCGTGGCCGAGGCGCGCGGCAAGGGTGAGGTCGTGACGCGCCGCGTGCAGACCGGCTTCGACCCCGATACCGGCCGCCCGACCTTCGAGGAACAGCCGCTGGCCCTGGAATCGCTGCCGTTCATCGTGGTGGTGGTCGACGAGATGGCCGACCTGATGATGGTCGCAGGCAAGGAGATCGAGGCGGCGGTGCAGCGCCTGGCGCAGATGGCCCGCGCCGCGGGAATCCACGTGATCATGGCGACGCAGCGCCCGTCGGTGGACGTGATCACCGGCACCATCAAGGCCAACTTCCCGACCCGCATCAGCTTCCAGGTGATCAGCAAGTTCGACAGCCGCACCATCCTGGGCGAGCAGGGCGCCGAACAGCTGCTGGGCATGGGCGACATGCTGTTCATGCAGGGCGGCGGGCGGATCACCCGCGTGCACGGCCCGTTCGTGTCGGACGAGGAGGTGGAGCGGGTGGTCGAGTTCCTGCGCGAGCAGGGAGAGCCGGCCTATATCGAGGACGTGACCGAGCCGGTGGAAGGCGACACCGAGCCGATGCTGTCCGGCATTGCCGGGGCAAGCGACGGCGAGAAGGGCCTGTTCGACCAGGCGGTGGCGGTGGTGGCGCGGGAGGGGAAGGCCTCGACCAGCTTCATCCAGCGGCACCTGAACATCGGCTACAACCGCGCCGCCAAGCTGATCGAGCAGATGGAGAAGGAAGGCATCGTCGGCCCGGCGAATCACGTGGGCAAGCGGGAGGTGCTGGTGCGGCGCACGCGGGACGACGACGAGTAGCGGGTCTGGCATACGGCCGCAGCCTGGCGGAATTGGTCCAAGGATCTTCCGCTGGGTGGCCCTGTTCTACCAGGCCAATTCCCGCGATACTGCCGGCAGCAAGCGCGAATGGACCGACGCCATGTACATCCCGCAGCAGTTCAGGGAAGACCGCATCGACGTGCTGCATGACGTCATCCGTCGCCATCCCTTCGCCACCCTGGTCAGCCAGACGCCGGACGGGCTGATCGCCAGCCACGTGCCCCTGCTGCTGGACCCGCATCCCGCGCCCCATGGCACGCTGATCGGGCATCTCGCCCGCGCCAACCCGCATGCCCGGCAGGCCGACCCAGGAGTCCGGACGCTCGCCATTTTCCAGGCGGGGGACGGCTACATCTCGCCATCCTGGTACGCGACGAAGCGGGAGGACGGGAAGGTCGTGCCCACCTGGAACTATGTCGCCGTCCACGCCTACGGCACGCTGGAATATTTCTCCGACCCTGATCGCCTGCTGGACCTGGTCACCCGCCTGACCAACCGGCACGAGGCGCCGCGCGCCGAACCCTGGGCTGTGTCGGACGCGCCCGACGATTTCGTGCAGATGATGCTGAAGGGCATCACGGGCATCGCCCTGCCGATTGCGCGCCTGGAGGGGAAGGTGAAGCTCAGCCAGAACCGGCCGGATGCCGACCGCGCCGGCGTCGTCGCCGGGCTGCGCGCGGAGGGGCGTTCCGATCTGGCGGAGAAGGTGGAGAACGCGTCCCGGTAGGCTCTGGCCTTTGAAGAGAAAGCAGCCGTTCACAGTCCGCGTCGAACCGCCGCTTGCGTCATGCTCGGGCTTCATGGGGGCCCGCGCCGGTCCGGACGATCCGGTGCCGGCGCCCTAGGCTGTCACCGCGCGCCGGATTGATCCCGGCGCGGATCGATTGTCCGCCATCCGCCCGTTGCGCCCGGCCCGGCTTTCCTCGCCCGATCGATCCTGTACCATGGCCGGCGCATGACCGACGCGCCCGCCGACGATTCCGCCCCAAGACTGCCCGCGCCCGGCCCCGCCTGGCAGCGCACGCTGTGGGCTATGGTCGGCATCCAGTTCATCATGACGGCGTCGATCAGCTTCCTCACGCCGATCATTCCTCTGATGCTGCCCGAGCTCGGCGTCAACTCGGTGGAGGCGATCGGCATCTGGACCGGCGTCATCACCGGCTCGACCTCCTTCGTCGCCGCCTTCGCCTCGCCGATCTGGGGGCGCATCGCCGACAAGCACGGGCGCAAGCTGTCGCTGCTGCGGTCGAGCTTCGCCATCGGCCTGTTCACCGCCCTGATGGGCCTCGCGACCGATGTCTGGCAGTTCTTCGGCGCCCGGGCGATCATGGGGGCCTTCGCCGGCTTTTCCTCCTCGGCCATCGCCCTGGTCGCGTCCCAGGTGCCCGAGCGGCGGCTGGGCTATGCGCTGGGCTGGCTGAGCACCGGGCAATTGGTCGGATCCCTGGTCGGCCCGGTGCTGGGCGGCGCGCTGGCCGACATCACCGGCAGCTATCGCACCCCCTTCTACTGGACCGCCGTCCTCACCTTCATCGCGCTCGGCCTTGTCTGGTGGATGGTGCAGGAGGATTTCACGCCGCCCAAGCCCTCGGCCAGGAAGAAGACGCGCTTCGGCGGGCTGGCGCTGCTGACCGGTTCGGCCGGACTGCTGGCGCTGTTCTTCGTGCTGCTGATGGCGCAGTTCAGCGTGCGCACGGTGCAGCCGGTGGTGACGCTGTTCGTGCAGGACCTGATCGGCTCGCCGCCGCATATCGCGACGCTGGCGGGAATTGCGTTTTCCATCACCGGGCTGGCGAACCTGATCGCCGCGCCCTTCCTGGGCAACCGCAGCGACGTCATCGGATACCGGCGCGTGCTGCTGATCTCGCTCGCCGGCGCCACCATCACCAGCATCCCGCAGGTGTTCGTCCAAAGCTACTGGCTGTTCGTCGCCGAACGGTTCGCCGTTGGCCTGTTCATCGGCGGCATCCTGCCCACCGCGAATGCGCTGATCGGGCGCAGCGTGTCGCGGGAGAACCGCGGCACGGTGTACGGCATGACGGCGTCGGCGACCTTCCTGGGCAATTCGCTGGGACCGCTGACCGGCGGGCTCGTCGCCGCCAGCCTGGGCCTGCGCTGGGTGTTCGCGATGACGGCGCTGCTGCTGCTGGTGAACCTGGTCTGGGTCTGGTTCACCGTACCCGAGTATCGCGACGAAGACGAGGAGCGTTAGGCCGATGCGTGGGGCGCTGCCCGGGGCCGCGGGGATGCGAGGCCATGCTCGCCGCTGCCGTGCCTGACGCCGGACGCCGCCCGTCCGGCGGTGGGGCAGCTGGCGCGCCGGGCTTTGCGGCGGCTTTCTCATCGGGCGGATCGGGGCGCATCAGCCGCCCGATCAGGGGCGATCCCAGGATCGTCAGCACGCCGACCAGCACCGCCGCGACCCCGACATGCGTATAGACGGTCTCGATCTCGCCGGAGATCCCGGCGCCTTCGCTTTCCGTGGCCTGGGCGATCAGCCCGGCGACGAAATTGCCGATCGCCGTCGCGAAGAACCACGCTCCCATCAGCACCCCGGCCAGCCGCGCCGGCGCCATGCGCGTGACCGCCGACAGGCCGACGGGCGAGAGGCACAGTTCGCCGGTGGTGTGCAGCAGGAACAGCAGGAAGACCCAGATCACCGGCGTGCCCGTGCCGCCCGCGACGAGGTCGCCGGCCACCAGCACCAGGAAGCCGGCGCCCAGTTGCACCAGCCCCAGGCCGAATTTTGCCGGGGTCGACGGCTCCCGCCCGCGGCGGCCGAGCCAGGTCCAGATCGCGGCGATGCAGGGGGCCAGGAGAACGATGTAGATCGCGTTCAGCGACTGGAACACCGAGGCCGGGACTTGATGGCCCAGGATCGTGCGGTCGACGTTGCGGTCGACATAGAGGTTCAATGAGGATCCGGCCTGCTCGAACAGCGCCCAGAACAGCACCGACAGGGCCATCAGCAGCCCGATGGCGATGATGCGGTTGCGTTCGCCCGCAGACAGGCCGGTGATGGACACGCAGATCAGGAACAGCGCCAGTCCGCCGCCGGCGCCGCTGAGCAGGCCGCCGACCAGGTCCGGGCGCTGGATCAGCCCCCAGGTGAGCACGACGCCCAGGACACCGCCCAGGTAGATCAGCCACTCCCGCCGTACGCCCCAGACCTTTTCGCGCAACAGCGCCGGGTCGGCCGGCTCGCCGCGGCCCATCAGCAGGGGACGGAAACTGACGAAGACCACCAGGCCCGCCAGCATGCCGAAGCCGGCGAGGCCGAAGCCGTGGAACCAGCCGAACGTCTCGCCCACGTAACCGCAGATCAGCGCGCCCAGGGCGGCGCCGAGGTTGATGCCGATATAGAAGATGGTGAAGGCGGGATCGCGCCGCTTGTCGTTGGTTTCGTACAACGCACCGACGATGACCGAGATGTTGGCCTTCAGGAAGCCTGAGCCGACGATGATGAAGCTGAGCGCCAGGTAGAAGGCGGGCAGGGCGGAACTGGCCTGGCCGGTCTGGCCCTCGAACCCCATCAGGAAATGGCCGAACGTCAGCAGTACCGCCCCGAACACCACCGCCTTGCGCTGGCCCAGCCAGCGGTCGGCGAGATAGCCGCCGAGGATGGGGGTGATATAGACGAGCGACGTGTAGGCGCCGTAGATGATGTAGGCGCGGTCGTCGCTGAACAGGAAATGCTTGGTCAAATAGAGGATCAGCAGCGCCCGCATGCCATAGTAGGAAAACCGCTCCCACATTTCGGCGAAGAACAGGACGAACAGGCCGGGCGGGTGGCCCAGGATGGTCCTGGGCGGTGGTTGCATGGTTGTGCTCATGGACCCGGTCTCGGTTTTCTTGTGCTGCCCGGCCAGTATGACCGGGTGGACGTTGTTTCGGAAGCGTCGAGGTGTTGCCGGATGATGCGTGCCAGCCGGGTTCGCCCCGATCCGGTCCGCCGTGTCCGCCGGCTGCATTCTTGCGCCGGCGTTTCACGACGCACGCACAGCTTCGTCCGGGTGACAGGCCGCATCGTCCGCGGCGCGGGAATGCAGGCGCGTCTGCCCGACAATGGTTCCTCGTGCCGGAACCCGGACGGGTTCGTTGCACACCATATCAGTCGGAACACGCCCTCGGGCAAGGCCGCGAACCATCCTGGCCGGGCGGGAAGCGCGACCGGCGGGGCGGCCATGTGCCGGGACGGCGGCGGGGCGCCCGCGTTGCGTGGCGCTCACCGGCGTGCGTTGCGGCATCATGGCACTGATTGCCTCGATCGCCGTGCCCGGCGATGCGGTTTTCCTTCCGGTCGGGCGGCGTTCGGCCGATACTGGGCGGATGCCGCCCCTGACACATCCCGGTCACCACCGGGCATGAAAGCCGCCATTGTCGGAATCGCCGGCCCCGCCCTGACAGGGGACGAGGCCAAACTGTTCCGCGCCTGTCCACCGGCAGGGGTGATCCTGTTCGCCCGCAACATCATCGACCCGCCACAGCTGCGGCAGTTGATGGCCGAGCTCCGCGCGGAGCTGCCGCCCGAGGCGGTGCTGATGGTGGACCAGGAAGGCGGGCGTGTGGCGCGCCTGCGCCCGCCGCACTGGGGCGCGCATCCGCCGGCCGCGGCACTGGGTGCGCTGTTCGCGCGCGATCCGGAAGGCGGGCTGCGGACAGCGTGGCTGACCGGCGCGCTGATCGGCCTGGATTGCAGGGCCGCCGGATTCGACGTGGCGGCCGCGCCGGTGCTGGACCTGTCGGTGCCCGGGGCGCATGACGTGATCGGCGACCGGGCCTTCGCCCAGGACCCGGAGAGTGTCGCCCTTCTGGGACGGGAAGTGGCGGACGGGCTGCTGGCGTCCGGCATCCAGCCGGTGGGCAAGCATGCGCCCGGGCATGGGCGGGCGCGGGTGGACAGCCATCTGACCCTGCCCTGCGTCGAGCACGCCGACCTCTCGGCCGACATCCGGCCCTTTGCGCTGAACGCGCAGCTGCCCTGGCTGATGACCGCGCATATCGTGTATCCGGGATTGGACCCCATATTGCCGGCGACGCTGTCCCGTTCCGTGATCATGGGGATCATCCGCGGACGGATCGGCTTTCGGGGGGTACTGGTGACGGATGACCTGGCGATGAAGGCGCTGAGCGGCGCGCCCGCCGACCTCGCGATCCAGGCCCTCGCCGCCGGATGCGATCTGGCGCTGTATTGCAGCGGCGATTTCCCGCCCACCGAGGCCTTGCTGGCCCGTTGTCCGCCCCTGGAGGGGCACGCGGCCGACCGGTTCCGGGCGGCGCGGGATCTGGCGGTCCGATCGGCGCGCCCGCTGGATGCCGGCCGGCTGCGGGATGAGCGGGATCGGCTGCTTGCATGACCGACATGGTGTTTCAGCTCGCGCTGGCGGTGATCCCCACCATCATCGCGATCACGCTGCACGAGGCCGCGCACGGATATGCGGCGCTGATGCTGGGCGACACCACGGCGCGCGATGCCGGACGGCTGTCGCTGAATCCGCTGCGCCACGTCGACCGCGTCGGCACCATCATCCTGCCGGGCATCTTGCTGGTCACGCAGTTGCTGCTGCCGCCGCATCGGATTTCCTTTATGTTTGGCTGGGCGAAGCCGGTGCCGGTGGCGGCCTGGGCCTTTCCGGACCCGCGGCGTTACATGGCGATCGTCGCGCTCGCCGGGCCGGCCATGAATTTCTTCCTGGCCTGGATCGGCGCGCTGCTGATGCCCGAAACCGGTGCGCCGGGCACGTTCAGCGCCATCGTGGTGCAGTTCCTGTTCTATTTCATGCTGTCCAACCTGGTTTTGGGGATGTTCAACCTGCTGCCCATCCCGCCGCTGGACGGCGGGCGGGTCGCTGTCGGCATCCTGCCGCTGCGCCTCGCGATGGCCTGGGCGCGGCTGGAGCGCGCCGGCCTCGTCATCGTCCTGGCGGTCGTGTTCCTGCTGCCGCCGCTCACCGGCTTCGATCCCGTGGGCACGGCACTGCGGCGGATCCTGCCCTGGGCCTTCGATACAATGCTCTGGCTCGCTGGTCATGACTTCGGCCCCAGCAGCGGCGCCATCTGACGCAGTGGCGGCGGCGCCCGACATCTCTCCCGACAGCCTGCTCCTGCGGCTGGAGGGGTTCGAGGGGCCGCTCGACCTGCTGCTGGACCTTGCGCGGGCGCAGAAGGTGGATCTGGCGAAGATCTCGATTCTGGCGCTGGTGGAGCAGTTCCTGGCGGTGATCGAGGGCGCGCGCCGCATCCGCCTGGAACTCGCCGCCGACTGGCTCGTGATGGCGGCCTGGCTGACCTGGCTGAAATCACGCCTGCTGGTGCCGGCGAATGAGGAGGAGCTGGAAGCCGGCGAGCAGGCGGCCGAGGACCTGGCGGCGCGCCTGCAGGAACTGGGCGCGATCCGCACCGCCGCCGCGTGGCTGGGTGCCCGTCCGCTGCTGGGCTACGACGTGTTCGCGCGCGGCGCGCCCGAGGACCACACGGAAATCGACCGCTCCCGCGTCGCGGCCGAACTGGGCGCGCTGGTGCGGGCCTATCTGGTGGCGATCAGGCGCGGCACGAAGGCGACACCATACCGGCCGCGCGCGCTGACGCTATGGACGGTGCAGGATGCGCTGCGGCGGTTCCGGACGGTGCTGGGCAGCGTGCCGGACTGGACGAGCCTGGAGCAGTTCCTGCCCGAGAACCTTGCCGGCCCGACGGAGCGGCGGGCCGCCCTGACCAGCACGCTGCTGGCCGGGCTGGAAATGGCGCGGGACGGGGTCGTGCGGCTGCGGCAGGAATCGGAATTCGGTCCCATCCTGGTGCGGCCCGGGGGTGAGGCCGAGGCGCAGGCCCATGACTGACCCCGTGAACGATCCCCTGGGCGATCAGGCCGGGACACGGCCGGACGGGCCCGACGAGGCGGCGCTGCGGCTGGCCGAAGCCGTCGTGTTCTCCAGCGCCGCACCGGTCACGGCCCGCGCCTTGTCGCAGGTGCTGCCGGTGGACATGGACCCCGAGGCGGTGATCGAGGCGCTGCGCGCCCGCTATGCCGGCCGCGGGGTCGAACTGGTGGAGGCGGGCGGCGGCGTGCAGTTCCGCACCGCACCCGATCTCGCGCCCAGCCTGCGCAAGGTGGTCGAGGTGCCGCGCCGGCTGACGCGGGTGGCGATGGAAACACTGGCCATCGTCGCCTATCATCAACCGGTGACGCGGGCCGATATCGAGCACCTGCGTGGCACCAGCCTGTCGCAGCAGACGCTGGAATCGCTGCTGGACGCACAGTTGATCGCACCGGCCGGGCGCAAGGAAAGCCCGGGGCGGCCGACGCTCTGGGTCACCACTCCGCAATTCCTGGCGGTGTTCGGCCTCGCCGACCTGCGCTCCCTGCCGCGGCGGGAGGATCTGCTGCTGGAGCCGCCGCGGCCGGCGGACCCGCCGAAGGAGGCTGCGGCCGATACGGCCGGGGCGGTGGACGCGGACGAGGGGGCCAGCGCCGATGCCCCGCAGGCAATCGGCCCGGGCGCGGCCGGGGCCGGCGAGTCGGGAGGTGCCGAAGTCGCGGCGCAGGATGGGCCAGCGCCCGCGTCGACGGCACAGGATGTGCGGGCCGCGACAGGTCCCGACGCAGAAACGGGTGATCCGGGGAGCGCGCAGGATCCCGCTGCCCCGAAGGATGCCGCTGCGCAGGCGGATAGCGACGCGCCGCCGAATGCTGATGGTTCGGCGGCCGGCTCAGCGGCCGCGCCCGGAAGGGATGACCGCGCGGATCCGGTTTCCCGTGGTCCGGCTTCCTGCTAAGCAGCGTGCGGCGGAGCGCCGCGGGCGCGGAGTCGATTGCATCATGCGCTCCCTGCGTCGCGGGCTTGCAGGCGCCGGTCGTGGCAGGGCCGGCCGGCAGTGAGGCGCCCGCCTTGCGACGGGGCTGGCGCGGAGCGCGAGGAAGCGGCATGTGCGGACGCGGGAAACTGCCCTATAACCCAGGGCCGGAGCGGCGTCGGGCGATGCGGTCGGCCTGACTGTCCTGGCCCGCTGGAGGCTCACACCCACTCATGTTCGATTTCTCCTGGTCCCAGATCGTCCTGATCGCCGTTGTCGCGCTCGTCTTGATCGGGCCGAAGGACCTGCCCATCGCGATCCGCGCGATCACCACCGCGCTCAAGAAGGCGCGCCGCATGGCATCGGAATTCCAGACCCATGTCGACGAGATGGTGCGCGATGCGAATCTGAGCGAGGTGAAGAACCAGATCAGCGAGATCCGCAACTTCGACATCCGCACCGAGATCGAGAAGGCCGTCGATCCCGACGGGTCCATCCGCAGCACCTTCGCCTCCGATCCGCTGTATCCGCAGTCGAGCACGTCCGCCGCGGCGGTGGGCGGGACCGCGGACGACGATCCATCCGCCACTGACTCGTCCGCCGCCGCTGCGCAGACCGAGGAACCCCCGCCCCCGGTCGCGGAGCCGGCGAAACCCCTGGCGCCTGCCTTCATTCCGCCGAACATGGTGCCGACGCCCGAACCCGCCGCCGCGAGCCGTGAACCGGCGGAACCGCCGCCCTTCATTCCGCCCGAGGTCGTGCGCCAGCAGCGGCCCGCGGCCTGATCCTCAACCCCAGACAAAGACCGAGACGTGGCCAAAATTCCCCAGGAAGACACGATCGACGACAAGCCGATGCCGCTGCTGGATCATCTGATCGAGCTGCGCATGCGGCTCATCTGGTCGATGGTGGCCTTTGTCCTCTGCTTCTTCGTCGCCTATTATTTCGCTGACCAGATCTATTCCTTCCTGGCGCGGCCGCTGGCCGACATCCTGCGCAACCAGGGGCACGGCGATCCGAAGCTGATCTACACCCAGCTGTATGAAGCCTTTTTTACCCGCATCAAGGTGGCGTTCTTTGGCGGCGCGTTCCTGGCGTTCCCGGTGATCGCCTCGCAGCTCTGGCTGTTCGTGGCACCCGGCCTGTACCGCAGCGAGAAGAACGCGCTGCTGCCGTTCCTGGCGGCGACGCCGGTGCTGTTCTTCCTGGGCGCGGCGCTTGCCTATTACTTCGTCTTTCCCTTCGCCTGGGCCTTTTTCGCAAGCTTCCAGTCCCAGACCGGGGGTGGCGGGATCCCCATCGAGCTGATGCCGAAGGTCGGCGAGTACCTGGACCTGGTGATGAAGCTGATCTTCGCCTTCGGCATCACCTTCGAACTGCCGGTGCTGCTGACGCTGCTGGCCAAGGTCGGGATCATCTCCACCGCCGGTCTGAAGCGGTTCCGCCGCTATGCCTATGTCGGGATGTTCATCATCGCCGCCGTCCTGGCGCCGCCCGACGTGATCACGCAGATCGGCCTCGCCGTGCCGCTGATCGGGCTCTACGAAATTTCCATTGTGGCCGCCAAAATGGTCGAACCCAAACCGGTCGAGGCTGATACCGATGCATGACATCCGCGCCATCCGTGCCGATGCCGCCGCGTTCGACGCGGCGCTTCTCCGCCGCGGAATGGCACCGATGTCGTCGGACATCCTGGCCCGTGACGGCGAACGCCGCCAGGCGCAGACCGCGTTGCAGGACAAGCAGGCCCGCCGCAATGCGCTGGCGCGCGAAATCGGCCAGGGCAAGCGGACCGGCGCGGACACCGGTGCGCTGGAAGCCGAGGCCACCGCCCTGCGCGGCCAGATGGACGGGCTGGAAAAGCGGGCCGCGGAACTCGATGCCGCGATCAAGGCCATCCTGGAATCGCTGCCCAACATACTCGATCCCGAGGTGCCGGACGGGCCGGATGAGACGGCGAACGTGGTGCTGTCGCAGGTCGGTGAACCGCGCGACCTGGGCTTCCAGCCCCGGCAGCATTTCGAACTCGGCGAGGCGCTGGGCATGATGGATTTCGCCACCGCGGCGAAACTGGCCGGCGCCCGCTTCACCGTGCTGCGCGGCCCGCTCGCGCGTCTGGAACGCGCACTGGGCCAGTTCATGCTGGACCTGCACACGGGCCAGCACGGCTATACCGAAACCGTGGTGCCGTCGCTGGTGAACGACGCCGCGGTCTATGGCACGGCGCAGTTGCCGAAATTCGCCGAGGACCTGTTCCGCACCACCGACGGTCGCTGGCTGATCCCCACGGCCGAGGTGCCGCTGACCAACACCGTGGCGGGCGAGATCCTGGCCGAGAAGCAGCTGCCGGTCCGCATCACCGCGCTGACCGATTGTTATCGGTCCGAGGCCGGGTCGGCCGGCCGCGACACGCGCGGGATGCTGCGCCAGCATCAGTTCCGCAAGGTGGAACTCGTGTCCATCGCCCATCCCGACCACAGCGCCGACGAGCTCGAGCGCATGACGCGCTGCGCCGAAACCGTGCTGGGCATGCTGGGCCTGCCCTATCGCCGCGTGCTGCTCTCCTCGGGCGACACCGGCTTCGGCTCTGTCCGTACGCACGACCTGGAGGTGTGGCTGCCCGGCCAGCAGGCCTGGCGGGAGATTAGCTCGTGCTCCAACTGCCGCGACTTCCAGGCGCGCCGGATGAACGCGCGCTTCCGCGGCGGGCCCGACGGCAAGACGGTGGCACATGTGCATACGCTGAACGGCTCGGGCGTCGCGGTGGGGCGCGCCTTGATCGCGGTGATGGAAAACCACCAGCAGGCGGATGGCTCGATCCTGATCCCGGAGGTGCTGTGGCCCTACATGGGGGGCATGGACCGGATCGCCCCGCCGGGTTGAAGCCCGCTGGTTCCGGATCGGCGGCGAGGCCGCCGGGTCGATCCCGGCGTTTCGCCATGGCAAATGGCCGGCGCGCTCGGCAGGGCT
Source organism: Acetobacteraceae bacterium (assembly GCA_050181195.1). Lineage (GTDB taxonomy): Bacteria > Pseudomonadota > Alphaproteobacteria > Acetobacterales > Acetobacteraceae > Rhodopila. The sequence continues at coordinate 42,211 of JBFXDK010000016.1, read as the reverse complement.
TCGGTGCTGCCCCGCGGACGCGCGCCGCCCGCACCTACATCCCGTGCCCGGAATGCGGATGCATCGAAACAACCCGCCAGGCATGCCGGAAAAGACGAAGAACCCCATCTTGTGCCGCCGGACGCTCGGCGCTATGAAGCGCGCATGGCACAGACAGTCCGTCCCGCCTCACGATTTTGGTACCGCTGGTATTACAGACCGGCGGCCTAGGATCGTGCCCACGTAGCAAGACCCCGAAGCCGCCCCACCAGGCGGCTTTCGCATGTTGTACCCCGGCGTTCGAAGATCCCGTCCTTGGTGGAGTGGCCTCCCAGACCCCCAAGGAGGTTTCCATGCCGACCAGCAGCTTCGATTTCGACGTCATCACCGGCCCCTCGGTGCCCCGCGACAACCGCGCCGAGCAGGAAAAGCCGAAGGCCGACGCGCCCCGGCAAGCTGAACCGGAACGCACCGCACCGCCGGACAGCAGCGGACGCTGACCAGCGGGGGCGATAGCCTCCGGGTGTCGCTGGCTCGGGTGCCGGATCCGAATCCCGGCCCGGAGCGATCACGCCCGCGGCATCGCTACTGGCCGGCTCGTCTCCGATGGGATAAGCCCTGTTCATCGCGCTGCACCGTCAGAGTGCCCGAAGGCAGTCACGGTTGCGGCGCCTGGATGAAGGTTCGCATGTCGACGAAGCCGGCCGCCGCCTCCCTGACGACGATCCCGCGCCAGGAACGCGCGCCCGATGCCTGACGGCGGCCGCATGCCATCCACGACCAACGCGAATCTGCTCAACCTGCCGAACATGATCACGTTCGCGCGCCTGTGCGCGGTGCCGCTCGCGTTCTGGATGATCCTGGAGCATCGGCTTGACCGGGCCTTCTTCCTGTTCGCCGCGGCCGGCATTTCGGACGCCGTCGATGGCTGGCTGGCCCGCCGCTACGGCGGCAACGCCCTCGGCGCCCTGCTCGACCCGCTGGCCGACAAGGCGCTGCTGGTCACGATGTATGTCACGCTCGCGGCAATCGACGCGCTGCCGCCCTGGCTCGCCATCCTCGTGGTGTTCCGCGACGTGCTGATCGTCGGCGGCGCCATCGCGCTGGGCGTCCTCGGCTTTCCGCTGGTGATCCGTCCGCTCTACATCTCCAAGCTCAACACGATGATGCAGATCATGCTCGTCGCTGTTATCCTGCTGGAGGGCGGCTTTGGCCTGACGATCACCGGACTGAGCACCGCGATGATCTGGACAGTCGCCCTCACAACCCTTGCCTCCGGTGTCGCGTATGTCTGGGTTACCGCGCGCGGAAAGTGATCTGGCGCCGGCGTTGCCCGAGCGGGCGGCGGATGATCGCGCTCGTCTGCGCGATGAGGATCGCAAGCCCATCGATCCGCCGCGGCAGGGATGGCTGACCCTGCCCTTGTCCCGCCAGTCCACCCGCGGACAGCAGATCGCGCTGGGCATCGGCCTGCTGATCGTCGCCTGGCTGGCACTGCAGCTTTTCGGCTCGGTTCTGGCGCCGTTCGTCACCGCCGCGGTGATGGCCTACGCGCTCGACCCGCTTACCACGCGCCTGACCCGCATCGGACTGTCCCGCGGCGTGTCGGCGCTGGTGATGATCATCATCTCGGTGACGGCGGTCCTGCTGTTCGCCCTGCTGCTGTATCCGTTGCTGATCAACCAGATCAGCCTGCTGATCTACCGCATCCCGCAATACGCCATGCTGCTGCAGAGCTGGGCGAGCACCATGCTCACCGACCTGCAGCAGAATTTCGGCTCCGAGGTTGTCAACGACAAGCTGCGCGACCTGGTCAGCGGGCAGGCCGGCAGCATGCTCAGCATCCTGCTCTCCACCGTCACCGGTCTGATCGGCAGCAGCTTCGCCATCTTCAACGTGCTCAGCCTGGCGATCGTCACGCCGGTGGTCGGGTTCTACATGCTGCGGGACTGGCCGGTGATGATCGCCAAGATCGATTCCTGGCTGCCGCTGCGCTACAGCGCGGTCATCCGCGCTCAGGTGCGGGAGGTCGACCGCGTCCTGTCGGCCTGGGTGCGCGGGCAGGCGCTGTGCTGCCTGTTCCTGGCGCTCTACTACGCGGCCGGCCTGTCCGCCGCCGGCCTCGACCTGGGCCTGATCGTCGGCCTGACCGCGGGATTGCTGTCGTTCATCCCCTATGTCGGCTCGATCTCGGGCGCCGTCACCTCCCTTGGCCTTGCCATGGCGCAGTTCCCCGACTGGCGTGGGGTTGCCAGCGTCGCGATCGTGCTGGTCGTCGGCCATATCATGGAAGGCTATGTGATCTATCCGCGCTTCCTGGGCGATCGTGTCGAGCTACCGGCGGTGTGGGTGATCTTCGCACTGTTCGCGGGCGGTGCGGCCTTCGGCTTTGTCGGCGTCATGCTGGCCGTGCCCGCCGCCGCGACCATCGGCGTGTTGTGCCGGTTCTGGCTGCGCCGCTATCTGGCCAGCCCGCTGTATCACGATCCGCCGGCCCGCTCCTGACCATGGCGGGTGGCCCCGCGCCGAGGCAACTGCTCCTGCCGTTCACGGAACCGGCGGAACGCTTTGCCGCGGCCGATTTCATCGCGATGGAGTCGAATGCCGCCGCGCTCGCCTGGCTGCGCCGCCCGGACGACTGGCCCGAGCGGCGGCTGGCGATCTGGGGACGGCGCGGCTGCGGCAAGACGCATCTGCTGCACATCTGGACGGAACATGCGGGCGCGGTCCTGTGCAAGGCCGCATCCCTCTCGGCCGAAACCTTGCCGGACCTTGAGCGCGGGATCGCGCTCGACGACGCGGACGCGGTCGGTGACGAAGCCGCGCTGCTGCATCTGCTGAACGCCTGCCGCGACGCGGGCTGCCCCGTACTGCTGGCGGCGACGGATCCGCCGGCGCGCTGGCCGGTGCAACTGCCGGACCTCGCCAGCCGGCTGCGCGCCATCCTTGCGATCGGTATTGGCGCGCCCGAGGATACCCTGCTGCAGGCGTTGCTGGTTCGGCTGCTGGCGGAACGGCAGATCGAGCTTCCCGCTTCCCTGCAGGACTGGCTGCTGCTTCGCCTCCCCCGCACCGCGGGGGCAGTGCGTGCGGCGGTGCGCCTGGTGGCGCATCTGGCGGCGGAGAACGACGGGCGTGTCACGCGCGCGCGATTGACAGCCGCGCTCCTGCACGCGGAAGAGCATGATGTTCCGGCGGATATGCATGCATCGATCGGGAGGACGCGCGTATAACAGGACAGCCTGACATCATGCCGGTTGAAGGATGAGCCAGACAATGCAGGACATCGCTACAGTCACGCCGTCGGCGCATGCCCGCGCCGAACACGCGCCCCTGGTCGCGACGCCTGCGGCCCCTGGCGGTGAGCGCTATATCAACCGCGAGCTGTCGTGGCTGGATTTCAATCATCGCGTGGTCGAGGAAGCGATGAATCCGCGTCATCCGCTGCTGGAGCGCGTGCGGTTCCTGTCGATCAGCGCATCGAATCTCGATGAGTTCTATTCCGTGCGCGTCGCGGGCCTGATCGGCCAGGCCAAGGCCGGGGTGACGAACCTCTCGACCGACGGACGCACCGCGGCACAGCAGCTGTTGGAGATCCGCAGCCGCACCCAGACCCTGCTGGCCGACCAGCAGCGCACCTGGCGGGACCTGACCGGCCTGCTGCGCGCCGCCGGCATCGAGATCTGCTCGCCCGAGACGCTGTCGCCGGCCGATATCACCTGGGCCGAGGCGTGGTTCATGGAAAGGGTGTTCCCGGTGCTGACGCCGCTCGCCATCGATCCCGCGCATCCCTTCCCGTTCATCCCCAACATGGGCCTTGTCGTGGCGATGCTGCTGACGCGCGAGGAGGATGGGCAGGGCATGCGGGGCCTGCTGCCGCTGCCCAGCCAGCTGGAGCGGTTCATTCGCCTGCCGCAGGCCAACCCGCAGGAGCCGATCCGCTTCCTGGTGCTGGACGACCTGGTGGTGATGTTCCTGCACCGGATCTTTCCCGGCTTCCAGCTGGTCGGCCAGGGCCTGTTCCGGGTGATCCGCGACACCGATGTGGAGTTCGAGGAAGAGGCCGAGGACCTTGTGCGGTCGTATGAGACCGCGCTGAAGCGCCGCCGGCGCGGCGTGCCGATCCATGTCGAGCTCGACATCGACATGCCGCCCGAATTGCACACGCTGGTGGTGGATGCGCTGCAGGCGGCACCGGACGAGGTGCATACCCAGCGCGGTTTCATGGGACTTGTCGACGTCAAGCAGCTGATCGTCGACGACCGGCCGGAATTGCTGTTCACGCCCTATACGCCGCGCTTCCCCGAGCGGATCCGCGATTTCGGCGGCGACTGCTTCGCCGCGATCCGCGCCAAGGACATCATCGTCCACCACCCCTATGAAAGCTTCGATGTCGTCGTGCAGTTCCTGCGCCAGGCGGCGCAGGACCCGAACGTGGTGGCGGTGAAGCAGACGCTGTATCGCACCAGCCGCGACAGCACGATCGTCAAGGCGCTGATCGAGGCGGCCGAGGCGGGCAAGTTCGTCGTGGCCATGGTGGAATTGCGGGCGCGCTTCGACGAGGAAGCGAATATCCGCCTGGCGCGGACGATGGAAGCCGCCGGCGTGCAGGTGGTGTTCGGCTTCACCGAGCTGAAGACGCACGCGAAACTGTCGCTGGTGGTGAGGCGCGAGGCCGGGATCCTGCGTTCCTACGCGCATTTCGGAACCGGCAACTACCATCCGATCACCGCCCGTATCTACACCGATCTCAGCTTCTTCACCTCCGACCCGGCGCTGACCCGCGATGCCGCGCGCCTGTTCAACTTCATGACCGGGTATGCGCGTCCGGAGGCGATGGAGGAACTGGGGTTCAGCCCGCTGACGACGCGGAACGTGCTGCTGGAGGGGATCGAGCGCGAGATCGGCTTCGCGCGTGCCGGCAGGCCCGCGACGATCTGGCTGAAGATGAACAGCCTGCTCGACCGCAAGCTGATCGACGCGCTGTACGACGCCTCGTCCGCCGGCGTGAAGGTGATGGCGGTGGTGCGCGGGATCTGCTGCCTGCGTCCGGGCGTTCCGGACCTGTCCGAGAATATCCGGGTGAAATCCATCGTCGGCCGCTTTCTGGAGCACAGCCGCATCTACGCCTTCGGCAACGGGCATCACCTTCCCAGCCGGCATGCCCGCGTCTACATCAGTTCCGCCGACTGGATGGAGCGCAACATGGACTGGCGGGTCGAGACGCTGGTGCCGATCCACAATCCGACCGTGCATGCGCAGGTCCTGGACCAGATCATGGTGACCAACCTGAAGGACACGCTGCAATCCTGGGAGCTGAAGGCCGATGGCAACTGGCGCCGCGTCGCCGCCGGCCGCCGGCCGGTTTCGGCGCATGACTACTTCATGACCAATCCGTCGCTGTCGGGCCGGGGATCGGCCCTGCACGGGCCGACGATCGGCGCGCAGCTCGCGGAACTGCGCCGGCGCGATCGCGTTCATCAAGACTGAGGCATGGTCGGAACATCCCATTCAGAGAGGCCGCGCTGCGCGGTCGTCGATCTCGGGTCCAATTCGGTGCGGCTGGTGGTCTATGAGGGCCAGAGCCGCAATCCCGTTGTCATCTTCAACGAAAAGGCGGTGCTGCGCCTGGGGCGAGGCCTGCAGGAAACCGGTCGGCTGAACCACGAGGGCATGACGCAGGCGGTCGCCGTGATGCGCCGCTACCACGCGATCGCCCGTGCGATGGAGGCGCACCCGTTCGAGGTGCTGGCCACCGCCGCGGTGCGCGAAGCGGTCAATGGTCCCGAGTTCGTCGCCGCCCTGCGGTCCCGCATGCCGGAGGTGCCGATCCGGATCCTGTCCGGGGTGCAGGAAGCGGCCTACTCCGCCGCCGGCATGCTGTGCGGCATCCCGGCGGCCGATGGCGTGCTGGCCGATATCGGCGGCGGATCGCTGGAGCTCGTGCGCCTCGATGCCGGGCGGCAGGGACCGTCTCAGACGCTGCGCCTGGGCGTGATCCGCCTGGCGGAACGGTCGGGGGGCGACCTGATGCTGGCGCGCACCATCGCCGAGACGGACATGGAAGGCGTGTCGTGGCTGTCGGGCGCGATGGGACGCGACCTGTACCTGGTCGGCGGCGCCTGGCGGGCGCTGGCGCATATCCATATGGCGCAGACCGGCTATCCGCTGCACATGGTGCATCACTACACGATCGGCCGGGAGGAGGGACGCGACCTGGCCGGTCTGATCGCCGGCGCCGGCCGCCGTGTCCTGGAGAAGCTGCCGGGGATGGCGCGTCGGCGGATCGACGACCTGCCGTTCGCCGCGGTCGTGCTGCGCCGCCTGCTGCGCCTGACCGCCGTGCGCAACGTGGTCTTCAGCGCGAGCGGATTGCGCGAAGGCTGGTACATGGAGCGGATCCCCGCGGAGGTGCGGGCCGAGGATCCGCTGCTCGCGGCCGGCCACGACCTGGCCGAACGCCATGGCCGCGATGTGACGCTGCCGCTGGCGCTGCTGGACTGGACGTCGCGGCTGTTTCCGCGGGAATCGCGGACAGAGCAGCGGCTGCGCGAGGCGGCCTGCCTGATGTCCGATGTCGGCAGCCACGACCATCCGGAGTTTCGCGCCGAACAGGCGTTCCATCGCGTGCTGCGCCAGCCGTCGGTCGGCATCGACCACCACGAACGGGGCTTCCTGGCGCTGGCCGTTGCCGTGCGCTACGAGGCCGACCTGAACGCCAGCTTCCTCAATGCCGCGCGCCTGCTGCTGGATCCCGGGGCAGAGATCCGGGCCGAGGCGTTGGGGATGGCGCTGCGGCTGGCCTATACCCTGTCGGGCGGCACCTCGGCGCTGCTGCAGCGCGCCGAACTGGTCGTGTCGGGTTCGCGGCTGATCCTGCGGCTGGATGAGGAAGGCGGGGTGTTCGTGGGCGACGGCATCCTGCGGCGGCTGGAACGGCTGGCCCGCAAGCTCGATCTATCGCCGGAAACCGTGGTCATCAGCGCGACGGTCGGCTGATCCGGCGCGCCCAGTCCTGATATCCCGTCCGGCTGGTCCCGCGATCCCCGCGTCCGGCCGGCACGGGTCATTTCGGGCGGCGGGCATCAATCCCGGAACCAGGGCATGACATGCTCGCCGAAGCGGCGCATCGAGGCGATGTTCGCTTCGTGGCTCATGTCGCCGAATCCGGTCTGGCAGAGCAGGTGCCGTACGCCGACGTCGCGCAGTTCCGCCACCTGCTCGCGCACGCGCGCCGGGGAGCCGTAGAGGCAGCCGCTGGACATCATGAACGCCAGCGCCTCGGATTCGCCCACCCCCGGGTCGGTCCAGGCGTTCAGCATCACCGGATCGATGCGGAAATCCGCGGGGTTGTAGGCGTCCCGCACATGCATCATGTGCGCGCGGGTTTCCAGCAGCAGCGCGGACAATTCGTCCTCGGCCTGGGCGTCGGAGTCCGCGACATACACGTTCCGCCACAGGGCGATCTGTTCCATCAGACGCGCGCGGGTGCGTTCGTCGTGGCCGCCCGCCTCCAGCCCGGACTGGTAGAGCTGCCAGCGTTCCCGGATGCGGGCGACGGCGAGGCGCGACGTCAGGATTGGGATGCCGAGACGCCCGCATTCGGTGAACGAGGACGGTGAGATGACGCTGCGCCACAGCGGCGGTCCCGGCTGCTGCACGGGGCGCGGGCGAAGCTCCGGCACATGCACCTTGTAGTAGCGGCCGTCATAGTCGAGCGGCGCCTCGCGCCAGGCGCGCTGGAGGATGTCGACGGCTTCCTCCATGCGCTCGCGGCTGTCATCGCTGCGCAGCCCGTGCCCCACAAATTCATACTCGTTGTAGACGGTGCCCTTGCCGACCCCGACATCGATCCGGCCCTTACTGAGATTGTCGAGCAGGGCGAGCTGGGTGGCGAGCCGCACGGGATGGTGGAACGGCATCTGCACGACGGCGAAGCCGATGCGGATGCGTTCGGTGCGCTGGCTGACGGCGGCCGCGAACAGCAGCGCGTCATTGTAGACGCTCTCCCCGGTGAAATAATGCTCGGTCAGCCAGACATCGCTGAAGCCAAGGGTTTCGGCGAAACAGACCTGGATGATCTGCTGGTCGATGCGCGCCGCGTCCTCGGCTGGAGACGGTGAGAGCGCCAGGGTCAGCCAGCCGAACTTCATTGCATTCTCCTGATCCGGCTTCGTGCAGCGATGACCCACGATAGCGGCATTCCCGGGACGGTAAAGCCGCGGCTGGCTACGCTACTTCGCCTTCAGAAGGTCGCGGATTTCGGCCAGCAGGAGCTCGGACCGGTTCGGCGCCGCCTTGGCGTCCTCCCGCAGCTTGAGCCGGGTGAGGGCCTTCACCACCCAGAACACCGCGAAGCCGACGATCACGAACTGGATGATCGCATTCAGGAACAGGCCGATATTGAGCGTCGGTGCGCCGGCCGCGCGGGCCTCGACCAGCGAGGCATAGGTTTCGCCATTCAGGGCGACGAAGATGTTGGAGAAGTCCACCCCGCCGGTCAGGATGCCGAGGATCGGGTTGAACACATCCTTGACGAGGCTGTTGACCACGCCGGTGAAGGCGGCACCGATGATGATGCCCACCGCGAGGTCGACGACATTGCCACGCATGATGAAGGCGCGGAATTCGGCGAGCCACGACGGCGTCCCGGGTGCACGCATGCGACATCTCCCTGATTGTCCGGCTTGGGGACGATAGCCGGACGAAGGACCGGAACAACCCAGCGGTTCTGTCGCGGGAATCGGATCACGCAATGGTGAGAGAAGCGGCGGTGAGAAGGGCGGCGCGAGTGGAACGCGGATCGCAGCCCAATGCGACGCGGGCGCGTCCTATCAGCGCCGTGCTTCGGCATCGGCTGGGAGCAGCGGGGCAGGTGCGGTCGTTTGACCGCCGGCTTCGTGCGCGAAGCGGAGATGGGCCTGGGCGGGAAGGTGTCGTTGTGCGCCGGTCGCGTTTCCGCGCGTCCGGCGCTGTCACGATCGCGGCTAACGCGGCGAGAGCACCATCACCATCTGGCGGTTTTCCATCCGCGGCATCTGTTCCACCTTCGTGGTGGCGTCCAGTTCCGAGCGGATGCGTTCCAGCACGCGGATGCCGATGTCCTGGTGGGCCATTTCCCGGCCGCGGAAACGCAGCGTCACCTTGACCTTGTCGCCTTCCTCGATGAACGACTTCATGGCGCGCATCTTCACCTGATAATCGTTCTCATCGATGTTGGGGCGGACCTTGATCTCCTTGATCTCGATGACCTTCTGCTTCTTCTTGGCCTCGTTGCGTTTCTTCTGTTGTTCGTATTTGAACTTGCCGTAGTCGAGGATCTTGCAGACCGGCGGATCAGCGTTCGGGCTGATTTCCAGCAGGTCCAATCCGACGGCATAGGCCCGTTGCACGGCGTCGCGGGCGGACATGACGCCCAGCATTTCACCGTCCTGGTCGATCAGGCGTATCTGGGAGGCGCGAATCTCCTCGTTCACGCGGGGCCCGTCGCGGGTAGGCGAAGCGGGCATCGGTCCTCTTGCTATGGTTCTCTCCTATGGTTGTTGCCGAGCGGTCGTAAAAAGGGGGGCGACCAGTTTGTAGTGTGGCCGATGTCCCCGTCCCGGATCAAGTCAAGAGCGTTCAGTGAGCATCGGCCCTTAGATCGGGAGCCGTTGCTTCTGCCGCAAGACGCGCCACCGCGTCATCCAGCGAAATGACTTCCTGCGCCGACCCGCCCAGGCGGCGCAGTGCCACGGTGCGGTTTTCCGCTTCCTTCCGCCCGACCACGGCCAGCACCGGAACATGCGCCAGGCTGTGTTCGCGGACCTTGGCATTGATCTTCTGGTTGGAAAGATCGGTCTCGACATGCAGGCCTGCCCGGGCGAAGGCGCCGGCCACCTCGCGTGCGTAGTCGTCGGCATCCGACACGATCGTCGCCACCACCACCTGCACCGGCGCGAGCCAGAGCGGAAAGCGGCCGGCATACTGCTCGATCAGGATGCCCAGGAACCGTTCGAAGCTGCCCAGGATGGCCCGGTGCAGCATCACCGGGCGGCGTCGCATGCCGTCCTCGGCCACGTATTCGGCGTCGAGCCGTTCCGGCAGCACGAAATCCACCTGCAGCGTGCCGCACTGCCAGTCGCGCCCGATCGCATCGCGCAGCACGAATTCCAGCTTGGGACCGTAGAAGGCGCCCTCGCCCGGATTGAGTTCATAGGCGACGCCGGCGGTTTCGCAGGCTTCCTTCAGCGCGCCCTCGGCGCGGTCCCATACATCGTCGGCGCCGGCGCGGACCTCCGGACGGTCGGAGAATTTCACGCGGAAACTCTCGAAGCCGAAGTCGCGGTAAATTGATGACAATAGCTCAACGAAGCGCACCGTCTCCGGCGCGATCTGCGCTTCGGTGCAGAAGATATGCGCATCGTCCTGCGTGAAGGCCCGCACCCGCATGATGCCGTGCAGCGCGCCCGAGGGTTCATAGCGGTGGCAGGCGCCGAACTCGGCCATGCGCAGCGGCAGTTCGCGGTAGGAACGGATGCCCTGGCGGAAGATCTGCACATGGCATGGGCAGTTCATCGGCTTCAGGGCGAGGGATTTGTCCTCGTCCTCGACCCGGGCGATGAACATGTTCTGGCGGTAGTTGTCCCAGTGCCCCGATCGTTCCCACAGCACGCGGTCGACCAGCTGGGGGGTCTTCACCTCCTGGTAGCCGGACGCATCGAGGCGACGGCGCATGTAGTTTTCCGCGGTGCGATACAGGCGCCAGCCCTTGGGGTGCCAGAACACTGAACCGACGGCTTCCTCCTGGATATGGAACAGGTCCATGTCCTTGCCGATGCGGCGATGGTCGCGGCGTTCCGCCTCCTCCAGCATGTGCAGGTAGGCGTCGAGTTCCTTCTGGTCGCGCCAGGCGGTGCCGTAGATGCGGCTGAGCATGGCGTTGCGGTGATCGCCGCGCCAATAGGCGCCGGCCACCTTCATCAGCTTGAAGGCGGTGCCGACATCGGCGGTGCTGCGCATGTGCGGGCCGCGGCACAGATCCACCCAGTCGCCCTGGCGGTAGAGCGTGATCCGCTCGGAACGCGGCAGGTCCTCGATCAGCTGCGCCTTGTATTTCTCGCCCTTGGCCTGGAAGAAGCCGATCGCCTCCTCGCGGTCGATCACCTGGCATTCGAACCTGTCGCCGCGCGCGATGATTTCCCGCATCTTCGCCTCGATCGGGGGAAAGTCCTCGGGCGTGAACGGTTCGTTGCGCGCGAAGTCGTAATAGAATCCGTTCTCGATCGCCGGGCCGATGGTGACCTGCGTGCCGGGCCAGAGTTCCTGCACCGCCTCGGCCAGGACATGAGCGGCGTCATGGCGGATCAGTTCCAGCGCCTCGGCGTCGCGGCGGGTGACGAAGACAATATTGGCGTCGCGGTCGATCTCGGTCGCGAGGTCGACGACCTTGCCGTCGAGCTTCATGGCCAGCGCGGCGCGGGCGAGGCCGGGCCCGATCGCCTCGGCCACCGTAGTGCCCGTCACCGGCGCGTCGAAGCGGCGCACGGAACCGTCGGGCAGGGTGATGGCGGGCATGGGGCAGCCTTCCTCTGTTGCAGAATAGAGCCGTGTCTATGGGGCCGCGCGGCCTGGGTCGCAACCCCAACGTGCCAGGGTCTGCCACGCGCTGCGCGGGTGGGGACGGTCCGCCGCGTCATGGGGCGGGCTGGAGGATGCTGCGATACACGTCCAGCGTCGCCGCCTGCATCGCCTGCACCGTTGGCACCGAAGCGCGTGCGCGCGCGCCCAGCGCCTGGCGGTCCGCCGGGTCCATGTCCAGCGCGCCGGCCAGGGCCAGGGCCAGGCCGCGCGCGTCGTTCGATCGCACCCGCCAGCCGGTCACGCCGTGGTCCACCGTCTCCACCGGCCCGCCAAGATCGGACGCCACCACCGGGCGCCCCATCGCCTGTGCCTCGATCACCACGCGGCCGAACGCTTCGGGCTGGATGGAGGCGTGCACCACCACATCGGCCAGCATCAGCGCCGCCGGCATGTCGTCGCATTCGCCGGCGAAGCGGACCTGCTCGCCGATCCGCAGGGCCTCGGCGTGCTGACGCAAGGCGGCGGTGTAGCGCCAGCGCCCCTGGTCCGATCCCACCAGCACGCAGATCACATCCGGCCGGTTCAGCAGGGCCATCGCATCCAGCAGCACGCGCTGGCCCTTCCACGCCGTCAGCCGGCCCGGCAGCATGACGACCCGCGCACCGGCGGGCAGGCGCCAGGCCGAGGCGAGGCGTTCGATGCGGTCCGGGCCGATAGCGGCCGGATCGAACAGGGCGGTATCGACGCCGCGGGGGATGACGCGGATGCGGGCGGGATCGGTGCCGTGCCGCCGGATCACGAGGTCGGCGATGAAGCGGCTGGCGGCGATCACGACCTCGCCGCGGCTCATCACCGCGTTGTAGGCGCGCTTGAACGGCATGCCGTCGCCATAGGTGCCGTGATGCGTGGTGACGAAATGCGCCCCGGTGCGCTGGCAGGCGAACCAGGCCGACCAGGCCGGCCCGCGGGAGCGGGCATGCACGATCGCGACGCGTTCGGCGCGGATCAGCGCCTCCAGCCGAGCGGCATTGCGCCAGATGGCGAGGGGAGACTTGGTATTCAGGGGCAGGGTGATGTGGCGTCCGCCCGCCTGCTCGATGGCCGGAACCAGCCGCCCGCCCTGGCTTGCGACCAGCGCCGTCCAGCCGGCGGCGGTGATGGCCTGGGTGATCTCCACGGTTCCACGCTCCACCCCGCCGGTGACCAGCGACGGCAGGACCTGCAGGATGACGGGCGATTCGGACCGCGCGGGCATGCGGCTGGATAGCATGACCCGGCGCCGAAGCTGGAGTGGCCCACGTCCCCGGGCGGCGCGGCCTAATGCCTGCGAAGCCGCCGAAGGATGCCCGCAAGTTCGCGGTTGGCGGGCGATCCCGGATGCTGCAGGTCGGCCAGCGAATGCGCCTCGGTCAGCCGCATCAGTCGGGTCAGCAGGCGAATGCGTGCGCGTCGGACCGACTTCACCTCGTTGGAGCGATGCCTGAACAGGATGCGGAACAGTTCGCCGTCGCCGAACAGCGCATTGAGTTCGCACGCGGTCACGTAGACCAGGAACAGCACGAAGATCCAAAGCTGGACCGCGATGAAGTGTGGCCAGCTGAATTGGCCCAGCACGTCGGCGATGAACCGTCCGCCGCCCAGCGCGCCGCCGGCTGCCAGGAAGTGGACCAGGGCTTCCAGCAGGCGCGCCGCCATGACCAGGACCGTGTAGCACAGCGCCTTGAACAGGATCGGCCAGGCCAGGGGCGCGTGGTCGAACCGGCGCAGCAGCGGCAGCTTGTCGGCCACCAGCACGACCTTGCCGACGATCAGCGCCCCGGTCGTGGCAACCACAAAGCCTGCGTAGGCAATCAGGTATTGTTCAAGGAGCAGCCGCTTGGTGAGCAGGATGACATTGAACCCGACGAAGAAGAACAGGGTTGGCGGGATGACCTCGCGTATCTCGTGCAGGATCATGGCGCCGATCCGCGCCAGTCGTCCGTGCGGCCGGTCGGCGGGCGGATGGGCGGCACTTGCCATCGGGTTTCCTCGGATGCGGGGAAGCAGATAGCCTAGCCCCGGGTGGGACGTCGGACCAGATCACCCGGGCCGCAGCGGGTCACGGGCGCAACCCGTTTCCGCGCCAGCGTCCGGTGACCACCAGCCATTCGGGAGAGGCACATGGAAACCACGGGACGTCTCGATCGCGGCGATGGCGTTGAACTCGCCTGGGCGAAGACCGAAGGGCGGGGGCCGACGGTCGTCTTCCTGCCGGGCTATGGCAGCGACATGACCGGCGACAAGGCGACGGCGCTGGCCGCCTTCGCCGACGAACGCGGGATCGCGATGCTGCGGCTGGACTATTCCGGGCACGGCGACAGCGGCGGGGATTTTCTGGAAGGGACCATCGGCATCTGGGCGGCGGATGCCGGCGCGGTGATCGACCGGCTGACCACCGGGCCGCTGATCCTGGTCGGCTCCTCGATGGGCGGCTGGATCGCGTTGCTGACGGCGCTGGCGCGTCCCGGCCGCGTCGCGGCGCTGGTAGGCATTGCCGGAGCGCCGGATTTCACCCAGCGCCTGATGCTGGACCGTCTGACGGACGCGCAGCGGACGGCGCTGATGCGCGACGGGGTGATCTACCGCGACAGCCAGTACGGTCCGCCAACGCCGCTGACGCGCAAGCTGATCGAGGACGGGCCGCGGAACTTCGTGCTGACCGGATCGATCCCGCTGAGCTGCCCGGTGCGGCTGCTGCACGGGCAGCGGGATCCGGACGTGCCCTGGCAATTGTCGCTGCAGGTGGCGGAGCAGCTTCAGTCCGACGATGTCCAGGTGATCCTGGTGAAGGACGGCGACCACCGGCTGTCGCGGCCGCAGGACCTCGCGCTGCTACGGCGCACGGTGGCCGCGCTCCTCGGCCAGGATGGCGCGTAGCCCTTCGCGGTAGCTGGGGTACAGCCAGCCGAGGCCGAGGGCCTGCCGCGTCTTCGCGCTGGCGACCTTGCGGTTCTCGGCCCAGAAGCTGCGGGCCATCGCACTCATGGCGGGTTCCGCGTCCCGGTAGGCGATTTCCGGCGGTGGCGCGACGCCCAGCAGGGCAGCGGCTTCGGTGACGACGGCGGCGCTTTCGGCGGGATGATCGTCCGACAGGTTCAGGATGCGCGGCCCCGGCGGCCGGTCCTGAAGCATGGCGGCGGCGACGGCGCGCGCGATGTCGTCGCGATGGATGCGCCCGAACTGCTGCCCGGGCCTGACAAGACGGCGGGCCCGGCCGGCGCGGAGGTCGTCGAAGGCGGAACGGCCGGGGCCGTAGATGCCGGCGAGGCGGAAGATATCGACCGGGACGCGGCCGGCGAAGCCCGACCAGGCCGCCTCGGCTGCCAGGCGCCGGTGCCCGCGTTCCTGCGTCGGCGCGGGCGGCGTGTCCTCGTCTACCCAGCCGCCATCGCGATTGCCGTAGACGACGGTGCTGGACAGATAGCCGATCCAGCGCAGGCGCGGCGCCGCCCGGATCGCATCGGCATACAGCGCCAGCACCGGATCGCCGTCCGGCCCGGGCGAGGCGGTCGTCAGCAGGTGCGTGGCAGCGGCGATGGCGGATGCGGCCCCATCGAACGGGATGCGTCCCGGCGTGGGCGTGCGCGACGTCGCCGTGATGGCAAATCCGGCGGCGGAGGCGTCGCGCGCGATCGCCTGGCCCGAATAGCCGAGACCGAAGATCAGCAGGGATTGCTGTGTCATACCAGCCGCCCGAAGCATTGACGCATGCATCGCATGGCGGCCGGCTGGTATCCACTCGATTTCGCGCGCAGCCGCCACCCCAACCCTGCGCGCGGAACGGTCGAGCATTCGGTCGCCCGGTTTCATGCGTCGCCTCGCCAGCGCAGGATGGTGCGGCCGAACCACGCCAGGCCGCTGTTGATGGCGATTCCGGCGACCGACAGCAGCACCAGCGCCGCGAACATGCGCGGGACCTGCAGCCGGTAGCCGGCCTCCAGGATGCGGTAGGCGAGGCCGGACGCGAAACCGCCCGACCCCGCCACGAACTCGGCCACCACCGCGCCCACCAGCGCCAGACCGCCGGAGATGCGCAGTCCCGTCAGGAAGAAGGGCAGGGCAGCGGGCAGCCGCAGCAGCATCAGCGTCCGGCCGCGCCCGGCGCCATAGAGGCGGAACAGGTCGGCAAGATCGGCCGGCGGCGACGCGAGGCCCGCGGCGGTGTTGGCGAAGATCGGGAAGAAGGCGACGACGGTGGCGCACACCACCAGGGACGTGAAGGGATCGCCGATCCAGATGATGATCAGCGGCGCGATCGCCGGCAGCGGTGTCACCTGCAGCACCACGGCCCAGGGCTGGATCGCCGCCTCGGCCAGGCGGCTGGCGGCCATGGCCATCGCCATCAGCACGCCCAGCACCGCGGCGACCAGCAATGCGGCGAAGGTCACCACCAGCGTCGATCCCAATGACAGCAGCAGGCCCGCGGGGTCGCCCAGGAAGGCCTGCACGATCGCAACCGGGCCCGGCATTACGTAGTCCGGCACGCCGGTCAGGCGTACGGCCGTTTCCCAGCCGGCAAGGCAGACAACGGCGAACAGCGCCGGCAGCACGGCACGCTTCATGCCGCGGCGAGACCCTGTTCCATCGCGCTGGTGACCTCGGCGACCAGGGCCGCATAGGCGGGATCGAGCCTGGTGCCGGGGCCGGACGCCAGACCGGAGCGGATTTCCCGGAACACCCGCCCGGGCCGCGGTGTCATCAGCACGATGCGGCGGGCGAGGAACGCGGCCTCGTAGATCGAATGGGTCACGAAGACGATCGTGCAGCCGATGTCGCGCCACAAGGCAAGCAGGTCCGCCTGCAGCCGGTGGCGGGTGAATTCGTCCAGAGCGGCGAAGGGTTCGTCCATCAGCAGCACGCGCGGGCGGGTGACCAGGGCGCGGGCGATGGAGACCCGCATGCGCATGCCGCCGGACAGCTGCCGGGGGCGGGCTGCTTCGAAACCCTCCAGCCCGACGCGATGCAGAGCCGAACGGACATCCGCTTCGGCGTGGGCGCGGGCAATGCCGCGCAACCGCAGGGGCAGGTAGACGTTTTCGGCTGCGCTCGCCCAGGGGAGCAGGGTCGCGTCCTGGAACACATAGCCGATGCCGCCGGTCTCCGGCTCATGCCCGTCCTGCCATGCCAGGCGGCCGGAATCGGGCCGGTCCAGCCCGGCGATCAGGCGCAGCAGGGTGGATTTGCCGCAGCCGGAGGGGCCCAGGAGCGCGACGAAGTCGGCGGGGCGGAGCGCCAGGGAAATGTCCCGCAGCGCCTCCGTCCCATCGGGGAAGCGCCGTCCGACCTGGCTGAGCGTCAGCATGGAACGGGGTTGTGTTGCCGAGTGAAAGCGAGCGGCACCGCGTCCAGAACTCCCCGTGTAGCCGATTGCGTCGGAAGCCCGCAGAATGACACCGGGAAGAGAGGAGGCAAGATGCAGCCCGCGATCAATTTCGGCCTGTCGGGACGGCGTGCGATCGTCACCGGCCATCGGGGCGGCATCGGCGGGGCGATCGCCGCGGTGCTGGCGCGGGACGGCGTGGAGGTGACCGGGCTCGACCTGCCGGAGTTCGACCTTGGCGATACGGCCGGCCTGGAACCGGCGCTCGCGGCGTTGGTGGCGGAGCGCGGTCCCTTCGACATCCTGGTGAACAATGCCGGTGTCACCGTGCTGGGCACGGTGCTGGAAACGCCGCTGGCGGAGGTGGAGCGGGTGTTCCGGGTCAATTTCCTGGCCGCCTATGCCCTGATGCGCGCCGTGCTGCCGGGGATGATCGAGCGGAAGCGGGGCTCGATCATCAACATCGCCTCGGACCAGGCGCTGATCGGCAAGCAGGTGAGCGCGGCCTATGGCGCGAGCAAGGCGGCGATCGCGCAATTGTCCCGGTCGGCCGCGCTGGACTGGGCGCGGTTCGGCATCCGCGTGAACTGCATCGCCCCGGGCAGCACGGAGACGCCGATGCTGAACCAGGTGATCAGCGACCTGGCGGCGACCTATCCGGACCAGTTCCCCACCAACTCGGCCGCATTCTACCGCCAGGGCGTGCCGCTGGGCCGCTTCGCCCGCCCCGAGGAGATCGCCAACGTGGTGGCTTTCCTCGCCTCCGACGCGGCGTCGTTCATGACCGGCGTCGTGCTGCCGGTGGATGGCGGGGGCACCGCGCAATGAAGGTGGCCGTGGTCACCGGCGGCAGCCGCGGCATCGGCCAGGCCGTGGTGCGGCGGCTGCGCGCCGAGGGCTGGCGCGCGGTGCCGGTCGCGCGCGCCACGCCGGCGGAGCCGGACGCGGAGTTCCGGGTCTGCGATGTCGCCGATGCCGGGGCGGTGCGGGCGCTGTTCGCCGATGTCGCGAACCGGATCGGCCGGCTGGACGCGCTGGTGAACTGCGCCGGACAGGCCGGGGCGAATGCGCTGGATGGTGACGACGTGCTGTGGCACGCGATCATCGGCAGCAACCTGCATGGCACGTATCACTGCTGCAAGGCGGCACTGGCGTTGCTGCCGGACGGAACCGGGCGGATCGTCAACATTGCCTCGGTCCTGGGGCTGCGCGGCGTGCCCGATCAGACCGCCTATTGCGCGGCCAAGCACGGGGTCGTCGGGTTCACCCGGGCGCTGGCCCTGGCGGCGGCGCCGCGCGGCATCACGGTGAACGCGCTATGCCCGGGCTGGGTGGATACCGACATGGCGCACGCCCGCTATCGCGACCTGGGTATCACGCCGGAACAGGCCGCCGCCGGCGTGCCGACGGGACGGGTGGCGACGCCCGCGGAAATCGCCGATGCGGTGGTCTGGCTGCTGCGGCCGGAATCCCGCGGCATCACCGGCCATGCGCTGCCGGTCGATGGCGGCGGGCTGGCCTTGCCATGACGACGGGCGGCGATGGGGAGCAGGGCTGATGGCGGAACCCAGGGTGAAGGCCGGATTGTGGGTCAGCATGGCGCTGCGCCTGGGTGACCGGGACGGCCGGCCGGGCATGGTGCTGCGCAAGGGCGATCCGGATGCCGGCGGTGTGCTGGTGGTGCTGCGCGGGCGGGAAGGGATGTCGGTACTGTCGCAGATGCGGTCCGCCGACGGGGCGCTGGCCTGGATGCGGGCGACCGGCCCCGCGCCGGTGGACCAGGAAGCGGTGGACGCCTACATCGCCCGCCAGGTCCGGTTCGACCCGGACCTGTGGGTGATCGAGTTCGAGTCACCCGACCTGCTGCCGCCATTCGAAGGCAAGGTGGTCTGATCGATCGCTGTGGTCCGGCGGGCTCGCTACAGACCATAGGCCAGTTTCTGCGCTTCCCGGAGCGCGTCGTCCAGGGTGCGGCCCGCCTGGTAGGGACGCACGCCGGCCGGGACGTCGAGACCGGGCGTCTGACGGGGGCAGGGTTCCGTCTCTCCGATCACCTGGCGGATGGGAATCCGCGCGGCCCAGATCGGCAGCGCGTAGTCCTCCTCGTCGTCGCTGACATGCAGGGCGCGGATTTTCCCCGATGCCTGCTCCATGTCCATCGCCACGAAACTGGTGGCACGGATTTCCTTGCTGGTCGGCGGGCGCAGTTCCCCCGACCGGCCGGGAAAGAACCGGTCGACGAAGCCGTCGATGGCGCGCCGCTTCTCGGCCTGGTCCTCGACCAGACGCGCGGTGCCGAAGGCCATGGCCGAACGGTAGTTGACCGAATGGTGGAAGGCGCTGCGGGCCAGGACCAGGGCGTCGAGATGCGTGACGGTAACGCAGACGGGCACGCCGGGCGACTGGAAGCGGATCATCCGGCTGGCGGCCGATCCGTGCCAGTAGAGACGATCCCCTTCGCGCCAGAACCCGGTCGGCGTGCAGAACGGCTGGCCGTCGATGACATAGGCGATGTGGGCGAAGAGTGCCGCGTCGAAGATGTCGTAGACGGTTGCCTTGTCGTAGCGGCCGCGTTCGGGCCGCCGCACTGTGCGGTTGCGCCGCGTGACCGGAAAACTGTCTGCTTCCTCCGTGTCGGCCATGGCTGGTCCCTCAGCTTTGTATGCCAAGGGATCATGGATCAGAAACGCACACGGCCTGAGGGCCAATCGGTCTGACGAACCCCGTGCCAATCAGGTCGTCAGGCCAGTCCAATCACAGGACGGACGTCGGCGGGAAGGACGGGCGTCGCTTTTCCAGGTGGGATGTCAGGCCTTCCTTCGCTTCCGGTCCGGTGAAGCCCAGGAATTCCAGCGCCAGGGAGGCATCGAAGGACGGGCCGGCCATGCGCAGCCAGTTGTTCAGGGCGTATTTCGTCCAGCGGATCGCGCTCTGCGCCCCTTCGGCCAGGCGGATCGCGATTTCCTGTGCCTTGGCATCAAGCTCCGCGTCGTCCACCGCCAGGGAGATCAGTCCGATCCTCTCGGCTTCGGCGCCGGACACGGAATCGCACAGCAGCAGGTAGTATTTCGCCTTGGCCAGTCCGCACAGCAGCGGCCAGACGATCACCGAGTGATCGCCGGCGGCGACGCCCAGCCGCGTATGGCCGTCGATGATCCGCGCGTCCTTGCTGGCGATCGACACATCGGCCAGCAGGCCCGCAACCAGCCCCGCACCCACCGCCGGGCCGCGCATGGCGCTGACCACCGGCTTCGAGCAGTTGATGATGTTGTAGACGAGGTCGCGGGCTTCCTTCCACACGCGGGCGCGCGTCTCGAAATCCTCCATGATTTCCTGGATCATCTTGAAATCGCCGCCGGCCGAGAAGGCCTTTGGCCCGCCGGTCAGGATGACCGCGTTCACCTCGGGGTCGGCGTCGATATCGCGCCAGATCTCGCCGAGCTCGCCATGCATCACGGCATCCACCGGCGTCAGGCCCGCGCTGCCGCCCATGGTGATGCGCAGCACGCGCGGATGCGGCCGGTCGAAGACGAGACGGGTGTAGCGCCCGTAGCGGTCGGTCATGGTGCGGCGATCCTTGTGGCAGCGGCCGCGTCAGGCGGGACGCAGCCGGTTGAACGTTTGCTCCGCCCGCCGGCGCAGCGAGCCGATCCGGCCAACCCCGGCGAGGCGGCGATCCAGGAAGCCCAGCGTTTCGGCCGCGTCGTAGCCGGTGTCCCGCAGCCAGACCAGCAGCGTGGGCACATAGACGCCGGTCAGGATGGCACGCTTGGTGTACCAGCTGAAATCGGCCGAGGTGTCGCCCGCGGCGTGCCAGATCGCGTCCACGGTCCGCGCCGTGCATCCCGCCGCCACGCGCGCATTTCGCGGCAGGGCCAGGATCCCCATCGCACGTCTGACGGCCTCCTTGTATGGCGCGTTCTGCCGCAGCCGCAGCGCGATCACCGCCCGCACGCGGCGGGACAGGCCGGTTTCCGGAAGGTCGGCGGCAGCCGTCTCCATCCGCCGGTCCGCCCAGTCGCAGAATGTCTCGACCATGTCGATCGCGCCGCCGGGAAACAGCAGGTCCGCATCCTCCTCGGCCAGGCCGCGATCGCGCATACCATGACGCAGCGCTCGGCCGGTCCAGCCGTCGAAGGGTACGTGCGGCAGCATCGCTTCCAGTGCGGCGTCGCGCGCCGGGTCGCGTTCGGGTGGGGAAAACATCAGCCTGCCTTTTCAGCGCGCTGTTCCGCGGCGCGGTTCAACTCCTCGTTGAAGCCGAACAGCCGGAAATCCGTGACGCGCATGGTGTAGAGAATGCCGTCGAGATGGTCGTATTCGTGCTGCACGACCCGGGCATGGAAACCCGTGACCTCACGCATCACCGGGTTGCCGTCGCAATCGACGCCGCGATAGCGCACCCGCTGGGCGCGCGGCACCGCGGCCCGCAGGCCGGGGATCGAGAGACAGCCTTCCCAGCCCAGCACTCGCTCCTCCCCCAGCAGTTCGACCGTCGGGTTGATCAGCACGGAATTACCCAGGCTGGTGTCGCCCGGATCGGAGGCGGTGCGGTCGCCGGGGATGCGAAAGACGAACAGGCGAAGGGGGACATGCACCTGCGGCGCGGCCAGCCCCACGCCGGGCGCGTCCTCCATCGTCTCCATCATGTCGGCGACGAGGCGCCGGATTTCCGGCGCGCCCGGGTCGGGGACCGGTTCGCATTTCCGGAACAGCACATCGTGGCCCATACGCGCAATTTTCAGGATCGCCATGCCGCCTCCGCATCCTCGGCCCCAAAATAGGGTTTGTCTGGCTCGGGCGCCATGGTATAGCGCCCGTCCCCGCGACGGGTGTCCGTCGGCGGGGTTAACGTGTACGCTCCCGATGGGCGGGGGCACGCTGGAAAGGAGCAGGCGGCCAAGTGCAAGTCCTCGTGCGTGACAACAACGTTGATCAGGCGCTGAAAGCGCTCAAGAAGAAGATGCAGCGGGAGGGGATTTTCCGCGAAATGAAGCTGCGGCGGCACTATGAGAAGCCGTCCGAGCGCAGGGCCCGGGAGGCGGCGGAAGCCGTGCGGCGTGCCCGCAAGCTGGAACGCAAGCGCCTGGAGCGCGAAGGGTTCTGATGCCGCAGCAGCCCCGCTGATCGCGGGGCGCCGTTGGCCTTGAACGACGTTCTTCATCACGCGTGATGCCGTTTGGCGTCAGGCGTATCGCGTCCCTGGCGCGATGAACCGTTCTTTCCCCTTGTGATCGATGGCAGGCCGGCCTCTCAGGATTCCGGCGACAATGCCTTGCGGTCGGTTTGGCGGCGGGTCTAGGCTTGGATTGGACCGATCCAGGCCATGAATTCCCCATGCTTGCCCCAGACCAAACTCGCCAGCACTCGGTGTTCGAACGTCTGCGCCAGGGTATTCTGACAGGCAGCCTGCCCGCCGGATCCCGCCTGCCGCCGACGCGTGCCCTGGCCGGTGAACTCGGCGTCGCCCGCCAGACCGTTGTGCTCGCCTATGAACGTCTCGCGGCCGAGGGCTATGTCCGTGCCCGCACGGGCAGCGGGACCTATGTTGCGACCGATCTGCCGGACGCGGCGCCATCGCCCACGCCGCCCGCGCTGGTGGCCGCCAATTCGCTGTCCGTCCGCGGCGCGCGGCTTGCGAGCGTGCCCGCCACGGCGTCGGCGCGGACAGCCGAGACGGGCATGCTGCTGGCCGGCGGCCTGCCCGCGCCCGACCTGTTTCCGGCGCAGGCCTGGGCACGCTGCGCCGCGCGCGTCCTGAAGTCGCTGACAGGGGAATTGGCCGGCTATCCGCCGCCACAGGGTCTGCGCAGCCTGCGGGAGCAGATCGCCGCGCATCTTGCCGCGACGCGCGGCCTGGTGGCGGATCCCGGCTGCATCATCGTGACCGCCGGCACCCAGCAGGCGCTGCGCAGCGCGGCGGACCTGCTGCTGGATCCGGGCGATCAGGCCTGGGTGGAGGACCCGGGCTACATCGCCGGGCGAGGCGCGCTGATCGCCTCGGGTGCGGTACCGGTGGCGGTCGTCAGCGATGCCGAAGGCCTGGATGTCGCGGCGGGGTTGCAGGCCGCACCGCGCGCCAAGCTGGCGCTGGTCGCGCCATCGCATGCCACGCCACTGGGCGGCGCGCTGCCGATCGGACGTCGGCTCGCGTTGCTGGAATGGGCCGAGCGGGCCAATGCGTGGGTATTGGAGGATGATTGCGACTCGGAGTTCCGGTGGGAGGGACGGCCGCTGCCGCCGCTCGCCAGCCTGGATCAGGCAGGGCGCGTCATCTATTGCGGCACCTTCAGCAAGACGCTTGCCCCGGCGCTGCGATTGGGCTTCGCGGTGGTGCCCGCGCCGCTGGTGGCCGCCTTCGTCCGGTCCCGCACGTTGATGGATAGGGGCACGGACGCTCTGGGCCAGGCGATCATGGCGGAGTTCATGCGCCAGGGCCTGCTGGCGCCGCACATTCGCCGGATGCGCACGGAGTATGCCCGCCGCCGGACAGCGCTGCTGGGCGCCATGGCCGCGCATGTCCCATCCGCTGTGCCGTTGGCGGCGCCTGGGGGGTTGCACATGGTCGCGCGTCTGCCGGACGGCGCGGACGAGACGCGGGCGGTGGCGGCCTGCCGGTCCCGCGGGTTGGCTGTGGCACCGCTGCGCAGCTACTACGCCGGGCCGCCACGCATGGCTGGCCTGGTGCTGGGTTTCGCCGGCATGCCGGCCTCGCTTGCCGCCGACACGGCAAAGCGCCTGGAAGCGGCGCTGCGGGCGGCAAACCCCGGTTGACCGGGCGACCGGCCAGGCATGTTCCGGCGACGCGCCGCAGGTGCCTATGCTGCCAGCCGCACGATCGTCGCCTGATCGGCCGAGGAGACCCGTTCGGCGGGAAAGGTCAGCGTGACCCTGGTGCCAACCCGCGTCGCGGAGTCCACCGCCATGCTGCCGCCATGCGCCTCCATCAGCACGCGCGCCAGCACAAGGCCGAGACCCAGCCCGCGGCTGTCGGGCGCGGACGCATCGGACGGCCGCTGCGGTGCGATCAGGCCAGCGCCCTCATCCTCGATGATCAGGGCCAGGCCGTCATTGCGCTGGTCCACCGAGATGTCGATCCAGTCGCCATTGCGGGAATGCCGGGCGGCATTGCTGAGCACGCGCCCGATCACCTGCGCGACCGCCCTCTGGTCGGCGATCAGGGCGCAGCGGCCGACGGCATCGGAAACCCGCCAGTGGCGCTGGCTCGGCCCCAGCGTGGCATTCACCGCCTCGATGGCATCGGTAATCAGCGGGCCGAGTTGCAGGGTTACCAGATAAAGCCGCCGTGTCGAGGCGCCGGGCACCGCATGGTCCTGCATGTCATCCGTCAGCAGGAGGATCTGGCGGATCAACGCCAGGATGCCGTCGAGGTCCTGAGAGGCCTCGCTGCTGACCCTGACCTGCTCCGCATGACCCAGAAGCCGCATCGCGTCGGCGCGAATGTCGGTGACCGACAGGCGGAGGACGCGCATCGTCGCGGCTTCCGCCACCAGAGCGCGGTCACGCTCGGTGTTCGCGGACGACAGGGCGATCCGCATGCGGGCCGTGAGAAAGGCCATCCCCAGGCTCAGCCCCGCGGCGATCACCGCAAGGCCGAACGACACGTTTTCCGTCACGCTCATGGGCCGAGAGTGACGTGACATCCCGAAGAAACCGTTAATCCCGGCGGGAAAAAAGCCCGCTGCCAGCTTTGGGTTTCAGGCGGCGGTCCCGGCCTGGGCGCGCTTGGCCTGGGCGCGTTGCAGCCGGCGCTTCAGCGTCCGCCCTTCCTCGGTCAGCTTCGTGTTGGGCGTGCCGAGGAGGAAGGCATCGATCCCGCCATTGTGCTCCACCGTACGGATGGCGCGGGTGGAGAGGCGCAGACGCACCTCGCTGCCCAGGATATCGGACAGCAGCGACGTCACCTGCAGGTTCGGCAGGAAGCGGCGGCGGGTCTTGTTGTTGGCGTGGCTGACGTTGTTGCCACTCAACACGCCCTTGCCGGTTATCTCACAGCGGCGAGACATCGCACTCCATCCTCAGTCTGCTCGGAAGGCGCGGGTTATGGCGACTGACTCCGGCCCCGTCAAGGACAAGAGCGTGTTCAATCAGGCCACGCCGTGGGCGGCCAGGCGCCGATGGTCGCGCGCGGCCGCCAGCCCGCCCCTACTCGTTCCCGCTGTCCCGCGCGCCGTGCAGTTCACCCGCGCGCACGCTGGCGATGGCGTTGTTCAGGATGCGGATGATCGACTCGTCATCCAGCCCGCGCGCCAGCAGGGCCATGGACCCGCCCAGAAGGGCCGAGGCGATGGCGAGCGAACTGATGTTCTGCCCCATCATGTATTCCACGGCCTTGTCCACCACCGCGCCGGCATGGCTGAGTTCGGCCGGGGGGAGTTCATCGGGACCTGCCTGCATCGTCGTTCCCTTCCTGATCGGGCTCCGGAGGGGTCATCCGGCCGGAGCGGTTTCGCGTTCCATATCCCCCTCGGCGGCCTGCATCATCCACATGCCGGCATAAAGGCCGCCCTTTGCCAGCAGGCTTGCATGGGTGCCCCGTTCGGCCACCATGCCATTCCGCAGCACCACGATTTCGTCCGCGTCCACCACGGTTGATAGGCGGTGCGCGATCACAAGCGTGGTGCGATGCGTCGCGACCGCGCGCAGCGCCGCCTGGATTTCCTGTTCCGTGCGGGTGTCGAGCGCGCTGGTTGCCTCATCCAGGATCAGGATTCGCGGATCCTTCAGGATGGTTCGGGCGATCGCCACGCGCTGCTTCTCGCCGCCGGACAGTTTCAGCCCGCGCTCGCCCACCCTTGTGTCGTAGCCGTCCGGCAGCGCCATGACGAAATCGTGCACCTGTGCGAGGCGCGCGGCCCGTTCGATGTCCGCCTGGCTGGCACCAGGCTGGCCATAGGCGATGTTGTAGCGGATCGTGTCGTTGAACAGCACGGTGTCCTGCGGCACGACGCCGATGGCCGCCCGCACGCTGTCCTGCGTGACGTCGCGGATGTCCTGCCCATCGATCAGGACGCGCCCGCCGGTCACGTCATAGAAGCGGAACAGCAGGCGGCTGATGGTGGACTTGCCGGCGCCGGTCGGGCCGACGATGGCCAGCTTGCGGCCGGCCGGAATGGTGAAATCGACGCCTTTCAGGATCTCACGGTTTTCCTGGTAGCCGAAGCGGACATTCTCGAATCGCACCTCGCCGGCCGGCCCGTCCGCCAGATGCGCGGCCAGCGCCCGGGCGCCGGGCCTGTCGCGCACTTCCTGGTCGATCCGCAGCAGGCTGAACATCTGCTCCATGTCCACCAGCCCCTGCTTGATGGTCATGTACACCATGCCCAGGAAATTCAGCGGCTGGTAAAGCTGGACCAGATAGGTGTTCACGACCACGAACTTGCCCACGGTCATCGACCCGTTGGTCATGCCCTGCGCCGCCATCAGCATGATCCCTGTCAGGCCCACGGCAATGATCGCCGCCTGGCCGAGGTTCAGCATGTTCAGCGAAACCTGCACCCGCACCGCCGCCCGTTCATAGCGTTCAAGTGCCCGGTCGTAACGGTCCGCCTCGTGCGACTCGTTGTTGAAATATTTGACGGTTTCGTAGTTCAGCAGGCTGTCGAGTGCCTTGGTCGAAGCGTCGTTGTCGGTGTCGTTCATGGTGCGCCGGTAGCGCCCGCGCTGGCCGGCCAGAAGCATGGTGAACACGACATAGGCGAGCACCGCGACGCAGGTGGTCGCCGCGTAGCGCCAGTCGAACAGGTACCAGATGATGCCGGTGACCAGCAGCAGTTCCAGCACCGTCGGCACGACGTTGAACACGGCCAGCCGCAGCACCGACTGCATGCCCTGCACGCCGCGGTCGATCACGCGCGACAGGCCGCCGGTCTGCCGGTCCATGTGGAAGCGCAGGCTGACGCCGTGCAGGTGCCGGAAGGTGCGCAGGGCCAGCAGGCGGACGGCCCGCTGCTGCACCGAGGCGAACAGCGCGTCGCGGATTTCGCCGAATCCGGCCGATCCGACCCGCACCAGGCCATAGCCGATGATCAGCGCGACGGGCACGGCGATCAGCGTGGCGGATCCCTCGGACGGCGCGAGCGCATCGATGGCGCGGCCATACAGGATCGGCACATAGACCGCCGCGACCTTGGCCAGCAGCATGAACACAAGGGCGACCACCACGCGAACCCGTGCGCCGGGATTGCCCGATGGCCAGAGATAAGGCAGCAACGAGGCTACCGTTTGCAGGCTGGAGCGCTGTACCCGCAGGGACGGCGGCAATTCGGCCGCCGGAGCGGCCTGGGATCGTCTCATGAGCCGCATGTGGCATGCTCGGACCACATTTGAAAGGCTAAGTCATTGCCCGATTTGTCAAACCTGCTCGGCTTCCAGCGCCATATCTCGGCCTGCACCAATGCGGTGCTGCCGGGATCACGGCTGTGCTTCCGCATCGGACCGCAGCGCGTCGGGTGGGTGGAACCCGCGTTGGCGGAGGCCCTGGCCGGATTTCCGGCGATCCGCACCGAGGGGCGCAATGTCACGCTGACCGACGCCAATGCGCTACCGGAGATCGCCCGAACGCTATCCGAGCGCGGCTTCTATCGCTGGCGGCGGGAGACATTCGATGTGCGGGCGGAGCCGGACGGCCCGGTGCTGGCGCGCATCGACCGCGGGGCGATCCCGTCCTTCGGCATCCGTTCGGTCGGTGCGCATGTCAACGGCATCGTCGAGCGGGCAGACGAGCCGCATCTATGGATTGCCCGCCGAGCGCGGAACAAGCAGCTGGACCCGGGCAAGCTGGACCATATCGTGGCCGGCGGCGTGCCCGCGGGGATGACGCCGTTCGAGACCCTGATCAAGGAAGCGGGGGAGGAAGCCGCGGTTCCGCCGGATCTGGCCGGCACCGCGCGCGCGGTCGGGCAGATCGGCTATGCCATGGTGCGGGAGGAAGGGCTGCGCCGCGACCTGCTGCACTGCTACGATCTGGTCCTGCCCGAGGATTTCATCCCGCATCCCGAGGATGACGAGGTCGAGGCCTTCGAACTCTGGCCCATCCGGCGGGTAATGGAGGCGGTGCGCGACACCGACGACTTCAAGTTCAACGTGAACCTGGTGCTGATCGACCTGTTCATCCGCCGCCGGCTGATCGCGGGAGCCGAGGCGGACGCGTTGCGCGCTGCGCTGGCCGAGGGGACGGAACGCGCCATCAGTCCGGCCTGACCCTATCCAGCGCCGGCGTCGGCGTGCCCTGAGCAGGCGTCAAGCATCTGGATTAAGCACGACTATCCGCCCTGGTCTGACCGCCCTGTGCCATGCACACCTGATCGCGATGACGATTGGCACGTCGTCCCGCCGGCTTCGCACCCGTGGCACAGCGCCGGCGGATACCCGACGCCGTTATGCCGGGCGCTGCCCTGCGATGCCGGGCAGGGCCTGGGGTGCCGGCCGCGCTGCGTGCCCGGTCAGGCTTCCGGCGGCGCGGCGACGATCGGGATTTCGCGCGGCTCGGGCTGCTCGCCGGTGCCGGGCGGGCGCGCTTCCTCGGGTTCCGCGGCGGCGGCGGGCGCGTCGGGCGAAGAAGCGGCCTGACCATCCTCGCCGTTCTGGTAAGGGCGGCGCTGCCCGCCATGCTGCTGGCCCTGGTTCTGCGCCTGGTTCTGCTGCGCCGCCTGGTTCATGGCGTTCAGGATACGGAAGTAGTGTTCCGCGTGCTGGAAGTAGCTTTCCGCCATCACCCGGTCGCCGCCGCTGGTCGCATCGCGGCCCAGTTGCAGATATTTCTCGAACAGTTGCTGCGCCGTGCCTCGGACGCGCATGTCCGGGCCGCTGCTGTCGAAGACATGGTTGCGGTTCATCGGGATGTTGCCTCCCGAATGATGGCGCATTCCGCCGCCGCCACCGCCGCCGCCACCTGAACGATGGCTGCGCCCACGCATGCGTTTCATATTCATTCTGTTGCCGTCGCGCTTTCCCGTTGCAGGCAGCCAGCGGGCTGTTCGGACGCACGGATGCGCCCCGGTTCGTGCCCTTCGGTCAGCCTCGATCCATCGACGTTGATGCGGACAGACGACGGTCCCGCCATGTTACGGAGCCAGTCGCCCGGAATGCGCTGCAAGCAGCGCTTCCTGCCACCCGGCAAACGTACCTTGCCGATACCGCTCTGCCAAACGGTTTTTTCATCTCTTCCCTCGGCGCAATACAATCGCGCGTGCGGTCCCGGCCAGATCGGCATGCAGTGTGGCCGTGAAACCGCAGTCGGATGCCATTTCCGTGAGCACGGCGTGCTGGTCGATTCCCATCTCCAGCACCGCCGTCGCCTCCGGCGCCATCACCGCGTCCAATGCGGGCAGGATCGCACGATAGGCGTCCAACCCGTCCGCACCTCCATCCAGCGCCAGCCGCGGCTCATGGTTCGCGACCTCCGGCATCAGTGATGAAATTTCGCCGCTGGCGATGTAGGGCGGGTTGCTCACCACCAGGTCGAAGCGTCCGGCCAGAGCATTGGTCCAGTCGCCGCACAGGAATACCGCCCGATCCGCCAGTCCAATGCGCCGCGCATTGTTCGCTGCAAGCCGCGCGGCCGCGGGCGCGCGGTCGATGCCCACGCCGAAGGCGCGCGGAAGCTCATGCAGGAGCGCCAGCAGCAGGCAGCCTGTGCCGGTGCCCAGGTCCAGCACCCGGCAGGGACCAGCGCGGGTGCCCCAGGCCTGCAGCGCGGCCTCCACCACCGTTTCCGTATCCGGGCGCGGGATCAGCGTGGCACCGGAAACCGCGAGGTCCAGGCTCCAGAACTCCCGCCGCCCGGTCAGGTAGGCGAGCGGTTCATGCGCACACCGGCGGTCCAGCAGCAGAACATAGCGTGCCGGATCGACCGGGGCGGCGGGATCACGCAGCAGTGCCGCCGTGTCGCATCCCATCGCATGTGCCAGGAGCAGGCGCGCTTCCAGCCGCGGATTGTCGATGCCGCTGGCGGCCAGGCGGGCCGATCCGGTCCGCAGCGCCTCGGCCACTGTCATCAGGCGCGTGACGTCACCCCTCGGCCGCGAGGCGGGCCGCCTGATCCTCGGCGGTCAGCGCGTCGATGAAGTCGTCGAGATCGCCCAGCATCACCCGGTCGATCTTGTACAGCGTCAGGTTGATCCGGTGGTCGGACACCCGCCCTTGCGGGAAATTATAGGTGCGGATGCGCTCGCTGCGATCGCCGGTGCCCACCTGGGACTTGCGATCCGCGGCGCGCGCCGCGTGCAGGCTGGCGCGCTGCTGTTCATACAGGCGCGCGCGCAGGATCTTCATGGCCTTGGCGCGGTTCTTGTGCTGGCTCTTTTCCTCCTGCATCGCCACCACGATGCCGGACGGCATATGCGTGATCCGCACCGCGCTTTCGGTCTTGTTCACATGCTGCCCGCCGGCGCCCGAGGCACGGAACACGTCGATGCGCAGGTCGCTCTCCTCGACATGCACATCCACGTCCTCGGCTTCCGGCAGCACCGCGACCGTGACGGTGGAGGTGTGGATGCGGCCCTGGCTTTCCGTCGCAGGCACGCGCTGCACGCGATGCACGCCCGATTCGAATTTCAGGCGGGCGAAGACGTTGCGGCCGGTGATCTCCGCGATCCCTTCCTTCAGACCGCCGAGTTCGGTGTCGCCGTATTCCAGGATCTCGAACCGCCAGCCCTTCAGCCCGGCGTATTTCTGGTACATCGCGAACAATTCGGACGCGAACAGCGCGGCTTCGTCGCCGCCCGCCGCGGGGCGGATTTCCAGGATCGCCGACCGCTCATCCGCTTCGTCCCTGGGCAGCAGCGCGAGGCGGATTTCATGCTCCAGCGCCGGGATACGGTCCTTGAGGTCCTGCAACTCGGCTTCCGCCAGCTCCTTCATCTCGGGATCGTCGAGCAGCGCCTGGGCGTCGGCCTGCGCGCGTTCGGCGGCCCGCAGATCGCCGATGCGGGCGACCACCGGCTCGATGTCCGACAATTCGCGGGATGCCTTCACATAGGCATCGCCGGAGATCCCTTCCGACAGCATCGCACGGAGCTCGTCCGCCCGCGCGGCGATGCGGTCCAGTTTCAGCGCCAGGTTCATGACAGATGCGCGGCGATGCCCGTCAGCGGCACCGCCTCCTGCGTGCCGGATGCCAGGTCCTTCACCTGTGCGACGCCGCGGGCGATGTCGTCGTCCCCCAGAATGACCGCGGCGCGCGCGCCGATGCGGTTGGCGCGTTCCATCCGCCGGCGCAGGTTGCCACGATAGGCCATTTCCGCGCGGACGCCGGCGGCGCGAAGCGATTGCAGCACATCCAGCGCGGGGCCTTCCGCCGCGTCGCCGACCGGCACCACGGCGACCGGCGCCGGCGGCGCGGGCGGCGCGTCCATCAGCATCGACAGCCGCTCGATCCCGGCGGCCCAGCCCACGGCCGGGGTCGCAGGGCCGCCCATCTCGGCCACCAGCCCATCGTAGCGGCCGCCCGCCATCACCGTGCCCTGGGCGCCAAGCTTCGTGGTGACGAATTCGAATGCGGTGTGGCCATAGTAGTCGAGACCACGGACGATCCGCGGGTTTTCCCGGAACGGGACCTTCAGGCGGGTCAGATGGCGCTGCAGCCCGGCGTAGAACGCCGCCGCGCTCTCGGTCAGGTAGGCGGCGATCGTCGGAGC
The DNA here is from genome assembly GCA_050181195.1 of Acetobacteraceae bacterium. GTDB lineage: Bacteria > Pseudomonadota > Alphaproteobacteria > Acetobacterales > Acetobacteraceae > Rhodopila. The sequence goes on along the minus strand of JBFXDK010000016.1, from coordinate 10,651 downwards.
GTCGGCGACGATGCGCCGGTCGCCGTCATCCTTGCTGTCCAGGATCCGCATCGGATTGCGTTCCAGGCGCAGCGCGCTGTCCTGGGAAAGTGACGATTTATGCGCCGTAAAGTAAGCGACCAGGGCGTCGCGATAGGCGTGGCGGCTGTCGCGATCGCCCAACGTATTCAATTCCAGAACGGTGTCCGCGGCCACGCCCAGCGCCTTCAGGATGTCCCAGCCGCAGGCGATCACCTCGGCATCCGCCAGGGGTTCCGAGGGGCCGATCAGTTCCAGCCCGATCTGGTGGAACTGCCGGTAGCGTCCCTTCTGCGGCCGTTCGTAGCGGAACATCGGGCCGGCGTAGAACACCTTCTGCGGCAGGCTCTGGGTCAGCCCGTTGCTGACCAGGGCGCGGCACACGCCGGCGGTTCCCTCGGGCCGCAGCGTGAGCGAGTCGCCGCCGCGATCCTCGAAGCTGTACATCTCCTTCATCACCACGTCCGACGTCTCCCCGAGAGTGCGGGAAAACACGCGGGTGTCCTCGAAGATCGGCGTGGTCCACTCGTCATAGCCATAGGTCGCGGCGACGCGCAGCGCGGTATCGACCACGTGGCGGAACCGGCGCTGGTCCTCGCCGATCAGGTCCCGTGTGCCGCGGATGGGTTGAAGGTCTGTCACGTCTGGATTCCATGGCCGAATGGCCGCCCGCCATCATCGGCGGCCGGTGAGACCCATATCCGATAGTCCAAAGGCATGGCTGGTTTCAATCGGGGGTCGCCCCCGGTTGCAACGCCGGCGGTACACCTTGCGAAGGCGGTGATTTACCGTGCCCTCGAGTCGGGCCTGGTCCGACCGCTCATGCCCGGCCTGGATTCATGCCATCCCAGCAAAAAAGTGGGCCTGTGCCGGTCACGTATGGTCGGCACAGGCCCCTGATCGGGCCGAATGGAGGATCTTCGGTCGGCTGCGTGGTGCCCCGACGCCGTCAGGCGTGCACCGGCACTCCGCTGGCGGCCGGGATCCCCTCGGGATCCAGCCGGTAGCCGCCGCCTTCCGTCACGAGCAGGCGCGCATTCGCCGGATCCGGCTCGATCTTCTGCCGCAGCCGGTAGATATGCGTCTCCAGCGTATGGGTGGTCACGGCGGCGTTATAGCCCCACACCTCGTTCAGCAGCACCTGGCGGGCAACCGCGCGGGTGCCGGCCCGATACAGGAACTTGAGGATGGCCGCTTCCTTCTCGGTCAGGCGGATGCGGCGGTTCTTCTGCGGCTCCTGCAGCAGTTTCGCCGCGGGGCGGAACGTGTAGGGGCCGATGGTGAACACCGCGTCCTCGCTGTTCTCGAAGATGCGGAGCTGGGCGCGCAGACGAGCCAGCAACTCGTTCAGGCGGAAGGGTTTTGCGATATAGTCGTTGGCGCCCGCGTCGAGGCCGCGCACGACATCGGTTTCCCCGTCCGAGCCGGTGAGCATGATGATCGGCATCTTCATGCCCTGCTTGCGCAGCTTGGCGCAGAAGTCGCGCCCGTCGCCATCCGGCAGGCCGACGTCGAGGATGACCGCATCGAAGCGGGCTTCCTTCGCCAGCAGCATGTCCTCGGCTTCCTGCACCGACCCTGCCTGCGAGGCGGCGAATTCCCCGTCCACGGCGAGCTGGTCGACGAGTGTCTCGCGAAGGCTGTCGTCATCATCCACGATCAAGACTGGTCGTTCGGCCGACATGTATCACCTTCCTCCTGCAATAACGGACACGGCCCGATGGCTGCACCGACTCTGATCAACCATACGCCGACGGCACCATACCGGACTCGCACCTGAATTCGGAAACGCTTGCACACGACTATTCAGCGCAGAGTCTTCACAACTTAGCGCGCATAGCTCCGACCGCTTCCTGTGGCCATTTCGAATTTTCCGTCTCTTTACATCGTGTGGAACGATGCCGATCTCAAGGTCCAGGTATGCATCAGGCGCGCGGAACCCGCCGATTGCGGATCATGCCGGCGCCAAGGCGCGGCGTTGTCAGAACCGGACGCACGCGATAGCTGATCTCCTCTCGCCTGGAGGCCGATCCAATGACCGCGCTGGACCCGATCCCCTATACCGACGCCAAGCTCCGCCGCATCCTCTCCTCGGTGCGCACCATCGCCTTGGTCGGCGCGAGTTCCAACTGGAACCGGCCCAGTTACTTCGTCATGAAGTACCTGCAGGGCAAAGGTTATCGCGTCATCCCGGTCAATCCCGGCACCGCGGGAAAGGAGCAGCTTGGCGAGCGTATTTACGCCTCGCTGCGCGACATTCCCGACAAGATCGACATGGTCGACGTGTTCCGCGCGTCCGATCAGGTCGGACCGATCGTCGATGACGCGATCGCGATCGGCGCCGGGGTCGTGTGGATGCAGCTTGGCGTGCGCAATGACGAAGCCGCCGCCAGGGCCGAGGCGGCCGGGCTGGAAGTGGTCATGAACCGCTGCCCGAAGATCGAATTCGGGCGCCTGGGCGGCGAATTGTCCTGGAGCGGGGTGAATTCCGGCATCATCCGCAATCGCCCGCCCGAACCGCCAACCGCGCGGCGGAGCAAGCCGCGTCCGCTGCCGGCGGCGAATGTCGCCCATGGTTTCGAGACACGGGCGGTGCATGCCGGCGCCTCGCCCGACCCGGCGACCGGGGCGCGGGCAACGCCGATCTACCAGACTACCGCATATGTGTTCGACGACGTCGACCACGCGGCTTCGCTGTTCAACCTTCATAATTTCGGTTACATCTATTCGCGCCTGACCAATCCGACCGTCGCGGTGCTCGAGGAACGCATCGCCAGCCTGGAAGGCGGGCGCGCCGCGGTGGCCGCCGCATCCGGCCATGCCGCGCAATTCCTGGTCTTCGCGACCATGCTGGAACCAGGCGACGAATTCCTCGCCTCCCGCGCGCTCTATGGCGGCTCGCTGACGCAGTTCGGCCTTTCCTTCAAGAAGCTGGGATGGACGTGCCATTTCGTCGATCCGCTCGACCCCGAGAATTTCCGCCGCGCCCTGACGCCGCGGTGCAAGGCCATCTTCGTCGAAAGCCTCGCCAACCCCGGCGGGGTCATCGTCGATCTCGCCGCCATCGCCGCCATCGCGCATGAGGCGGGGATCCCGCTGGTGGTGGACAATACGCTGGCCACCCCCTTCCTGTGCCGCCCGATGGAATGGGGCGCCGACATCGTCACGCATTCCACGACGAAGTTCCTGGGCGGTCATGGCAACTCGATGGGCGGGATCGTCGTGGAATCCGGCCGGTTCGACTGGGCGCAGAACGACAAGTTCCCGTCGATGACGCAGCCGGAACCCGCCTATCACGGGCTGCGCTTCTTTGAGAATTTCGGAGATTTCGCCTTCACCACCAAGGCGCGGGCGGTAGCGCTGCGTGACTACGGCCCGACCATGGCGCCTATGAATGCATTCCTGACCATCACGGGTGTGGAGACGCTGCATCTGCGCATGGAACGCCACTGCCGCAATGCACAGGACGTGGCGGAGTTCCTGGCGCAGCACCCGCGCGTCGCCTGGGTGTCGTATGCCGGCCTGCCATCCAGCCCGTATTACGATCTGCACCGCAAATATATGCCGGACGGCGCCGGCGCGGTGTTCACCTTCGGCGTGAAGGGCGGCTACGAGGCGGGGATCCGGCTGGTGGAAAGCGTCAATCTGTTCTCCCACCTCGCCAATATCGGCGATACGCGCAGCCTGATCCTGCATCCGGCCTCGACCACGCACCGGCAATTGACCGAGGAGCAGCGGATCGCCGCCGGCGCGGGGCCGGACGTGATCCGCCTGTCCATCGGTCTGGAATCGGCCGCCGACCTGATCCAGGACCTGGATCAGGCGCTGTCGGGGGCCTGAGCATCATCCGGCGGAGCGCCGCAGGTGCGAAGCCGATCAATGATGCGACCATCGTGCCTGGCATCAGCCGGCGGAGCGCCGCAGGTGCGAAGCCGATCAATGATGCGACCATCGTGCCTGAGCATCAGCCGGCGGAGCGCCGCAGGTGCGAACCCGATCAATGACGCGCTGATCCTGTCTTTTGAGCAGGCATGCGTGGCCGGGGATACGAATGCCTGCTGAGTGCAAAGCGGGTTTGTCCTTGCCGGTAAGCGGATCCCGGGTCTTGAGACGCATCACCAGCTCCCTGGCCTGCAGGTAAAAAGACGAGCATGCCCGCTTCCCCATTGCCGGTGCTGCTGCACGGCTATCTCGGCTTCGTTCGCGTCGGACCGTTCCAGTATTTCCGCGACGTTGCCGCCACGCTGCGGCGCGAGGGGATCGAGGTGCTGATGCCGAAGGTGCCGTCCACCGGATCGCTGGCTGAGCGGGCCGGCGTGCTCGCGGCCCAGCTGCGCGCCCATCCCGCCCCATCCTTCGTTCTGCTGGGCCACAGCATGGGCGGGCTGGATGCGCGCTGGGTCGCCGCCCGTCTGGATCCGGACCGCCGCGTGAAGGCCGTGGTGACCGTGGCGACCCCGCATCGGGGCTCTCCGGTCGCCACCCGGGTCCGCGAGGACAAGGGCGCGTTTGCCTGGCTGCTGCGACGCGCCATGGGACCCGGGCTGCATGACCTCGAACCGGACATACGATTGCAGGAAAACATACCGGATCGTGAGGATTTGCGGTATTTCTCCTATGTGACCGAGAGAGCGGATGCGGAGATGCCGGTCCCGCTGCGGCCCTTCGCCCGGATGATCGGTCGCCCGAATGACGGGCTGGTGCCGGTCGATTCGGCGCCGTGGGGAGAGGTTCTCGGGACCGTCCAGGCCGACCATCTGGAAGTCGTCGGCTGGAGCCTGGCCCGACCAAACGCCGCTGCCCGGCGCCCGTTCGACCACCGCGGCTTCTGGCACGCCGCGGTCCGGAAAGCCATTGCGGCGGGGGAAGCAACGAGGGGAGCATGAACGACCCGAACGACTTCGGCCGCGGCACACCCAAAGGGTTCCTTCCCAGCCTCCGCGATCGGATGGCAGCGTGCGGCGCCTGGGCGGGCGGGATCGCCACGCGCGACGGGATTGTCCTGGGCCTGCTGGTCGCGCCGGTGCTCATCATGGCGGGCGTGCTGATCTACGAAAGCATGCGGGGCGGCACCTGCGTTGGCCGCAGCGACCTGCTGGTCGTCGCGCACTGGTTCGATCCCATCTTCTTTCAGTACAACCTGCTGCTCGGGGTGACGGCGATCCTGATCGTGCCGCTCGTTCCTTATTTCTATGTGTGCACCATGACCCGCCGGAAGGAGGTGCGGCTGCAGGCCGAGATGCCGGCGGCGGTCTGGAACGCGAAACAGGCCATCATCCGCCAGCGCCTGGACCGGCGCGCGCAGTTCGGCTTCTACGCCGGCAGTGTCGGTCTCACCACCGTCGCCGTCACGCTGGGGGTGTCGATCCTGCTGCTGTTCAAGCCGGTCTGGGACCCGGCACTGTGCGGCGCCGTGCTCAGCAGGGGCGTCAACATGCTGACCGGCGGCGCCTATATCGGCGGTTTCGCCAATGCGGTGGTGGACAGGACGGTGTTCGACCATTTGCTGCTGAACCTGGTCGCCTTTCAGTTCGGCTTCCTCGGCGCCTATGTCTATTTCCTCACCGCCCTCTCGCGCGCCTATTTCAGCCTGGACCTGACGCCGGAGACGTTCGTCGACGGCACGATCCGCATCGCCGTGGCCAGCATCCTGGCCCTGGTCGTGAGCTTCGGCCTGGATGCCGTCTCCAGGCCCGACATGGCGCCGGTCATCGGCTTCGTTCTTGGATTTTTCCCCAAGCGGGCGATGCTCGTCCTGGAAAAGATGGCGCAGTCCGCGGCCGCGATGCTGCCGACCTCGCGCTATGACGACGTGCCGCTCGCCGACCTGCCAGGGGTCAGCTATGCGCATGAGGTGCGGCTGGAACGCGAGGGGTTCGACAATGCCCAGAACCTGCGTCACGCCGATCCCACCGACCTCGCGATCCGCACCGGATTCAGCTATGGCCAGCTCGCCGCGTGGATCGACTCGGCGGAACTCGCAACCCGCCTGCGCGAGGACTATCAGACATTCGCGAACCTGACGGGCATCACGACACTGAGCGAGATGCAGCGCCTGGCCGGGGGCGGGGACGTGGCGGCGACAGTGGACATGCTGGTGCCGGCGGACCCGGCGGAAGCGCGGAATGCCGCATTGCGGCGGAAACTGGCCGTGATCCTGCGCACGCTGCAGCCCTGAACCGCATCCGGCCGATCCCCGCGGGCAGCGAACCGGACCGCCGCAGGCCGCCACCGGTGATCCGGCCGGCGGGCAGGCGCGCGGCCCCGAGGCCTGTCGCGCGACTGGCTTCTGTGCAAAGGTTGCGTGCTCGTGCAACCGGGGCGGGATTGTTCCCAATCTCCGACGCACCCATTATCGAAAATCGTAGACCCGCTATTCCGGCCAGGTGCCCATGTCGTTGATTCCCAGTCCATCGCACGCCACGGCAGATGCCCAGACCCAGCGGTTGCGCCAGATCCATCGCGCAGCCTCGGAGCTGCGGCGCGGCGTGCCGGTGGTGCTGCGTGGCCAGACAACGCTCTGCCTGTTGTCAGCCGAGCTCGCGGGGCCGGACGGCGTGGCGGAACTGGAAACGCTGGGCTCCGACGCGCCGGTGGTCCTGCTCGCACCCGTGCGCGCCGCCGCGGTGCTGCGCCAGCCGATCGACCGCGATGCGGCGGCGGTGGCGGTGACGCTGCCCGAGGCGCTGCGCACCGAGGCCGGGTTGCGCGGGCTTGCGGACCCGACCACACCGACGCCCGGCCGCCACACCCTGTCCCTTGCTGCAACCCCTTCGACCGCCCCCGCCGCTCTGGCCCTTGCCAAGCTCGGCCGGTTGCTGCCCGCCGTGCTTGCCGTCACCGCCCGGCCCGACATCGAAGCTGTGGTCGCCAGCCGCGATCTGCTCGCCATCGATGCCGCCGACGTGCTGGCCTATCCCGATCTGGAAGCCGTGGGGCTGCGCCAGATCGCCGCGGCGCCGGTGCCGCTGAACGGCGCGCCCGATGCCAGGGTGGTGGCGTTCCGCACCGAGGGATCGGGGATCGAGCACCTCGCCATCGTGATCGGCGACCCGGTGCACGCCGAGGCACCGCTGGTGCGCATCCACTCCGAATGCTTCACCGGCGACCTGCTGGGCAGCATGCGCTGCGACTGTGGCGAACAACTTCGTGGGGCGATCCGCCGCATGGCCGAGGACGGCGCCGGCATCCTGCTGTACCTGGCGCAGGAAGGGCGCGGTATCGGTCTTGTGAACAAGCTGCGGGCCTACACGCTGCAGGACCGCGGACTTGATACGCTGGACGCCAATCGTGTGCTGGGGTGGGGCGCCGATGAGCGCAACTTCCTGGTCGGCGCGGTGATGCTGACCCTGCTGGGTGTCACGCGCGTCCGGCTGCTGACCAACAATCCGGACAAGCTCGCGGCCCTGGAGGCCTGCGGGGTGCAGGTGGTGGGGCGCGAAGCGCACATGTTCGCGCCGAACGGCATCAATGATGAGTACCTGGCCACCAAGGCAGCGCGCTTCGGCCACATGCTGGACTAGAGCGTATTCCGCCTGACCGGGCCGGCTGGATACGCTCGATGTGCTTGATTGATGGCATGGTTCACGCCGCATTGGCGTTCCGCCCAAGGCGATCAGGCTATGGTATAAAATCGCAACGGATGAACGTGTCGCAAATCGCGCTGTCATCCGAAGCATGATAGACTGACCGCCATGATCGTTCGTGCCTCGGACATTGCGGCATTCTACGAGACCCCGAGGGGGGCCGTGGTCGCGCGCCTGCTGAACGAGCGGCTGGCGTCCCTGTGGCCGGACGTCCGGGGCCAGTCCATCTTGGGGATCGGCTATACCGCGCCATTCCTGGATCCTTGGCGCTCCCGGGCGCGCCGCTGCATCGCCTGCATGCCGGCCGGCATGGGCGTGGTGCGGTGGCCCGAGGCCGGGGGCAACCTCGCCTGCCTCGCCGAGGATGACGGAATGCCATTTCCGGACATGGCATTCGACCGTGTGCTGCTGGCGCACGGACTGGAAACGGCCGAGCTCCCCGCACGCCTGCTGCGCGAGACCTGGCGGGTGCTGAAGGATGACGGCCAGATGCTCGTCGTTACCCCGAACCGCGCCGGCATCTGGACGCATGGCGATGACTCGCCCTTCTTCCTGCGCCAGACCTTCACCGGCGGACAGATCGACCGGTTGCTGGCCGACGCATTGTTCCGCACCGAGCGGCGGGAGAACGCGCTGTGGCTGCCGCCGACCCGGCTGCGATTCTTCCTGGATAGCGCACAAATGCTGGAGCGTACCGGACGACGCCTGATGCCTGGCGCCGGCGGCGTAACGATCACCGAGGCCATCAAGGACGTCTACGCCGCGCTGCCGCTCTCAACGGAAACGGCGCCGCGCCGCCGGCTTGCCCTGGCCTCAGCGGCATAAGGCTCGTCACGGCCCGCGCCAGCAGTTCTGTTCCCAATCGCCTTACCGAACCTTAACACCTTTGACGGGCCGGGGGGGTGTTGTCATGATCCCGCCATCGCTGGTTCTTGCCGTGGGTTAAGAGCGATGAAAGCGGTTCTTGATAGCCTCTTGAGGCGGTTCATCAGGATTGGCCGGCTGACGGTGCGCTGGCCGGATGGCGATCTTCGAAGCTACGCAGGCGCGGATGGCCCCGACGCTTCCATGAGGATCACTGATCACGCCACTGTGCGTGCGCTGGTGCTCAGTCCCTCCCTGAAGGTGGGAGAGGCGTACATGAACGGCACGCTGATACCGGAGGCGTGCAGCATTTACGATGTACTGGACGTTCTGGTTGCCAACCTGTCCTACAACCCACGCAACCAGCCGGTTGTGCGGCTGCGGGAAAAATTGCGCCTGCTGCGGCGAAGATTTGATCAGTTCAACCCGGCCGGGCGGTCGCAGCGTAACGTTGCGCACCATTACGACCTGAACGGGTCGCTGTACAGCCTGTTCCTGGATCGCGACCGGCAATACTCCTGCGCCTATTTCCCGCAGGGCAATGAAACTCTGGAACAGGCACAGATCGCCAAGAAGCGCCATATCGCCAACAAGCTCTGCCTGGACCAGCCCGGCCTGGAGGTGCTGGATATCGGCTGCGGATGGGGCGGCCTGGCGCTGACGCTGGCGCGCGATTACGGCGCCCGTGTTACCGGCATCACCCTGTCGCAGGAGCAGTTGCAGGAGGCACGGGCCCGTGCCGCGGCCGAGGGGTTGCAGGACCGTGTGTCATTCGAACTCCTGGACTACCGCGCGATGGACCGGCAATTCGACCGGGTCGTCTCGGTCGGCATGTTCGAGCATGTCGGTGTCGGACATTACCGGCAGTTCTTCGAGAGTGTCGCGCGCTGCCTGCGCCGGGATGGCGTGGCGCTGCTGCATTCGATCGGCCGCAGCGACGGGCCGGGCACGACGAACCCCTGGATCTCGCGCTACATCTTCCCGGGCGGCTATTGCCCGGCGCTGTCCGAAGTGTTCCCGGTGCTGGAACGGAGCGGCCTGTTCGCGCAGGATGTCGAGGTCCTGCGGTTGCACTACGCCGAGACGCTGCGCCACTGGCGCCGCCGCTTCGCCGCCAACCGCGATGCTATCGCCAGCCTGTATGATGAGCGCTTCTGCCGCATGTTCGAATTCTATCTCTGCGGCTCTGAACTGGCCTTCCGGCGCGAAGGCCATATGGTGTTCCAGATCCAGATGGGCTTTCACGCCGACTCCACGCCGTTGAGCCGCGGCTACCTGTATCGCGCCGAACCGGTCAACACGGCGCGCGCCCAGGCCCGGGTGGACGCGAACTGATCCTGTCCGCAATGGGAATGGCGGCGGCCGCGGGCGATACACGCCGGGCTGCTGCCCGGGGACGCAGGGAAATATTCTGAAGTCAGCACGATTGCGGTTTCGATAAATATCACTTCTGCGCCAGTCGGCATCACGCCTGGCCGAGCGGGGATGGCCCGAGGGCAACGCGCCGTACAGACTGCCGTCCTGGAAAAAGCCGGGCAGCCTGTCATGACTCTGCAATCTGCATCATCCCGACCCGGCGACGCATCGGACCCGGGAATCGACGCGGCGCTTCGTTCGCCCGACAGCTGCGATGGTCCGGCGTATTTCCTGCCGTTCCAGCGTATCGCCGTGCCCGTGCATTCCATCGGTCTGGATGCTCGGCTGGTGGCGGTGAACGACGCCTGGGTCGCCTTTACCGGCTACAGCCGAGAGGAGGCGATCGGACACAGCTTCGCCGAGTTCCTGGAGCCGGATTCGGCCGCGGTATACCGGCAGAAGGCGGTTCCCGAACTGATGGTGTCCGTGCCGGAAGGCCAAAGCCGCTCGGTTGAATACCGGTTGATCAAGCGTTCGGGTGAGGTCGCCGACCTTGTGCTGACCGCGCGGGCCGAACGCGACCCCGCGACCGGCGCCTTCCTGCACAGCCTGTCGGTCCTGACCGACATCACCGCCCGCACCCGTGCCGAGGCCGCGTTGCGGCAGGCCCAGAAGCTGGAGGCGCTGGGCAACCTGACCAGCGGCGTGGCGCACGACTTCAACAACCTGCTGACGATCATCCTGGGCAACCTGCAGTTGCTGGCGCGCCGGCTGCCGCCCGAGGATACGCGTGCCGCCCGTCTCGTGGACGGTGCGCTGCAGGGCGC
>JBFXDK010000015.1:19843-68612 GCA_050181195.1 Acetobacteraceae bacterium | reverse complement strand
GGGCGGCGAGGTTGCGGGTCAGCGCGTCCGGCGTTTCCGCGATCACCGCCAGCAGGGCGGTATAGTCGTCGTGGTGGCGCCAGGCGTATTCCACAGCGGCGCGGGTCTTGCCGATGCCGCCCAGGCCATGGATGGCGAAGTTGCTGGTAATGGCGGTAGGCGATGCGTTGGGCTGCGTCAGGCTGTTGCGCAGTTGCGCCAGGAAGTCGTCGCGCCCCTTGAACAGGGCGCCGAGGGAGGGGTAGGGCAGGACGGTGGGTTTGGCCGGCCGCTCGGCCGGCGGGGGCGGTTCGGCTGGCGGTTGCCGCTGCACCGGCTCCGTCAGCCGGTTGCGCAGCACTGTCAGTTGCCGCCCTACCTCGGCCCGCAACTCGGCGACGGTGCCGAAGGCGATGCGGGGAACGCCCGACGCTTCCACATGCCGGAAGAATGCCGCCTGCAGGTCGCGGTCATCGGGGGCGGTCAGCGCGTCATCCGGCGTCTCGGGACGGAATTCGAGTCGGGGGCAGCAGACCAGCGGCACGACACCGTGGCGCCGCGCCAGGAAGTATTCCCACTGCGTGTAGGAAGCGCGCGGCAGGTCCGGTGGCAGCAGGCCGGGGAACGCGTCGACCTCGGCCTTGGTCGGGAAGCCGCCGCCGCTGCGCGTGCCGATCAGGCAGACGATGGCCTGGCAGGTGCTGACATGGGCTGCCAGGACGCCCAGAAGCGTGGGCGCGATGGTCAGGTCGAGTTCTTCCTGGATGGCGACGTCCCAGCCCAGCATCTCGACGTCGTGCCGCAGGGCGCGACGTGCTTCCCGCAATTCGTTGCTGACGGCTGACAAGAAGACGCGGGGCTTGGCCATGGGGGTCCGCTGCGCAGGCGATCCGGGCCGGACAGTGTGGCACGGGGATGGCGCGGGGCATAGGGCCGCGGATGGGGCGCGGGGGCAGTTGGCTGGAGGTTTGTGCGGGCAGGCCGTCCGCGGGTGTTGTCGTCGTGGGTCCCGGGGCCGGTGCGTCATCCGGCGGGCGCGTCACGAGGTTGGTTCGGCCGCCCGAGGTTGCAGGGATCCTCGGGACAAGCCCGAGGATGACAATGGGTGGGAACGGGCGCCGCCCTGGGGTGGGAACGGGCGCCGCCCTGGGGGGGGAACGAGCGCTCCCTACTCCCCGCCCAGCGGCTTCATGTTCCGCTCCGTCGCGCGCCGCAGCAGGGCAGCCGACCGATACACCCCGTGCACCATCTTCGAGTATGGCAGGGCCAGGAACAGCGCCAGGATGAAGCCAAGGTGGATCGCCAGGGCGAGCCCCATCGCTCCGGTCGCGCGCACCGCCAGCAGCACCAGACCGGTCAGGGCCGACATCGCCAGCAGCATCAGCAGCGCCACGTCTGCGCCCAGCATCCGGCGGAAACTGGGCAGCGGGTCATCGACCAGCTTCATCGCGAACAGCCCCACCGCGCCGATCAGCAGCAGCACGCCGCCCACGGTGCCCAGCAGGACCGGCACGCTGAAGAACGCATAGGGCGCATGCCAGCCGGCGAAGGTATGATAGAAGAACCCGACCGTGGTCGCGGCGAAGCACAGCATGAAGCCGTAGAACATCGCATGGTGCAGCCAGCGCCGGCGCATGGAGAACGCCTCGGACGCGTCGTTGCAGCCATTGCCGTTGCCGCCCAGGTTCTTCAGCGTCAGCACATCCCACAGCGCGATGCCCAGCGCCGTGATACCGACGCTGTCGCGCGGGCCGGCATCCTTCCAGAAATTGCGCGCGCCCATCCACAGCGCCAGCAGGGAGAAGCCGAACGTGGCGATCCCCACCACCTGCATGATCCAAAGCGGGATCACCGCATAGAACGCACCCGGTTCCATCGGGCGGGCGGCCCAGAACGTGGCGGGCGAGGTCAGCGCCATCGTCAGGATCAGCACCAGCGCGATCGCCGCCGCGGTCAGGAAGGCGATGATCGTGCCGTTGCGCTCGAACGCCGTGGCCAGCGGCCGGGGCCAGGCATACTCGGCGTAGCTCTGGGACCGCACCTCGGCCAGGATGCGGGGGATGTTGATGCCCCATTCGTGCGGCGGCGCGTATTGGCAGGCGTAGTAGCAGCCGCGGCAGTTGTGGCAGAGGTTCGCGAGGTAGCTCAGATCGCCCGAGGAGAATTCGCGGCGCAGTTCCAGCGCGGGGAAGACCGCGCAGAACCCCTCGCAATAGCGGCAGGCGTTGCAGACCTCGATCTCGTGCCTTGCCCGTTCGATGGCTTCAGTTTCTTGCACGACGTGCCGCCTCCTGCCCCGCGATGCGGCCGAATACCGTGCCGATCGTCATTCCGAACCCGGCCAGGTAGCCCCGGCCCAGGATGTTGCCGGCCATGATCTCGCCCGAGGCAAACAGGTTGCCGGCGGGCTGGCCGTTGTCCATCAGGACCTGCGCCTTGTCGTTCACGCGCACGCCCAGATAGGTGAAGGTGATGCCGGGACGCAGCGGGTAGCCGTAGAACGGCGGCTTGTCGACGCTGCGTGCCCAGTTGGTCTTGTTGGGCGTCAGGCCCTCGGTCCGGTTGCCGTCCAGCTTCAGGTTGTCGAAGGTCTGGCCCGGGACGACGGCGGCGTTGAACTGCTCCACCGTCTGGCGGACCTTCACCGGGTCCAGTTTCATCCGTTCCGCCAGTTCCTCCAGCGTGTCCGCCTTGATGGCCGGGTAGACCGACGGCATGAACAGCGGGAAGGCCTTGGAATCGCAGATGGAATAGGCGATCTGGCCGGGCTGCTGGGCGATCAGGCGGCCCCAGATGGCATAGCGCTTGGGCCAGACATCCTCGCCCTCGTCATAGAACCGGTCGCCGTTCTGGTTGACCACGACGCTGAACGGCACGGAATCGAGGCGGGTGGTGATGCCGCCGTCGAACTTGGGGGCGCGGGCGTCCAGCGCGACGGCGTGGCACTGGGTGGGGTCGCCGATCGCGCCCACGCCCTGGTCCAGCAGGTTCTTCAGCACGCGGCCGCGATTGTAGGGGGTGCCGCGGATGACGAAGTTGTCCACCGCGTCGCCCCAGTATTCACGCATCCAGTCCAGGTTGGCCTGGAAGCCGCCGGCCGAGGCGACGACGCAGCGGGCATACAGCGTTTCGGGAAAGCCGCGCAGGGTGATGTCGACCGAGCGGACCGAGCCGTCGTCCATGTTCAGGGAGATCACCTCGGTGTCGTAGAGGATGTCGACGCCCAGGCGTTCGGCCGTCAGGTAATAGGCGTTCACCAGCGCCTTGCCGCCGCCCAGGAAGAAGGCGTTGGTGCGGCCCAGGTTCAGCGTGCCGGTCAGCGACGGCTGGAAGCGGACGCCGCATTCATGCATCCAGTCGAACACGCCGGAGGATGCGCGGATCGTCATCCGGGCCAGGCCCTCGTCGGTGTTGCCGCCGGTCACGCGCAGCAGGTCGTCCCAGTATTCGTCTTCCTGGTAGGCCTCGATCAGCACCTTGTTCGGTTCATTGTGCATCGCCCGCAGGTTGCGGGTATGGCGGCTGTTGCCGCCACGGAACGCCTTGGGCGCGCTTTCCAGCAGCAGCACGGTGGCACCCGCCTGGCGCGCCATGATGGCCGCGCACAATGCCGCGTTGCCACCGCCCGCGACCAGGACGTCGTAGGTTTGTCTCAGGTTAGGCATTCGGTCCTCCGCCCCCTTCGCCGAGGTGTAACGTATCTCGTGCGGGGTGTCAGGGGGGCGGTTCGGCCGATCAGCCCGCGGCGGACGGGCGCCCGATCGCTGGCGTCCGGCTCAGCGCTGGCGGGACATGATGGAGAACATCGCGCCCTGCGGGTCCTCGCACTGCATGATCCAGCTTCCGTCCGGCATCTGCTGCGGTCCGTAGGCCACCTGGCCGCCGCCGGCCCGCACGCGCGCGGCGGCGGCGTCGATCGCGTCCACATTGATGTAGTACAGCCAGAATGCCTGCAGCGCCTCGGGCATCTTCGTCATCATCCCGCCGCAGGGTCGACCGCCGATGGCGAACATCTGGTAGATGCCCATCGGGCCGAGGTCGAGCGTACCGGCCTTCGTCCAGCCGAACAGCGATTCGTAGAAGCTGAAGTCGCTGTCGAGATCGCCGGCCTGCAGCTCATGCCAGCCGAAATAGCCTGGCGTGCCGGGCGGCACCGGCGGCGCGGGCTGTCCGCTGGCACTGGAGAACAGGCAGAACACCGCGCCGTGCAGATCCGCCATCACCGCAAACCGCCCCACGCCCGGAATGTTCCTGGCCGCGCGCCGCACCCATCCGCCGGCGCGCTGCACGCGGGCGATGCCGGCGTCGACGTCATCCACGCCGACATAGCCGATCCAGCACGGATACAGGCCCATCGCCCGCATTTCCCCCGGAATCGCCATCAACCCGGCCACCATCGTCTGCTCGGCCAGGAACAGCGTGTAGGAGACATCGGTCATTCGGGAGTCCTGGGCACGCCAGCCGACGACATCGCGATAGAACGTCGCCGCGGCCTGGGGATCGGAGGTCAACAGCTCGTACCAGACAAATCTTCCAGCGCCCGTGAACATGGCCCATCCCTCCTTTGGTTGCGGCCGACGATCTTACCGCGTCCGGCCGCCCCCGGCATGGAAGATTCGGGTCAACCGCCGTCCGCCGCGCGCGCCGCTGTGGGCGCCGGCCGGAATGTCCCTTGCCGTCCAAGATCGGGATGGACGCCCGTTGCCGAAACGCGCCGGACATGGGACACGCCGCTTTCGCCCGACCGACTGACGGAGGAACAGAATGGACACGGAATCGCCAGGCGGCACATGGGACGCGATCACGCGCGCCGTGCTGAAGCGGCATGACGTGAACCTCGTCACCTACGTGCCCGACAATGTCCTGCGCCCGCTGATCGACGGCATCCACGCCGACCCGTTCTTCACGGCCTTCGCCGTCGCGCGGGAGGAAGAGGGCATGGGCATCATCGCCGGCGCCTGGATGGCCGGGCGGCGCGGCATCCTGCTGATGCAGACCTCGGGCTTTGCCACGCTGCCCAATGTCCTGGCCTCGCTGCCGATGGCGTTCCAGATTCCCACGCTGATGATGGTGAGCGAACGCGGCACGCTGGGGGAGTTCAACATCGGCCAGACGCTGGTCGCACGCACCATGCGCCCGGTGCTGGATGCCCTGGCGGTGGAACACTACACGATGACGCGCCTCGATGAGGCCGAGATGATCCTCGACCGCTCCATCGTCCAGGCGATGGCGACGCAAACCCCGGTCTGCTTCATCCTTTCGCCGCTGCTGACCGGCGGCAAGCGGTTCGAGAAGTAAGGAGACAGGCCATGGCACTTCCCCCGAACCAGCCTGTCAGCCGCGAGCAGGCCAAGGTGATGAACCGCTTCGACATCACGAAGCGCATGCTGGCCCTGCTGAAGCAGGAAGAAGCCGTGATCGGCGGCATCGGCTATACGAATTTCGACCTCTGGGCGGCGTCCGCCTCGCCGTCCGGCCGGCGCGCCCAGAACTTCTACATGCTGGGATCCATGGGACTGGCCGTGCCGATCGCACTGGGCGTCGCGCTGGCGCAGCCGCAACGCCGGGTGATCGCGCTGGAAGGCGACGGGTCGATCCTGATGCAGCTGGGATCGCTCGCCACCGTCGCTGCGCGGGCGCAGAAGAACCTGGCGATCGTCATCATGGACAACGGTGCCTACCAGATCACCGGCGGGCAGAAGGCGCTGACCGATGAGGGCGCCGATATCGTCGCCATCGCCCGCGGGTCCGGGCTGGCGCAGAGCACCTGGGCCGCCGACGAGAGCGCGTTCGAGGAACTGATCGCCCTGGCGCTGCGCGAGGACGGCCCCTGGCTGATCGGCTGCCGCATCGACAACGCCAAGCCCGCCGACACCACGGAACGCGATCCGCCGATCCTGAAGGACCGGTTCATGCGCGGCCTCGGGGTCCGGAAATAGGATTTCGCTGGAAATGGTCCCCCCGGCGCGCTACATGTAGCGCGATCGGAGGCGCCTATGGCATTGACACGAGCCGAACGGGTGGAGCGCCGGCGCGCCAAGCTGCGGGAATCCGGGCTGCGGCCGGTGCAGTTGTGGGTGCCCGATACGCGTGCGCCCGGCTTCGCCGCGGAATGCCGACGCCAGTCCTGGCGGATCCGGGAAGCGGAGACCGTCGCAAGCCTCGCCGAGGACGCAGCGTGGGAAGCCGCGTCCGTGGAAGCAGCGGCCACGCATGAAGCGGGGTGACCTGGTCGTCGTTTCCCTGCCCGGCGACTATGGCAAGCCCCGGCCGGCACTGATCATCCAGTCCGATCTGTTCGCCGAACACCCGTCGGTGACGCTGTTGCCCATCACCAGTCACCTGGTGGACGCGCCGCTGCTGCGGATCGACATCGGACCGCGCCAGGGGCTGGACCGCCCGTCCCAGATCCAGATCGACAAGCCGCACACCATCCGGCGGGAGCGGATCGGCCAGGTCATCGGCGGGCTCGATCCTCTCACGATGGTGGGGGTCACCCGTGCGTTGGCCGTGTTCCTCGGTCTCGTCTGACCTGGCGCCGCGTGATACACCGCGACGCAGGCAGGAAACGGAGAACAACCATGGACTTCAAAGGCAAGGTCGCCCTGATTACCGGCGCGGGCAACGGCATCGGACGTGCCTCGGCCATCGGGTTTGCCAGCCGTGGCGCCAAGGTCGTGGTGGTGGACCGTGACCAGGCCGCCGGGGAAGCCACCGCCGGTATTCTGCGCCAGCAGGGCGGTGAGGCGCTGTTCGTTGCCGCCGACGTCACCAGGTCGGCCGACGTCCAGAACTATGTGAAGGCCGCGCTGGATGCCTACGGCGCGATCGATTGCTTCTACAACAACGCCGGCATCGAAGGGGCCATCGCGCCCACCGCCGAGTACGACGAGGAGATGTTCGATCGCGTCATGGCGGTGAACGTGAAGGGCGTGTTCCTGGGGCTGCGGAATGTGCTGCCGGTGATGATCCGGCAGGGGCGCGGCGCGGTGGTGAATACGGCCTCGGTCGCCGGCCTGGTGGCGTCACCGGGCATGCCGGCCTATGTCGCGTCCAAGCACGCGGTGATCGGCCTGACCAAGACCGCCGCCGGCGAGGTCGCACGGTCCGGCGTGCGGGTGAACGCGGTCTGCCCCGGGCCGATCGACACGCGGATGATCCACTCGGTGGAATCCATGCTCAACCCGGATGATCCCGGCAGCGTCGGCACGCGTTATCAGTCCAACATTCCCATCGGGCGCTATGGCACGCCGGACGAGGTGGCAAATCTGGTGCAGTTCCTGTGCTCGGACCTCGCGTCCAACATCACCGGCGCGCAATACGTCGTGGATGGCGGCCGGACGGCAACCGGCGGTGCGGTCAGCAACAGCATCGTCCGCTGAGGGCCGGGGGCCGCGGCCGGCGGTGATCGCCACCGGTCCGGCCTGGGGCTGGCGATGATCTCACTGTGGAACATGGCCAGCCGGATCGGCTCGACCATCGAAAGCACGCTGAACGACAGCACGCTCCGCGTCGCCGTGACCGGGCTGAGCCGAGCCGGGAAGACGGTGCTGATCACGTCGCTGGTGGCGAACCTGCTGGCGATGAAGTCCGGGCGGGACACGCTGCCGGCCCTGCGCGCCTGGCTGGACCGCGGCGGACCCAACCGGCTGCGCCAGGTGCGGCTGCTGCCGGCCGGTGCCGGGACGATGCCGCTGTTCGACGTGATGGGGAAGCTGGAGGAACTCGCGTCCGACCAGCCGCACTGGCCGGCACGGACCGAGGACCTGGCCGAGGTCGAGCTGGAGCTGGAGATCGCGCCGGCCGCGGGGATGTTGAGCGGGCTGCGGGTGATGGCCGGGGCGCCGCGCATCCGCCTGTCGCTGCTGGACTATCCCGGCGAGTGGCTGCTGGACCTGCCGATGCTGGAACAGTCCTACCGCGTCTGGTCGGCCGAAACGCTGGAGCGGCTGCGCCAGGCGCCGCGGGATGCAATGGCGGCGCCGTTCCTGCGCTATGTCGCCGCGATCAACCCGGATGCGCCGGCCGAGGATGCGCTGCTGCTGCGCGGACACCGGCTGTACCAGGAGGCACTGCTGGCCTGCCGGGAGAAGCTGGGCCTGCGCTACCTGCAGCCGGGCCGGTTCCTGTGCCCCGGCCCGCGCAGCGAGGCGCCGTTCATGTGGTTCTTCCCCATCGACAACGCCGCCGCCACCCCGCGCGACGGGTCGGCCAACGCACTGCTGGAGGCGCGGTTCGAAGCCTACAAGACCGATATGCGCCGCGGCTTCTTCGACACGTATTTCCGCGACTTCGACCGCCAGATCGTGCTGGTGGACGTGCTGGGCGCACTGCACGCCGGCAAGGTTGCCTATGAGGACACCGAGCGCGCGATCGGCGACATTGCCGCCAGCCTGACCGCCCGCGACGGCTGGCTGGGCGGGCTGTTGGGCGGCGCGCGGGTCGAACGAGTGGCGTTCGTCGCGACCAAGGCCGACCATGTGCCGGAATTGCAGCGCGAGAACCTGCGCGCACTGCTGCGCGACATGGCACGTCCGGCGCGGGCACATGGGCCGGCGGCGGAGGACGCGGTGTCGTACCATGTCGCGGCCTCGATCGTGTCCACGACCGATGGCTGGGCCGAACGCGCCGGCGGACACCGGGAGCCGGTGGTCTGGGGACGGGAACTCGGCCATGAGGAGCGACGGGCCTATCACGTGGGCGCCGTGCCGATCAGCCGCCCGCCGGAGGGATTCTGGTCTGGCCGCTATTTCGAGCTGCCGGTGTTCACCCCGCCGCCGATCGACCCTGGCGGCAGCCACGGCATTCACCATCTGGGTCTGGACCAGATCCTGGTCGATCTGATCGGAGACCGGCTATGAACGCCTTCACCCCCGGATTTGCCGACCAGCCGCGGCCGGCCGAGGCCCCGGAGACGAAGCCCGCACCCACGCACGTCGCCCCGCTGGAACCCGGCTTCATCGAGACGTCCAGCCGAGCGCCCGAGGCCGAGGTGTTCGTGCCGCCGCCGGTCGCGCCGGCCGACACCGTCCCACGGTCGTCCGGCATGCTGACCTGGATCGCCATCGGCCTGGCGCTGCTGGTGCTGGGCGGGGCCACGCTGGCCATCATCGGCTTCGTCATGGACCAGATGGCGCGATCGCAGGCGCTGGGCACCGTTTCCATTGCGGTGATGGGGGCCGGCGTCGCGGCACTGCTGGGCGGCGTGCTGATCGAGCTTCGTTCCTATCGCCGCCTGACCGTGGTGGACCGGATGCGGGCGCGCCTGCGCGACCCCGCCTGTCCGGCCGCTGAGGCGCGCCGGACCTGCCAGGACTGGCTGTCGACCGTCGATACCCGGCTGCCGGACGCACCGGCGGTCGGGGCGGCGCTGGAGGCCTGCCGGACGACCGACGAAGTGCGCGCGCTGATGCGCCACGGGCCGCTGGAAGTGCTGCGGGAGAAGGCACGCGGCCTGGGCAAGCGGGCGGGGATGCAGGCGGGGTTCCTGGTGGCGATCACGCCATCCCCGGCGCTGGATGGGCTGGTGGCCGGGCTGCGGTCGCTGTCGCTGATCCGCGAGGTCGCGTCGCTGTACGGGCTGCGGCCTGGTCTCTCGGTCACGATCGGGCTGCTGCGGCGCTGCGCCTGGACGGCGGCGTCCGTCTACGGGGTGAATGTCGCCGCCAGCGTCGCGGCCACCAACCTGCTGGCCGAGGCGCCGGTGCTGCGCCACGTCGCGGCGTCCGTACCGGGCGCGGGGTTGACGGCGACGCGGCTCTATTGGCTCTCTCAGGCGGTGGCCGAGGCGTGTTCCCCGGTCGAGACGGAGACCTGACGGACGCGGAGATCCGAGATGCCCCCGCCCTGCAAGACGGTACGTACGCCTGTCCTGGAGATCGCATACGAGGAGACCGGTCCCGAGACCGGTGTCCCGGTAATCCTGCTGCATGGGTTCCCCGACGATCCCCGTGCCTATGACGGCGCGGTGGGTTCCCTGGCGGCCGACGGGCTGCGCGTGCTGGTGCCCTATCTGCGGGGCTACGGGCCGACGCGGTTCCTGGATTCCGCCACGCCGCGGTCGGGCCAGCAGGCGGCGCTGGGCGCGGACCTGCGGGACTTCATGGATGCGCTGGGCATCGGCAAGGCCGTGCTGGGCGGATATGACTGGGGTGGACGCGCCGCCTGCATCGTCGCCGCGCTGTGGCCCGAGCGGGTGTCCGGCCTGGTATCGATCAACGGCTACAACATCCAGAACATCGCCGCCGCGCCGACGCCTGCCTCGGCGGAGCAGGAATACCGGCACTGGTATCAGTGGTATTTCAACACGGAACGCGGCCGAACCGGGCTGGCGGCGAACCGGCGGGAGATCTGCCGGCTGCTGTGGCGGCTATGGTCGCCGAACTGGCGGTTCGACGACGCAAAATTCGAGGCGACCGCGGCGAGTTTCGACAATCCGGATTTCGTGGATGTGGTGATCCAGTCGTACCGCCATCGCCATCAGAATGCCCCGGGCGATCCGGCGCTGGAGGCGATCGAGGACGCGCTGGCCGCGCAGCCGAGGATCACCGTACCGACGATCGTCCTGCATGGCGACGCGGACGGCGTCGGGCCGGCGGAACAATCCGAAGGCGCGTTCCGGCAATTCGCCCACCGGTATGAACGGCGGGTGATCCCTGTGGCCGGGCATTTCCTGCCGCACGAGACGCCGGAGGCGGTGGTGCAGGCGGTACGGGACCTGCTGCGGTCGTAGCGTCGCAGCAGAGAACGCCGTTCGGATAAGTCACGGCTCGGATAAGTCACGGCACAAATGATCAGGGCGGACCGTCGCTGGCCCGCCCTGGCGTTGATCGTTGACGCCGTGGCGGCGGCGGTCGCGAAGAACCGCCGCCGCCACAGTCCCGATTACTCCGCCGCCTTCACCTCCTCGGTGATCCGCGGCGTCTCCGGGCTCGCCAGGTGACGCTGATCGCGACCCGCGGCGATCGACCGCAGGCGGTTCATCACCGCCCCGGTGCCGGCCGGGATCAGGCGCCCGACGATGACGTTCTCCTTCAGGCCCATCAGCGAGTCGGTCTTGCCGGCCGTCGCCGCCTCGGTCAGCACGCGCGTGGTCTCCTGGAAGGACGCCGCGCTGATGAAGCTGGTGGTCTGCAGCGACGCCTTGGTGATGCCCTGCAGCACCGGCATGGCCACCGCCGGCCGGTCGTCCTTCATCAGCTTGGAGTTTACCAGTTCGTACTCGCTGCGGTCCACCTGCTCCCCGGCCAGGAACGTGGTGTCGCCGGGATCGAGGATTTCCACCTTCTGCAGCATCTGGCGGACGATCACCTCGATATGCTTGTCGTTGATCTTCACGCCCTGCAGCCGGTACACGTCCTGGATCTCGTTCACCAGGTAGTCGGACAGCGCCTCGACACCCAGCACCTTCAGGATGTCATGCGGCACGCGCGGCCCGTCGACCAGCGGGTCACCCCGGCGGACGAAGTCGCCTTCCTGCACCGACACGTGCTTGCCCTTCGGGATCAGGTACTCGGTCTCCTCGCCGGTCTCGTCGTTCTTCACGATAACGCGGCGCTTCGCCTTGTAGTCCTTGCCGAATTCCACCCGCCCGTCGGTTTCCGCGATCACCGCGTGGTCCTTCGGACGGCGGGCCTCGAACAACTCGGCGACGCGCGGCAGACCGCCGGTGATGTCGCGGGTCTTGCTGCCCTCGCGCGGGATGCGCGCCAGCACGTCGCCCGCCGCGACCGTCGCACCGTTGTCGACCGACAGGATCGAGTCGGGGGCCAGGAAGTAGCGCGCATCGGTGTTGTTCGGCAGCCGCACGACCTCGCCGTTCTCGTCCTTCAACTGCAGGCGGGGCCGCAGATCGACGCCCTTCGCCCCCTGCTTGTAGTCGACGACGACCTTCGAGGTCAGGCCCGTCACCTCGTCCATCCGTTCGACCAGCGTGATGCTGTCGATCAGGTCGATATACTCGACCTTGCCGGCCCGCTCGGTAATGATCGGCAGGGTGTAGGGATCCCACTCCGCCAGTTTCTGGCCGCGGGCGACCTGCTGCGCCTCATCGATCAGCAGTCGCGCGCCGTACGGCACGCGATAGCGGGCACGCTCGCGCTCCTTGTCGTCGATCAGCACGATCTCGCAGTTGCGGCTCATGACCACGGGCGTGCCCTGGCTGTTCATGACCACGTTGCGGTTGTTGATCCTGACCGAACCTTCGTGGCTCGCCTCGACCATCGACTGTTCCGCGCCGCGCTGCGCGGCACCGCCGATATGGAAGGTGCGCATCGTCAGCTGCGTGCCCGGCTCGCCGATCGACTGGGCGGCAATCACGCCCACCGCCTCGCCGATGTTCACCGGCGTGCCGCGTGCCAGGTCGCGGCCATAGCAGTGCCCGCAGACCCCGACGCGTGACTCGCAGGTCAGCACCGAACGGATCTTCACCGCCTCGACCCCGGCGGTCTCGACCACCTCCGCCTCGGTCTCCTCGATCAGCGTGTTCGCCGGGACCAGGACGGCGTTGCTGGCGGGATCGATGACGTCCTCGGCCGATGTGCGGCCCAGGATCCGCTCCGAGAGGCTGGAGACGACCTCACCGCCATCCATCACCGCGCGCACCGTGAGGCCGCGATCGGTGCCGCAATCCTCCTCGACGATGATGCAGTCCTGCGCCACGTCCACAAGGCGGCGAGTCAGGTAGCCCGAGTTCGCGGTCTTCAACGCCGTATCCGCCAGGCCCTTGCGGGCGCCGTGGGTGGAGTTGAAGTATTCGAGGACCGACAGGCCTTCCTTGAAGTTGGCGATGATCGGCTGCTCGATGATCTCGCCCGAGGGCTTGGCCATCAGCCCGCGCATGCCGGCCAGCTGGCGCATCTGCGCCGGCGACCCGCGCGCGCCGGAATGCGACATCATCCAGACCGAATTGATCGGCTTGCCGGATTCCTGCTTGCTGATCTCCTTCATCATCGCGCTGGCGACCTCATCGGTGCAGCGCGACCAGGCGTCGACCACCTTGTTGTAGCGCTCGCCGGCGGTGATCAGCCCGTCCTGGTACTGCTGCTCGAACTCCTTCACCTCGGCCTGGGTGCGATGGATCAGGGTTTCCTTCTCCACCGGGATGATCAGGTCGTTCTTGCCGAAGGAGATGCCGGCCTTGGCCGCCTGGGTGAAGCCGAGCCCCATCAGCCGGTCGGCGAAGATCACGCACTCCTTCTGGCCGCAGTGGCGGTACACCGCGTCGATGACATCGGAGATGTTCTTCTTCGTCAGCTGCTTGTTGATCAGGCTGAACGGCACGTCCGGATGCTTGGGCAGGATCTGCGCGATCATCATCCGCCCGGGCGTGGTGGTCACGACCTGGCGGATCGGATTGCCGCCGGCATCGATCGTCTCGAACCGGCCCTTGATCTTGTCGTGCAGGCTGATCGCGCGCGCGAACAGCGCATGCTCGATCTCGCCGATCATGCCGAAGGCGGGCGCCTGGTCATCTGGTATCTCACGGAACTCCGGGGTTTCCAGCGACAGGTAATAGAGGCCAAGGACGATGTCCTGGCTGGGCACGATGATCGGCTTGCCGTTCGCGGGGCTGAGGATGTTGTTGGTCGACATCATCAGCACGCGGCCTTCGAGCTGCGCTTCCAGCGACAGCGGCACGTGCACCGCCATCTGGTCGCCGTCGAAGTCGGCGTTGAAGGCGGTGCAGACCAGCGGGTGCAGCTGGATCGCCTTGCCCTCGATCAGCACCGGCTCGAACGCCTGGATGCCCAGGCGGTGCAGCGTCGGCGCGCGGTTCAGCATGACCGGATGCTCGCGGATCACCTCTTCCAGGATGTCCCAGACCTCGGGACGCTCCTTCTCCACCATGCGCTTGGCGGCCTTGATGGTGGTGGCATGGCCGTATTTCTCGAGCTTCGAGTAGATGAACGGCTTGAACAGCTCGAGCGCCATCTTCTTCGGCAACCCGCACTGATGCAGCTTGAGCTCGGGGCCGACCACGATGACCGAGCGGCCGGAATAGTCGACGCGCTTGCCCAGCAGGTTCTGGCGGAACCGGCCCTGCTTGCCCTTCAGCATGTCGGACAGCGACTTCAGCGGACGCTTGTTGGCGCCCGTGATCGCCCGCCCGCGGCGGCCGTTGTCGAACAGCGCGTCCACGGATTCCTGCAGCATGCGCTTTTCGTTGCGCACGATGATGTCGGGCGCGCGCAGCTCGATCAGCCGCTTCAGACGATTGTTGCGGTTGATGACGCGGCGATAGAGGTCGTTGAGGTCGGACGTTGCGAAGCGGCCGCCATCCAGCGGCACCAGCGGGCGCAGTTCCGGCGGGATGACCGGGATCACGTCCATGATCATCCAGTCGGGCCGGCTGCCGGATTCGGCGAAGGCCTCGATCAACTTCAGCCGCTTGACCAGCTTCTTGCGTTTGGCTTCCGACGAGGTTTCCTTGAGCTCGCCGCGCAGCTTGACCTTCTCGGCGTCGAGATCAATGCGCGACAGCACCTTCTTGATCGCTTCCGCGCCAATGCCGACCTCGAACTGGTCGTCGCCGAACTCATCCTGCTTCGCCAGCAGCTGGTCCTCGGTCAGAAGCTGCAGCAGCTTGAGATCGGTGGTGCCGGGTTCCAGCACCACGTAGCTCTCGAAATACAGGATCTTCTCGAGTTCCTTCAGCGTCAGGTCGACCATCAGGCCGATCCGGCTGGGCAGCGACTTCAGGAACCAGATATGCGCGACCGGCGAGGCGAGCTCGATATGGCCCATCCGCTCGCGCCGCACCTTGGCCAGCGTGACCTCGACGCCGCACTTCTCGCAGATGATGCCGCGGAACTTCATGCGCTTGTACTTGCCGCACAGGCACTCATAGTCCTTGATCGGCCCGAAGATACGCGCGCAGAACAGCCCGTCCCGCTCCGGCTTGAAGGTGCGGTAGTTGATCGTCTCCGGCTTCTTGATCTCGCCATAGGACCAGGAGCGGATCTGCTCGGGGCTGGCGATCGAGATCTTGATCTGGTCGAACGTCATCGCCTGGCCGGTCTGGCCGAGGATCTTCATCAGTTCGTTCATGCGTCAGTACCTTCAGGTCGGAGTAACGCGTCTCTTGCTCCGTCATGGCCGGCGGCCAGCCGGCCATCCGCGGCATCCCGGGTCAACGCCATGGGGCGCGGCCACGTGGGGCGGATGGTGGGCCCTTGCCCACCATGACGCGTGTCAGGCAGCCCGGTTGTCCAGATCGACATTCAGGCCAAGCGATTTCAGTTCCTTCACCAGCACGTTGAAGCTTTCAGGGATGCCGGCCTCGAAGTTGTCCTGCTCGCGCACGATCGCCTCATAGACCTTGGTGCGGCCGGACACGTCGTCCGACTTCACCGTCAGCATTTCCTGCAGCGTATAGGCGGCGCCATAGGCTTCCAGCGCCCAGACCTCCATCTCACCGAAGCGCTGGCCGCCGAACTGCGCCTTGCCGCCCAGCGGCTGCTGGGTGACCAGCGAGTAGGGCCCGATCGAGCGCGCATGGATCTTGTCGTCGACCAGGTGGTGCAGCTTCAGCATGTAGATGTAGCCCACGGTCACCTTGCGCTCGAACGTGTCGCCGGTGCGTCCGTCGGTCAGCGTCACCTGGCCCGACGTATCAAGCCCGGCGCGGGTCAGCATGCCCTCGATGTCGGACATGCGGGCACCGTCGAACACCGGTGTCGCGATCGGCACGCCCTTCTTCAGGTTCTCGCACAGCTCGACAAGCTGCTCGGTTGTCATGCTGGCGATCTGCTGGCCGAACACGTCCTCGCCATACACCTCGCGCAGCTGCGCCAGCAGGTCGTCGCGGCGGGCACCGGTGCGGCGATACTCATCGACCAGTTCGCCCACCTGCCGGCCCAGGGCGGCGCAGGCCCAGCCCAGATGGGTTTCCAGGATCTGCCCCACATTCATGCGCGATGGCACGCCCAGCGGGTTCAGCACCAGATCGACCGAGGTCCCGTCATCGAGGAACGGCATGTCCTCGACCGGCACCACGCGCGACACCACACCCTTGTTGCCGTGGCGGCCGGCCATCTTGTCGCCCGGCTGCAGCTTGCGCTTCACCGCGATGAAGACCTTGACCATCTTCATCACGCCGGGCGGCAGCTCGTCGCCGCGCTGCAGCTTCTCGACCTTGCTGTCGAAGCGCGCCTGCAGGCGGGCGACCGCGGCATCGAACTCGCGCCGCAGCGTCTCGATCTCGGTCATCACGGCGTCGTCCTGCACGCCGATATGGCGCCAGGCGCCGCGGGGATGCTCCGCCAGCACCTCTTCGGTCAGGGGCGTGCCGGCCTTGATGCCGCGGAACCCGCCCGACGCCTTGCGGCCCAGCAGCTTCTCGCGCAGCCGGTTGAGGAAGCTGCGTTCCTGGATCGCCTTCTCGTCGTCGCGGTCCTTCGCCAGACGCTCGATCTCGGCGCGCTCGATCGCCATCGCGCGCTCATCCTTGTCGACGCCGCGGCGGCTGAACACGCGCACATCGACGACCGTGCCGCTGACCCCCGGCGGCAGCTTCAGCGAGGTGTCGCGCACGTCCGACGCCTTCTCGCCGAAGATCGCCCGCAGCAGCTTCTCCTCCGGCGTCATCGGGCTTTCGCCCTTGGGCGTGACCTTGCCCACCAGGATATCGCCCGGATGCACCTCGGCGCCGATATAGACGATGCCCGCCTCGTCCAGGTTCTTCAGGGCCTCTTCACCCACGTTCGGGATGTCGCGGGTGATTTCCTCCTGGCCCAGCTTGGTGTCGCGGGCCATCACCTCGAATTCCTCGATGTGGATCGAGGTGAAGACGTCGTCGCGCGCGATGCGCTCGCTGATCAGGATCGAGTCCTCGAAGTTGTAGCCATTCCACGGCATGAACGCGACCAGCACGTTGCGGCCCAGCGCCAGCTCGCCCAGCTCGGTCGACGGGCCGTCGGCGATGATGTCGCCCTCGTAGACCCGGTCGCCGACCTTCACCAGCGGACGCTGGTTGATGCAGGTGGACTGGTTTGAGCGCATGAACTTGCGCAGCCGGTAGATGTCCACGCCCTTGGTCGTGCCGTCCTCGTTGGTTGCCCGCACCACGATGCGCGCGCCGTCGATCTGGTCCACGATGCCCGGCCGCCTGGCGACGATGGTCGCGCCCGAATCCCGCGCCACCGCGGCTTCCATGCCGGTGCCCACCAGCGGCGCGTCGGCGCGGATCAGCGGCACCGCCTGGCGCTGCATGTTCGATCCCATCAGCGCGCGGTTGGCGTCGTCGTTCTCCAGGAACGGGATCAGCGCCGCGGCGACCGAGACCAGCTGCTTCGGCGAGACGTCGATCGCGGTCACGTCCTCGGGCTTCACCAGCCGGAAGTCGCCCTGCTTGCGAACCGAAACCAGATCCTCGGTGAACCGGCCGTTCTCATCCAGGCCGGCATCGGCCTGCGCCACGACCAGCCGCTCCTCCTCCATCGCGGAGAGGTAGCGGGGTTCCTTCTGCACGGTGCCGTCCTTCACCAGCAGGTATGGCGTCTCGATGAAGCCGTACTTGTTGACCTTGGCGTAGGTCGCGAGCGAGTTGATCAGGCCGATATTCGGGCCTTCCGGCGTCTCGATCGGGCAGATGCGGCCGTAATGCGTCGGGTGCACGTCGCGCACCTCGAACCCCGCCCGTTCGCGGGTCAGGCCGCCCGGACCCAGGGCCGATAGGCGCCGCTTGTGCGTCACCTCGGACAGCGGGTTGGTCTGGTCCATGAACTGCGACAGCTGGCTGGAGCCGAAGAATTCGCGCACCGCCGCCGCCGCCGGCTTGGCGTTGATCAGGTCGTGCGGCATGACGGTATCGATATCGACCGAGCCCATGCGCTCGCGGATCGCCCGCTCCATGCGCAACAGGCCAATCCGGTACTGATTCTCCATCAGTTCGCCGACCGAGCGCACCCGGCGGTTGCCCAGGTTGTCGATGTCGTCGATCTGCCCGCGCCCGTCCTTGAGGTCGCACAGCGTCTTGACCGTGCGCAGCAGGTCGTCCTTGCGCAGCACGCGCACCGTGTCGGCGACATCGGTGATGCCCAGGCGCATGTTCATCTTCACGCGCCCGACCGCCGAGAGGTCGTAGCGGTCCGGATCGAAGAACAGGCCGCGGAACAGCGCCTCGGCCGTTTCCGGCGTCGGCGGCTCGCCCGGGCGCATCACGCGGTAGATGTCGATCAGCGCATCGTCGCGGTTGCTGTTCTTGTCCACCGCCAGCGTGTTGCGCAGCCACGGCCCGTTCGACTGGTCGACGGCGAGCGTCGGCAGCGCGGTGATCCCGGCCTCCTCGAGCGCGGCCAGACGCGCCTCGACCAGTTCCTCACCGGCCTCAGCGTAGATCTCGCCGGTCTCCTCGTTCACCAGGTCCTCGGCGACGAAGCGGCCCAGCAGGTCGGCGCGGCCGACCAGCACTTCCTTGGTGTTCTCGGCGATCTTGCGCGCCTGGCGGGCGGTCAGCTTGGCGTCCGCCTCGGCCACCACCTCGCCGGTGGAGGCATCGATCAGCGGCTCCAGCAGCTTCAAGCCGCGGAATGCCTCCGGCTCGAACGGCCGCGCCCAGCCCTTCGGCGTATGGTCGAACACGACCTTGCCGTAGAAATGGGCCAGGATCTCTTCCTGGTCCATGCCGCGGATCTCGCCGGGTTCCAGCGTCTCGCCCTTGGCCTCGCGTGCCGCCCGCAGCTGCTCGGTGTGGGCGCCTTCCAGCGCATAGAGCAGCGTGGTGACCGGCAGCTTCCGCTTCCGGTCGATGCGGACATAGACCAGGTCCTTGGAATCGAACTCGAAATCCAGCCACGACCCGCGATAGGGGATGACGCGCGCGGCGAACAGGTACTTGCCGCTGGAATGCGTCTTGCCCTTGTCGTGGTCGAAGAACACGCCGGGGCTGCGATGCATCTGGCTGACGATCACCCGCTCGGTGCCGTTGATGATGAACGTGCCGTTGTCCGTCATCAGGGGCATGTCGCCCATGTAGACGGGCTGCTCCTTGATGTCGCGGATCGAGCGGGCGCCCGTGTCCTCATCGACGTCCCAGACGATCAGGCGCAGGATCACCTTCAGCGGCGCGGCGAAGGTCATGCCCCGCTGGATGCATTCCTCGACGTCGTACTTCGGCTCCTCGAGTTCGTAGTACACGAACTCCAGCCGGCCGCGGCCGGCGAAGTCGTCGATCGGGAACACCGACTTGAACACTTCCTGCAGCCCGGTATGGGTCCGGTTGTCAGGATGGACGTTCATCTGCAGGAACGCCTCGTAGCTGGCGCGCTGTACGTCGATCAGATTGGGCATCGGCGCGACTTCGGGTATCCGCCCGAAGCTCCTGCGGATACGCTTGCGCCCGGTGAATGACCTGGTGATCGCGTTCATCGCCTATCCTGCCTACCTGTGATGTGCCTGCCTGCCGTCGAAACCCTCCGCCGGGATCCCAGGGATCCCGCGGAACACGCCGCCGTAAACGAGAACGGGGGCGGGAATCGACCGATTCCCCCCCGCGCCCGGTTCAGACGCACGGACGGTCCGGCGGACCCGCCCGTGCGAGCTATGGTGTGCGAGAACCGCGTTATTTGACCTCCACGGTGGCGCCCGCATCCTCGAGCATCTTCTTGATCTTCGCCACCTCGTCCTTGCTGGCGCCTTCCTTGACAGGCTTCGGCGCGCCCTCGACCAGGTCCTTGGCTTCCTTCAGGCCAAGCCCGGTGATGGTGCGGACTTCCTTGATGACGTTGATCTTCTTGTCACCGGCCGAAGCCAGGACAACGGTGAACTCGGTCTGCTCCTCGGCCGGCGCAGCCGCGGCCGCGCCACCACCAGCGGCCGGCGCGGCAGCCATCGCCACGGGGGCCGCGGCGGACACGCCCCACTTCTCCTCGAGCATCTTCGACAGCTCAGCCGCTTCGAGCACGGTGAGACTGGAGAGCTGGTCGACCAGGTTCTGCAAATCAGCCATTTCGTATGTTCCCTAATTTAGCCTTTGATGGGTTGGATGCAAGCCGTCGTCCAACGGCCTCATCGACAGTTTCCGGTTGCCTGCCATGCGGTCACGACCCCGTGACGGCTTGTCAGGCCGCGGCTGCCTCGTCCTTCTTGGCGAAGGCCCCGAAGACCCGCGCGAGTTGTCCGGCCGGAGCCTGCAGCACGCCGGCGATCCGCGTGGCAGGGGTCGAGATCATCCCCACCAGCTTCGCCCGCAGCTCATCCAGGCTCGGCAGTTCGGCAAGCGCCCGGACCCCATCCGCATCCAGCGTCTGGGCGCCCAACGCACCACCGATCAGCACGAACTTCTCGTTGGTCCTGGCGAACTCGACGGCCGTCTTCGCCACCGCTACCGGATCCGTCGACCACGCAAGCGCGGTCGGACCGGTCAGCAGCGGCTTGATGCCGTCAAATCGGGTCCCTTCCAAGGCGAGGTGGGTCAGCCGGTTCTTCGCGACTTTGAACGTCGCCCCCGAGGCCCGCATCCTGCGCCTGAGTTCCGTCGCCTCGGCAACCGTCAGGCCCGTATTGCGGGTCACGACGATCATCTGGGTGGCGGACAGCGCCTGATTGAGCTCGGCGACGAACGCACGCTTCTCCGTACGATCCACGCTTCGTCTCCATCCCCCGGGTCGCCCCGGAGGCATCTTGGTCCGCCACGGCCGCAACCGCGCCGGACCGGGTTGCCCATGGACGATATCCCCGGGTCGAACCCGAAGACCCGTCCGGTTCGCCTGTCCTGGGTCCCCCGCCGCCTTGACGGCGAAATCCCCTGCAAGCCGGAACCACCAAAGGCACTTCGGGATACCGGCTGAAAAGCCGTCCCGTCCTGCCTGGCTCTCCCGTCTCCCGCGCGCGGACTGCTGTCCCTTAAGATCTCCCCGTGGAGATCACGAACGGTCTCGGACAGGTTCGGGAACGCCGAAACGCTCCCTGCCCGCGGGCCCCGAAGGCCCCGCGTATCTGATCAGACGCCCAGCGTGCCGATATCGACGCGCACGCCCGGCCCCATCGTGGAGCTCAGCGACACGCGCTGCACATAGGTTCCCTTGGCGCCGGTGGGCTTGGCCTTCTGGATCGCGTCGGCCAGTGCGCGCGCGTTTTCCAGCAGCTTGTCGTCCTCGAAGCTGACCTTGCCGATGCCGGCATGGATGATGCCCGCCTTCTCGGCCCGGAACTCCACCTGTCCGGCCTTGGCCGCGGTGACGGCGCCGCGCACATCCATCGTGACCGTGCCCAGGCGCGGATTCGGCATCAGGCCGCGCGGCCCCAGGATCTTACCCAGCCGGCCGACGATGCCCATCATGTCCGGCGTTGCGATGCAACGGTCGAAATCGATCTGCCCGGCCTGCACCTTTTCCATCAGGTCCTCGGCGCCGACCACGTCCGCACCGGCCGCCTGCGCCTCCTCGGCCTTCGGGCCGCGGGCGAACACGCCGACGCGCACCTCCTTGCCGGTGCCGTTCGGCAGGCTGGTCAGCCCGCGCACCATCTGGTCGGCATGCCGGGGATCGATGCCCAGGTTCATCGACATCTCGACCGTCTCGTCGAACTTCGCCGTCGCCGTCGACTTCACCAGCTTGATCGCGTCCGGCAGGGAATAGGTCTTCGACCGGTCCACCTTGCCCGCGGCCGCCACCAGACGCTTGTTCTTCGCCATGGCTCAGCCCTCCACCACCTGCAGGCCCATCGAACGGGCGGAACCGGCCAGCATCCGCACGGCGCCGTCGATGTCGTTGGCGTTCATGTCCTTCATCTTGATCTCGGCGATCTCGCGCAGCTGCGACATCGTGATCCGTCCCACCGCGGCGCCCTTGCCGACATTCTGGCTGCCCTTGTCGATCTTGGCGGCCTGCTTCAGGAAATGCGTGTTGGGCGGCGTCTTGGTGACGAAGGTGAAACTGCGATCCGCATAGGCCGTGATCACCACCGGTGTCGGGGTGCCCGGCTCCATGTTCTGCGTGAAGGCATTGAATTCCTTCACGAAAGCCATGATGTTCAGGCCGCGCTGACCCAGCGCCGGCCCGACCGGGGGCGACGGATTGGCCTTGCCCGCGGGTATCTGCAGCTTGATATAACCGACGATCTTCTTCGCCATGATCCCTGGTCCTTGTCAGCCGAGGGACCGCGGTGCATGCGACAGCCCCCGCCAATGAAGCGGCAGGACGTCTCCCGCGTTCCGATGGAGCGGCGGCGTTTAGCGGCTGGGATCGTCGGTGTCCAGCGGAAATTCTGTCTCCGCGTCGTCCGCCATGCTATGGCGGCGCAGCTGGTTGAACACCAGGTCCCAGGCCAGCGCGTCCACCTCCCGCCGCAATGCGGCCACGTCGATCCGGGAGCCAGGCGATCCGGCAGGCAGGCAAAGCGCCAGCGACCCGAGGTCGAAGCACGACGGCGGCATGGTGCAGGTCGGTTCGGCGACGATGTCCTGTTCGGCGGACTGGGGCGGCACCGGGACAGTCCGGACCGTACGCATGGCATCTCCCTTCATGGTGAAGGCTCGTCTTGGTGAAGGCTCGTCTTGGTAAAGGCTCGTCCTGGCGAAGGCTTGCCGCCGCGGTCCCCGACAGGTCCCGCAGGCCGTTACAAACCGTGACCGTTCGCCGCGTGCCCGCAAACACCCTTACACAAGGCAGCACGCATGCGTGACGCCACAACATTACACATGGATGCGCCCCAATTGCATTGCAATTCATGACGGTTCGTAAAACCCCATGAATTATCTGCCTCAATCCGTTCCGATTCTGAGCCTTCCGCGGCGCGCGCGATCAGCGCATGATGGGGTCTCATGCAGTGGGATTGGCCCATGGAATTCGTGCACACGCTTGCCGGCACCCGCTATGTGTTTCCCGATCTCCGCACCCTGCTCGCCCGCGCCACGCCGGCCCGGTCGGGCGATTCGCTCGCCGGCATCGCCGCGCGCAGCGCCGCCGAACGCGTCGCCGCGCAGATGGCGCTGGCGGACACGCCGCTCGGGGACATCCTGGCCAACCCCGTGGTGCCCTATGAACAGGACGAGGTCACCCGCCTGATCCTGGACCAACACGACGCCGCCGCCTTCGCGCCCATCGCCGCCCTGACCGTGGGGGAATTCCGCGAATTCCTGCTGCGGGCGGACACCGACACGCTGACCGCGCTCCGCCCCGGCCTGACACCCGAAATCGCCGCCGCCGCCAGCAAGATCATGCGGCTGCAGGATCTGGTGGCGGTGGCCGCCAAATGCCGGGTCGTCACAAGCTTCCGCAACACGATCGGCCTGCCCGGACGCCTGTCGGTCCGGCTGCAACCCAACCATCCCACCGACGATCCACGCGGCGTCGCCGCCTCCACGCTCGATGGGCTGCTGCTGGGATCCGGCGACGCGGTCATCGGCGTCAATCCGGCAACCGACAGCGTCGACGCGACCTGCACGCTGCTTGGCATGCTGGACGCCGTCCGCGATCGCTATGCCATTCCCACCCAAACCTGCGTGCTGGCGCATGTCACCACCACACTGCGCGCGATCGAGCGCGGCGCGCCGGTCGATCTGGTGTTCCAGTCGATCGGCGGCACCGAGGCGGTGAACCGCTCGTTCGGCGTCTCGCTGTCGCTGCTGGCGGAAGCCCGCGCCGCCGCCCTGTCGCTGAACCGCGGCACGGTCGGAACCAACGTGATGTATTTCGAGACCGGCCAGGGCAGCGCGCTGTCAGCCGAGGCGCATCATGGCGTCGACCAGCAGACGATCGAGGCCCGCGCCTATGCCGTCGCCCGCGCCTTCTCGCCGCTGCTGGTGAACACGGTCGTGGGCTTCATCGGCCCCGAATACCTGTATGACGGCAAGCAGATCACCCGCGCCGGCCTCGAGGACCATTTCTGCGGCAAGCTCCTGGGCCTGCCGATGGGGGTGGACGTGTGCTATACCAACCACGCCGAAGCGGACCAGGACGACATGGACGCGCTGCTGACGCTGCTGGGCGTCGCCGGCGTCACCTATATCATGGGCGTGCCGGGCGCCGACGACGTGATGCTGTCCTACCAGAGCACGTCCTTTCACGATGCGCTGTATCTCCGCGCCGCCCTCGGCCTGAAGCCCGCGCCGGAATTCGAGGCGTGGCTGGCCGGCATGGGCATCGCAACCGGCATCGGATCGGAGCATATCCCCGCCCCGCTCACGCCCTCCCTGATCGGCCTGTCCTGAGGAGCCTCGCCATGACCGCAACGCTGCGCGATCGGATCGGCATCGACGTCGGCCGCAAGCTGCGCCTGGAGGATGCCGTCGCCTGGGCCACGCGCCACGGCGTGCGGGTGATCGATGTGCAGCTGGATACCGGTGAGAACGCGTTCACCCGGATCGATGGCGGGCGGGCACGGGCGGTGCGGCAGGCGTGCGAGCAAGCGGGGATCGCGCTGGGGCTGCATACGTCCTCGGCGGTGAATGTCGCGGAATACGCACCGCTGGTGGGCGAGGCCGTCGATGACTACCTGCGCGCCTATGTCGATGCCGCGGTCCGTCTGGGCGCCGGCTGGATCGTGGTGCATGCCGGGTTCCATTTCACCTCGGACGTGCGGCAGCGCATGCAGGCCGGGCTGGAACGCCTGCAACGCATCGTCGCCTACGCCGAACCGCGCGGCGCTCGGCTTTTGCTGGAGAACCTGAACAAGGAGCCGCCGGACGCCGAGGTGCACTACCTCGCGCACACGCTGGAGGAATGGCGCTTCTACTATGAGCGGATCGACGGGCCTGCCTTCGGGTTGTCCTTCACCGCCAATCACGCACATCTGGTGGCGGAGGGCGTCGCGGGGTTCCTGGCCGGCATGCCCCTGAACCGCGTGGCCGAGGTGCGGCTTGCGGACTGCTTCCGTAATGGCAAGGAGGAGCACCTCCGGCCGGGCGACGGGGATTTCGATTTCCCCGGGCTGTTCGCCGCCTTGGAGGGGCTCGGCTACCGCGGGCATTACACGAACGCGTTCGGGTCGCTGGAGGAGATGCTGGCGGCACGGGAGGTGTTCGGGGGGATGGGGTGATCAGACCTCGACGCCGTGCGAGCGTGCCAGAGCTTCGAGTCTCGGCAGCAATGGCTTCAGATCGTCTTCAATCGTGGCGAATGGAATCGTGTCGTCGATGCCGAAATATCCATGCACGGTTCCATTGCGCACGGCGACCATTGTCTTCCAGGGGACGTCGGGGTTGGCCGACTTGATCGGCTCCGAAATGTGCCGGACCGCCTCGCCCCGAATTTCGTAGCCGCGCATGACGGCATATCGGGTCTTTTCGTCGGCCAGGAAATCATCGAGGCTGATGCCCTCCGCAAAGCGGATGATGGACCGGCAGGCCATGACCATGTCGCGCAGGAAATCCCGATGATCTCCGGACGCAGTCACACGAGGACAGCCTCGGCCCGGACCCGTTCGCCAATGTAGGGCTTGAGCGCTGCCCTTAAAACAAGATCCACCCTTATGCCGGTAATGGCGGACAGTCTGCTTTCCAGTTCCAGGAATGCCGAGAGGGGCATCGGCCGATCGAACTCGACCAGCACATCCAGGTCACGGTCCGGACGGGCATCGTCCCGCACACGGGAGCCGAACAGCGCGAGCGACCGGATCGGCCAGTTCTGCCGAAGCGCCGGCAGCGCCGTCCGCAGCCGCCCCAGTATGTCGCCGCTCTCCGTCATGCCTCATGATAGCAAACGATGGATCAGCCCCCGACCGCCGATGACCGCCACCCTTTGCGCGCCGCCCGCAAACCCGGCATCCTCCGCCCCGGAGGAACCCATGACCCTGACCGGTGCCATTGACTGCGACATCCATCCCACGGTGCCCGAGATCAAGGCGCTGCTCCCCTACATGGATGAATTCTGGCAGGAATCCTTCGTCCATCGCGGCCTGGACGGGTTCGAGATGATGTCCTACCCGCCCAACGCCCCCATCGCCTGCCGCCCGGACTGGCGCATCAAGGGCCAGCGCCCCGCCGCCAGCCTGGACACGATGCGCGCCCAGGCGCTCGATCCGTTCGGCATCGGGCTTGCCATCTGCAACCCGCTTACGGGCGGCCAGGTGGCCATGAGCGAGACCATGGGCGCCGCCATCTGTTCGGCCGTGAATGACTGGATCCGCGAACACTGGCTGGACAGGGATTCGCGCCTGCGCGCCTCGATCGTCGTCCCCTCGCAGGCGCCGCTGCTGGCGGTGGAGGAGATCGAGCGCCTCGCCCCCGACCATCGCTTCGTCCAGATCCTGCTGCCCGCCGCCTGCGAAATGATGCTGGGCCGATCGTATTACTGGCCGATCTACGAGGCCGCCGCGCGGCATGGGCTGCCGATCGGCCTGCATGCCGGCAGCATGTTCCGCTATGCGCCGACATCCACCGGCTGGCCGTCACACTATCTGCATGACTACGTGTCGGGATCCCTGGTGTTCGAGGACCAGATCCTCAGCCTGATATCCAACGGCGTGTTCAACCGGTTCCCCGACCTGAAATTCGTCATGATCGAATCCGGCGTCACCTGGCTGCCCGGCTTCATCTGGCGCGCGATCAAGACCTGGCGCGGCGTGCGGGCGGAAGTGCCGTGGGTGAACCGCTCGCCGGCGGAAATCATCCGCGAGAACATCCGCCTGACCGCGCAGCCCTTCGACACGCCGCAAGGCGACACGGATGCGGTGGAGCGCATCATCGAACAGATCGACAGCGACCGCATGCTGCTGTTCGCATCGGACTACCCGCATTGGCAGTTCGAGGGCGACGCCATCACGCCCGCCGGTCTGTCGCCGGATCTGCTGCACCGCATGCGTATCGACAACCCGCTGGACACCTATCCCCGCCTGAAGGAGACCGTGGCATGAACGCTCCCGTCGACATAGCGGAACGCCAGACCGCTGCGGATCAGCGCCTGGGCATCATCGACTGCGACGTCCATCCGTATCCGAAGCCCGGCGCGCTGAACCCGTACCTGTCGGACCGCTGGCGCAAGCACCTGGCCGAATACGGCAAGTTCAACTGCGGCATCTATGCCGATCGCGGCACCTATCCGCGCTTCTCCCCCAACACCTGCCGCCGCGACGCGTGGCCGCCGGGCGGCGGGCTGCCGGGATCGGATGTCGATTTCATCCGTGAGCAGCTGCTGGATCCCTACAACATCGCCTACGGCGTGCTGGAACCGCTGCTGGGCGGCAACACGTCGCGCAACCTCGATGAGGCGGCGGCGCTGTGTTCGGCGATGAACGACTGGCAGGCGCATGATTTCGTGGATCATGACTCACGCCTGCGCGCCTCGATCCTGGTGCCGCAGGACGATCCCGAAGGCTCCATCAGGGAAATCCGCAAGCGGGCCGATGACTGGCGATTCTGCCAGATCCAGCTTGGATCGAAGACCTCCGAGCCGCTGGGGCGCCGCCGCTACTGGCCGATCTTCGAGGCCGCGGTGGAGCATAACCTGTCGATCGGGCTGCATATCGGCGGCACGCAGTCCAGCGCGCCCTCGCCCAGCGGCTGGCCGCAATTCTACATCGAGGATCACCAGGTCCTGTCGCACTCCATGCAGAACCAGGCGATCAGCCTGATCCTGGAGGGCGTGTTCGACGTATTCCCGACGCTGAAGGTGGTGCTGATCGAGGGCGGCTTCGCCTGGGCGCCGACGCTGGGCTGGCGGCTGGACAACCACTGGGCGAAGATGCGCGATGAGGTCGGCACTTTGCAGCGCAAGCCGTCGGAGTATATGCGCACGAACCTGTGGTTCGCGACGCAACCGGTCGAGGAGCCGGAGCACCCCGAGGACCTGCGCCGCATCTTCGATTGGATCGGCTGGGACCGGATGATGTATTCCAGCGACTACCCGCACTGGGATTTCGACGATCCACACCTGGCGTTCCGCTTCCAGATGACCGAGACGGAAAAGCGCCAGCTGTTCCGCGACAACGCGCTGGATGTCTATACGTTCAGATAGGCGCGCGCTGCGTCCCCGGCCGGCGCCTTACCGTCATGGTGGGCGAAGGCGGGGCATCGACGACTGGCGGAGCGTGTATCGGCACACGTCGTGGATGGCGGGCCTCTGCCCGCCATGACGGGGAAGAATCACGCGGTCCCGAACACCCGCTCGAAGATCCGGTCCACCCAGCGCAGATGGCCCCTCGCATCCAGCGCCTCATCCAGCGCCGCCGCGGGAACATGGCCGAGCACATCCGGGTCGGCGTCCAGGTTCTCGCGGAAGCTGCGTCCCGCCGGCGTGCCCAGCTTCGTCCAGGTGTCCATGGCGCAGCGCTGCACGATGCGGTAGGCATCCTCGCGGGAGATCCCGGCCCGTGCGAGGGCCAGCAGCACGTCGCCCGAGTGCACCACGCCGCCGAGGCTGTCGAGATTGGTGCGCATCCGCTCGGGGTAGACCAGCAGCCGCTGCATCATCCCCGCCAGCCGCATCAGCGCGAAATCGAGCGCGATCGTCGCATCAGGCGCGATCACCCGTTCCACGCTGGAATGGCTGATGTCGCGTTCGTGCCACAGCGTCACATTCTCCAGCGCCGGCACCACCGCTGCCCGAACGACCCGCGCCAGACCAGTCAGGTTCTCGCTCAGTACGGGATTCCGCTTGTGCGGCATCGAGGAGCTTCCCTTCTGGCCGGGATGGAAGAACTCCTCGGCCTCCCGCACCTCGCTCCGCTGCAGATGGCGCACTTCGGTGGCCAGGCGCTCGATGCCGGACGCAATCACCGCGAGCGTGGCGAAGAACGCCGCATGACGATCGCGCGGGATCACCTGGGTGGACACGGGTTCAACCGCCAGGCCAAGGCGTTCGGCGACGAATTCCTCCACCCGAGGATCGACCTGCGCGAAGGTGCCGACCGGGCCGCTGATGGCGCAGACCGCGACCTCGGCCCGCGCCGCGACCAGCCGATCCCGGTTGCGGGCGAATTCGGCGTAGTGGCCCGCCAGTTTCACCCCGAACGTCGTCGGTTCGGCATGGATGCCGTGGCTGCGGCCGATGGTCAGCGTGTGTTTGTGCTCGAAGGCGCGGGCCTTCAGCGCCGCCAGCACCGCATCCAGGTCCTGCAGCAGCAGGTCCGCGGCCTGGGTCATCTGGACGGAAAGGCAGGTGTCCAGGATATCGGAGCTGGTCATGCCCAGGTGCACGAAGCGGCTGTCCGGGCCGATGCCTTCGGCAAGCCAGGTCAGGAACGCGATCACATCGTGGCGGGTCTCGCGCTCGATCTCATCGATGCGGTCGACATCGGCCTGGCTGATGGCGGCGAGTTTCGCATCGCCCTTCTCGCGGATGGTGCGCGCGGCGCTTTCCGGGATTTCGCCGATCCGGGCCATGCCCTCGGCCGCCAGCGCCTCGATCTCGAACCAAATGCGGTAACGATTCTCCGGCGCCCAGATGGCGGCCATTTCGGGTCTGGTGTAACGCGGAACCATCGCTGCCCTGTCCGATTGCTGAAAAATGCCGAGCGGCATGTGTTTTGATGAAGCGGGGTGGTGGCTACGGCCGTGTTTTTCGCGGGGATCTGCCCGGCGGCGGTTTCCGCTCCTGCACGATCTGCTCTAGACCCCGGCGGCGGCGGTTGACAAGCGTCGCCTGTCCGCCAGCAAGGGCCCGATCGCATGGACGCTTCCGTGTTGACCCACGATGCCGCCGCGCTCGTCCAGGTGATCATGATCGATATCGCTCTGGCGGGGGACAATGCCGTGGTTGTCGGCATGGCGGTCAGCGGGTTGCCGAACCGCCGGCGGCGGCAGGCGATCCTGATCGGCATCAGTGCCGCGGCGCTGATCCGCATTGCCCTTGGTGCCGTGGCGTTGGAACTGCTGGCGATCGTCGGCCTGATGCTGGCGGGCGGGTTGCTGCTGCTGTGGGTGTGCTGGCGGATGTTCCGCGAGTTGCGCGGCGCGCGGCGCCGCAGCCATGACGGGACCGAACCGAAGACGATGACGCAGGCGATGCTGCAGATCGCGCTCGCCGACGTGTCCATGAGTCTGGACAATGTGCTGGCGGTCGCGGGCGCGGCGCACGGCAAGACCTGGGTGCTGGCGACGGGGCTGTTGCTGTCGGTGGCGCTGATGGGCGTTGCCGCCGACCTGATTGCCCGGATGCTGGAGCGATGGCGATGGATCGCCTGGGCCGGGTTGCTGATCGTGCTGATCGTCGCAATCGAGATGATCTGGCGCGGCGCCGACCAGGTGGCCGATGCGGTAACGGCAGCCTGAGCATCATCCGGCGAAGCGCCGCAGGTGCGCAGCCGATCAGATGATGCGCTGCCCAGGCATCGTCCGGCGAAGCGCCGCAGGTGCGAAGCCGATCAGATGATGCGCTGCCCAGGCATCATCCGGCAGAGCGCCGCAGGTGCGCAGCCGATCAGATGATGCGCTGCCCAGGCATCATCCGGCAGAGCGCCGCAGGTGCGCAGCCGATCAGATGATGCGCGCATTCATGTGTTGCGAGAAGGCATTCGTGACCCGGGCCGCGAATGCCTGCCTAGCCCAGCACCGCCTTGCGCAGCATCTCATTCGCTCGTGCCTGCCAGCCGGGGCCGCTGGCGCGCAGCTTGTCCACGACCTCCCGCTCCAGCCGCAGGGAGACCAGCACCTTGGTGGGCTTCTTCTGCTTGCCGCGCTTCGCCCGCAGATAGGCCTCGACGAGTTCGGGCATCACCTCGCGCGCGGGGCGCATGGCGGCCCAGTCCGCGTCCGTGAGTTCGGGATTGTCGGGATCGAGCGCGATGCCGCGGTTGATCGCCTCATCCTCTTCCGGAGTCGGAATCCGGGCGCGTCGGGTCATAGGCAATTACCTCCTTCCGGTTTGCCGGCCTGAAACTGATGATCCGGCAAACACCGTGACGCATGGTGAACACCAGCAAATGCAGCATATCGTTGATGAGGCCGAACGCGCGGAACCGCGTCTCCCCGTTGTCCCGCCGCAGATCCGGCTGGATCGTCGCGGTCTCCCACTCGAACCCCTCGGCCGCGGCGAAATCCACCCCGTGCTTCGCCAGATTCGCACGCCGCTTCGCCTCGTCCCATTCGTACTCCACGCCGCCACCGTCAGATTGTAGCTACAATCAGCCGTCGGCGCAATCGCCCGCGCCCAGCCCCTGACAGCCTGCGCCAGAACGCCTATCTTTCCGGTTAACCCGAGGCCAGGAGGACCCGCGCCATGCTGAACCCTACCTCTCCCTTGCCGCTCAAGGACCCGTCCCTGTTCCGGCAGGCCAACTACATCGACGGCAAATGGGTGGAAGCCGATAACGGCAAGACCCTGGTCGTGAAGAACCCCGCCACCGGGGAAGCGATCGGTGAGGTCCCGGCCCTGGGCACGGCGGAGACACGGCGCGCGATCGAGGCCGCGAACCGGGCCTGGCCCGCCTGGCGCGCCATGCTGGCCAAGGACCGTGCCGCCATCCTGCGCAAACTCAATGACCTGATGCTGGAAAACGCCGAGGACCTCGGCGTGATCATGACGGCCGAACAGGGCAAGCCGCTCGCGGAAAGCAAGGGCGAGATCGCCTACGCCGCCAGCTTCATCGAATGGTTCGCCGAGGAGGGAAAGCGCCTCTACGGCGATACCATCCCGCAGAACGCCAAGGGTCGCCGCATCCTCGTGCTGCGCGAGCCGATCGGCGTGTTCGCCGCCATCACGCCGTGGAACTTCCCCGCCGCGATGATCACCCGCAAGGCCGGTCCGGGCTGGGCCGCCGGCTGCACCGGCGTGATCCGTCCCGCCAGCCAGACCCCGTTCTCGGCGCTGGCGATCGCCGTGCTCGCCGAACGCGCGGGCATGCCCCCCGGCGTGTGCAACGTCATCACCGGCCCGTCCGGCCCGGTGGGCGAGGAACTGACATCCAACCCGCTGGTGCGGAAACTGTCCTTCACCGGTTCCACCGAGGTGGGTGCCAAGCTGCTGGCGATGTGCGCGCCCACGGTCAAGAAGACCAGCATGGAACTGGGCGGCAACGCGCCGTTCATCGTGTTCGACGACGCCGATCTGGATGCCGCGGTCGCCGGTGCCATGGCGTCGAAATACCGCAACACCGGCCAGACCTGCGTCTGCGCCAACCGCCTGCTGGTGCAGGACGGCGTCTATGACGCCTTCGCCGCCAAGCTGAAGGCCGCGGTCGAGGCGATGAAGGTCGGCAACGGCATGGAACCGGGCGTCAGCCAGGGGCCGCTGATCAATGCCGATGCGGTGGCGAAGGTGGAGGAGCACATCAAGGACGCGGTGCAGCGCGGCGCCGCGGTCGTCACCGGGGGCAAGCGGCATTCCCTGGGCGGCAATTTCTTCGAACCGACGGTGCTCGCGAACGTGCCCCAGGACGCGATGATCTTCCGCGAGGAAACCTTCGGCCCCGTCGCGCCGCTGTTCCGCTTCAAGACCGAGGAGGAGGCGATCAAGCTCGCCAACGACACCGAATTCGGCCTCGCCTCCTATTTCTATGCCCGCGATGTCGGCCGCATCTTCCGCGTGGCCGAGGCGCTGGAATACGGCATCATTGGCATCAACGAAGGGATCATCTCGACCGAGGTCGCGCCCTTCGGCGGCATGAAGGCGTCGGGCCTCGGCCGGGAAGGCTCGAAATACGGCATCGAGGACTATCTGGAGATCAAGTATCTGGCCCTCGGCGGCATCGGTACCTGATCGCCTGACCCGCCGGCCCGGGCCCGCACGGCCCGGGCCGGCAATCCCAGCAAGGAGACTGCGGTGCTGACCGGACGGTGTCTCTGCGGCGCGATCGAGTACGAAGTCCTCGGCGTGCCCTATCACCAGACCAATTGCCATTGCATGATGTGCCGGCGTTCCGCTGGCGCCCCCGTGGTGACGTGGTTTTCCGTTCCGCGCGATACGTTCCGGATCATCAGCG
The DNA here is from genome assembly GCA_050181195.1 of Acetobacteraceae bacterium. Classification (GTDB taxonomy): domain Bacteria; phylum Pseudomonadota; class Alphaproteobacteria; order Acetobacterales; family Acetobacteraceae; genus Rhodopila. The sequence goes on along the minus strand of JBFXDK010000015.1, from coordinate 35,837 downwards.
GCACGCCCACGATCTACCACTCCAGCGCCTTCGCCCGGCGCAGCTTCTGTCCCACCTGCGGCAGCAATCTGACCTTCGAGAGCGACCGCGCGCCCGACGAAATCGACATCACCACCTGCACGCTCGACGATCCCGGCGCTGTTCCGCCCCAGGACCAGATTCACACATCCAGCCGCCTGCCCTGGATGCCCGAGGATGCCCACCTGCCGGCCTTCCTTGAAGAACGGAACGACCCGCAATAGCCGGCGACCCGCTGCTGGCTGACGACCCGTCGCGGCGCATATCCGGCCGCGTCGTCCCGCCTCACACGATTTTCTTGCCCTGGCACCCGCCGCGACGGTAACCCGGCCCCGCCGATCGGCGCGCACCGCCGACCGCGGCAGTCCCGAATCCGTGCCAAGGATCCGCATCGTTGAGCGTCTGGACCCACGCCCGCGCTACACTATATCGATTACGGAAGGTTACGCCTGTCCGGATGTTGGCCGCGCTGTCGTTGCTGGCCGCCTTCGCCCTGGTGTCCTGCGAACAGCCCAAGGCGCCGCAACCCCGTTATGTCCTGGGATCCGCGTATCAGGCCGGCGGCGTCTGGCATTACCCCCGGGAGAGTTACGATCTGAATGCAACGGGATTGGCCGCCGTTATGCCAGATCAGCATCCGCCGCTGACAAGCAACGGCGAAGCATTCGATCAGACCGCACTGGCCGGCGCCCATGCCACCCTGCAGCTTCCCGCCATCGCCCGCCTGACGAATCTGGAAACCGGCTTGTCCACCGTGGTCCGCATCAACGATCGCGGCTCCGGCAGCCCGCGCCGCCTGGTCGAGGTGACGCAACGGACAGCGGACCTGCTGCGCTTCCCCCCGGATGGCGTCGCCCGCGTGCGCCTGACCGTGCTGGGCAACGAAAGCCGCGACGCGGTCGAGGGCCTGGCCGGCAGCCCCAGCCTGGCGATCGCCGCCGCCCCGCGCGGCGGTGTCGAGGTCGCCGAACTGCCGCCGCCGGAAGGTGTCCGCCGGGGCGCGGCCCGCCGCGTCGCCGCCGGTCCGGCCGCCGCGGAGGAGATCCCGCGATCCGTGCCCATTCTGCGACTGCCCGAGATAATCACGCAGGAACCGCCGCGACCCGGACGATTGATGGTGCGACTCGACACGTTTGAGGAGTACCAATATGCCGCGATTCAGCGTGCCAAGGTGATCGGACTTGGCCCCCGTATCATTCGGATTTCCCAGGGCCGGACGCGACAGTTCCGGGTTGAGGTGGGTCCGTTCGACGACGTGGCCAGAGCCGAAGCCGTCCTGGACCAGGCGCTCGCCGCCGGCATCCCGGACGCGCGGATCGTGGTGGAATAGGAGTTTCCGCGATGCTTACCCGTCGCCATGCCCTGCTGGCTTCCGGATCCCTGGCAGCGCTCGCGCTCCCGGCCGCGGCGCAGACCCCGCCGCGCCGCCCGCCATCGCGCGCCGCCCGCGGCAAGACCAAGGACACGCCCCCCAGTTCCCCCGCCGACACGCCGTTGGGCCCCGTCGATACCGCGGCCAAATGGGCCTACATCGTCGATTACACCACCGGGGCAACGCTTCTGGAAAAGAACGCCGACGACGAGATGCCGCCGTCGTCGATGACCAAGCTGATGACGATCTACCTGGTCTATGAACGCCTGAAACAGGGCCGGTTGCGGCTGGAAGACGAACTGCCGGTGACCGAGAAGGCCTGGCGCATGGGCGGGTCGAAGATGTTCGTCCAGGTCGGCAGCACCGTGAAGGTCGAGGACCTGATCCGCGGCGTGATCGTGCAGTCCGGCAATGATGCCTGCATCGTCTTCGCCGAGGCGATTTCCGGGTCCGAGGAACAGTTTGCCGAACTGATGAACGCCAAGGCCAAGGAACTGGGCCTGACACGAACGAACTTCCGCAATTCGACGGGCTGGCCGGACCCGGAACAGCACATGAGCGCGCGTGACATCGCCCTGCTCGCCCGCCACATCATCCGGGATTTTCCGGAATATTATCATTACGATTCCGAGAAGTCGTTCAAGTACAACGGCATCGAACAGGGCAATCGCAACCCGATGGTGCAGAAGGGCACCGCCGACGGGTTGAAGACCGGCCACACCGATGCGGGCGGCTACGGCCTGGTGGCCAGTTCCATCCGCAACGGCCGGCGGCTGATCCTGGTGCTGAACGGCATGAGCACGATGCGCGAGCGCGCCGAGGAATCCGAACGGCTGATGGACTGGGCGTTCGCGAATTTCGAGGACGTGACACTGTTCACCGCCGGCGACGTGATCGAGCGGGTGCCGGTGTGGCTGGGCACCGAACGCTCTGTCCCGCTGGTCAGCGGTCGCGACCTGGTCGTGACCATGCCGCGCAACTGGCGGAAGAATGCCTCCGTCAAGCTCAGCTACGACACGCCGATCCGCGCCCCCGTCGCCAAGGGCGACACGCTGGGCAAGCTGGTCATGACCGGCCAGGGCGTTCCGGCGATGGAAGTGCCGCTGCTGGCCGGCGCCGACGTGCCGAAACTGGGCCTGCCCGGGCGCGCCATGGCGGTGCTGTCGCATTACGTGACCGGAAGCTAGGCAGGCATTCGTGGCCTGGGCCGCGAATGCCTGCTCGCAACCTACGATAGGCGCATCATTTGACCGGCCTCACACCTGCGGCGCTCCGCCGAACGATGCTCAGAGCATGATCGCCCTGGGCGGAACGCCGGCGGGACGTGAATCATGCGACCGATCTGGGGATCAGAGCGTACTCAGCCTGCACCGTCAGGCTGAATTCACTCCGGGGACCGTGGCGTGACCGGCCGTTTCATCACGCTGGAGGGCGGCGAAGGGGCCGGCAAGTCCACGCAGGCCCGCCTGCTGGCCGACGCGCTGTGCGATCGCGGCCTGCCGGTCCTGCGCACGCGCGAACCGGGCGGCGCGCCCGGCGCCGAATTGCTGCGCCGGCTGCTGCTGGAAGGCACGATCGACTGGTCGCCCCAGGCCGAGACGCTGCTGCACTTCGCTGCCCGCGCCGAACACGTCGCGCGGACGATCCGGCCGGCGCTGGATGCCGGGATGTGGGTCGTGTGCGACCGTTTCTATGATTCCACCATGGCCTATCAGGGCTACGGCCAGGGGGCCGACCGGTCGCTGATCGCGGCACAGATCGGGCTGCTGGGCCTGGCACCGGACCTGACCCTGATGCTGGACGTTTCCCCCGGCGTCGCGGCCGCACGCCTCGCCGGACGCGGCGGCGGCGTGGACCGGTATGAACAGCGCGACACCGCCTTCCACGCCCGCGTCAATGACGGGTTCCGCCGGATCGCCGCGGCCGAACCAGGCCGCTGCGTGATGCTGCCGGCGGATGGCGACCTGACGGAGGTCCATGCCCGGATCATGGCGGCGGTTGGCCGCATCCTGCCGGCGGCGACGGCGACAGGTGCTGCCCGAACCAGTCCAGGGACGCGGTGACGGTCGGTTCGAACAGCGTGATGTACGGGTCGTAGTGGCCGCCCGGCAGCATCACCAGCCGCTTCGGTTCGCGGGCCGCCGCATACGCCTCCAGTTGCAGGTCTGTAAACACCCGCAGGTCGTGGTCGGTCAGCACCATCAGGAGCGGCGTCGGCGCGATCCGCGCGACATAGGCCACCGGCTCATACTCGCCGAACATTTCCTGTGAAATCACGCTGATCCGGTTCTCCCGCGGCGGATCAAGCTGCGCCCAGTAGCGGATCGTTTCCTCAAGCGTGCTCTGCGGCGCGTATTGCGTGCCCTCGCCGCGGATCTCCCGCTGGCGCGCCGCATTGAACGCGGCGGTCTTCTCCTCCCAGGCGACGTCGCCCTGCAGGCGCTTCACCACCGCCGATCCCGACGTGACCGGAACGACGGCGACGACGCAGCGCACGCGCCGATCCACGGCGGCAACCACCAGCACATGCCCGCCCGAGTAGCTGTTGCCCCACAGCCCGATCCGCGCCGGATCGACGCCGTCCAGCATCGTGGCAAACGTCACGACATCACGCATGTCATGCATCTGCCGGAACGGGTCGGCCTCCAGCCGCGGCTCGCCTTCGCTGTCGCCGAAGCCGCGATGATCGTACAGCAGGCACGCAAGCCCTGCCGCCGCGAAACGCTCGGCAAATCGCGGCAGGGTATGCGCCCGCTGTCCACCGAAGCCAGGCGAGAGAATGACACAGGGCGCCGCCGCCGGCGCGTCCGTCGCGGGATAGTACCAGGCGGCGAGGCGCACCCCATCTCGCGTCGGAATGCGCAGATCCGTTCGTTCCGCCATTCGCGTCCCCCTGTTCCTGGCGCCGGCGACCCTGCATGCCCGGTCCGCAACCAGCAAGGGGCACAACTGTTGCGAAGACCGCGGGAACCGCTCTCCGCCGCATTGTGCCGGCGTCGCCGCGGCATGGTGCGGCGACGTTGCCTCCCTGCCGGATCCGGTTCCATGCTGGCAGCCATACAAATACAAAGGAGAGAAAACGTCCATGCAACGCAGAACTTTCCTCGCAGGTTCGGCTGCGGCGGCGATGTCAGGCATCCCGTCGCGCTTCGCCATCGCCCAGCCGGCCAACACACGGACGCTGCGCTTCGTGCCGCACGCCAACCTGACCCTGCTCGACCCGATCTTCACCACCGCCACGGTCACCACCAACCATGGCTGGGCGATCTACGACACGTTGTTCTCAATCGATAACGACTTCCAGCCGCGCCCGCAGATGGCCGAAGGCTATACCGTCTCGGATGACGGCCGCACCTACCTGATCCGCCTTCGTGACGGACTGAAGTTCCACAACGGCGAGCCGGTGCGGGCGCAGGACTGCGCGGCCAGCCTGAGCCGCTGGGCCAGGCGGGAAACGATCGGCCAGTCGATGAGCAAGTTCATCGACACCTGGGGCGTGCAGGACGATCGCACCGTCCGCGTCACCCTGAAGCAGCCATTGCCGATCTTCATGCCAATGCTGGCGCGCGGCGGCTCCTCGGTGCCGTTCATCATGCCGGAGCATGTCGCGAAAACCGATCCGTTCAAGCAGATTACCGAGACGATCGGGTCAGGACCGTTCATCTTCGTCAAGGACGCGTTCGTCCCCGGCGCCTCGGTCCTGTATGTCCGCAACCCCGATTATGTGCCCAGGAGCGAGCCTGCGTCCTGGACGTCGGGCGGCAAGGTCGCGCATTTCGACCGGATCGAATGGAAGATCATCCCCGATTCCGCCACCGCCGCGGCGGCCCTGCAGTCCGGCGAGGTGGACTGGTATGAATGGGTGCAGGCCGACCTCGTGCCGCTGCTGCGCAAGGCGCCCGATATCCGCGTCGGTACGGCGCATCGGCTGGGGATCAACGGCATCCTGCGCTTCAATCACCTGCATCCGCCGTTCAACAACGCCGCCATCCGCCAGGCCGTGATGATGGCGGTGGACCAGGCGGACTACCTCGCCGCGATCAGCGGCAACGACCCGGACGGAACGCGAACCTGCAAGGCCTTGTTTCCCTGTGGCACGACGGACGGGCGGGAGATCGGGGCATCGGCGATGCCGGGCGACCTGGCCAAGGCGAAGGCCGCGTTGCAGGCCGCCGGGTACAACGGCGAGAAGGTCGTGATCATCAATCCGACAGATCTGCCACCGATCGGCCCGATGGGCGATGTGACGAACGATCTGCTCAAGCGCCTCGGCATGAATGTCGAACTGGCCGCGTCGGATTGGGGCACGGTGACGAAACGGCGCGCCAGCCGGGAGCCCGTGGACAAGGGCGGGTGGTCGATCACCCACACATTGACGCCGTCGTTCACCATCGGCACGCCGATCGGCAATCACTACATCCGCGGCCTGGGCCCCACCGGCTGGTTCGGCTGGTATGGCAACGCCAAGATCGAGCAACTCACGGAAGCCTGGATGCTTGCGCCCACCGCCCAGGAACGCGCCGGCATCGCGGACGCCATCCAGACCGAGGCCTTCCTGACCGTTCCGTCCGTCCCGCTCGGCCAGTTCCAGATGTACAACGCCTATCGCAGCAATCTTACCGGCGTGGTGGAAGCGTTCGGCGCACTGTTCTGGAACATCCGCCGCACGTAGGCCGTACGCGCATCGGCTGCGTGACCGCCACCTAGCGGATGCAGGACCGCCGCCTCGCGGACGATCGGCCCGGCCAGCCGCCCTCCCCCGGCCTGACGGCCGGCGGAGGGCGATCCGTCCCTACATCCGTCCCTTCGCCTTCAGCGCCGCGGCGCGCTTCAGCACCGATCGCGCGCGGTTCACCACGGGAACGTCGATCATCGCGCCCTCGAACTGCACCGCGCCCAACCCCTCGGCATAGGCCTTGTCATAGGCGGCCACCATCTTCTCGGCCCGCTCCACCTCGGCCGCGGTCGGCTGGAACTCCTCGTTCAGCACCGGCACCTGCAGCGGATGGATCGCGCTGGCGCACATGAAGCCCAGCCGGCGGGAACGGCGGACGATGGCGCGGAACGCTTCCTGGTCGCGGAAATCGGCGATCGAGCCGACGAAGCCCATCGGCATCACCCCCGCCGCGCGCGCGGCGAACAGCGTGCGCTGCTTCGGATAGAACAGCGCCTCGGGCTCCGACTGCGCGCCGACATCGGCGGCGAAGTCCTCGGACCCAAGGCTGAGGCCGACGATGCGCGGATGCGCCCGGGCGATATGCTCGATGCGGAAGAACCCGACCGCGTCCTCGACCAGCACGATGAACTTGATGGCGCCGATGGGAAGGCCGCGCTCGCCTTCCAGTTCCTCGACGATGCCGGCCACCGCCTGCACGTGCTCGGGGCTGTCGGCCTTGGTCAGCATCAGCGCGCAGACGCCGGGGATGACGGCGGCTTCCAGATCGCGCACCAGCAGGCGCCAGGGGCGGTTGACGCGCACCACCACGTCGGCGCCGTTGCGGTTCACCTGCGGGATCGCGCCGGCGATCAGCGTGCGCGCGGTCTCCTTCTGCGACGGAGCGACCGCGTCCTCCAGGTCCAGGATGATCGCGTCCGCCCCCTTGTCGGCGCCGGTGCGGACGAACTTCTCCGCCGTCACCGGCACGAACATCAGGGAACGCCAGACCGGCAGATCGTCACGCATGGGACTGTTTCCTCAGCTTGGGAGTTTGTTGTGAATAGGCTGCATCATGGCAGGCAGGACAAGAAACCGGCTGTTCAACCCGGCCATCACGCCTTGTCCCGCACAATCCCCTCGGCCACCAGCGCATCGATGCGTGCCGGGTCATAGCCGACGGATTCCAGGATCGCCCGCGAATGCTCGCCCAGGTCCGGCGCCGGCGTGCGGATCCGGCCCGGTGTCTCCGACAGGCGCGGGATCACATTGTGCATCAGCACCGATCCCGCCTCCTCGTCCGGCGCCTCCACCAGGATGCCGCGCGCCTGCACGTGCGGGTCCTCGATCAGCTGGTCGACCTCGTAGATCGGCGTCGCCGTCACTTCGGCCTTCGAGAAGATCGCCATGTTCTCGGCCAGCGTGCGGTTCAGGATGAAATCGGCGACGATCCCGTCGCATTCGTCGATGTTGCGGACACGGTCGGTATTCGTCCGGAACTTCGGATCATCGATCATGTCCGCCCGCCCGATCGCCCGGAACAGACGCTCGGCCATCGCCTGAATCGAAGCGGAAATTGCGATATAGCGCCCGTCGCTGGTGCGATACGCATTGCGCGGGGAGGTCGTGAGCGACCGGCTGCCCGAACGCTGCGGCTTCTGCCCGCTGGCCTGATAGATCGCCGGGTCGGGCCCCAGCACCGAAATGATCGGATCGAGCAGCGGCAGGTCGATCACCTGCCCCTTGCCGCCGCGCTCCACGACCCGCAGCGCCACCATGATCGCATAGGCACCGTAGAGGCCGGCGATCATGTCCGCCATCGCCAGCGGCGGCAGCACCGGGGGCCGGTCCTCGAACCCGTTCTTCGAGGCGAACCCGGACATGGCCTCGACCAGCGTGCCGAAGCCGGGCCGGTCGCGATACGGCCCGTCCTGGCCGAACCCGGTGATGCGGACGATGATCAGGCCCGGATTGCGCGCGTGCAGGACCTCGGGTCCGATCCCCATCTCCTCCAGCGTGCCGGGACGATAGTTCTCGATCAGCACATGGCTGGCGGCCAGCAGGTCGGCCAGCGCATCGCGCCCCGCCTGCGGGCGCAGGTTGATCGCCAGGCTCTTCTTGTTGCGCGCATAGACCTTCCAGTGCAGCGACATGCCCTTGGTGCGCCATGCGCGCAGCGGATCGCCCACCTTCGGGTCCTCGATCTTGATCACCTCGGCGCCCTGGTCGGCCAGTTGCAGGCTTACCATGTTGCCGGCGACCAGACGCGAAAGGTCCACCACGCGGATGCCCTCCAGCGGCACGGGCGCGTTCGGGTCGAATGCGATGCGTTGGATCATGTCTGCCAGTTGCCTGCCTTCTCGGATGGGCTAGTCTTCCGACAGACGACGGTGGCCCGCAAGGGCTGAAACGGGAACGCGAAAGCGGCTGCCCCCGCAACTGTGGCCGGCGAGCACGGGTCCATGACGCCATTGCCGAAAGGCGAGAAGGCGGACCCGGGCGATGACCCGGAGAAGCCAGGAGACCGGCCGGCGTCGAGACTGCGCGCGCGCGACGGGCGGGGTGTACCGGTGCAGCGGGGAGAAACCCGCATGCGGGCTGTCGGCACGATGTCGATGGAGAATGCCGCATGCGCAAAATGCTCGCAGCGCTGGCAACCGGTCTTTGCCTTCCCGCTTTGGACCTTTCCCCCCTGGGTCTTCCCGCCTTGAGCCTCCCCGCCCTGGCGGCGGAAACCGATATCACCCTGCCCGATGTGGTCGTCACCGCCACCCGCGTGCCGACCGCGGTGGAAAAGATCCCCGCCAGCGTGACGATCATCGATCGGAACAAAATCGAATCGTTCGGCTACAACACCCTCGCCGAGGCACTGGCCGAGGTGCCCGGCGTGCGCGTCAGCGCCGCCGGCGGCCCGGGCGGGCAGACCAGCGTCTTCATCCGCGGCACCAATTCCAACCACGTGCTGGTGCTGCGCGACGGCATGCCGATCAACGACCCGGCCGAGGCAACCGGCGCATACAACCTCGGCGTCGACACGCTGTCGGACATCGATCGGATCGAGGTGATCCGCGGCCCCATGGCGGCGCTCTATGGCTCGGGGGCGATCGGCGGCGTCATCAACCTGATCTCCCGCAAGGGCGCGAAGGAGGGGCCGCGTTTCCAGTTCGACCTCGCCGCCGGCCTGCCGGCGCAGGTCCGCGGCACCGCCGTCGCATCAGGCATCGAGGGACCGTTCGACTACGCGCTGACCCTGGCATCGCAGTCGCAGCGCGGCTACGACGCGGTGCCCGAGCGCATGAGCATCTACACAGGCACGCCGCAGGGCTTCCGCGACCGGATCGGCACAGTGAACCTGGGATACTCGCCGGTCGAGGGCACGCGGCTGTCGCTGTTCTTCCGCGCGCGGCGGGCGCTGTTCGGCTTCAACAACCTGGGCGCGCCGACCTGGGACACCGCCAATTCCTCGAGCACCGCGGATTCGCTGCTGGGGCGGGTCGGCGCGACCACAACCCTGTTCGACGGCATCTACGAGACGGGCCTGTTCGCCGGGCGGCTGCAGGACAACCGCCACTACAGGCAGTTGCTCGACCCGCTGGACCCGAACCAGGCCTCGTCGGATTCGCGCTACACCGCCTGGCGCACCGACATCCAGTGGAACAACACGGTGCACCTGGACACGCTGGTGCCGTCGGGCGCCTTGTCGGAAACCGCGCTGACCTTCGGCTATCAGCACACGGCCGACAGCATCAAGGTGAATAGCAGCAGCGTCACCGCCGGCTTCCCCTTTGCACAGGCGGTCAATGCCTCGATGGTGACCAACGCCATGAATGTGGGCCTGCAATCCACGCTGTGGGAGAGGCTGACCGTCACCGGCCAGATGCGGCAGGACTGGGTGGTGGACAATGCGCCGACCACCTGGCGGCTGGGCGGTGTCGTGGCGGTGCCGGAAATCGGCACGCGCTTCAAGGCGTCCTATGGCACGTCGTTCCGCATGCCGTCGCTGTACGATCTCTACGGCGTCGATTCCTTCGGCTATGTCGGCAATCCCGCCCTGAAGCCCGAACGGGCGCAGGGATGGGAAGCGGGCTTCACCACCTCGCTCGACGCGTTCGACCGCAGGAACCTTGTCACGTTCGGCGCAACCTACTTCAACCAGCAGGTGCAGAACCTGATCGTGACGGTGTTCTCCCCGGTCTACACGGCCACCAATATCGGATCGGCGCATGTGCAGGGCGTGGAGACCGAATTCGCGGTCCGGCCGGCCGACTGGCTGACGCTGCAGGCGACCTACACCTATACCGACACGACCGGGATCGGACAGTCTCCCGCCATCGGCTCGCGCCTTCTGCGACGGCCGGCGCACGCCGCCTCGTTCGACACGATCCTGACGCCGCTGCCGGGGCTGAAGGTCATCCCACAGCTTGTCTACACAAGCGCCTTCCGCGACTTCACCTACGACGACGCCGGTTTCCCGGCCAGCTACGGCTGGTCCGGCCACGGGCTGATCGCCTCGCTGTCGGCCAGCTACGATCTGACGCCGCAGGTGCAGCTGTACCTGACGGTGCGGAACATGTTCGCCTCCCGCTTCGAGACGGTGAACGGCTATCAGACGCCGGGGCCGAGCGGCTGGGTGGGCGTGCGGATTGGGTTGTAGAACAGGGAAGATTCGGGTTCGGCCTGGAAATGGGTATAGTGGGAGGATGTATCGAGTCCTCGCATTCCTGTTGGCTGTCGGCCTCGCCATCGGCGGCGCCCGGGCGGCCTGGGCCGAACCCGTTCTGGACCGCATCGCCCGCACCGGCGTCCTGCTGGCCGGAACGCGGGACGATGCGCCGCCCTTCGCCTTCCGCGACCCGGAAGGACATCTCGCGGGTCTTTCGGTCGACCTGATCGAGGAAGTGCGGAAGGCGCTGGCCGTCCGGCTGAAGCGGGACGTGCGGACGGACTATGTGATCGTCTCGTCCCGGACACGGCTGACCACCATCGAGGAAGGGCGCGCCGACATCGCATGCGAGACCGCGACCGTTACCTGGAGTCGCGAGCAGCGCGTGGACTTTACCCTGCCGATCTTCCGCGACGGCACGCGCATCCTGACCTATCGCGATGTCCTGGACCGCATGCGCGACCTGGGCGAAATGCGGATCGGCGTCGTCGACGGGTCGGTCACCGGGCGGATCGTGCGGGACAAGCTGCCGGATGTCCGGCTGAAGCCCTATCCGACCATGCCCGACGCCCTGGCGGGGATGGAAGCCGGGGAGGTGGATGGGATCGCCAATGTCGGCATCGTGCTGCGCGGCCTGCTGGCGCAGGCGACCCGGCGCGGCGGACTGGTCATCGTGCCGCGCGGCGAGGCGCTGGGCTACGAGACCATCGCCTGCATGGTGCCGCAGAACGATTCGGCGTGGCGGGATTTCGTCAATGGCGTCCTGCGGGAGCTGTTCCAGGGCATCGAGGCCTATCACGGCGGCTACGCCAGGATCTACGAACGCTGGTTCGGCCGCGAAGCGGAGATCGCCTATCCGATGGATGAGCGCACCGTGCAGTTCTTCCGCGCCACGCTGGTCTGGCTGGACTAGGACCGGCCGATGCGTCTGCGCACGCGATTGGTGCTGGTGGTGGCGGGCAGTGTCAGCCTGGGGATCATCGCGGTCGCCGCCGTCCTGACATTCCTGGCCTGGCGCAGCATTGTCACGCAGGCGGAAGCCGAGGGCCAGGTCATCGCGCGCATGCTGGCGCAGAGCGCCACCGTCAGCGAGCAGGTGGCGGCCGAGGTCGGCACGCTGCTGGACCAGGAGATGGCGGCGCATGGCGTGCTGGCCAGTCACCTTGCGGATGTCGCCGACCAGGCCGGCCTCAGCGACCGCACCCTCAGCCGCCGTCTGCGGGAAATCACCTCCCGATCCGCGATCGACGACCTGTGGATTTCCGACGCCAGGGGCCGTCCGCGGGCCGGCGCGACGGATGAGGCTGACGAACCCGCCCGGATCTCGGTCCAGGCTGGCCTGCCGGATGGCAGCATCGATCCGCTGCTGTCCGGAACCGCCTTTTCGGCGCCGCTTGGCGTCGGCGGCCAGTCGTTCGGCGGCACGCCGCGGCGCTATGTGGGCGTGGGCGGCATCGACCATCCCCGCGCGGTGCTGGTCGGGCGCGACCAGCAGTATCTGGAACACCTCTCCCAGACCATGGGCGTGCAGCGCCTGCTGGATTCGCTCCGCCACAGCGGCACGGTCGAGGCGCTGTGGGTCTTCGATAGCAGCGGCAGGACGGTCGCGCGCAGCCTGTCGCCGCGGCAGGAAGAGAGCAGCCCCGAGTTGCAGACGAGCGAGACCGACCTGGTGCAGGACGTGCTGAGCGGCCAGCCCAGCAGGTCGATCCTGCCGGGGAACTGGATCACGGTGGCCGCGGCAATGCCGGATTCCTATGGCATGCCCGCTGGCGTGGCGCTGGTGCGCCTGTCGCGCGCGCCGCTCGATGGCCTCGTGTTCGAATATGTCCGCACCGGCGGCCTGATGGCGCTGCTGGCGCTGCTGGGCGGCGTCCTGCTGTCGATCGTGACCGGCCGGCGTATCGCGGCGCCGATGGTGCGGATCGCCGAGGCCGCCGCGGCGGTCGACGCACACCGGTTCGTGCCCGGCTCGCTTGCGCCGATCGCCGGGCGCCGCGACGAACTCGGGCACCTTGCGCGCACCTTCGAGGTGATGGCCGAGACGGTGTTCGCCCGCGAGGAGGACCTGGAACGCCAGGTGCGGGAGCGGACGCTGGAATTGCAGATCAAGAACGAGCAGCTGGACCAGGCCAAGCGCCGGCTGGAAGCCGACCTGGAACTGGCGAAGCTGCTGCAGGCGACGATCCTGCCGCAGGCCTTCCCTTCGGACCGCGGCTGGAACGGCACCGCCCGCATGACGCCCGCCCTGCAGATGGCCGGCGACTTCTATGATTATTTCCAGCTTGACGAGGACCGCACCGCCCTGGTGATCGCGGATGTCTCGGGCAAGGGCGTCGCGCCGGCCTTTTTCATGGCCGTGTCGCGCGCCGCCCTGCAGGATGCGGCACACCGGCATGATGATGATCCCGGCGCCTGCCTGGCCGCGGCCAATGACCGGCTGTGCGGTCAGAACCCGTTGGACATGTTCGTCACGGTCTTCTACGCGGTGATCGACGACCGGGACGCGTCGGTTGTCTATGCCAATGGCGGGCACAACAAGCCGTATGTGATCGGTGCCGACGGCACCGTGCGGGCACTGCCGCTGACGGGCGACATGGCGCTGGGCGTGATGCCCGGCATGGACTACAGCACCGGGCGCCTGACGATGAAGCAGGGCGACACGTTGTTTCTGTACACGGACGGTGTGACCGAGGCGATGAACCCGTCCGATGAGGAATTCGGCGAGGCGCGGCTGGAAGCGGTGCTTGCTCGGGCGGCCACGCTGCCCGTCGACGGCGTGCTGGAGACGGTAACGACCGCCGTGCGGGAGTTCGCGGATTCCGCGCCGCAGTCCGACGACATCACGTGCCTGGTGGTCCGCTATGTCGAGGACCGGTTCCACATGGCGCCTTGAGGCGGACGCGATCCCGCTTGGGCCGGTCACGCAACGCACGCACCGGGATCGGAAAGCCAGTGTCATCCAGCAACCCTTGACAGGGCCGCCGGCCGGTAGGCATCGTGCCGCGCGTCAATTCCTGGAACGCTTGCGGCCGATTGCCCGCGTTGCGGCTTAAAGATGTAGGCACACAATGGAAATTACAAATAAGGTCGAGGGCGATCTGGCTTCCCTCCGCATCACCGGCCGTCTGGACGCCGCGACAAGCCCCAACCTTGAGCAGGCGGTGAATGTGGCGGTCGAGAAGGGCAGCCAGCGCATCGTCTTCGACATGCGGGACGTCAGCTATGTCTCGTCGGCCGGGCTGCGAGCCATCCTGCTGGCGGCGAAGAAGACCAAGGCCGCCGGCGGCGGAGTCGCGGTGTTCGGCCTGCAGCCGGCCGTGGAGGAAGTCTTCACCGTCTCGGGCTTCGGCAAGATCATTCCCATCGTGCCCACCGACGCCGAAGCACGCCAGAAACTCGGCGCCTGAAGGAGGCTGCAAGCGTGAAGCACCTGACCCTTGCGGATGAAATCGTCGTCCTGATGCTGGATGACACCGTGGGCGAGATCAAGCCGGGCTGCATGTCCGTCGCCGGTGTCGCCATCGCCGGCGGCATCCTCATGGAACTCGCCCTGCTCGGCCGCATCGATACTGATCTGAAATCGCTGTATATCGTCAATCCCGAACCGGTCGGCGATGCGCTGCTGGACGCCACACTGAAGGAAATCGCCGCCGAACCGGCGCAGCAGCCCAGCGCCTGGTGGATCGACCAGCTTTCCACCCGCCATGGCGATTTCGTGGAGCAGATCCTGGGGCGCCTCGTCGCATCCGGCATCCTGCGCGAGGAGGAACGCCGGTTCCTGTGGGTATTCTCCCGCCGCGCCTATCCGCAGGTGTCGGGGCGGGAGGAGCGCGAGGCGAAGGCGCGCCTGATGCAGGTGCTGTTCAACGACGAAGTGCCGGACCCGCGCGACACACTGCTGCTGGGTCTGGCGAAGTCCACTGGTGTTCTGTCGGCCATCCTGACCGCAGACGAGCTCGACAAGGCCACGCCGCGGATCAACGAGGTGGCCGCGCTGGAAGAGATCGGCCGCTCGGTGGGCCTTGTGGCCACGCAGGTGCGCGACGCCGTCGCCAGCATCATGATGGCCCATTATCCTTGACCGCTGCCGGCCAGGCACCGACACGGCTGCAGCTTGAATTGCGCGACGACCCGCGGGACATCATGCCGCGGGTCGAAGCCATCGAGGCTTTCCTGAATGGTGCGGGATGCAGCCCGGTCTGCGCGCAGCAGATGGCGATCGTCGCCGAGGAAATCCTGACGAACGTCGTGCGCGAGGCCTGGACCGGGCGCGAACCCGGCCTGTGCCGGGTGGATGTCGAAGCCGAACCGCGCGACGGCGCCATCCACGTGACGCTCCGCACCGAGGACGACGGCGTTGCATTCGACCCCACCGCGGCCGAGGCGCCGGATCTGGACGCGCCGCTGGAGGAACGGGAGATCGGCGGTCTTGGGATCGTGCTGGTCAAGCAGATGACCGACCGCCAGACCTACCGGCGGGAGGACGGGCGCAACATCTTCGCGGTGATGAAGGTCTGCGCGGTGGCGTGAGGATCGCTCGAGGCCACCTGGTCATTGCAATACGGCCCAAACAAGGAACGACGGTCGAAGACCGTCACGCCCCGCGACCACCTGCGACCTGAGGCTGGTCGAAAACGACCGGCTGCCGTGGCGACCCGTCATTCGCCATGGCGTGCTGCGCGAACACCGGCAAGCCAGCCGGCAGGATCGTGTCATGGCGCGCCGCATCGACGAAGATATGTCGGGCGTTGGAGGCATTGATCGGAAACCAGTCGGGAACGTCAAATGTCCCGGCATATACCCCACAGGAATCCTCAAACCGCTCGAAGGTCAGGAACAGCTTTGTGGCACAGGCCGAACACGAGTGGATGTGGACGAGTTTGCCGCTGCCGGCCGAACGCAGACTGTAGATGGACGGCGTGCCTGCGATGATCGACAGGGCATCGCGCGGGAAGATCGGCTCGACCATATAGGCGGTCCCCGTCGCCCGCTGGCAGAACCGGCAATGGCAGATCGTCACGCGGATCGGGTCGCCCTGCACCCGGTATCGCACCGCACCGCAGAGGCATCCGCCGTCGTTGACACTCATCGTGGGACACTCCAACCCATCCGCAAATTGCGGGGACGCTCCGTTGATACGGGGAGAGGGCCGTATGTCGCCGGACGCGTCAGTGCGCCTCGGCCCAGTTCCGTCCCGACCCGGTTTCCACCACCAGCGGCACCGACAGCGTGGCCGCCGATTCCATCACCCCCCGCGCGAGGTCGGCGAGCGCCGCCGCTTCGT
>JBFXDK010000015.1:0-19743 GCA_050181195.1 Acetobacteraceae bacterium | reverse complement strand
CGCCGGACGCGTCAGTGCGCCTCGGCCCAGTTCCGTCCCGACCCGGTTTCCACCACCAGCGGCACCGACAGCGTGGCCGCCGATTCCATCACCCCCCGCGCGAGGTCGGCGAGCGCCGCCGCTTCGTCCGCCGGTGCCTCGAACAGCAGTTCGTCATGCACCTGCAGCAGCAGCCGGGACTGCAATCCGGCCCCCTGCAGCGCGGCCGGCAGCTTCACCATCGCGCGTTTGATGATGTCCGCCGCCCCGCCCTGCAGCGGCGCGTTGATCGCCTGGCGTTCGGCATAGGCGCGGCGGGCCGGATTCCTGTCGCCGATCCCCGGCACCCAGCAGCGGCGGCCGAATGGCGTGGTGACATAGCCCTTGATCCGCGCATCCTCCTTCGTGCGTTCCATGTAGGCACGGATGCCCGGATAGCGCTCGAAGTAACGATCGATGTAGACGCGCGCCTCTCCGGGCGAGATGCCAAGCTGGCGCGCCAGGCCGAAGCCGGAAATGCCGTAGATGATGCCGAAGTTGATCGCCTTGGCCCGCCGGCGGGTCATCGGATCCATGCCTTCCATCGGCACGCCAAACACCTCGGACGCGGTGCGCGCATGGATGTCCTCGCCATGCGCGAAGCTGTCCTTCAGGGCCGGGATGTCGGCGACATGCGCCAGCAGCCGGAGTTCGATCTGCGAGTAGTCGGCGCTGACCAGCACATGCCCGGGTTCGGCGATGAACGCATGCCGGATGCGGCTGCCTTCCTCGGTGCGGATCGGGATGTTCTGCAGGTTCGGATCGGTCGAGGACAGCCGCCCCGTCGAGGCGATCGCCATCGCGAAGCACGTATGCACCCGGTGCGTGTCGGGATTGATCTGCTGCACCAGCGCGTCGGCGTAGGTGGATTTCAGCTTCTGCAACTGCCGCCATTCCAGGATGCGCGACGGCAGGTCGTGCCCCTGGTCGGCCAGTGTCTGCAGCACCGAGGAATCCGTCCCCCAGGCTCCCGTCTTCATGCGCTTGCCGCCGGGCAGGCCCATTTCGTCGAACAGCACCTCGCCCAACTGCTTCGGACTGCCGACATTGAACGGATGGCCGGCGAGGCGATGGCACTCCTGCTCCATCACCGCCATCCGCTCCTCGAAATCGGCCGACATGCGTCTCAGGTCGTCGGCATCGACCTTGATGCCGGCGCGTTCCATGTCCAGCAGGATCGGCATCAGCCGGCGTTCCACCTGCTCATACAGCGCCAGCGCGCCGTTCAGGCGCAGCCGCGGGCGCAGCGTCTCCCACAGCCGGAACGTAACGTCGGCATCCTCGGCGGCGTAGGCCGTGGCGCGATCGATCGGGACCTGCGCGAAGGGAAGCCGGTTGCGCCCGGTGCCGGTAACCTCGTCGTAGCTGATCGGCGAATGGCCGAGATGCAGCCGCGACAGCTCATCCATCCCATGCCCGTGCATGCCGGCTTCCTGGGCATAGGAAATCAGCATGGAATCGTCGATCGG
Organism: Acetobacteraceae bacterium; assembly: GCA_050181195.1. Classification (GTDB taxonomy): domain Bacteria; phylum Pseudomonadota; class Alphaproteobacteria; order Acetobacterales; family Acetobacteraceae; genus Rhodopila. Next base: position 18,256 of record JBFXDK010000015.1, on the reverse strand, counting down.
CGACGGCAGCGGAAACCCGTCCCGCGCCATCACCATCATGTCGAACTTGGCGTTCTGGTAGATCTTCAGGATGCCGGCATCGGCCAGCAGCGGCGACAGCAGGGTGACCGCCGTTTCCAGCTTCACCTGCTCCGCAAGGCCCTCATGCGCGAGGGGCACATAGCACGCCTCGCCGCCGGCGGTGGCCAGGGAGAAGCCGACGAGGCGCGCTTGCATCGCGTCCAGCCCGTCGGTTTCCGTGTCAATGGCGACCCGGCCGCCGGCACATGCCCGCTCGACCCAGGCCTGCAATGCCGCCTCGGTCGTGACGGTCTCATACGGCCCGAAGCCGGAGCCGTTGGTGAGCGCCGGCATCGAGGCCTGCGCGGGGCCAAGGCCCAGATCGCCCTGCACGCCGCCATTCCGGACCGGCGCGCCGGGGGCCGCGCCACCATTGGCCGCGGGCGTGGGGGCCGGCGCGGACATGCCATCGAGCCCCAGCCGCGCGATGACGCTGCGGAATCCCTGCTTCGTCAGCCAGGCTGTCAGGGCCTGCGCGTCGGGTTGCCGCACGGCAAGGTCCGGGATGGGCGAAGGCAGTGGCGTATCGGTACGCAGCAGCACCAGCTCACGGGAGATGCGCGCGCGTTCGGCGTGCTCGATCAGCATGTCACGGCGCTTCGACGCCTTCATCGACTGCGCCGCCGCCAGCACGGCTTCCAGGGTGCCGTACTCGTTCACCAGCTGCGCCGCGCCCTTGGGACCGATGCCCGGCACGCCCGGCACGTTGTCGGTGGTGTCGCCGATCAGCGCCTGCACCTCGATCATCTTGTCGGGGGTGACGCCGAACTTCTCCATCACCTCCTGCGGGCCGATCGGCTTCTGCTTGATCGGGTCCAGCATCTCGACGCCGGGCCGGATCAGCTGCATCAGGTCCTTGTCCGAGGACACGATCGTCACCTGCCCGCCGTCCTCGGCCGCGCGGCAGGCATAGGCGGCGATCAGGTCGTCGGCTTCCCAGTCCTCGAGCTCGATCGCCGGCACGCCGAACGCCTGCGTCGCCTCTCGCACCAGGGCGAATTGCGGGATCAGTTCCTCGGGCGGCGGCGGGCGATGCGCCTTGTAGGCGTCGTAGATCCGGTTGCGGAAGGTCAGCCGGCCGGCATCGAAGATCACCGCCAGATGCGTGCCGACATGCTCCTTCAACAGCTTCGCCAGCATGTTGGTGAAGCCGAACACCGCATTCACCGGCGTGCCATCCGGCCGCGTCATCGGCGGCAGGGCATGGAACGCGCGGAATATGAACCCGGACCCGTCGACCAGGACCAGGTGCAGCGGTTTTCCGTCCGGCGGCGGCGCCTCGGTGACCGGGGCGAGGCCGATATCAGTGTCCGTGGCCGTGACCCGCTCCTTCATTCAGAATGTACAACCTCGAGCAGTAGGGGCACATGACCTCCCTGCTCTCGATATACAGGTAGACCCGCGGATGACCCAGCGCGCCGTCGCCCCCGTCGCACGCGACGGTACGGTCGTCTGTGTGGATCACCTCCGTCGGTGTCGTGCGCGCGGAGCCGTCCGGCATCATAATCCTCTATGGTCGGGAAAGCGCCGCAATGATAGCGATGCGGCGGATGCTTTCAACCATGCCTCGATGCGTCGTCTGATCCTTATCCTCGCGTGTTGTTTTGCGGTCAGCGGCTGCGTGTCGCAGATCGCACCGCCCGGCCCGCCGATCGAACGTCCCTTCAACACCGGCGACGCCTTCGTGATGCCGGACGGGGCGCAGCTGCCCTACCGCGCCTGGATCCCCCCCGGAACACCCCGTGCCGTCGTGCTGGCGTTGCATGGCATGAACGACAGCCGCGATGCCTGGGAAATTCCCGGGCCGGAGTTCGCGGCCGCCGGCATTGCCCTGTTCGCGCCCGACCAGCGGGGCTTCGGCGCCAGCGCGACGCGGGGCTATTGGGCCAGCGCCGAGGGCCTGGTGGCGGATGCGCGGTCCATGGCTGCCATCCTGCGCGACCGCTATCCGAAGGCGCGCCTGATCCTGATGGGGGAGAGCATGGGGGCGGCGGTGCTGATGGTGCTCGCGACCGGTCCCAATCCGCCGGACGTCGATGGCTATGTCCTGGTGGCTCCGGCGGTGTGGGGTCGGGCGGAGATGAACCTGTTCCTGCGCACGTCCTTATGGGTCGCTTCGAACACCGTGCCCGGCCTGCGCGTGACCGGACGGGGCGTCGTGAAGGTGACCGCGAGCGACAACACCGATGCGCTGCGCCGCCTGTCCCGCAATCCGCTGACCATCAAGGGCACACGCGTCGATGCCGTGCGCGGTCTGGTGGACCTGATGGACGCCGCCCTGGCGGCCGCGCCGCATTTCAACGCGCCGTCGCTGTTCCTGTACGGCGCGCATGACGAACTCATTCCGGACAAGGCCACCGCCGCGACATGGCGGGCACTGCCGCCCGGGCCGGTGCGCGCCTTCTACCCGGCGGGTTACCACCTGCTGATGCGGGATCTGAAGCGGAACGTCCCGATCACGGATGTCATTTCCTGGATCGACCATCCGGACGCGCCGCTGCCATCCGGCGCCGAACACGCCGCGCAGGACTGGCTCGCACGCCAAAGCTGACTCCAGGCAAAAAATCGGCTCGGCCAGAGGCCGAGCCGATAGAGGGTCCGGGTTGACCTGGGTCTCGAATTTGACCCAGCCAGCGGCGCCTGTGTTGGGGCAGTGCCGCCGGCCAATGAAAGGATGGGCACACCAAGACCGATCTGTCTGTGATCTGGTTCACACCCCCGGCGACGATTACGGAAAAAGGCCGCGCTGCCGCTTCGCCTCGCGGACAGTCTGCACCCCGATCGCCATCGCGGCGGCGCGATGCGAAACGCCATCCTGATCGACGCGATGCATCACCTGGCCCATTGCCTTACCGATCACCTGGTACAGGCGGTTCATCACCTCGGCCTCGTCCCAGAAGAACTGCTGCAGGTCCTGCACCCACTCGAAGTAGCTGACGATCACGCCGCCGGCGTTGCACAGGATGTCCGGGATGACGAACACGTCCTTGCGCCGCTGATCCAGGATCACGTCGGCTTCGGGCGTCGTCGGGCCATTGGCGCCCTCGGCCAGCAGCCGGCATTGCAGCCGCGCGGCAATGTCGGCATCGATCACCCGCTCCATGGCGGCCGGCACCAGGATGTCGCAGCGCTGCACCAGCAGCGCCCGCGGATCGAAGTCCGCCTGGCTGCAGTAGCCGGCCAGCACCCCATGCTGCGCCACGTAGCGGGTCATGGCCGCCACATCCAGGCCGCGCGGATCGTAATAGCAGGCGGTGTGGTCGCTGACGCCGATCAGCCGCACGCCGCGTTCGGCAAGCGACTGAGCCGCCACACTGCCCACATTGCCGAACCCCTGCACGATCGCGGTCGCGCCCGGCGTTTCCAGGCCGATGCGCTGGCAGGCCCGCTCGACCAGGAAGCCGATGCCGCGGCCGGTCGCCTCGCGCCTTCCGGCGGTTCCGCCGCAGGTCACCGGCTTGCCGGTCACGATCTCGGTCACCGTGCGACCCTGGTACATGGAGTAGGTGTCCATGAACCACGCCATGATCTGCTCATTCGTGCCCATGTCGGGCGCCATCACGTCGACGTGCGGGCCGACGAACGGGATCATCTCCTGCATGTAGCGGCGGGACAGATCCTCCAGCTCCCGCCGCGACAGGGCGCGCGGATCGACCGTCACCCCGCCCTTGGCGCCGCCATATGGCAGGCCGGTCAGCGCGCATTTCCAGCTCATCCACACCGCCAGCGCCGCGACTTCCCCGATATCGACACTGGGCGCGAACCGCGTGCCGCCCTTGGTGGGGCCGAGCGTCAGGTGGTGCTGAACGCGATAGCCCTGGAAGACGGCTTCGGTGCCGTCATCGCGATGGATCGGGCAGGACACGGCGACGGCACGCTTGGGATACAGCAGCCGGTCCCGCTCTGCCTCTGGGATGTCCAGGTAGTCTGCGATCCGCAGGAACTGCTGGCGGGCCATGTCGAAGACCGGACCCGAGTAGAGCGACATCAGACCTGTCCTCCGCGCCGTGGGCACCATGTTGCGAGCCGGGCGCCGCTCGGGAATGATGCCGCTCCCTCATGGCGTCCCCTCGGATTTGGAGAACAAAATGTCCGCCGCAAGCACTTCCGACGGCAGCGCGGCCGCGCTGCTGCATGAAAGAAATCGCGATCCGTCCATGGCGCCGCCGGCACAGTGGAACGCGGTGCTGGAAACGATCCTGAATCACCGCTCCGTGCGCGGCTTCCTGCCGGACGCCCTGCCCGAGGGCACGCTGGACCTGCTGGTCGCCGCGGCACAATCCGCCTCGACGTCGTCCAACCTGCAGGTCTGGAGCGTCGTGGCGGTGCAGGACCCCGAGCGGAAATCGCGCATCGCGACCCTGGCGGGCAACCAGCAGTTCATCCGTGACGCGCCGGTGCTGCTGGTGTGGCTGGCGGACCTTGCGCGGCTGAACGGCATCGCGGCGGACCGGCAATTGCAGACCGAGGGCACGCAGTACCTGGAAGCCTTCATCCTGGGCGTGGTGGACGCCGCACTGGCGTCGCAGAGCGCCATCATCGCCGCGGAATCGCTGGGCCTGGGCGGCGTCTATATCGGCGCGATGCGCAACAAGCCCGAGGAGGTGGCCAGGGAACTGAACCTGCCGTCGCATGTGTTCGCGGTGTTCGGCATGTCGATCGGCTACCCCGATCCAGCCAAGCCCACCGGCATCAAGCCGCGCCTGCCGCAGGACATCGTGCTGCACAAGGAGCAGTACAACCAGGACCTGAAGCGCGCGGCGATCGAGCGCTATAACGGCATCGCGCGCGATTTCATGCGCGAGCAGGGCATGAAGGAACAGGACTGGACGGCGCAGGCAACCGCGCGCATGGCCGGACCGCAGTCCCTGACGGGCCGCGACCGTATCCGCGAGGCGCTTCGCAACCTGGGCTTCGAACTGCGGTAACCGGCGGCGTGGGCGGCGCGATCACGCCACGCGGTGCGCGACGTCCCGCCCGGCCAGGAAGCGGCCGACGTTTTCGCGCACCAGGGCGGCGATCCGCCGCTGCACGCCCGGACTGCCCAGACCCGAGACGTGCGGCGTGACGATCAGGTTCGGGCATGACCAGATCGGGTGATCCGGCGGCGGCGGCTCGGGATCGGTCACGTCCAGGCCGGCACCGGCGAGCCGGCTGGTATTCAAGGCCTCGACCATTGCCATCGTGTCGACGATCCCGCCGCGGGCGATGTTCACCAGCACCGCGCCCGGCTTCAGGGAGGCGAAGGCCGCCTGGCCGATCATGCCCTTGGTTTCCGGCGTCAGGGCCGCGGCGATCACCAGCGCATCGGCACGCGCCAGCACCGCGAGCAGGTCGGGGGCGGCAACGACCTGGTCGGCGATGTCGTCTGTGCGCGCCGTCCGCGCGATGGCGACGACCTGCGAGCCGAAGGATTTGACGCGCCGGGCGATCTCGCGGCCGATGCCGCCATAGCCCAGGATCGCAACCGTCGCGTCCTCCAGCGTCGTCAGCGGCAACGGGATGGCGCGGTCGAAGACGTGGCGGGCCTGCGGTTCGGCGTAGCATGGCAGGCGCCGGATCAGCGCCGTCAGCAGCGTCACCGCATGTTCGGCCACCATCGGCGCGTGGCTGTGCCCGGCATTGGTCACGGCAATGGACTCCGGCACGCCGTGGAAGCTGATCCCGTCGTAGCCGGCGGTGGTCAACTGGATCCAGCGCAGGCGATTGGCGCGCTGATTGACCAGGCGCGCGACGGACGCGGTGTAGAAGTGGCCCAGCATGACGAGCGCATCGGCCGCGGGAAGATGCTGGGCGAGCTCCTCTTCGGATCGCACCCGGGCGAAATCGACGCCATCGAGCGAACCGAGGAGCGCGGCCAGGTAATCATCGAGCGGACTCCAGAGCAGGATTCGGGCGGACATGACGGCTCCTTGCCGGCGGATCAGCGGGGCAGTGAAGCGGGTTTGCGCCGGACGCGGAAGGGGACGTGGACTCCGGACGGGCTTCGCGCGATCAACGGACAGCACGACGATGCAGGAGGACACGCCATGACCCGCCAGGATCTGCGCGAACAGGGCAAAGCGACCCTGACCAAGCTGTTCGGATCGGCCGAACAGACCAGGGGACTCGCCAATCTGCTGACCGAGCCGGTGTTCGGGGGGGTGTGGAACCGCCCAGGACTTGCACGGGCGGACCGGATGCTGTGCACGATCACGGCCCTGGGCGCCGGGCCGCGGCTGCGCGCACTGCGCCGGCACATCGCCGCGGGACTGGACCTGGGCATGACGCCCGCGGCGATCCGGGAAATCCTGGTACAGGTGTCGCTGTATGCGGGCTTCTCGGCCGCGGAGGAGACGCTGGCCCTGGCCGCCGAGGTGTTCGCCGAACGGGGCGAGCCCTTCCCCGATGACCCGCCGGAAGATGTGTCGCTGGAGGAACTGACGGCCCGCGGGCAGGAGCTGATGAATGCCCTGCACGGCGACCGCGCTCGGCTGGGCTACGCGGCGCCGGACAACCCGGTGACCGGCGCGCTGTATCCGACGGCGATCCAGTATGGCTACGGCGAGATCTGGTTCCGTCCCGGGCTGGAGCGGCGGCAGCGCGCGCTGGTCGCGGTGGCCGGATTCACCGCGCTGCGGCTGCCCGAGCAGGTGGGGAAGTTCGGACAGTCGGCGCTGAATGTCGGGTTGAGCAAGGTGGAGGTGATCGAGGCCATCATCCAGACCGCGCCCTATACCGGCTTCCCGCCGGCGCTGAACGCGCTGGGGGCGTTGAGCGCGGCGTTCAGATAGCACGAGGTTGCGTGGGGGCGTGGCAGACGCCCCGAACGTTGGCGCGTCGACGTCGGCACACCGGCCCTGCCCCGTCGTGCCAGGATCCGACCTCCGTCATGCGCGGGCACCGACCCCCCGTCATGCTCGGGCACCGACCCGAGCATCGCCGCGAACGCCGATCCGTGAACAATGTGCAGGTTGTTTCAGAGAGCTTGCTGCGTGGCGATCCTCGGCTCAAGGCCGAGGATGACGGAGTTGGGGGCCGAGGGTGACGGAGTGGGGCTGAGGACGACGGAGTGGGCGCCCTCGGTGCCGAAATGCGCCCTGCCAGCGCGGAACGACGCTAAAGCAGCACCGCTTCCGCCGCGCCCGCGATCTGGAACAGCCGCTCATCCCCCATGGTTTCGCCCATCAGCATCAGGCCGACCGGCGCCTCGCCTGGCTTGTGGCAGGGAACGCTGATCGCGCAGCGGTCGAGGAAGTTGCCCAGCGCCGTGTTGCGCAGGATATGCAGGTTGATGCGGTTGTATTGGCGTTCGTCGTCCAGGTCGGCGGTCCGCGGCGCCACGATCGGCACCGTCGGCATGACCACGCAATCGAACGGCCGTGTGGCGACATCGAAGTCCGCGACGATGCGTGGCCGGGCGGCCAGCAGGTCCAGGTAATCGGCCGCGGTCATCGCCTCGCCGCGCTGGATGCGCAGGCGGATGCGTGGATCATACTGCTCGCCGCGCTCCGCCAGCAGCGCACGGTGCCAGGCATAGGCTTCGGACGCCGCAAAACCGCCTTTCGCGTTGACCGGGCCGATATCCTCGAACGCCGCGAACCGCGTGCGGGTGATCCGTGCCCCGGCCGCCGACAGGGCCGACAGCGCGCGATCGAACGCGGCGGCGACCGTGGCATCCATCCCGTCCAGCACGATGTTCTCGGGCACCGCAAGCCGCAGCCCGTCCAGCGCCGCGGGGCGGAGCGCGACAGGCTCCTGCCCGGCCAGGATCGCGTCGATCGCGGCGCAGCAGGCGACCGTGGGCGCCAGCGGCCCCACCGAATCGAGCGATGGCGCCAGCGGCAGCACCCCATCGATCGGCACCCGGCGCGCGGTCGGCTTGTAGCCAACGACGCCGCAGAACGCCGCGGGAATGCGGCAGGACCCGCCCGTGTCGGTGCCGAGGCCGGCGGCCGCCATCCCGTCGGCCACCGCGACCGCGGTGCCCGAGGAACTGCCGCCGGGAATGCGCTTCGACGCGCGGTCCCAGGGGCTGGAAGGCGTGCCGTAATGCGGGTTGATGCCCAGGCCCGAGAACGCGAACTCGGTCATGTTCACCCGGCCCATCGAGACGAATCCGGCCCGCAGCATCCGCTGCACCACCGGCGCGTTTGCCGCCGCGGGCGGTGCATCGGCCAGGGCACGCGATCCGGCCGGCGTCGGGTCACCTGCGATGTCGAACAGGTCCTTCAGCGCGATCGGGATGCCCGCATAAGGGCCGGGCGCGCGTCCGGCCCGGCGCAGCGTATCCATCGCATCGGCCGCCGCCCTCGCCTGGTCGGCGTGCACCTTGATGAAGGTCCGCGCCCCCTCGCCGGCCGGATCGGCGATACGTTCCAGCGCCTGCTCCACCAATGCCCGCCCGGTTGTCTGTCCTGTCGCCAAAGCCTGGGCGAGTTCGTCGATCGCGCGCATGATGCCCCCTGTTCAACCAGGGGAGCATGCCATGACCGACGCGCCAGCCAAACCCGTTCTGCTGACCGGCGCCTCCGGCAATCTCGGGCGTGTGCTGGCGAAATGCCTGGGCGCGGCCGGCTGGACGCTGCGCATGACCGACATCGCGCCCTTCCCCGATCCAGTCCCCGCCGGCGCCACGTTCACCCGCGCCGATCTGAACGACGGCATGACGATCCTGCGCCTGGCGGAAGGATGCGGCGCGATCGTGCATCTGGGCGGAATATCGACCGAGCAGACGTTCGAGACGATTCTTGGCCCGAACATTCACGGCCTGTACCATATCTACGAGGCCGCTCGGCGGGAGAAGGCGCGGGTCGTGTTCGCCTCCTCCAACCATGCGATCGGGTTCCATGAGCGCAGCGAGAGCATCGGCGCCGATGCACAGCTGCTGCCGGACGGGTTCTACGGGCTGTCCAAGGCGTATGGCGAACTGATGGGCCGACTCTACTGGTTCAAGCATGGCGTCGAGAGCGTGTTCCTGCGCATCGGTTCCTGCTTCCCCGAGCCCACCGACGCCCGCATGCTGGCGACCTGGCTGTCCTATCCTGATTTCTGCCGGCTGGTGGAACGCTGCGTGCTGACGCAGGCGACGGGTTGCTGCGTGGTCTGGGGTGCGTCGAACAACGGGCGTATGACGTGGTGGCGCGACGATGCGCGCCCGCGGCTGGGCTGGGCGCCGCAGGACAGCGCCGACCCGTTCGCGGGCCAGCTGGGCGGGAAAACCAGCGGCAATCCCGTCGCGGAACGCTATATGGGCGGCGTGTTCTGCAGCATGAACTATTCGCGGCAGGCGCCCGCGCCGGCGCAGTTGTTCGACTGAAGGAGATCACCGTGGCTGACGGAAAGCTTTACATCGGCAACCGGCGCTATTCCTCCTGGTCGCTGCGGGGATGGCTCGCGGTGCGGCTCGCGGGCCTTGATGTCGAGGAGGTGGTGATCCCGTTCGTGCGTCCCGGTCCGACGCCGGCGATCGCGCAGGTTTCCCCCACCGGCCTGGTGCCGTGCCTGCAGCACCAGGGCGCGCTGATCTGGGAGTCGCTCGCCGTCTGCGACTACTGCGCCGAGTTCGCCCCGGCGATGTGGCCGGCCGACAGGATCGCGCGGGCGCACGCGAAATCGATTGCTGCCGAGATGCATGCTGGCTTTCGCGAGCTGCGCATGGCGATGTGGATGAACCTGGGACGGGATTTTTCCGGGCTCGGCCGCACGTCGGGCGCGCTTTCCGACATCGCTCGAATCGAGGCGCTGTGGGCCGACACGCGCCAGCGGTTCGGCGGCGGCGGGCCGTTCCTGTTTGGCGCCACCTTCACCGCCGCGGATGCAATGTATGCGCCCGTGGTCGCCCGCCTGTTGGGATGGCGGCCGGAGATCAGCGCCGCAACCCGTAGCTATTGCGACGCGGTGCGGGCGCACCCGTTGGTCTCCACCTGGTACGACGCGGCCCTGGCCGAACCGGACAGCTGGCTGGTCGAGGATTACGAACGCACGCCATGACCGGGCAGGCCATTGCGCTGGATCACGTCGGGATCGTGGGACGCGACCTTGATGCGCTGGCCGCCGCGTTCGAGCGGCTGGGATTCCGCCTGACGCCGCTGGCCCGCCACGCCGGCGGACGGACCGGGAACCGCTGCATCATGCTACGCGACGGGTATCTGGAGCTGCTCGCGATCATGCCCGGCGGCAGCAGCGCCACGCTGGACCGGTTCCTGGCGCGGCACGCGGGCGTCCATATCCTGGCGCTGGACATCACGGATGTTGCCGCGACGGCGGAACGTCTGCGCCGAGCGGGGATCACGGCGGGCGAGGATCGGTCCGAGCGGTCGACGGATGAGGCGGATCCCAATGCGCCGCGCGCCCGCTTCACCCTGCTGACCCCGCCCGACTTGCCGGAGGGCCGCGTCCACCTGATCCGTCATGAGACGCCCGAGGCGCTATGGCAGAACCGGTTCCTGCATCACCCGAACCAGGCGACCGCGCTGCGGGAGGCGATCCTGTGCACCGCCCAGCCAGCCGAGGCGGCGGCGCGGTTGTCCCGTCTGGCCGGGCGGCCGGTCACGCCCGATCCCGCCGGCGGCTATGCACTCGAACTCGCGCGCGGAACGCTCCGGCTGGTTCCGCCGGAGGCGATGGCCACGCTGTGTCCGGGCATTACGTTCCCGACACTGCCGTGGATCGGCGGGTTGACCCTGGCGACGGCGGATGGCAACGCGTCCCTGCAACGCAGGCTCGGGGAGCAGGGCGTGGCGTACCATACGTCCGGCGACACGATGGTGGTGGAGGCCGGTGGCGTCGCCCTCCGCTTCCGTCCGGACCGGACATGAGATCGGTCGCGGCCAAACCAGCCTGGAACCATCCGACGCCCGGAGACACGCATGACACGCAAGCCGACCCCGACCGGTGCCACGCCACCCCCGGCGCCGCCCTCGCCCACGCGGATGTACGCGATCATCGGGGTCCTGCTTGCACTGCTCCTGATCGGCACCGGCAGCATCTTCTGGCTGAGCGGCGGCAATCCCACGCGGTCGATGATCGGCGGGCCGTTCACCCTGGTGAACGGCGACGGCAAGACGGTGACCGACCGCACATTCCGCGGCAAATACATGCTGGTGTATTTCGGTTACACGTTCTGCCCGGATGTGTGCCCGACCACGCTGAACACGGTCGCAGACGCGCTCGACCGTCTCGGTTCCAAGGCCGACCGCATCCAGCCCGTCTTCATCACCGTTGATCCGAAGCGCGATTCGCCCGAGGTGGTGAAGCAATATGCCGCCGCGTTCGGCCCCAGGATAATCGGCCTGACCGGCACGCCGGAACAGATCGACACCGCCGCGCGCGCCTATCGTGTATACTACAAGGAGCATCGTACGGGACCGGAGCCGAACGACTACACGATGGACCACAGCTCGGTGCTTTACCTCATCGGCCCCGATGGCGCGTTCGTCGCGCCGGTGCGCGCCGAACAATCCGGCGCGGACATGGCCGCGGCGCTGGATAAACTGGTTTCCTGACCTGGTGCCGTTAGGCGCCTTCTGCCGGGGCGCCGCCCGAATGTCGCCCCGGAGGTCGCAAGGCCGGGATCAGCGGGACCCGGCGGCCGTGTGACCGTTCGGTGATGGTCCGCCGCGGCAAGGGCCGGCGCCTGGCGGACCCGAAAACGCAGGAGGCGGCGTCACCAACCGCGATAGTAGCGCCGCGGATACCCGCCCCAGCCCCACCCGCCGCCGATCACGACCGACGTGCCGCCATAGGCGGGACCGTACCAGCCAGGCGTGTAGGGATAGGACGGCGCATAGGGATAAGCGGGAACGGCGTAGACCGGCGGCGGCGGTGCCTGCACCGTGTTGCCCCTCGCATACATGCACTGCGTGTACACGGTGTCGTATTGCTGCTGCAGGTTCCCGGCCGAGGCCTGCGCGTTGCCGGCGCCGATGGCGGAACCGGCCAGCAGCCCGGTGGCCCCGCCGATCGCGGCCCCGGCGCCCATGGCGCCGCCGACGGAACCCAGCGCCGCTCCGGCGCCCGCGCCCAGGGCGGTGCCGAGCAGCGCAGTGCCGACAGCATTGTTGGTGGCCGCCTGCGCCTGGCCCGGTCCGCCGGTGTACATCGAGGCGGTCTGCCGGCAGGTCACATCGTCCTGCATGAACACGTCATAGCCCTTCCCCTGCTGCGGCAGTGCCATCACGCTGGGAGCGGTCGGCGGCGCGACCGTGCATGCCGCCAATGCCGCGGTTCCACCCAGGACAACGAACAGGGTCTGAATGCGCATGATAAAATTCCCCAAACGCCACGGCGGCCGACGCTGATCGCCGGCAGCCTGGATTGCTGCAACAAAACGCAGGCAAAAGCATGGCGAACCATCACATGTGTCGAAAGCTGCGCATCGTCAAATCGGCGAGCGGGTCGACGCTTGACCTGTCTCAATGCGTGCCGTCCGTAATCCGGCACGCTGGACACCCAGAATGCCCAGACCGCGACGGAGCCTTCAGTGACGGACGCAGCCGGCCAGAGCGGCCATGAGAAATACCAGCTTGTGGTCGGCATGGCGCGCCGCCTGCCGCCACTGCCGACCGCGGTCGTGCATCCGTGTGACGACGTGTCGCTGGCCGGCGCCATGGAAGCGCGGGCGCTTGGCCTGATCGAACCGATCCTGGTCGCCCCGGAACAGCGGCTGCGCAGCCTGGCGGCGGAACAGGGCTTCGATCTGAGCGGCATACGGATTGTTCCCTCGGCGCATAGCCACGACTCTGCGGCGCTGGGGGTGGGACTGGTGCGGCAGGGCCAGGCCGAGGCGCTGATGAAGGGCAGCCTGCATACCGACGAACTGATGGCCGAGGTCGTGGCGCGGGAGACTGGCATCCGGACCGACCGGCGGATCAGCCATTGCTTCATCATGGATGTGCCCGGCTATGCCGCGCCGCTGATCATCACCGATGCCGCCGTCAACATCGCGCCCACGCTGGAGGAGAAGGCGGATATCGTGCGCAACGCGATCGACGTCGCGCACGCAATCGGTCTCGACCGCCCGCTGGTGGCGATCCTGTCGGCGACCGAGAGCGTCAACCCCAAGGTGCCGTCCACCATCGATGCGGCGGCCCTGTGCAAGATGGCGGATCGCGGCCAGATCACCGGCGGTGTGCTGGACGGGCCGCTGGCATTGGACAATGCCATCAGCCCCGCGGCGGCGACGATCAAGCACATCGTCTCCCCAGTCGCGGGGCACGCAAGCATCCTGGTGGTTCCCGACCTGGAAGCGGGCAACATGCTCGCCAAGAGCCTGTCGTTCCTGGCGGGCGCCGAAAGCGCGGGGATCGTATTGGGCGCCCGGGTGCCGATCATCCTGACAAGCCGGGCGGACAGCGTGATCACACGATTGGCGTCGTGCGCGGTGGCGGTGCTGGTCGCGGATGCGCGGCGCCGAAAGCTTGCGGCGGCGGCGAAGAAGGGCTGATCACACCCGCCCCCCGGCGCAAGGGGCAGCAAACACCTACCCGGGTTCCGTCTGGCGCGCGCGTGCGAAGCGGTGCAGCAGGCGCAGCACGATCTGCCGGTCCTCGGGCGTGCATTCGCGGTACAGCCGCAGCAAGGCGAGTTCGTCGCCGCCTTGCACGTCGGCCGGGGCGCGCTTGTCGTTGCCGTAGGTCAGGTACTCCACGCCGACGCCCAGCACCTCCGCGATGCGTGTCAAATTCCCCGTCACCTGCCCCGCTCGGCCTGTTTCCCACTGCGCGACGGCGCTGCGGGTGACGCCGATGGCGTGGGCGAATGCCTCCTGGGTCCATCCCCGGTCGTGGCGGGCGTCGCGGATGCGTTGGCCGATCTGTGCTGGGTCGCTCATGATGTTAGCATAACTGACGAAATTCGGTCCGTCCACATTCCTTGATCGCGGGAGCAGCCGATGTTCGACCCTTGTCAGCGCATCTGACGCAATTGTTATTTATATTGACCTAACAAGTCAGTAGGAGTAACGTCCGCCGCGTTCGCTTTACGTTCCAAGACTGTGGAGGCCCGCGATGCCGAAGAAGATCATCTGGACGGAAGCCCAGGACGCTCAGATCAAGCGCCTGCGGGCGGAAGGCGCATCCTGGGACACCATCGCCGCCGCGATGGGGGTCACGCGCTGGACGGTCATCGAACGGGGGCGGCGCATCGGTGCTCGTCTGCCGCCGGCCGACTTCGTCCCTGACCCGCCCGATCCGGATCGGCCGCCGCTGCGTCCCGGTGATGCCGCGTCCTGGGGCGCAATCACCGAGGGCACCGTGCTCGCGGGCCTGCCCTACCCCGAGCCGACAGACATCCCTGCCATCCGGCAACACTGAACGCGAGGACGGGTCATGAGCGACACCACGAGGCCTGCGCTGGCGCGCAGGACGTCGGCCCCGCGCCGGGCGGCCGCCTATACCTATGATATCGACGCCGATTTCGTGATCTACCGACTGGAGGAGGCCGGAGCGACCCTGCTGGCGCTGCCGAACAGCGGGTGGAACACGCGGCTGAGGTCCTCGACGATCGACATCGTTCGTTCGGCGCTGGAAAGCTATGGCTGGACTGAGACGCGGGTTCGCCCCGCGATACCATCGTCGGAAAAAATTACACGCATGGACGAGGCGATGGGATGGCTCGCGCTGATCCCGCAGGATCGCTACGTGCTGCGACGGGTCGTGGGCGCGCGCAGCCTAGTGCATCCGATCACCGACCGGCACCTGTTCCCTTGGCGCCGTCTTGGCGCGGCCCTTGGCGCCGACCACAAGGCGGTGCAGCGCTGGCACGCGCAGGGCGTCGACCAGATCGTCTCGGCGCTGCGACAGGCGCAGTCAGGGGGCGATCCGGTGTAGCATCACCGGATGCAACACGTTGATCTCGCGATGGTGCTGGCGGTCGATGGGTCCGCCAGCGTCACGTATGAGGAGTTCGGGCTGCTGGCCGGCGGGATGGCGAGCGCGCTGCGCGATCCTGCCGTGGCCGCCGGCCTGACGCAGGGGCCAGCCGGCGCCAGCATGCTGTGCCTGCTGTTGTGGTCAGGCGCCGGGCAGCAGGATGTCATTACCGGCTGGACGCGCGTTGGTTCGGCTGAGGAGGTAGCGGCGTTCGCCGATGGCGTGGACAACATGCCGCGGACCGTGCGCGCCGGACAGACCGCGATCGGCGAGGCGTTGCTCGCGGCTCTGACGCTGTTGTCGAAGGTGCCAGCCGTGCCGGCGCGCAGCGTGGTCAACGTGATCGGCGACGGGCGGTCGAATGACGGCATCGCGCCGGGACCAATCCGCGACCGCATGGCCTCGGCCGCCATCACGATCAACGGGCTTTGCATCCTGAACGAGGAGCCAGACCTGCTGGCGTCCTACACCGAGGAGGTCATCGGCGGTCCTGGCGCATTTGCGGTGACCTGCGGCAATTACGCGGATTTTGCCGAGGCGATGCGCCGGAAGCTGACCCGGGAGGTTGGGAGTCGGATTGTTTGACAGCTGGCGGCGCGCGGGTCCGGGATTCCGTCGGGAATTCTTACACAATGCATCAAGGGCGGGACCTTGTTTCAGCCAGATGATTGGAATGGCTTACGATTTCCGGTTGGCACAGCGCTTGCTATCTCTGAGGCGGGAACTGTTTTTGAATGGATGGGCTGTTATGAAGTTTCGCCATCTTGCCTTTGCGACGGTGGCCCTGGCGGTGTCAGCATCAGCCAACGCCGCGGTTCTGTATGACACGATTCACAATACGACCTCGCCGAATGCCACCCGCATCATTGAGCCGGGATCATCAAGCGCCCAGACTGGGACGTCGACGCTCGCACGTGGTGGACCGATCGCGGTGTCCTTCTACGTGCCCTACGCCACTGGCCTCAGCTCGGTCCAGGTGAAGCTGAACGCCAATGTTCCGACGGATGGCGGCTCGGTCATGGTGTACCTCGTCAATGACGACGGCTCAGGCGGGAGCCCCGGCGTTGCGGGCAACCCGGTTACGACGGGAACCGCACCCAACCTCGATTTCGGCGGAGCAACTCTGCTCGGAACGATCCAGGACAGTGCGCTGACGCTCGCCACCGGCACCAACAATTCCAGCACCATCACCATCAACGTGGGCACTTCGCTGCTGCTCGCCCCTGGCGTCTACTGGATCGGCCTTGAGAACATCGCGGGTCCTGCAAGCCCGAATGCACTCGGTTCGGCAAAATGGGTGTTCGACAACACCACGTACCTGGGCGGGGTAGGAACCGACGATCAGAAGATCTTCTGGCAGGCGGCAGCCTGTACCAGCCCGAACTGCCCGCCCCCGCCCGGCACGTTCTCCGCGGAGCTCGGCACGAACCTCTATGAGATGCGTATCGAGACCCCCGAGCCAGCGACCCTTGCGGTGCTTGGCGTCGGCCTTGCAGCGCTCGGCGCTGCTCGCCGTCGCATGCAGAAGCGGGCCGACGCCTGAGCCGGTCCGTCCGGCCCCGACATTCAAGACAGTCCTGAGGAAGTTCGAACGCCGCGCCCGGATGCAAGTCCGGGCGCGGTTCTTTTCTTATTCGTATCAGACGCAGTGCATTGGCCGGTTCCGGGCATGACTTTGGATGCAGACGCAACCGCGCGCGGCACCAACCGATCCGTTGAACGGGCGTATCCGCAGGCCTGGCTCAGTCCAGCCTATGATCGGCATGCCTGACGCCGTCGCATCGCCCGCAATCGTCCGCACCGCACCGCCCAACCCGCGCAATCGTTCTGTCGATCCACGCCCCGAGTTCGTGCCTGCGGACAGCCGGCGAGCGAGCGTCTACGCCGCCGTCGCGTGCCGTCGATATGCTTGGAACAGCCGGTCGAGTTCCGAACGCGCGACCGGATCGGCGGTGTAGCGGCTGTCCACGAACTGTGCTTCGAGGTTTCTTGGGGTGAACAGTCGTCCCGCGGTCCTGGGCGGCAGCATGCATGAACCGAAGCGCGACTCGATCGCGGCGTGGAGTTGCTCGACGGACTTTTCCTGGTCGGACAGGGAGATAGCCCGCAAGTTTGCGGACAGGATCGCCTCCAGCCTGTCCGGATCCAGCGAGCGTCGTTGACGCTGGTACCAGACGCGCAATGCCGGACCGCGTGCCGCCCCCTGTTCCGCGTTCATTGCGTTCAGTGCACGGATGATCTCGACTTCCAACGGCGGCAGTGAGCGATTGGGCCGAGCGGAGGGGGCCGGAGACGAGGACGCGACAATGTGCTGGTGATCGGGCAGGAACGTCTGGAAGAAATGCTCCACGAGGTCACGTCCGGAATCGACGAGGTTGGAATAGGAGACGATCTGGATGCTTTGCCCTCCGAACACGGCTTCGTAACGGTCCAATGCCGCTGCGAAGTTCATGACATCGGAGTCGAACGGTCGGGCCGCTTCGCGTGAGACGAATTCCTCGAGGGAGAAAAAGTCCCCATGCTTCACGCATTCCTGCCAGACCGACGGCAACAGCTCACACCATCTCCGGCAGTAGAATACGATTGTTACCGGGTTGCACCCGATGAGGTCACCCAGGCGTTGCAACTGCATCCCGCGCAGATGACTGATTCCCTCCGCCGAAACCAGCACGGTGTCGGGGCGCTGCGCCAGGACCGCATCCCGGGTGGCCCGCAACATCGCCGTGTCTCCGGTACGCAGCGCCACGACCAGCTTCAATTGGCTTGGCATCGCCTCCGACGCACTCCAGACCTCGGGGAATAACACGCCGCGGGCGCGAAGCGCCGGCCGCATGGCTGCAAGACGTTGCTGCAGATAGGTGGTTCCCGTCTTGTGGGGACCGACATGAACGATGAAGCGCGGCATGACGGTTTCTGGCCTGGTTGGAAGAGGATCAGCGACAGGACCTGCAGCAGGGAGTATATACAATATCCGAATGATATGGCAGCGCGGCAGCTGATCGGATCCTGCTTTCTCCTGCCAAGGCCGGCATGCGGGGCGTCACGATCGCTGCAAGTCCGTTTTCAGGGGCAACTCGCCGCGCCACAAGAGCCGTCTCGGGTCATCAACGCCACGGCGCTTGGACAACTCCGACTGGCACTTACCAGAACGGACGTCCGACGGAAGCTGGATAGGGCGGGTCGGGCAAGATTGAGGGCCATCGCACGATGCTCCCTCGAGTTAACGTCCGCGCACGTGGTGGAAATTCCGGACTGGCCATGGGTGGGGATGCTTCCGGAGGTTGGCGTAGCGGCCGGAGGGAGCATCCCCACCCATGCCGGCCGACCTGCCCGGGGTGGTCATC
>JBFXDK010000014.1:0-68784 GCA_050181195.1 Acetobacteraceae bacterium | reverse complement strand
GTGGAGCAGCCCGGTAGCTCGTCAGGCTCATAACCTGAAGGTCACAGGTTCAAATCCTGTCCCCGCAACCAAATAAAGCCCGCAATCCGAAATGGTTGCGGGCTTTCTCATGCCAGAGCCCATCATCCAACATGGGCACGATGGCCACACGCGCTAGAATCGGGATGTCCCGTACCGATGCCGCCGTGCGGATGATCGACGCGCCGCATGGCCAAGCGGACCTGCCGCGTGTGCCAGACAGGACCGCGTCGGCACGCACCGGCCTCTCCGAACGAGGTCTGCTTAGGACCACCTCCGTTCCAGCGCGACCCTTCCCGCCCTCTCGCCAAACCGCTAAACAAATCCACCCACAAGCGGCGCGGAAAGCCGCCAACCGAGAGGGAGAACGCCCATGGCGGAAGCCTATATCTGCGATTTCACCCGCACGCCGATCGGCCGTTATGCCGGCGCACTCCGTGACGTGCGGACCGACGACCTCGCCGCGCACCCGATCAAGGCGCTGATGGCGCGCAACGCGGGGGTCGACTGGGACCAACTCGATGACTGCATCATGGGTTGCGCCAACCAGGCCGGTGAGGATAACCGCAATGTTGCGCGCATGGCCGTCCTGCTCGCGGGTCTGCCCACCACCGTTCCCGGTGGCACCGTCAACCGGCTCTGCGGCTCCGGGCTCGATGCGGTCGGAACTGCGGCGCGCGCGATCAAGACCGGCGAGGCCGACCTCATGCTGGCTGGCGGCGTGGAGAGCATGACACGCGCGCCCTTCGTGATGGGAAAGGCGACCGAGGCGTTCGGCCGCTCCGCCGAAATCTACGACACCACAATCGGCTGGCGCTTCGTCAATGCGCAGATGAAGAAGGTCTACGGCACCGATTCGATGCCGGAGACCGGCGAGAACGTGGCCGAGGAATTCCAGATCAGCCGAGCGGACCAGGACAGGTTTGCGCTGCGCAGCCAGCAGCGGGCGGGGAAGGCGCAAGCCAGCGGCTTCTTCGCCAAGGAGATCAGCCCGGTCACGATCAAGGGCCGCAAGGGCGACACGGTGGTGGACAAGGACGAGCATCCGCGCCCCGACACGACGTTGGAGATGCTGGCGAAGCTCAAGACCCCGTTCCGTGATCCGGGCACCGTGACGGCCGGTAACGCCTCGGGCGTGAACGATGGCGCGGCGGCGCTGATCATCGCTTCGGAAGAAGGAGCACGTCGCCACGGCCTGACACCGCGGGCACGGATCGTGGCGATGGTCACGGCCGGCGTGCCGCCGCGGATCATGGGCATCGGGCCGGCGCCGGCGGTGCAGAAGCTGCTGGCGAAAACCGGTATGTCGCTGTCCGACATCGACATCATCGAGCTGAACGAGGCCTTCGCGAGCCAGGGCATCGCCGTGCTGCGCCAGTTGGGTCTGCCCGACGACGCCGACCAGGTGAACCCCCATGGCGGCGCCATCGCGCTGGGTCATCCGCTGGGCATGTCCGGCGCGCGCCTGGCTCTGACGGCGGTGAACGCCATGGAGACTTACGGCAAGCAGCGGGCGATCGCCACGATGTGCATCGGCGTCGGCCAGGGCATCGCTGCGCTGATCGAGCGGGTCTGACCTGGTCCGGCCGGAGGCGGGACCGCTGGCCCCGCCTCCGGGATGGGACGATCAAGGCCCCGATCTATCGGGTTTCCCAAGCTGGTCGCCCAGCGGCGCCGGGCATGCATCCAGACGCGTGCCCGTGAACTTGCCAACGATCCGCCCGCGCAGAACGACAGCGAGCGCGTCAGCAGAATGGCTGGTCATGTGGAGCTCGTGGCGCACCGCCCACGTCAGATCAGTCCCATGAGCCTCAGCAGGCCGAAGGTTGCCACCGTGGTTGCGTCCTTGATTTCGCCGGAGCTGATCATTCGCTCGACCTCCGCGGTGGCGAAGGGACTTGTCACCAGGTCCTGCTCCTCTTGCTCCCGGGTCGCCTCGATGCAGGTGAGGCCGCGGGCCAGAAAGATGTGATAGCCCTGCGTAGCGTAGCCATAGCCTTGGAACAGATGCCCCGCATAGAGCATCTCCGCCGCGTCCAGGCCGGTCTCCTCCCGCAACTCGCCGCGAGCCACCGCCAGTGGATCTGACCCGGGCGCGCCTTCCCATGATCCCTGCGGCAGCTCCCAATAGCGTCCGCCCACCGGGTAGCGGAACTGCTGTACCAGATGCAGCCGGCCATCGGCCTCGAGCGGGGCGATCACCACAAAGTCTGGTTTCTCGACCACACCGTAGATGCCTTCCGAGCCGTCCCGACGGCGAATCGCGTCCTCGCGGACCCGCATCCAGCGGTTCTCGTACACGACCCGCGTGCTGATCATCTTGATGTCCGTGTCCATGCCGTTCCGCGCCGTCCTCAAGCTGTTGCTGGTGCGAGATTGCGGGCGCGCATGATGATCATGCCGACGAGACCTCGGCGCGCTCGACCGTCAACCTTCGCACTTATTTGACCAACGCTCGACGCCATAGACACGGCAAGCGACTTGGTGCTGTCCACCGCCCGATTGTGTTGCACGATGGCCCAGATGCCTGCCGCGCGCCTTCGCGATGCGCATGCCAGCGGCTGCGCTCCTGTCGTTTGCCTTGCTCTTCTTCCCATCCCACATGGGACGCGCCGGTGGAAAGCCTGCCCGGTAGGTGGGGCCGACTGGCGTCGGAGACGGAGACTACGCTGTTCGGCGGGGTGCCGCCGGCCGGTCAGTCAGTTCTGATTGGAATTGCTGCGCCACCAGGGCGGCAGCATCACTGTCCGACGCGTGCCGACGCCCCAGCCGCCGGCTGCCTGGGCCATGTTCGCCAGGTCTTCAATCCGCAGCCACAGGTCCGCCCTGGTGCCGCAATTCGCCGGCCCCGCCGCGGTCCGCATGCCGGACCAGTGGGCGCGGAACAACTCGGGCGGGCCAGGACGCCGTTCCTCCACAACCAGGCTGCCCCCTGATTCACGAATCGCGGCGATCTCCAGCTTGCATTCCGATCCATCCGTAAGCCTGGCGGTGACCTCCACCTTGCTGTCCATCCGACCCGGCGGGCGCGGCGTGAAGACAATCATGTCACCCACGGTCGGGCGGCTGCGGGCGAGACGATGTACCAGGTCAAGCATCATGCCCAGCCCGAACAGGGCGACCGCCATGCCGGCCAGCGGCCCGGCCAGCGATCGTGTAGAGTTCCGGTCTTTGCTCGCCACGTACTCCGCTCCTGACCGCCCTGAGGACAAGCCTGCACCGAAAGGGTTGCCTTTCGGTAAAGAATGGGACGTTCGGCGGCTAAAGCAACGATCGAATCCCCTCACAAAAAGAAAAGGCGGTGCCAGAGGCACCGCCAAGTTTGGGGAGGAGTCCAAGAGAGGAGCGAAGCGAGAAGGTCTCGCCGCTTCTCGAGAGGCAATTTGCCTTAGATCACCTCCGGTCACATTGACCTGGATCAAAGGGTTGCAATTATCAGCGAGACGCAGCGGAAATTCGTGCCAGCGCCTCATCGCGGCCCAATGCCGCGAGGGTCGCATCGATGCCGGGACTGACCGTGCTGCCGGTCAGCGCGGCGCGCAGCGGTTGCGCGACCTGGCCCAGCTTACGGCCGGAGCGTTCGGCAAAGCCGCGTAGCGCGGCATCCAGCGACGGAATGGTGAAGTCGGTCTCCGCCAGGGCGGCGCCGACATCTCGCAGCATCAGCCGGTTCTCCGCCGTCAGCTGCCCAGCCGCCTTCGGCTCCATCGGCAGCGGGACGACACGAGCCAGGAAGGCGGCCGCATCGGCCAGCTCCACCAAGGTCTTCGCCCGTTCCTTCAACTGCGGCATCAGCGCCCGGATGCGGCCGGCGGCGATCGATCCCAGCGACAGGTCGGGCCGGTGCGCCAGGCGCTGCAGCACCTCCTTCGTCAGGCGGTCATCGTCCGCCTTGCGAATGTAGATGCCATTCAGGTTCGTCAGCTTGGCGTAGTCCATGCGCGAGGCACCGCGGTTGACGTCGGCGATGTCGAACAGGCGGATCGCCTCCTCGCGGTCGACCACTTCCAGGTCGCCGTGCGACCAGCCCAGGCGCAGCAGGTAGTTGCACACCGCCTCGGGCAGGAAGCCTTGCTCGCGAAACTCCAGCACCGATACCGCGCCGTGCCGCTTCGACAGCTTGGCACCATCCGCGCCGTGGATCAGCGGGATATGGGCAAATCGCGGCTGCTCCCAGCCCATCGCCTGAAAGACCTGTACCTGACGAAACGTGTTGGTCAGGTGGTCGTCGCCGCGGATCACATGGGTGATCCCCATGTCGTGGTCATCCACCACGACCGCATGCAGGTAGGTGGGCGTGCCGTCGCTGCGCAGGATGATCATGTCGTCCATTTCGGCGTTCGCGACCCGAACGGCCCCCTGCACCAGGTCCTCGACGATGGTCTCGCCGTCGCGCGGTGCCTTCAGGCGGATCGCCGGCTTCACACCGGCCGGCGCTTCAGACGGATCGCGGTCGCGCCAGCGACCATCATAGCGCGGTGAGCGGCCTTCCTGCAGCGCCTGCTCACGCATCTGCTTCAGTTCTTCGGGGGTGCAGTAGCAATAATACGCGCTGCCGGCGGCCAGAAGCTGATGTGCCACCTCGGCATGGCGCGCGGCGCGGGTCGACTGGAACAGCGGCGGCTCATCCTGCGCAAGGCAGAGCCATTCGAGGCTTTCCAGAATGGCCTGGGTGAAGGCGTCGGTGGAGCGTTCGCGGTCCGTGTCCTCGATCCGCAGCAGGAAGTCGCCGCCTACGTGGCGGCTATAGAGGAAGTTGAACAGCGCCGTCCGGGCGCCGCCGATATGCAGCTGCCCGGTTGGGCTGGGGGCGAAACGGGTGCGGACACGTCGGGTCATGCGCGCGATCTAAGCTGCCATCCGACCTGTGTCCAACAGAACGCGCGTCACGCCTCCCGGAGAATGGCAGCGGTGCGTGACACGCACGATGTCCGGCCGATGGGCGTTGACGCGGGACGCTGACGGGCAGGGCGTTCACCGGATGGTGAGGCATTCGCATGTAGCGTTGTCCGCATGTGGCGGCTCCGCAACGCTCCTCTGGCGGCTTGGCACTGGCTGCTCGCGCAATGCGACGGCGAGCGCGGCCGGTTTGCACTGTGGCTGCCGGTGCTGCTGGCGACGGGGGTCCTGGTGTACTCCGCCCTGCGTGCCGAACCGCCATTCTGGCTGGGTGCGGCCGTCGCGGTGCCGGCCCTTGCGGTGGCTTGGCTTGGCCGGCGGCATGTCTGGCCCTGGCTCACCGTGATTCCCGTGGCATCCATCGCGATCGGCTTCGCCGCCGCGCAACTCGCCACGCTTCGCGCGCTGCCGGTCGAGAACGCCAGCCTGCCCTCGACCGCGACCTGGCTCACGGGGCGGATCGTCGCGGTCGAGGCCTTGTCGGCGTCGCGACGGATCATGCTGGACACGGTGCGGCTGGAGGCAAATGGGGCGTCGCTGGTCCGGACCGTGCGTGTGCGGCTGCGGGCGGGCGACGCGGCCGAGCTTGCCACCGGCGATCTGGTGCGTTTGCGGGCAATGGTGCGCGCGATTGGCCCGCCGACCCATCCGGGCGGCTGGGACATGCAGCGGGATGCGTATTTCTCGGGTCTTGGCGCCACCGGCTATGCCTTGAGCGAGGTGGAACGGCTGACCCAGGCTGTCCCGTCGGCCCCAATGCGGGCGATGCAGCGGTTGCGGGAAGCGATGGCGGACCGGATCGTGGCGGCAATTCCGGGCGGGACGGGCCAAGTGACGGTGGGTGTCCTGCTGGGCATCCAGACCGGCATCCGGCCGGCGGACATGACTGCATTCCGCGATTCGGGACTCGCGCATATCCTCTCGGTATCGGGCCTGCATCTCGCGATCGTGTTCGGCACGATGGTAACGGTGGTTCGGCTGCTGTTCGCGCTGTCCGAGCATGCAAGCCTGTTCTGGCCGACGCGCCAGATCGCGATGCTCATCGCACTGGCGGTGTCCGGCTTCTATACCGCTCTGACCGGCATGCAGGTACCGACGCTGCGTTGCTTCGTGATGGCGTGTTTCATCACGCTGGCGATGCTGGCCGGGCGCCGCCCGTTCTCGCTGCGGGGGCTTGCGATCACCGCGACGGTGATCATCCTGGAGGACCCGAGCCAGGTCACCGGCGCGTCGATGCAGATGAGCTTTTCGGCCGTGCTCGCGCTGATCGCCGGGTTCGAGGCCCTGCGCCCGGTCCTGCGGCGCCTGCATGGCGCGAGTTGGACACGCAAAGCCGGCGTGGCGGTGCTGGGTCTGGCGTTGACCAGTGCACTGGCGGGCACTGCCTCGATGCCATTCGGCATGTATCACTTCGGCCGGCTGCAGCTGTATTACATCCTGTCGAACATGATCGCGGTGCCGCTGACCAGCGTGCTGGTGATGCCCGCGGGCATGCTGGCATTGCCGCTGATGCTGGTGAACCTGGAATCCGTTGCGCTGGTCCCGGTCGCATGGGGCATCGACCTGACCCTGATGGTTGCCCATATCACCGCCGACCTGCCGGCCGCGACCCTGGACGTGCCGCACATGCCGGCCTGGGGGTTGGCGGTGCTGTCCTTCGGCATGGCATGGCTCGGCCTCTGGCGCGGGCAGATCCGGCTGCTGGGCGTGTTGATGATTCTGCTGGGGCTGCTCTCGCCGGCGACTCAGCAATTGCCGGATATCCTTGTGTCGGGCGATGGGCGGCTGATCGCGTTCCGCTCCGCATCCGGCGTGTTCGTGCAGCAGTCCCGGGGCGGCAGCAGCTTCATCCGCGAATCATGGCTGCATTACTGGGCCGAGGGGGCGCCGCGGTTCTTCCCGCCGGAGGGGCAGGGCGCGGCGGCTGCCATAAAATGCTCTGCGACTGCCTGCCTGCTGCGGCCGCGCGCGGAGGCCACGGCGGCGCTGCTGGTGCGTGGCACCGGGCCGGTCCACGAATGCGCTGCCACGGCAGTGATCGTCTCGGCGGAGCCGGCGCGTGGGCTGTGTCCGCGGCCCTGGCCGAAGCTGGTGGACCGGTTCACCGTGTGGCGGGATGGCCCCACCGCCATCTGGCTCGGCCGGGACGGCGCGACGATCCTGACCGATCGGGCCAATCGTGGGGCGAGGCCCTGGGTCCCGCCACCTCCCACACCACGCCATCGCCAGCCCACCTTACCCATGGCGCCGGCCGAGGGCAGAGGGGCGCCGGTTCCGACACCGTCTGCGGAAGGGGAGTGACCGGCACAGGCCGGGTATTGCGGCAAGCGCGCGAACGGGCCAGCCTGGCGCGTCATCGCCACGACGTGTGCGACCACCCGAACAGGATGCCGAACCTGGATGCCGGGTAGGCGAAGGCAGGCGAAGGTGAGACACTGCCCACGGCGCCGTGGCCGGCGTCCAAGGAAGATGGGAGAGGTCCAATGGCGGAAGCGAAGCCGCGTCGCGCGCATCTGATTACCGGCGGGTTCCCGCCCGGATCGGCCGCCGGGCATGATCACGACCATGCCCGCTTGCAGCTGCTCGGGTTGCTGGCCCAGCAGGACGTACCGGCATCCGTTGGCAACGACTTCAACGATGTCGCGAAGTGGCTGCCCGTCTCGCGCCTGCTGATCACCTATGTCGCCGGTCCCTACCCGAACACCGAACAGTGCCAGACCATGCAGGCCTGGCTGCAGGCCGGCGGGCATTGGCTGGCCTTGCACGGCACTAGCGGCGGGCGCGCCGAACGCGTCGAAGGCGCGCGCATGCGTCGAACGGTGAAAGCCGAACATCACGCGTTGCTGGGCAGTTTCTTCCTGACCCATCCGCCGATCTGTCCGATCCGCGTCGACGTGGCGGACCGGGATCACCCGATCACGCGCGGCCTTGGTTCGTCGTTCGACGTCATCGACGAACCGTACTTCGTCGAATTGCAGCATCCGGCTTCGAGCCGGATCCTGCTGACCGCGGAATACGGGCCAAATGCCGTGTCGCCGGACCTGCCGAAGCTTTATCCGGCCGATACCTCGTTGCTGCCCGACGGCAAGACCCGCGTGCTTGGCTACACCCGGAATGTCGGAGCGGGCGGGGTGACCTATTTCGCCCTGGGTCACTGCCACAATCCGGCGTCGCGACCTGGTCGTCCGGCCGATCCGGCGGACGCGACGCCGCAGACCTTCCGCGGCCCCTGGGACTCGCCGGACTTTGCCGCCCTGCTGAGGAACGCGATCGCCTTTGGCGTCGGGACCTGATCATCGGCCTACTGGTCGGTATATATTCCGACGGACCAGTTGCTCCGCGGCCGAACCGGGTCTAATGGATGGCCTCGCACCGGGAGCGATTGGCCGAAGGCCGGCCTCGCCCCTTTGCTTGGATGCGATACCCAGGAGCGACGCCAGATGACCGCCTCACAGCAATCCCAGCCCCCAACCGGTTCCGCGGCGAACCCGGACTACGATGCGATCATCATCGGGGCAGGCATGTCCGGCATGTACCAGCTCTACCAGCTGCGGCAGCTGGGGATGCGGGTACTTGTGCTGGAAGCCGGGACGGGGGTCGGCGGTACGTGGTACTGGAACCGGTACCCGGGTGCGCGCTTCGACTCCGAGAGCTATTCCTACGCGTTCTCCTTCTCCAAGGACCTGCTGGACGAATGGGACTGGAGCGAACATTTCGCCGGCCAGCCGGAGACGCTGCGCTACCTGAACCATGTCGCCGACAAGTTCGACCTGCGCCGGGACATCCAGTTCCGCAGCCGGGTGGCCACGGCGCACTACCAGGATGCGAGCCGAAGCTGGGAGATCACGACCGAGGACGGTCGCCGCTACCGATCCCGCTTCATGATCACCGCTGTCGGGCCGCTGTCCGCGCCGACCATGCCGACGATTCCCGGGGTGGAGACGTTCAAGGGCCAATCCTTCCACACCGCGCGCTGGCCGCATGATCCCGTCGGCTTCGAAGGCAAGCGGGTCGCGGTGATCGGGACTGGCGCGACCGGCGTGCAGACGATCCAGGAAGTGGCGAAGACGGCGAAGACG
Source organism: Acetobacteraceae bacterium (assembly GCA_050181195.1). Taxonomy (GTDB): domain Bacteria; phylum Pseudomonadota; class Alphaproteobacteria; order Acetobacterales; family Acetobacteraceae; genus Rhodopila. Next base: position 59,788 of record JBFXDK010000014.1, on the reverse strand, counting down.
CTGACCGTGTTCCAGCGCACGCCCAACTGGTGCGCGCCGCTGCACAACGCCAAGATCGGGCCGGAGGAGATGCAGAAGATCCGGGCCGGTTACCCCGAAATGTTTCAGCGCTGTCAGGAGACCTTCTCCTGCTTCCTGCATACGCCGGATCCGCGGAACACCTTCGATGTCTCGGAGGCGGAGCGGCAGGCGTTCTGGGAGAAGCTTTATTCCGAACCCGGCTTCGGCATCTGGGTGGGCAATTTCGCCGATATCCTGACGAACCGCGAGGCGAATGCGGCGATCTCGGCGTTCGTGGCGAACAAGATCCGCCAGCGGGTGAAGAACCAGGCGGTGGCGGAAAAGCTGATCCCGAAGAACCATGGCTTCGGCACACGGCGTGTGCCGCTGGAGACGAAGTATTACGAAGTCTACAACCAGGACAATGTGACGCTGGTGGACATCTCGGAGACGCCGATCGAGACCATCACGCCCACCGGCATCCGGACCAGCGGCGGGGAATACGAATTCGACATCATCATCTACGCCACCGGGTTCGACGCGATCACCGGCAGCTTCGATCGCATCGACATCCGCGGGGTGAACGGTGCCAGGCTGAAGGACCGCTGGAAGCACGGGCCGGAGACATATCTGGGCGTGCTGGTGGACGGTTTCCCGAACATGATGATGCTGATCGGCCCGCACATGGCGCTGGGCAACATCCCGCGCAGCATCGAGCACAATGTCGAGTGGGTGACCGACCTGCTGCGCTACGCCCAGGCGCACGACGTGACCCGGATCGACGCCACGGCCGAGGGCGTGACGGAATGGACCGACCATGTGAAGTCCCTTGGTGACGGCCTGCTGACCTTCGAGGTCAATTCCTGGATGACCGGCGTGAACACCAACGTCGAGGGCAAGCAGGTGCGCATCATCAACCGCTATGCCGGCAGCGCACCGGCCTATCGCGCACGCTGCGACCGGGTGGCGGCCGATGGCTACAGGGAACTGGCGCTGGCATAGGCGCGACATCGCACGCGCCCCCGGGGAGGCTGACGCTCCCCGGGACGGGCCGGCCCTATAGCGGTTCCGTCGCACGGCGCGCCGTCGGGGCGTTGAAACCGGATCGACCCTGGACGTGCCTGCGCCAACCGGCCAAACAGGGCGGGAACAGAGCCGGAGCGAGCACGTGCTGGACCGAGTGTTGCTGACGAATGACGACGGCATCGATGCCCCGGGCATGGCGGTGCTGGAAGCGATCGCGGCCGAGATCGCCCGCGAGGTGTGGGTCGTCGCCCCCGAACATGACCAGAGCGGGCAGTCGCACGCGGTCAGCCTGCACCATGCGCTGCGCATCACCGAACGCGGCGAGCGTCGCTTCGGCGTGACCGGCACGCCCGGCGACTGCGCGGCGATGGGCATCTGCCACCTGATGAAGGATGCGCCGCCGCAGCTTGTGTTGTCCGGCGTCAATCGCGGCCTGAACCTGGGGCTCGAGACGGTCTTTTCGGGCACGGTCGGCGGGGCGATGACGGCGATGATGCTGGGCGTTCCCGCCATTGCGCTCAGCCAGGCCTTCGTCGACCGGCGCAACGTGCCCTGGGACACGTCCCGCACCCTGGGCGCGCAGGTGGTGCTGAAGCTGCTCGACATCGGCTGGGGCGAGAACGCCTGCCTGAACGTGAACTTCCCGCCGGTGCCGCCGGACCAGGCCGGGCCGATGACCCTGGCGCGCCAGGGCGTGGGAATGATTGCCGGGATGAACGTCGATACGCGGGTTGATCCGCGCGGCATGACCTACCACTGGCTGAACTTCGTACGCGGCGACCGGCCGCAGGGGCCGGAGAGCGACTATACCGCGCTGCGCGCCGGCCGGATCGTCGTGACGCCGCTGCGCTACGACCGGACCGACGACGAGGCCTACCGGGACCTTGCCGGCAAGCTGCCGAAGCTGACAGAGTAGCTCACCGAAGCCCGCCCGCGAGCCCCATCGAACGGCCGAGCAATGGGAAGGAAGCAGCTTCTGGCCAGCGATGTCGCAGAGACCCCGGGGGACGAATCCGTGCGTCACCTGCTGCGGAACGCCACCGATGCGGCACATCGCGCCCTGCACGGACACCCAGCGTTTGCCGCCCTGCTGCGTGGCAATCTCTCACGCGACGGCTATGCACGGCTGCTGTCGCGGCTGCTGGGCCTGCACGACCCGATCGAACGGCGGCTCCGATGCCATGATGCCCATCCGCTGATGGCATGGCGCCGGATCGGCGCGGAGTCGCCGCGTCCATCCAGGCTGCGCCAGGACCTCTCGGCCTTGGGCATCGACGCCGATGCGCTCGCCCTCGTCCCCATGGCGGATGCCGCCATCCTGCCGGCGACGGACAACATCGCCGCAGCCCTGGGCTGCGCGTGGGTGGTGGAGGGATCGGCGATGGGAGGCGTGGTCCTGTCGCGCCACGTGGCGGCGATCGTGGGCGGGCCGGGGGGCGGCGATTCATTCTTTTCATCGCAGCCACATAATAAGGAACGCTGGCGGCAGTGCTGCGCCGCGGTCGAACAGTGTGGATCCGGCACACGAAACCGCGCGATCATGGTCGCTGCCGCGATCGCCACGTTTGCGGCCTTCCAGACCTGGCTTATACCGGACAAAAGCCCATGGGCGTCGGCCCCCGACAGTAGCGGCAGCGGCGTGCAACAGTTATAAGCGCCGACGGCCTGAAAGTGCGAACCACTCGCGTTGCCGGGCTTGGCGAGCCTGACTGTCACGACATGGGACAAACCCTGCATGGCTGCCCGCGCGTCCGAGGAACACCCTCCGGGAATTCGCAATCCGCCTGTCGACTTGACGAACTGCGACAGCGAGCCGATCCACATCCCCGGCACCATCCAGCCGCACGGCATCCTGTTCGCCCTGAGCGTCCCTGACCTGCGCGTGATTGCAGTCAGCGCCAACGTGGCCGAACACGTGGGACGCGGCCCGGAGGACTTGCTGGGCGTGCCGTTTGCCGCGCTGGTGGATGAGGCGTCGTTCACGGCCGTGGCGGACGCCGCCAGGACATGCGAGGCAGAGGCCACGCGGCTTGGTTGGGTCACGCTTCGCGGCAGCGACGTGCGCCGGCGCGCCATGCTGCACACCCGGCCGGACAACATGCTGGTGGAGCTGAAGCTGCTCCAGCCGGACACCATGCTGTCCCCAGACGAGCTGTTCGACCGCTTCGGCCGGGCCAGCCGGCGTCTGCAGGCGGCGAACGATGTTACCGCGATCTGTGTGCGCCTTGCCCAGGAGGTGCGCCGCCTGACCGGCTATGATCGGGTGAAGGTTTATCGCTTCGCGGCGGACTGGAGCGGTGAAGTCATTGCCGAGGACAACCGCGGCAACATGCCGTCCTATCTGGGGCTGCATTTCCCGGCCGAGGACATCCCGGCGCAGGCCCGGGCGCTGTACATGCGGAACGCGGAACGGCAAATTCCCGACGTCGGCTATGTTCCCGTGCCCCTGGTGCAGGCCACGGGGGCGCCGATCGATCTCAGCCCCGCGGTACTTCGCAGCGTCTCGCCGATCCATGTCGAATACCTGACCAACATGGGCATCGGCGCCTCCATGTCGATCTCGATCCTGCGCCACGGCACGTTCTGGGGATTGGTCGCCTGCCATCACGCTTCGGCCCACTATGTCGCGCCAGAGTTGCGGCAGGCTTGCACGCTGCTGGCGCAGCATGCCGCCTGGCAGATCGGGTTCGTCGAGGACGCGGAAATCGCCCGCCGCCTGTCTCATGTCCGAGCGATCGAAACGACGATGCTGCACGAGACCACCGTCGGGCAGGATTATCGTGACGTCCTTCTTCGTAATGCCAACACGATCCTTGACTTGCTGAACGCGTCCGGCTTCGCGCTCTGTAGTGGCGGGGTCCTCACCACCTTGGGCGAAACTCTGGCCGAGGACGACCTGCGCGCGCTGCTCACGTTCCTGTCGGGCCGCGTCCAGGGCGTATTCGAAACCGACCATCTCTCGGCACAGTATCCGGACGCAACCGGATTGGACGGCGCGGCCGGCATCCTGGCGGTTTCGCTCGGCGGTGCGCCGGACAATCTCATGGTGTGGTTCCGTCCGGAACTTGCCCGCACGGTGACCTGGGCCGGCGAGCCCGTAAAGATGGTCGCCGGACGCGACCGCCTGACGCCGCGCCGGTCCTTCGCGGCTTGGACCCAGGAGGTCCGGGGACGATCCCGGCCCTGGGCGGCGCACGAGATCGCGGCGGCCAACAGCCTGCGCAATACGATTGTCGATATCATTGTCCGTCGTTCTCTGCAGCTGGAAGAGCTCAACAGCGAACTTCTGCGCAGCAACCAGGAACTGGAATCCTTCGCCTTCATCGCCTCCCACGACCTGACCGAGCCGCTGCGCCAGATTGAAACCTTCGGATCGCTGATCGAGCGCGCCGTGGGGACGGAGGCCGTGAACAGTCCCAACCTTGGCCGCTGGTTCGAAGGTATCCAGAGCTCCTCCCGGCGCCTGCGCTCGCTGATCAAGGACCTGGCGGAATATTCCCGCCTGGGCCGCAGCGCGAAGCCGCTCGCCCCGGCGGCGCTGGACGAGATCGTGGCGCAGGTCCAGACCGATCTCGGCCGTATGATCGAAGCAACGGGAGCCTCGATTGCGGTTGACCCGCTACCCAGTGTCGTGTGCGATGCCGGGCAGATGCAGCAGGTGTTCCAGAACGTGCTTTCGAACGCACTCAAGTATCGGCATGCGGATCGTGCGCCTGTGATCCGCATCGCCGCCACGCTTCGTCCGCCGTTGGTCGGTGCGTCGCGCAATACGTCGCACGTCCTGGACATTGTCGTATCGGACAACGGCATCGGCTTCGACGAGCGGTTCCGCGACCGGATCTTCGAGCCGTTCCAGCGCCTGCATGCCGCCCATGTGTACGAGGGCAGCGGCATCGGCCTGGCGATCTGCCGCAAGATCATGGACCGGCATGGCGGGACCATCAGCGCCCGAAGCCAGCCTGGCGAGGGCTCGGCCTTCACGATTTCGCTGCCGCTGCATCCCGTCTCTGTCCAGCACGCACAGTCATGACCGACACGGCACCCCGCGCGGCGGCCGGGCAACGCATTGTTGTTCTCGTCGCCGAGGACAATCAATACGATCGTCTGATCCTTCAGGAGGCGTTCGCGGAACTCGGGCTCGACATCGACCTGCAGTTCGTCTCCGATGGAGAGGAAGTGCTGGACTACCTGCGACGCCGCAATGGCTATGCGGCGGACGATGCCGCGCCGACGCCAACGCTGGTCCTGATGGACCTGAACATGCCGCGCATGAACGGCCACGACGCAGTTCGGGAAATCCGGGCCGACCCGATTTTGCGCGTACTGCCGGTGATCGTTCTGTCAACATCCGACAGTCCCCGCCAGATCGCCCAGGCCTATGCCAACGGCGTCAATGCCTTCATGACCAAGCCGGGGCGGTTCGAGGATTTCGTGGACCTGCTGCGGGGATTCCACGCTTTCTGGTTCGAACACGCCAGATTGCCGAGTCTGGCTTCATCGTAGTCCAGCAAGAGAGAGCTATGCGGATTCTCCTGATCGATGATGCTTCGGAGTATCACGAGGAGTTCGAGCATCTGCTTCGCCAGTCGAACATTCGATACTCGGCGCTCGACTACGCCCTTGATGCCGTCGAGGGCGCCCGCCTGATGGCGTGCGATGCCCATGACATCTACTTCGTCGACAACCGCCTGCCGGCGGGCAACGGGCTCAACCTGATCGAGCAGGCCCGTGCGGCCGGGCTTTGCAGGCCCGTCGTCATGCTGACCGCCTTCGAGATTCCAGAGGTCGAACTGGCGGCCGCCGAGGCGGGCGCAAACGACTTTCTGGTCAAAGGCGAATTCACGCCGCAGATGCTGGCGCGTGCCGTTCGCTATGCACGCAGCAACGCCACCGCCATCGAGGCGGCGCGAAGGGCCGAGCGCCGGTTTGCCATGGCGCAGGATGCGGCGAACATAGGCACCTGGGACTGGGACATCCGCAGCAACACCGTCATCTGGTCGCCGCAGCTTTACACCATTTTCGGCGTCGACCCGTCTGTTCCGCCCTCAGACTTGTATGCCTGCTGGCTCAACGCCCTTCATCCGGATGATCGGGATGCCGCGCAGGCGGGCGTGACGTCGGCCCTTGCCGGTCGTGGAACCATCGACTCCCTGTTCCGCATCTCCCGGCCCGATCCGGCCGACCCACTGGCGAAACACGCCATCCGCTGGATCTCCTGCAAGGGAGAGGTGATCCGCGACGCAAGCGGCCGGCCAACGCGGGCGGTCGGGCTCAATGTCGATGTCACCGACCACCAGAACGCGTTGCGTGAATTGAGCGTCAGCCGCAATCGCGCGCTCGCGGACCTGGAGGCAAGCGAGCACCGGTTTCAGACCTACTTCGACAGTTCGCCGGCCTGCATGATCCACTTCACGAAAATTCCGGATGGCCGCTTCGTGTACGAGGACGCCAATGCGGCCGCACTGGCCAGCGTCGGCCTGACCCGGGACATGGTTCGCGGCCGCACACCGGAGGAGGTGCTGGGTCCCGGCAAGGGCGGCATGCTCACGGGATGGCTTCGCAGCGTGCACGAAACGGGTGGGCCGTACCAGTGCGAGCCAACATGGAAGACGGAGAGTGGGACCGTCACGTACGATGCCATGTATCTGCCGCTACGTGACCGCGACGGCCAGGTTGCCGGCGTCCTTGGTCACGCACAGGACATCACCGAACGCCGCCGGTTGGAAGCCTCCCTGCGCCAGGTGCAGAAGATGGAGGCGCTGGGCCAGCTTGCGGGCGGCGTCGCGCACGACTTCAACAATCTGCTGACCGGCATGCTGGGTTGCTTCGAACTGGTGGAGCGGCACGTAACCAGCGACACCGGACGGCGGTTCATCGTCGAGGGAAAGCGCGCCGTCGAGCGTGGCGCGGCCCTGACACAACGTCTCCTGGCATTCTCCCGCCAGCAACCGATGACAACCGAGGCTGTCGATCTGAACATCGCGCTGGAGAGCATGTCCGACATGCTGCTTCGGACACTCGGCGGAGCGATCCGGGTCGGCAAGCGCCTGGCGCCCGATCTCTGGCGCGCCACCGTGGACCGCAACCAAGTCGAGCTCGCGGTCATGAACCTTGCGATCAATGCCCGCGATGCCATGCCCGTCGGTGGCACGCTGACGATCGAGACCCGCAACGTCACGATCGCTGCCCAACAGGAGGGAGGACCCGAGCCTGGCGATTACGTGGCCATCGCCGTCATCGATACCGGGGTCGGCATGGCTCCGGAGGTGCTGGAGCGGGTCCTTGAACCGTTCTTCACTACCAAGGGACCGGACAAGGGCACCGGGCTTGGGTTGAGCATGGTGTATGGTGCGGTCAGGCAGCTTGGTGGCGGCATCACCATCACCAGCGAACCGGGAAAGGGAACCTGCGTCACGCTTTACCTGCCGCGCGAAGGCGCCGGTGTCGCCGAAGCGGAGACGTCACGGCGCGCGCCCCTGGTCGCGCGGGCGCCAATCCTGCTGGTGGATGACGATCCGAACACGCAGATGGTGGTCAGCGCCTATGCTTCGGAGAACGGCCACAGCATCCTCGTGGCCAACACCGGTGCCGAAGCGTTGGGGCAGCTGGCGGCGGGCCATCCCGTGGACATGCTTATTGCCGATGCCACGTTGCCGGGCTTATCGGGCGAGGAGTTGATCGCGCATGTCCGGGCCCGCCGTCCCGGCCTGCCGGCCCTGTTGATCTCCGGCGACACCGCCGCCGTGGCACGCGCGACGTCTGGCGGGATCCCGATCCTGGCCAAGCCGTTCAAGCAGGACGCGTTGACCAGCGCCATCGCAGGCGTGCTGGGAAGCGCCGCTGACCCGGCTAAAGTCGTCCCGCTGTCCTCGGGAAGACTAGCCAGCGACGGTGGCCGATAGGCCGTATCACAGCCTGAAGGGCGTGTTGCTGACGCGAAGGTCTGTAACCGGGAGATCAGGCGCCGCGACCGCTGTCCGGCTGCGCACATGTTTTTTCCTGACAAGTATTGACGCGGGCTCTACGCTGATCGCGACACGCTAGCCTTCGCCAGAACCGGTCAAACCAGTCCAGGAGAACGTCGATGCTGTCACGGGAGGAAAACGAACTGATTACCCGCGTCGGCCAGGGCACGCCCATGGGCAACACGATGCGGATGTACTGGATCCCCGCCCTGCTGTCGCAGGAAATCGCCGAACCCGATTGTCCGCCGGTGCGGGTCCGCCTGCTGGGCGAGGACCTGGTCGCATTCCGCGACAGCAAGGGGCGGATCGGCCTTTTGGATGAGCTGTGCCCGCACCGGCGCGCCTCGCTCTATTTCGGCCGCAACGAGGAATGCGGCCTGCGCTGCATCTATCACGGCTGGAAATTCGACGTGGACGGCACGTGCACCGAGATGATGAACGAGCCGGAGGAGAACGACTTCCGCCACAAGGTGCGCCTGACGGCCTATCCGACCTGCGAACTCGGCGGGATCGTCTGGGCCTATCTGGGGCCGGCCGAAAAGATGCCGCCGCTGCCCAGGTTCGCCTGGACGCAGGTGCCGGAAGCGCAGCGCCACGTGACCAAGGTGATCCAGGAGTGCAACTGGCTGCAGGGGCTGGAAGGCGGCATCGACACGTCACACGCGCCGATCCTGCACCGGCTGCTGACCGAGACGTCGACCCGCGGCGGCTTCAAGCCGTCCAACCCCTTCGTGCGCGGCAAGGCGCCAAAGCTGGTCGTCGACCTGACGGACTACGGCTACCAGTATGCGGGCATAAGGCCGCTGGGCGACGGCGAGGTGCATATCCGCACCTATCATTTCATCCTGCCGTTCCATCAGATACGCCCGTCCAAGGCGGAAAGCGGGCTGCAGCTGGACGCCGGACATATCTGGGTGCCGATCGATGACGAGACCACGGCCGTCTACAACTGGGCCTACAGCGTCAGCGGCGCGCCGCTGCATGACGACGACCGGCTGGAACGTGGCTTGGGCAACGGCCCCCTGCACGTCGATCAGAAGACCTTCCGCCCGGTCGGCAATCGTGCCAACGACTACCTGCTGGACCGCAAGGTGCAGCGGGAGGAAAGCTACTCCGGCATCGACGGGATCAACGCGCAGGATCGCGCCATCCAGGAGAGCATGGGCCGCATCGTCGACCGCTCGAAGGAGCATCTTGGCCCCGCGGACAAGGCGATCATCCAGGCCCGCCGCAAGCTCAGGGAGGCGGTGAAGACCGTCGAGGCGGGCGGTGTGCCCGGCGGCACCGGGACCGAGGTCTGTACGCTGCGAGCGCACGAAGGCGTGCTGAGCCGGGAGGCCGACTGGCGGCGGGAACTGACCCCGGAAATGAGCGGGACGTTGATCCTGCAGACCGTGTAGCCAGCGGGCGGGCCTGCGTCTTCATCCGGCAGGGGCGGGTGAAGACGCATTCCGACACCGCGCTGGTCAGGTTGCGTGCTCCTTTGGCGCAGCGCCCGTCCCGGCTTCGGCGTCGTTGTCCGCGCGGATTTCCACGCTTACCTCCATGCCCAGGAAGTCCCCGGAATTGCCGGTGAAGCTGCCGCTGAGCGGGATGGCCTGGGTCGGATCACGAGCGACGGCGACACGGATCAGGTTGCGGTCGCTCACCAGGCCATTCGTCGGGTCGAACGGCACCCAGCCGGCCCCCGGAAGGTAGATCTGCGCCCACGCATGGGTCACGCCGCCGCCGACCAGCGCCTCCTCGCTGCCGTCGATCCGGCTTTCGTCATACAGGTATCCGGAGACGAAGCGGGCCGCGAAGCCCAGGCTGCGGGCGGCTTCCATCATCAGCAGGGCATAGTCGCGGCAGGTCCCCGATGCGGAGGTGAGCGTCGTGACCGGATCCTGCGTGCCCATCTCGTCCCGCGGATTATAGGTCATTTCCGCCTGGATCGCGCGGGTCATGCTGCTGAGGATCGCGAGCGTGTCGCGGTCGTCGGTGCTGTCGACGAAGCGCCGCGCCCATTGATCGACCAGGTGCTCGGGGTCGGGGTAGTGCCGCTCCATGGTCCGCCCCAGGTCTGGCACTTCCGATGCCTCGTAGCTGAACGGGTAGGTGCGGGCGAAGTCCTCGACCGCGACCTGCTCTTCCGGCAGGGGATAATGTTCAGCCCGAAACCGCGATTCGACATGAAGTACGTCGCCGGGCGCGTCGAAATGGGCGATCGCGACCGAATTGCCGAACACGTCATGCAGCCAGCGCACGGTCGCGGTGGGGCTGAGGGTCAGGCTGGTTTCCAGGATGCGCAGGTCGTGGCTGTCGAGCGGGCGCATCATCATGCGGTGCTCGCCGAACGTCACCGGGTTCGCGTAGCGGTAGGTCGTGCGATGGATCACGGTCAGGATGTTCATGGAAGGGGCCGATCGGATGAGTTGCCGGCACCCAACGTCCGGAGAGGGTGAATGGATGCACCGGGCCTGTCAGGCCGTCTCGCCGGCGGGTTCCAGATCGACGCCGACGGTCAGGCCATGCTCGCCGCCGCCCAGGATGACCCCGCGCACCGGACTGACATCCGTATAGTCCCGACCCCAGCCCAGCACGACATGCTCGTCTTTGACAATCACGCCATTGGTGGGATCGAGGTCGATCCAGCCATGGTCCGGGCCGAGCCAGCAGCCGACCCAGGCGTGGGACTGGTCGGCGCCGATGCGGCGCGGCTGGCCAGGCGGCGGCCGGGTGCGCACATAGCCCGAGACATAGCGCGCCGGCAGCCCGAGACAGCGGAGCGCGCTGATCATGACGTGCGCGAAGTCCTGGCAGACACCCTCACGCCGGCGCAGGACGTCGGCGACGGATGTGGCGACGTGCGTCACGCCGGCCCGGTAGGTGAAGTCGGCTCGGATGCGGCTGTTGAGTTCCAGCAGCCCGGCCAGCACCGGGCGTCCGGCGGGGAAGGAGGTCGTGGCGTACGCCTCCGCTTCGGCAACGCGCGGAATCATGGGGCTGTCGAAGCGGAATTCCGCGGCGCGCCACCCGGCCGGGGACTGCGCGGCCTCGACAACCGATTCCCACGGCGCGGTGGCCTCGGCGGGGGGCGAATCGGCGAAACACACGTCGATCGTTGAATCGGCGGTTATTTCGAAATCAGCGTGCGGCAGGTCGAGAAAGAGCCAGGTGACCTGGTTGCCGAAATGGTCGATTCCATCCCGCCGCCGCGCCGGCAGCGGCGCGGTAACGATCTGGTCGGACAGGATGCGCTGGCCGGGCAGGGGCCGGGGCCGCAGGTGCACCATGTGCGTGGCCAGATCGACGGGGCTGCCGTAGCTATAGCGGCTGGTGTGGCGCAGGCGATATTGCATGACCGGGTCGGCCTGTCCGGGGGCGCCGGACGGCGTGCCCTATCCCGGCGGCTGCCCGGGGATGCCCACGGACCGCAGCCCGCCGCGGAACCGGCGGGCAAGGTCCAGGTAGACCAGGGCGTTGCGATCGAAGCGCTTGCGTTCTTCCCCGTCCATCACCCGGCGGAGCTTGGCTGGCGATCCTGTCCAGAGTTCGTTGGGTCCGATCACCTTGCCTGGCGTCAGCAGCCCGCCAGCGCCCAGCATGCCGCCTTCCTCGATGACGGCGCCGTCGAGCACGGTGGCGGCGATGCCGACGAAGGCGCGGTTCTTCAGTGTGCAGGCGTGGATGACGGCATTGTGCCCGACCGTAACGTCATCGCCGATCGTGGTGGAGAACGCGCCGGAATCGACATGGATGACAGTGCCGTCCTGGATGTTCGTGCGCGCGCCGATGTGGATGAAGTTCATGTCCCCGCGCACCAGGCAATGGAACCAGATGCCGGTTTCCGGGCCGATCTCCACATCGCCGATCACGGCCGCGGTCGGCGCGATGAAGGCGTCCGGCGCCACCCTGGGGGTGACGCCGTCCAGCGAGAAGATTGGTCCGAAGCCGCCGTACGGCAGGTCAGGCATCCACTGTCTCCCGCGGCCCGACCCCGGCATGCAGCCCCAGCATCAGGCCGATATTCTGCACCGCCGCGCCCGAGGCACCCTTGCCCAGGTTGTCCAGGCGCGCGACCAGCACCGCCTGGCGATGCTTGTCATTGGCATGCACATACAACTCCAGCCGGTCGGTGTCGTTCAGCGCCTGGGGTTCAAGCTTCCCGTCCGCCTGCGCGGAGACCACGCGGACCAGGTCGCACCCGGCGTAGCGCTGCTCCAGCGCCGCGCGAAGGTCGGCACCGGCGGGCTTGCCGGGCAGCGTATCGAGGTGCAGCGGGATCGAGACCAGCATGCCCTGACGGAAATGCCCGACCGAGGGGACGAAAATCGGCCGCCGGCTCAGCCCGCCATAAAGCTGGGTTTCCGGCAGGTGCTTGTGTTCCAGCTTCAGGCCGTAGAGTTCGAAGGCGGGACCCTCGGTGGTTTCGTGCTCCTGGATCATCGCCTTGCCGCCGCCGGAATAGCCGGACACGGCGTTGATGGTGATCGGGTAGTCGGCCGGGATCAGGCCTGCGTCGACCAGCGGCCGGATCAGCCCGATCGCGCCGGTCGGATAGCATCCCGGGTTCGCCACACGAGACGCCGCGGCGATCCTCTCGGCCTGGTCCGGCAGCATTTCCGCAAAGCCATAGACCCAATCGGGGTTCACCCGGTGCGCCGTGCTCGCGTCCAGCACCTTGGGTGCGGCGTTGCCGAGGGAAGCCGCCATGGCGGCGGATTCCCTTGCGGCGTCATCAGGCAGGCACAGCACGACCAGGTCGACCTCTGCCATCATGTCCCGGCGCGCGGCCGGGTCGCGACGTCGTTCGGCGGGAAGGCTCTTCAGGGCGACGTCGGGCAGCGCGGACAGACGCTCACGGATGCCCAGACCCGTGGTGCCGGATTCGCCGTCGATGAAGACCGTTCCCTTGGCCATATGTGGCTCTCCTTTCAACCACCCGATCGTCTTTGTGCGGCGCGGGAAATGCAAGGGGGCAGGGCGCGGTTCCGTGTTACCGTGGCCGCATGACGGGCGACGCGACGATTCTCGGCATCGGTCTCGGCGTGCTCGCCTATGGACTGTTCGCCGTCCACGACGCCTGCATCAAGTCGCTGGTCGAGACGATCCCGGTCTGGCAGGTGCTGTTCGCCCGCAGCGCCACGGTCCTTGTCGCGTGTCTTTTGATCGGACGGGGTCCGCTGATCCGGCGTGCCATCGATACGCCGCTGAAGCAGGCGCTGATCTTCCGGGCCTGCATCACGATGACGGCGTGGCTCTGCTATTATACGGCCGCGCGCTCGATGGGGCTCGGACAGCTGCTGACGCTTTATTTCGCCGCGCCGATCATCGTGACGCTGTTGGCCGCCCGGGTGCTGCAGGAGACGGTCACGCCCGCACGATGGGCGGCCGTGGGGGTCGGGTTCGTGGGCGTGATGTTCGCGTCCGACCCGTTCGGCGTGCCGGCCTCACTTGCCACCGTTCTCGTGCTGATTGCCGCGGGGCTGTGGGGATATGCGATCATCCTCATGCGTCAGATCGCCCGCCGCGAGACGTCGCTGATCCAGATGCTGTTCAACAACGCGATCTTCCTGGTCTGTACCGGCATAGCATCCGCCGTGACGTGGCACCCGCCGGACCTTATGGAGACCGGCCTGTTGCTCTCGGTCGGGATATTTGGCGGCTGCGCGCAGTATCTGGTGTTCGAAATGGCCCGCCGGACCCCAGCCTCCGTCATGGCGACCGTCGAGTATTCCGCGCTGATATGGGCCTTCGCCCTGGGCTACCTGATCTGGGGGGATGTTCCCTCGATTTCCGTCTGGGCGGGTGCTGCCCTGATCGCGTCGGCCGGTGGTATCCTGGTGGTGGCCGAACGGATGCGATCGCGGTCCGGTGCGCGCTGACCCCTTTCGTGTTGCTTCACCCTTCGCCATGCTGCGGGTGACCTGCGGGAGGACCCACACCATGAAACCGACTGTCGCTGTGATTGCGCCCGGCATGATGGGTAGTGCCGTCGCGAAGCGCCTGACCCAGAACGGCGTCGAGGTCCGCACATCGCTGGCGGGCCGCAGCCAGGCCACCGTGGACCGCGCCCGCGCCGCCGGCATGGTGGATGCCCCCGACACGGAACTGGCCGCCTGTGACTTCATTCTCTCGATCCTGCCACCCGGCGACGCGGTCAGCCTGGCAGAGCGCCTGGCACCGGCGATGCGCGCCACCGCCCGGAAGCCGACCTATGTCGACTGCAATGCGATCGACCCGTCCACCGTGTTGAGGGTGGCGCGGGTCGTGGAGGAAGCGGGCGCCACCTTCGTGGATGGCGGCATCATCGGTCCCCCGCCCGAGCCGGACTCGAAGAACACCCGCATCTACCTGTCCGGACCCGAGGCACCGAGGGTGGCGACGCTCGCGCAGTACGGGCTGTCGATGCCGATCCAACCCGGGCCGATCGGAGCCGCCTCGGCGATGAAGATGTCGTATGCCGGCATCACCAAGGGCTTCACCGCGCTGGGCGCGGCGATGATGCTGGCGGCCAGTCGCGCCGGCACGGCCGACGCGCTGTACGCGGAAATGGCCATCAGCCAGCCAGCGCTGCTGGCCTGGCTCACGCGACAGATGCCGCGCATGCACTCCAAGGCCTATCGCTGGGTCGCGGAGATGGAGGAGATCTCGGCCTTCGTGGGTGAGGACCTGGCCGGCGCGCAGTTCTATCAGGCGGCCGCGCGCCTCTATGAGCGCATTGCCGCGGACCATGCCGGGCCGAACAACGAGACCGCCATGCTGGACGCGTTCTGCGCGAAGAAGGCCGGTTCGGCATGAACCGCGGCATCCATCGCTATCCGCCGATGGAGCGGGTGGTCTACGGCATCCCGCTCCAGGAAGCCCTCGCGGATGAGCTTGAGCGCCTCGGCTCCCGTGCCGTCTATGTCATGGCGAGCGGCACGCTGGCCCGGGAGACGGACACGATCGACCAGGTTCGCGCTGTCCTGGGCAATCGCCTGGCCGGCGTATGCGCGCGGATCAAGGCGCATACGCCACGGATCGATGTCGTCGCGGCGGCCAATGAGGCGCGCCAGGCCCGGGCTGATCTGGTGCTGACCGTGGGCGGCGGATCGGTGACCGACGCCGCGAAGATGGTCGGGCTGTGCCTGGGCAACGACGTCACCGACCCGGCGCAGCTCGATGATTTCCGCGCGGCGATCACGTCGGACGGGAAGACCGAACGCCCGCCGACGAAGCCACCCGGCTTGCGCTCGGTTGCGGTGCCGACCACCCTGTCGGCAGGCGAGTTCACCTGGTTCGCCGGCTGCACCGATACCGAGCGTCAGGTGAAGGAGAGCTACGGCCATCAGCTGATGATGCCGCAGACCGTCATCCTTGATCCCGCGGTGACGGTGCACACGCCCGAATGGCTGTTCCTGTCCACCGGCATCCGCGCCGTGGACCATGCCGTCGAGGATCTCTGTTCGATCAACCCGACCCCGTTTTCCGACGGGATGTCGATGCAGGCGCTGCGCCTGCTGTCGAAGGGGCTGCCCGCCGTGAAGGCGGACCCGGCCGATCTGTCCGCGCGGCTTGACTGCCAGCTGGGCGCGTGGATGTCGATCATGGGTTCGCAGAATGGCGTGACCAAGGGCGCGAGCCACGGCATCGGGCATGTGCTGGGCGGCACCGCGGACGTGCCGCATGGCTACACGTCCTGCGTCATGCTGCCGCATGTGCTGCGATTCAACGAACCGGTGAACGGCGCGCGTCAGGCCTGGGTGAGCGAGGCGATGGGGCGCCGTGGCATGAAGGCCGCGGACGCGGTCGCCGGCTTGGTTGCAAGCCTCGGCCTGCCGGCGACGCTGCGCGCCGTCGGGGTGCGTGAGGATCAGCTTGACCGGATCGCCGCTGGGTCGATGCATGACCGCTGGGTCCACACCAATCCGCGTAGGATTGATGGTCCCGCTGCGGTGCGGACATTGCTCGACGCGGCCTGGTAGCCTGGAACGGGCCGGTGCGAGCCGGCTCCAGCGCCGCCCGGCCGCTCCGGCACGGGCGGAAGATCACTGGCTCGCCCAGATGATGCGGTGGATCCAGGCGACCTCGGTCAGGTCGAAGCTGTAGTCCGGATGCTCCGGATTGAGGCTTTTCAGTTCCACCCGCCGCGCCGAACGGCGGGCGAGTTCCTTTGCCATGACCTCCCCGCGGAACGTGCGGACCACCACGCGATCGCCGCGCCGGATGGGGGCGGAGGGAGAGACGATCACGTGATCGCCGTCGCGGAATACCGGCTCCATGGAATCGCCGCTGATCTCCAGCGCATAGGCATTGGGATCGCCGATTTCCGGCAGGCTCACCTCATCCCAGCCCCCGCCCACCGGATAGCCGCCATCGTCGAAGAACCCGTCGCCGCCCGCCTGCGCGAACCCGATCAGCGGAACCCGCCGGATGGCCGCGCGCGCGGCATTGCCGCTGGCCAGCGCCCTGGCGCCTGACACGAGTGCAGTAAACGCCTCCAGACTCGCACCCGTCGCCTCCAGCACCTTCGCGATGCTCTCCGTGCTCGGCCAGCGGGCGCGCCCGTCCGGCATGCGCCGCTTGGACGGATTGAACGTTGTCGGGTCGAGGCCCGCGCGCTTGGCCAGACCCGACGCCGAGAGGCCGTTCTCCGCGGCGAGCGTATCGAGCGCGCGCCAGACATCGTCATGCTTCATGCAGGCACTTCCCAACCAGACGTACGACGGCCACGCTTTGCCCTGGCTCGCGCAGAGCAGGGTCGCGGGCCATCCTGCGAATCGGTCGCGACAGTCTCTTAGGAATCGATCCAGATTGGAATAGGAAAAATCACCTTGAAGACTTGCCATGATATGCAACCTATGGTTTATTAACGGAAAGAACCTGAAACGCCTCGTTAAGGAGATGAACCATGCAATCCACCGCCTGCAGAGCAATGCCGGGCAGGGTCCCCGCGAGCGTCAGGGGGCCGCGCGTTCAGCCCTTCGGCAACGCGGAGGAGGCATGGTTCTGGACAATGGCGGCGCTGGCGGCGCGGCGGGATGGGGCGAGATACAGCGCCAACCAGGGCGTATCGGTGCGCCCCTGTGAGCCGGACGATGTTGTCAAGTGTCTGGACAGCCTGTATCGGCAGCGGCGCCTCGACCTGGTGCATGCGCGGATCCTGCGGATCTGGGGGGAGCGGCAATGCGCGCCGAACCCGGCCTATGCAACCGAGCGTAGTGATTGGCGCCTGTGGCGGGAGGCGTTGGACCGCATGGAATGGCCGCTGCGGGTGAAGGGGATCGTGGTTTAGGTAAAGATTGTAGGAAAATATTCATTGACACTGCTTCCCGCCGCACATAGAAACGGTTTGCCAACGGGATAACTGTGTCACCCGCTGGATCCTGTCCTCCGCAGGCCGCTTTCCCACCGGGAAGCGGCCTTTTCTTTTGTCCGAAAGGGTCCCCACGATGGTTTTCGCCATTCGCAACCTGTCCGTGCTCGCCTATGCGAACGGCTTCACGCTGTGGCACTACAAGGCGGGGAAGGAGCGGCTGGAAACGGTGGCAAAGCCCAACTTCTTTGCGGATGCCTGCGACATGCTGGCCGTCGGCGATCTGGTCATGGTCTCGGCGGCTGATGGCGCACGCATCCTGTGCGTGTCCCTGTCCGACATCGAAACCGTCTCGACGGCGCCGCTCGCCTGACTCCTACTGGGCGTCGCGCCGACCCGCGATATCAGCGGCATGTCGCACCCGACCCGTTTCCGTGAGATGGAACCGGCCCGAAATGTCCCCGTGGACCAGGTTCATCCGCGATAGCCGCGCCAGGCACGGATCGTCCTTCAGGCCGGCGGGTCGCCCGGCCTCACCCGCCAGCGCCACCCGGTGCAACGCCGAACGGCAGCACGTCTCCAGGTAGGGTTCGTTCCACATGCCGGGTGAGATGGTGCCACGACGAAGGTCAGGCAAGCCGGACCTCCCCCCCGGCGGATTGTCAATCGCAGCGGAATTTGGTGTCTGGGCCGTGACGGCCTGAAACGCCGCTGCGCACGGCGGGCGCGGACCGTCCTTGGGGGAGATCGGGATGTCGCTGCTCGAAGGGTTTTCGGTGGTCCAGATCGGCCCGGGCCTGGCCGCCGCCGTGTGCGGGCGGCTGCTGGCCGATGTCGGTGCCGCCGTCAGCTGCATCGAACCGGGGCAAGGCACGCGGCTGCTCGATTACCTCAATCACGGCAAGCGCGTCGCGAACGGGGAGCAGGCGCGCGCGGACGCGATCTCCGGCGCCGCCCTGGTCCTGTGCGAAGGCAGCCCGGTCGAACTGAAGCAGGGAGCGATTGCGACCGATGCGATCCGCGCCCTGAACCCGATCGCGCCGCTGGTCTTCATCTCACCGTACGGTCAGTCCGGCCCGCAGGCGGACGATCCGGCAACCGACCTGACGCTGTTCTTCGCCAGCGGAATCTCACGGCTGCTGACCGGGCAGGTGGATGATCTCTCGGAAGCACCGATCCGCCCGGTCGGCGAGCAGTCCGCCTTCCTCGGCGGCCTGGCCGCGGCCTGCGCCGGGATGCACGCCGTGTTCGGCCGGAAGCAGGGCGCCGTGATCGACGTTTCGATTCAGGAGGCGTTGGCGACGCTTGCGATGACGGAGCTCACCCGGGCCGGCCTCAGCGGCAGAAGCTGGGGGCGCAAGCGGCTGACCGACGGCAACGGCGCCACGGTCACCATTCTGCCGGCTCGCGACGGCTATGCCGCGATCTCGCCGCGCGAAGACAGGCAATGGGCGTCCTGGCTGCGGGCGATGGGATCCCCGGACTGGGGGCAGGATCCGCGCTTTCTCACCAAACCCGACCGCGTGGCGAACTGGGACGCGCTGCATGCCCTGATGTCCGCCTGGAGCCGGCAATACGACAAGCAATGGATCGCCGACACCGCGCAGGCGGCACATGTCCCGAGCTTCCCGCTGCGCGACGCCGCCGAACAGCTCGATACCCCGCAGATGCGTCATCGCGACTTCTACCGGCCACTGGTTCTGGGCGATCGCACCGTCAAGGCGCCCGGTACGCCGTTCGGGCTGACCATGGCCCAAGCCGAGCGCCCAGGTGCACCGGCCGGTGACGCAGCGCCGCTGGCCGGCGTGCGCGTCCTGGACTTCAGCTGGGTGATCGCCGGTCCCACCACGACGCGATATCTGGCCGCCATGGGCGCCGAGGTGATCAAGGTGGAGGCGCCGGGGCGCGGCGATCCCGGACGCGCCTCGGAACTGCACACCGTCCTGGGGCAAGCGAAGAAAGGCGTTGTCCTCGACCTCAAGAAGCCCGATGCGCTGGAGATCGCCCGCGCCCTGGCCGCGAGGTCGGACGTGCTGATCGAAAACTATGCGACCGGGGTCATGGACCGGCTGGGCCTCGGCGCCGAGGCACTGAAATCCGTCAATCCGAACCTGATCTACGTGTCAGCCTCGGGACTTGGCCGCACCGGACCCGAGTCCCACGCGGTCGCCTATGGCACGCTGTTGCAATGCTACGCCGGTTTCGCCGGGTTGAACCGCCATCCCGATATCCCGCCACGGGTCGGTCTGGCCTGGCTGGACCCGATGTGCGGTCTGATGCTGGCCTTCATCGTCGCGGCCGGCCTGTGGCATCGGCGGAAAACCGGCGGCGTGGCCCGCGTCGATTTCTCCATGATCGAGGCGATGCTGTGGACCATGGCCGATCCGCTGCTGGCGACGCAGGTGGGCGATCCGCCGACGCCGATGGGCAATGCCTCGCACGTCTTCGCGCCGCACGGCGCGTGGCGATGCGCGGGCGACGATGACTGGGTCGCCATCGTCGCACGCACCGACGCGGAATGGCGCGCGCTGTGCCGCGCGGTGCCGGCCCTTGGCACCATGGCGGACCTGGACCTGTCCGGACGGATGGCAGCGGCCGCGCGGATCGACCGCGCACTGTCCGACTGGTGCGCCTCCCGTCAGGCCGCGGCGACGGCGGTGGAGCTTCGCCAATCCGGGATTGCCGCGGCAGCGCTGGCACGATCGGGGGACCTGGTGACGAGCGAACACCTCCGCGCGCGCGGCTTCTGGGACCGGCATGACGATGGGGTCCTGCCGGGATTGCCCTGGCAGGCCAGCTTCGGCCGGGTGACCGGTCCCGCACCGGGCCTCGGAGCCGATACCGACGCGGTGCTGGCGGGTGTCCTGGGCCTCAGCGCGCCAGAAATCGCCAAGCTGCGTCAGGCTGGTGCGCTGGGCTGACCCCGTGCGCACGATCAGCCTGACCAAACTGTCAGGGCCGGCGACGGCCGCGACGCGCCGGTACCGCGTTGCGCAACAGCCCCGCCGCTTCAGAACTCGCCGCTGCGATACGCGTCGTCCAGCCGCTTGGCGTCTTCTTCCGACCAATCGGGCCAGGGTTCGCCGCGCCGGCGCAGCGTGCCAGTGAAATTCGGCTTGCGCTTCGCGTTGAAGGCCTGCCGCCCTTCCTCGCCATCGGTCGTGGTCTGGATCAGCAGCGAGTTGATCAGATTCTGAATATGCCATGCCTGATCGGTCGGCAGATCTCCGAAGCGGATCATGAACTCCTTCATCATGCGCACCGCCACCGGCGGCAGGCTGCAGATGTGGCGGGCATATTTCTCCGCGCGTTCCAGAAGCTGCGCGTGCGGCACGACCTCGTTCACCAGGCCGATCCGCAGCGCCTCCTGCGCATCGAACGGCTCATCCGTCAGCAGGATCTTCATCGCGTCGATGTAGCGCAACTGCTTGGCCAGCAGGGATGCGCCCGGCCCGTGCCCCAGCCAGCCCTGTGTGGTGAGCGCGAACTTGAACCGTGCGTGTTCCGCGCTGGCGATCCGGATATCCGTCGAGGCCAGCAGAATATACAGGCCGGCGCCGGCGGCCCAGCCGTTCACCGCGGCGATCACCGGCTTCCACACCCGCGGGTAATGATCGCCCATGCGGCCATCGACTCCCGTCTTCTGTCCGTGCACCGTCCCGGCGAGCGGCCAGAAGATCCGCTGGGTGCGCAGGAACTCCCGTTCCTCCTCGGTGATGTCCGGTCGCGGCGCCAGGTTATGGCCGCCGCAGAAATGCTTCTCGCCGGCGCCCGTCAGGATCGCGCAGCGGATTGAGCGGTCTTCCCAAAGATCGATCCAGGCGGCGGAGATCTCGTCGGAGGTCGGCTTGTCGAGGATGTTGGCCTTGGCGGGGTTGTTGAGCGTGATGTAGGCGACGCCGTCACGCTTCTGATAATCGATGCCCAACTCATCCTCCCTGTGACATGCGGCGACGCGTGGGCCCGGCCACCCCCGCGTCGTTGCGCCCGATTTTTGGCTTGGAATGGTGTGCCGCGGCTCCAGCCCATGTCAATCAGGGCGCCGGTCTCAGCAGACCGAGATGCCAACCCTTCGCCGATGCCCAGGCGTAGGACCGCTACAGCAGGACGCAGTGGGCCGGCTCGAACGACACCGTGACGGCGCTCCCTTCCTCGAACAGTTCTGTCGGCGGACGGCGCACGATCAACTGGCCGGCGGGCCAGTCCACGACATACTGGATGAAGTCGCCATGGAACATACGCCGGTGGATGGTCCCACCGACAGCGTTTTGTTCCCCGGATGTCTGCCCGAAATGGATGTAGGCGGATCGCAGGGCGATGACGGATCCCGCCGTCTTTCCACCGGGTGGCATGGCGATCCGGATTTGGGCGCCGCCGTCGGTTTCGAAGATCAGCATGCCGTCCGGACCGCTGCCGGTGACCTTGCCGGGGATCATGTTGGCCGACCCCACGAAATCAGCCACGAAATGGCTGGATGGGCGATCGTAGATGTCCTCGGGCGAGCCGAGCTGCTCGATCTTGCCACTGTTCATGACGATGACCCGGTCGGAGATCGCCAGCGCCTCCTCCTGGTCGTGCGTCACGTACAGCGACGTGATGTCCAGGCGGCGCTGCAGTTCCCGAAGCTCGACGCGCATCTCGGCGCGCAGCTTGGCGTCCAGGTTCGACAGCGGCTCGTCGAACAGCACGACGTTCGGCGAGAAGGCGATCGCGCGGGCCACGGCGACGCGCTGCTGTTGCCCACCTGACAGCTTCGAGGACGGCCGGTCCGCGTAGGGCGTCATCTGCACCATGTCGAGGACGCGGGAGACGTTGGACTCGATTTCGCCCCGCGACATCTTCCGCACCCGCAGCCCATACGCGACGTTGTCGAACACCGTCATGTGCGGCCAGATCGCGTAGGACTGGAACACCATCGAGACGCCGCGTTTCTCGGACGGGATGTTCGTCCGCTCCCGCCCCGAATACACGGTCTGGCTGTTCAGGCGGATGGTGCCGTCGCTAGGCGTTTCGAGGCCGGCGATCGCACGCAGCGTGGTCGTCTTGCCGCAGCCCGACGGGCCGAGGAGGGTTACCAGCTCGCCAGGGGCGATCGCGAAGCTGACGCGGTCGACCGCTGTGGTATCGCCGTACTTCACAACGAGATCACGCACCTCGATCCGTGGTGCGTGGGTGGAAACCTGGTTCATTCAGTTACTCCGCCCATCCGGCGCGCGACACGAAACATGATCCCGACCGCGATGAAAACCATGACTGTCTGGATCAGCGCCATCGCGGCCGACAATTCGGAACTGGCGGTCAGCCAGGAATTGACGATCGACGGCGCGATCACCTTGGAATGCGGCCCCATCAGGAACACCGATGCCCCGAGTTCACGCACGCTGGCGATGAAGATCAGCAGCCAGGCGGCGATCAGGCCAGGGCGCAGCAAGGGCAGGGTCACCGTGCGCATCTGGTGCGCCCAGGAGGCGCCGCACACCCGGGCGCATTCCTCCAGGCTCTTGTCCACCTGCATGACGACCCCGGCGATGGTGCGCAGGCCCAGCGGCAGGAAGACCGTGAAATAGGCGATGCCCAGCAGCCACAATGTGCCATAGAGCGGGATGGGAATGTTGATCCACGCCCACAGCAGCCCAAGGCCGAATACCAGGCGCGGCACCGCGGCGGGCACCATCGCCACGTATTCCATGGCCCCGCGGCTGGGCATCGTCGAGCGATAGATGATCCAGGCCATCACCCCGATCACCGGCACGCCGATCGTCGCGACCGATACGCCCAGGATCATGCTGTTCACGAAGGCCGGACCCAGCGACCCCATCTGCAGGGCGGTTTCATAGTTCGCCAGCGTGAACTTCATCTGCGGGATGATCACCGTCGCGAACTGCTGGAACGATGTCAGCGTCAGCGCCGCCAGCGGCAGGATCACGGCGACGACGATGTAGCCCCAGGCGATGCCCATCAGCGGCAGGCGCATCAGCCCCACATCCATCGGACGCGGCCGGAATGCCTTGCCCGTTATGGTCGCATAGCTGCCATGCCGCATGATCAGACGCGCAAGGCCCAATGTGATCAGCATCGCGCCGAACAGTGACAGTCCCATCGCCGCCGCTCGGCCGTAGTCGGGCGGGTAGGACAGCGTTGCCTGCCAGATGGATGTGGTGACGACGTAGAACCGGCCGGGAATCCCCAGCACGAAGGCGGCGGCGAAGGAACCCAGCATTTCGGCGAAGACGAAAATCGTCGCACTCAGCACGCCCGGCGTGACCAGTGGCAGCGTGATCCGCAGCATGGTGCGCAGCTTGCTGGCGCCCAGGACGCGGGAGCTTTCCTCCAGCGACGGGTCCATCGACTTCATGGCGGCCGAGATCATCACGAACGCGACGGTGCCTTCGAACAGCGCCATGACCCAGGCGATGCCGCCGGCGGTGTAGATGTTGAAGGCGTCGAACTCGAAGCCCATCGAACGCCAGAGCTGGTTGATCAGCCCGGTCTTGGGGCCGAGCAGCACGCCCCAGGCGAGGGCGCCGATCAGCGGGGTCATGTAGTAGGGCAGTTCCATCAGCCGTTCGAGCCGTTCGCGGCCGGGGATGGACGTGCGGGTCAGGATCCATGCCTGGATGAAGCCGAAGATCACCGCGAGAACGGTGGAAATGCACGCCACCAACAGGGTGTTGGTGATGACGCGCGAGTCTTCGTACAAATTCAGGTAGTTGCTGATCCCGTATTCCTCGGGCGGGAAGATCTGCGGGTCGCCGACATTGAGGGACTCGGTGATCAGGAACAGCACGGGGTAGATCACGAGCGCGCCGCAGACCAGCAGCAGCGCGTACATGACCCATTGTTGGAAGCTGGGCAGGCGCATTCTTCTCATTCCAGTCAGTGCGTGCCGTTGGCCCTGGCTGGCTGGCGGCCAGGCGGAGCGGCGAGGTGCGCGCACGGATCGTGATCGGTGGGGGAGCGCATCGGCGGCACCATTGCGATTATCACGTCGGATGCCGGTGGCGTATCGCAAAGATTCGCGTGCGTGGACGTCGCGGTGCCAGGCACCACCGCGCTGACGGCAGCGCCGACGACCGACAGGATGCGCATTCCCGAGGTTCCCCCGATAGGTTCCGGCCGGTTAGAGCATAGGGTGCACAGAGAGCAAAGTGCTCAGCCCGCGCGGACCAGCTTGCGGATGCGGTGGTTTTCGCTGTCGCCGACATAGGCCGCGCCATCCGGCCCGATCGTCACGCCGTGCGGACGGGCAAGTCCGGCGGCGATCGCGGGTCCGCCATCGCCGCCAGGACCGGCGACGCCGTTTCCTGCGATCGTATTGACGATCCACGAGTCCGCCGCGATCAGGCGGATCGCGTGGTTCTCGGTATCCACGACGAAGATGTTGCCGGCGGCGTCGACCGCCATCTCCTTGGGCGCGTTGAACACGGCGTGGCGTGCATCGTGTCCATCACCGGCGTAGCCACGTGCGCCGGTGCCGGCCACGGTCTCGATGATGCCGTCGCGGATCCGCCGGATACTGCTGCCCTGCCGTTCCATGACATAGAGCGACCCGTCGGGTGCCAGTGCCACGGCGCGGGCGCCGAAGATGCCGGCCGCCGTCGCGGGACCGCCGTCGCCGTCATGGCGGCCTTCGCCGGTGCCGGCGAAGGTGCCGATGGTGCCCGATCCCAGGTCGACGACCCGCACGCGATGGTCGGCCACGTCGGCGATGAACAGCCGCGCGTGGGCGCTATCCAGGGCGAGCCCGTTCGGTTCGGCAAGCCCCGCCGTCGCGGCGGGACCGCCGTCGCCGCTGTATTTGCCGCTGCCATCGCCGGCCAGCGTGGTGATGATACCGTTCGCATCGACCTTGCGGACGCGGCGGTTCAGGCGATCGGCGAAGAACACTGTTCCGTTACGATCAACGACAACGCCGTACGGTTCGTTCAACTGGGCGCGTGTCGCGGGGCCGCCGTCGCCGGCGAAACCGCGTTCACCGGTGCCGGCGATGGTGCTGATGCTGCCGTCGCGCGCGTCCACGCGGCGGATGACGTGATTGAATGTATCTGAAAAGATCAAGTTGCCATCGGCATCGAATGCTGCGTCGAAGGGATTGTTCAGCCGCGCCGCGCTGGCCGGCCCGCCGTCCCCCCCGTAGCCCTGTTCGCCGGTGCCGACTGCCGTCGAGATGACCCAGTCCGTCATGCCTGCCATGGTGCGTCGCCTCCCCCTGCGTCGGCATCCGTGGTTGTCCCCATCGCCCTGTCAAGCGTAGGATCATGCCAATCAAGGGCATAGGCCGGAGGATACCAGGATGGACAGCCAGACGGAGATCTCGACGGGGCGTGATGAGGCCCGGGCGCTTTACGAAAAGCTTGAGGACCGCTGCCTCATGCGTGACCAGGTCGGTGCGAGCGAGGCCCTCTACGACCTGATCCGCGCCGGCCGTCCGCTGACCGAGATCGTGGCCGAAGGTGTTCGGATCCACGCACCCTTCACGCATGTTCCGTATCACGAACGCATCGACGACGGCTATCCGAACTTCGTGAACAACGACCACTGCCTGCTCAGTGCGCGGGCCGCGGTCAACCTCACGAAGATGATGCCGTCGCATCTGGCGATGCTGCCGACAGCGCAGACCATCTGGTACATCCCGACTGGTCTCGATATCTGGAACCAGAAGATCAACAAGGCGCCCGGCCACTACACCCGCCATCGCGGCGACAGCACGAAGGTGGAGGCGCCGCCGGCGCCGGTCGTCTACTGGCCGGACCAGGAAGCGGTGCGCCTGACCGGCCCGCTGAAGGAGCGGCTGAATGCCTGGATGACCCTGGTGCATCGCGGCCAGGTGCTGGATGCCTACCGGGTGTTCCTCGGCCTGATGGAAAACACGGACGAGCACAAGGAGGTGCTGGCCGAGATGTGCTTCGCGGGCCTGATGGACATCCAGGACCGCATCCTGCACGCGCGTTCCTACACCACCGGCCACAAGGGATACCGCGCCCGCTCGGTCGTGGAACTCGGCAATGCGATCGGCTGGGCCAAGGCGCGCAACGTGATCTACGCCGGCGCGCTGGATATCGCCGTCGGCCCGCGTTGGTATTCGACGTATGAAGTCGCCTGCAACTACGTCAAGATGAACATTGAGGGCGAGGCGCTGCACGCCGTGCCGTATGGCGGCGTGAGCGAGGCCGAGCTCGCCATGCTGCGCAACACCGGCACGCTCAACCAGGCCGAGGTGTCCGACGTGATCCGCGCGGTCATCCGCGACACCGAAGGCACCGCGTTCGAGGTGATCACCAGCCTGCTGAAGGCCGGCAAGAACCCGCGGCGGATCCTGGATGCGCTGCAGCTTGCGGTCGCGCAGATCGTCCTGGAGACGCACGACCCCAACAACTTCAACATGCCGCATCACTGCTACGAGTACCAGAACACGCTGGCATGGTTCTACGACACGTTCGACCATCCGCGCCGGCTGCGCCTGCTGTATGTCGCGGCGTCCTTCGCCGGCCGCGTCGCCGACAACATGCGCGGCCTGAACGATATCAACCCGCTGGTGGTCAAGGTCCCCTCCGGCGCGGGCGCGATGACCGCGGCGCAGTTGCTCGACCGTGTCGATGAGGCGATCTGTTCGCTGAACGGCCCCGAGAGCCTGAGCTGGACCCAGGCCTATTGCGACAATGTCGCCGACCGCGGGCCCCTGGTGCGTCGGATCGCACTCGCGGCCAGCAAGCTGGGCAACGATCCGCACAACCAGGAAATCGCCCAGTGCATGCTGATGGACTACGGCACCAATCAGCTGCCGGGCCGCGACCGTCTGCTGCTGTCGGCGGCGTACCACACGGCGATGCATCGCAAATACGGTGACACGCTGGAAGCCGCGCGCCGCTTCGGCCAGGCCCTGGGCGTCCCGCTGCAGTAACCGGCCACAGGACTCATCGAAGGGCCGCCCCCGCTGATGCGGGGGCGGCCCTGTCGTCGCAACAGGGGAGGGGACCCATGGCCCTGTCCATCAAGCCGGTCGATCCGGTATCGCGCCCGTTCTTCGCCGGCGAGGTGTCCGGGATCGACATCACCCGGCCGCTCACCCCGGATCAGGCCGCCGCCATCGATGCCGGCATGGACCAGTACGGCGTGCTGGTTTTCCACGACCAGCGGTTCACCGATGAGACTCAGCTCGCGTTCAGCCGCAATTTCGGGGAGCTGGAAACCGCCTCGGGCGACATCAATTTCCTGCAGAGCCGCCGGCTGGAATCGATCCATGTCAACGACATCTCCAACCTGGACCTGAACAACGAGGTGCTGGCGCGCGACTCCCGGCGCCGCCTGTTCAACCTGGGCAACCGGCTGTGGCATTCCGACAGTTCGTTCAAAGCGGTGCCGGCGAAATATTCGCTGCTGTCCGCCCGCGTGATCCCCTCCTCCGGCGGCAACACCGAATTCGCCGATATGCGCGTGGCCTATGACGCGCTGGACGACGAGACCAAGGCCGAGTGCGAGACTCTGATCTGCGAGCACAGCCAGCTCTATTCCCGCGGCACGCTGGGCTTCACCGACTTCACCGACGAGGATCGCCGCCGCTTCGCCCCGGTGCAACAGCGCCTGGTGCGCCGGCATCCGAAAACGGGACGCAAATCGCTGTTCCTTGCCTCGCACGCGGGCGCCATTGTCGGCTGGCCTGTGCCGGAAGCGCGGGCGTTCCTGCGCGACCTGAACGAGCACGCGACGCAGCGGAAATTCGTCTATTCCCACGCGTGGAAACAGTGGGATCTGGTGATGTGGGACAACCGCACCACCATGCATCGCGCGCGTCCATTCCCGGGCGATGAAGTGCGGGATATGCATCGCACCACCGTGGCCAGCGAACGGTCCACCATGGCCGAAGCGGCGTAGCCGGCACCGCCCGACGACAAGAACGGGGACGGCAACGATCCCCCTGGGGGGCGAGGGTTCTGTCCCGCCGCGCGCGGTTCCGGTAGAACGCGCGCGGACCCACCAGGCAAGGACGGCATCGTGCAACGACAGACGATCGGGATGATCTGGATCGGCGGCCTCGTGCTCGCCGTACTGCTGTATCTGATTGGTCCCGACCGGTTCCTGTTGGGTGTGCTCGACTTCTTCGGCACGATCGAGAACGCGTTCCACTCCCTCCTGTATTTCCTCGGCACCCAGGCGTTCAACGTCGTCCGGGCGGCGGCGATCGCGATCTTCATCGTGTTCCTGGTGCTGGCCGTCATCGCGGCGCGTCGCGGTCTGCGCGCCGGCTGGGCGCTGGTCGTCGTTCCCGTCGTGTTCCTGATCCTGGTGTGGCGCCCCGACAGCGGCATGCCGGTGTCGATCAGCCGCTGGTTCGCCGCTCTTCTCCTCGTCAGCATCGGCGCCATCGCCATGACGCAGCGGCTGCTCTCTCCGCCGCCGCCGCGCGGCACCTGGTCGCCGCCGCCCGGCCGGACGATGTGAGCGGTCAGGCCGGCGAAACCGACGCGGCCCGCACCAGCGGGCAACGGATCGCGTTCATCGTCTCGGTCTGTGTCCTTGTCCTGCTCGCGCTGTGGACTCTCACCTATTTCCTGATCGCGCTGGTCTGGGCCGGCATCCTGGCAATCGCCGTCTGGCCATTGTACCGGCGGCTGCGGCAGCGGTTCGGGGCGGGCCGGTACCTGCTGCCGGCGATATGCACCCTTGCGGTGACGGTCGTCTTCCTGCTGCCGGTCGTGGCGGCGGCAATCCAGGCCGGGCAGGACCTCCACATCCTGCGCGAATGGCTCCGCCAGTCCGAGCCGGTGGGGCTGGCGCGCCCGGCATGGCTGTCCTCGGTGCCGTTCGTCTCGGCTCCGCTGGAGCGCTGGTGGAGCCAGCATCTCGCCCATCCCGGGTGGTCGGCGGATCTCCTGCATCAGCTCAACAACCACGATATCCTCGGCACCGGGCGTCTGATCGGGATCGCCCTGCTGCACCGCGCGGTGCTGTTCGTCTGCGCGCTACTGACCTTGTTCTTCCTTCTGCGCGACGGAGAGATGTTCGGCTCTCGGCTGCTCCTGCTCGCGCGCCGCTTTCTTGGTTCGGATGGCGAGGCCATGGCGGCGGAGATCGTCCGCGCGGTGCACGGCATCACGGCCGGGCTGGTCCTGGTCGGGCTGGCCATCGGGCTGCTGATGGGCGTGGCCTATGCGCTGACCGGTGTGCCGCATCCGGCGCTGATGGGTGCGCTGACCGCGGTCGGCGCGATGATCCCCTTCGCGGCGCCCGTCGTGTTCACCCTCGCCGCCCTCATGATCCTGGTCCAGGGCGCCATCGTCGGTGCGCTCGTAATCATCGGCCTCGGGGTCGCGCTGACCTTCATCGCCGATCACCTGGTGCGACCCGTGCTGATCGGCGATGCCACGCATCTGCCGTTCCCGCTGGTGCTGTTCGGGATCCTGGGCGGGGTCGAGGCCTGGGGACTGCTGGGGTTGTTCGTCGGACCGGCCATCCTGACCGTGCTGGTGATGCTCTGGCGGCAGTGGACGGAACCCGGCGGAAACGACGCGGTGCCGGCGGCCGGACATCCGACGGAGCACAGTCAGCCGGACCGTGCCGGATGAATGTGATCCATTCCTTGGGCTGACCGCATGACCCACGCGCTGTCGGCGTTCCGCCCCGGGCGATCATGCTCTAAACCTGAGCCGGTCTGACAGGATCGGCGATCAATGACCTCCACGATCACAGCGCATATGCCCGGTCTGCGCGATGCCACGCCGCGCCAGGTCGCGCTGATGGAGATGGCCGGCCGCTTGGCGCAGCGCCTGGACGAATGCGCGCGGGTCAATGATCCGACCTCGGCGTTTCCGTTCGAGAACTATCCGGCGCTCCACGAAGCCGGCTATCTGCGCCTTGCCTTGCCGAAGGCCTGGGGCGGAGAGGGGCGCGATGTCTTCGACATGGTGCTCGCGCAGGAAATCCTGGCGCGCGGCGATGCCTCGACGGCGCTCGTCACGGGCATGAACCTGAGCCTGTTGGGGCGCGTCATCGACACCGGCGCCTGGCCCGAGGCCGTGCTCGCCGATATCTGCACGATCCTGGCGCGCGAGGGCGGGACCATCAACAACTGCGTGACCGAGGCGGAGCTCGGCAGCATCTCCCGCGGCGGACTTCCGTCGATGGTGGCCGAACGGGCCGAAGGCGGCTGGCGCCTGACCGGGCGCAAGATCTTTGTCACCGGCGCCCCGGTCCTGCGTTTCCTGGCCACCGGCGTCGTGCTGCCGCCGAACGAGGCGGCGCCGCAGGGCGAACTTGTCAGCGCGCTGGTCGAGGGCGGGTCTCCGGGACTGCGCGTCGAGGATACCTGGGCCGGCAGCCTGGGGCTGCGCGGCTGCGGCAACTTCGACGTGGTCTACGACAAGGTGTTCGTCCCCGATGCCCGCATCGTGGAGCGGGCTGCGATCGGCGGGCCGCGTCGCCCCCAGGGCGCCAGCGCCTGGTCCCTGACCCTGGCCGCGGTGTCGCTCGGGATCGGCCAGGCCGCCTGCGACACCGCCTGCCATTATGCCAACAACCGCATGCCGGCGGCCCTCGGCACGCCGATCGCCGGCCAGCCGCATATCCAGCAGTGGATCGGGCAGATGGATGTCACGCTGCGCGCCGCACGGGCCGTGCTGCACGACACGGCCCGCGCCTGCGCGTCCGGCGTGCTGGTGCAAGCAGCCGAAATCGCGTCAGCCGTGGCGGCGGCGAAATACCTGTGCAGCAACGCGGCGTGTTCCGTCACCGAGACGGCCCTGCGCGTCGCCGGCGGTTTCAGCCTGACGCGTGCGCTGCCGCTGGAGCGCTATTTCCGCGATGCGCGCGGTGGGCTGTTCCAGCCGCCGCAGGATGACCTGGCGCTGATGCTGGTTGGGCGGACAGCGCTTGCGGCCGAGGCCGGGCGGTCCGCGTGATGCTGTTCGGTCTTGGATCGAACCGGTCCGCCAGGGAGGTCAACGCCGGCGTCGTCGTGGGCCTGGTTGCCGAAGCGCGCATCGCCCGCCGCCTTGGCTGCGAGGTTGCGGTCGGCGGTGGCACGCCGGCGGGCGCCGAGAAGGCGGCCGAGGACCTTGTCTCGACCGGCGCCCGCGGTCTGGTCAGCTTCGGCCTTGCCGGCGGGCTGGCGCCACGGCTGCGGCCGGGCGATCTGGTGATCCCGGAGGCGGTTCTGGTCGGGGGTCGTGCGTTATCAACCGAACCTGACCTGCGCCGGCATTTCGGTCGCGTCACCGTCCATCGCCTGCTCGCGGCCAGCACCGCCGTCGCGTCCGCCCGGGACAAGCGGCGCCTGCACGAGGAGACGGGCGCGGATGCCGTCGACCTCGAAAGCGGGGCGGTCGCGCTGGTGGCGGAACGCCACGGGTTGCCGTTTGCCGTGATGCGGGCCGTGTGCGATCCG
Organism: Acetobacteraceae bacterium; assembly: GCA_050181195.1. Lineage (GTDB taxonomy): Bacteria > Pseudomonadota > Alphaproteobacteria > Acetobacterales > Acetobacteraceae > Rhodopila. The sequence continues at coordinate 28,137 of JBFXDK010000014.1, read as the reverse complement.
GCCAAGCGCAACCTGCCGCCGGCCGCGCTTGCCGCGCTCGACAGCCGTGGCGTGATCGGCCTGGGGCGCGTGCTCGCCTCCCTGGCCGGCGATCCGCGCCAATTGTTGTCGATGCTCGGCCTTGCTCTCGATGCCGCCGTGGCGAGGCGGGCATTGCTGGATCGGGTGACCGGCGTCACCGGCCGATTCGATTCGCCGGATGCCGAAGGTGGCGGTGGCGACCTGCGCTAGAACCTGTCCGGCCTGACCGCGCGGGCTGAAGGATGGCGTCTCTTCCGGTCGGTCTTGGAATGCATGTCGCACCGGCGTTTCGCCCAGGGCGGCCATGGTCTAAGACCATCCCCGATCCGCCTTGGAATCCCTGACCATGTCGTCGATTGCGTTTCTGCTCCTTGGCTATCTGCTTGGCTCCATCCCCTTCGGCTTCCTGCTCACATCGGCGGCCGGGCTGGGCGATATCCGTTCGGTCGGATCCGGAAATATCGGAGCGACGAATGTGCTGCGCACCGGGCGCAAGGGGCTGGCGGCGGCGACCCTGCTGCTGGATGCGCTGAAGGGCACCGCTTCGGTCCTGATCGCCGGCGGCCTGCAGGGGCAGGAAGCCGGGCTATGGGCGGGGCTGGGCGCTGTCCTGGGCCACCTGTTTCCCGTCTGGCTGCGCTTCAAGGGCGGGAAGGGCGTCGCAACGAGCTATGGCGTGCTGATCGCGGCAAGCTGGCCGGTGTGTCTCGCTGCCGGGGCCGTGTGGCTGCTGATGGCGGCGGTCGCGCGGATTTCATCACTGGCCGCGCTCACCTCATTCGCGGTCGCACCGGTGCTGGCGCTTCTGCTGGCGGACGCCGATGTCGTTAAACTGGCGTTCACCCTGGCCGTGCTGATATTCGCCAGCCACCACGCCAACATCCGCCGTCTTCTGGCCGGAACCGAGTCACGCATCGGTCAGCGCAAGGACGCGTCCGAGGCGTAGCGCTGGCCCGCCGGCACCCGCGCCGGCGGCGCGAAGGAGCGCGGAGCGATGCGCCAGGACACGGATTTCGTTGATCGTCTGCGATTGATTCGTACAGAAAGTGTGGGGCCGGTCACATACCGGCGTCTCATTGCCCGTTATGGATCGGCCGCGGCAGCGCTGGATGCCCTGCCGCGCCTGGCCCGCGCGGGCGGGCGCCAGGCGCCGCCCGCCATCCCCGCGACGTCGGAGATCGTGCGGGAGATCGAGGCGATACTGCGAGGGGGAGGAAAATTGCTGTTCCACGGAGACCCCGACTATCCCCCGCTGCTGGGCATGCTCGATGACGCGCCCGCCTTCATGGTGGTGCTGGGTGACCCGGGCCTGCTCTCCGCGCGGGCGGTGGCCGAGGTCGGCGGGCGCAACGCCTCGGCCAATGGGCAGCGCATGGCGGAAACCCTGGCCGCCGAACTGGCGCGGGACGTCGTTGTGGTATCCGGGTTGGCGCGCGGCATCGATACCGCCGCGCATGAAGGCGCGCTGCGCAGTGGACGGACGATTGCGGTGATCGCCGGGGGCTTCGACGTGCCGTACCCGCCGGAAAACGCGGCGCTGCAGGCCAGGATCGCCGAACAGGGCGCCGTGGTAACCGAGTCACCACCCGGAACCACACCCCAGTCGCGCCATTTTCCGCGCCGCAACCGTATCATCGCCGGCCTGTCGCTGGGCGTGGTGGTGGTGGAGGCCGCGCTGCGATCCGGCAGCCTGATCACCGCGCGGATCGCGCAGGACGCCGGGCGGGAGGTCTTCGCGGTGCCTGGATCGCCGCTCGATCCACGGGCGCGTGGCGGCAACGATCTGATTCGCCAGGGTGCGATCCTGGTTGAAAGCGCCAGCGATGTTCTGGACAATCTGGGTGGTGGGCTGGAACCGCCGCTGCTGCGGACCGGCGTGTCCGAGCCGGATGACGCCTGGAAGGACGATGAAGAAATCGTGTTCGAATCGGAACAGGCGCGTAAGATCGTGCTCGGCATGCTGTCTCCCGATCCCACGAAGGTTGACGATCTGGTGCGGCGCTGCCAGTTCTCGTCGTCGGCCGTGATGGCAGTGCTGCTGGAACTGGAACTCGCCGGGCGCGTGCAAACGCTTCCGGGAAGCAGGGTCGCGCTGTTGCCGGAAGCGGCGTTTTAGACAACCGCACGGAATCTCATGTCAGACGTCGTTGTCGTCGAATCTCCCGCCAAGGCCAAGACGATCAACCGCTACCTCGGCGGTGGGTTTACCGTGCTCGCAAGCTTCGGCCATGTGCGAGACCTGCCGCCGAAGGATGGCAGCGTACGCCCCACCGAGAATTTCGCGATGGACTGGGAGTCCGACGCGCGGGGCGAAAAACAGGTCGGCGCCATCGCCAAGGCGCTGAAAGGCGCGAAGACGCTGTATCTCGCGACCGACCCGGACCGCGAGGGCGAGGCGATCTCGTGGCATGTCCGCACGATGCTGGCGGAAAAGAACGCGCTGAAGGGCGTCGAGGTCCGGCGCATCACCTTCAATGAGATCACCCGCAACGCGATTCGCCATGCGCTGGCGCATCCACGCGATCTTGATCAGCCGCTGATCGAGGCCTACCTGGCCCGCCGCGCGCTGGATTATCTGGTGGGTTTCACGCTCTCGCCCGTGCTGTGGCGCAAGCTGCCGGGCAGCCGCAGCGCCGGGCGCGTGCAGTCCGTCGCGCTGCGTCTGATCTGTGAGCGCGAAGCCGAGATCGAGGTTTTCCGCCCCCGCGAATACTGGACGATCGAGGCCGACTTCCTGACGCCGAAGGGCGCGTCGTTCACCGCGCGCTTGACGCATCTGGACGGCAAGCGGCTGGACCAGTTCGATCTCAATAACGAACAGCTTGCCCTGCGCGCGAAATCGCTGGTCGAGGCTGGCAGCTTCACCGTGGGTTCGGTCGAGCGGAAGCGGGTCAAGCGCAATCCGCCGCCGCCCTTCACCACCTCCACGCTGCAGCAGGAAGCCAGCCGCAAGCTGGGATTTGGCGCGCAGCAGATCATGCGCCTGGCGCAGCAGCTCTACGAAGGCGTGGAGATCGGCGGCGAGACCACCGGCCTGATCACCTATATGCGAACGGACGGCGTGCAGATGGCAGGCGAGGCTATCTCCGGCATCCGTGACCACGTGAAGGACGCCTACGGCCCAGACTATCTGCCGCCGGCGCCGCGTGAATACCAGAGCCGAGCGAAGAACGCGCAGGAAGCGCATGAGGCCATCCGGCCGACGGACGTGACCCGCACGCCCGACAGCGTCGCCCGCGACCTCAACAACGACCAGCGCCGCCTTTATGAACTGATCTGGAAGCGCGCGGTCGCATCGCAGATGCAGTCGGCGGAACTGGATCAGGTCAGCGTCGAGGTGACCGACGGCAAGGGTCTCAAGCTGCGGGCAACCGGCTCGATCGTGGCCTTCGACGGGTTCCTGAAGCTGTATCGCGAGGACACCGACGATGCCGCCGACGGCGCGCCGGCGGATGACGAAAACCGCATGCTGCCGCCGATGGCGGAACGCGATCCGCTGCGGCGGACCAAGGTTGATGCCACCCAGCACTTCACCCAGCCGCCGCCCCGCTACTCCGAGGCGAGCCTGGTGAAGAAGCTCGAGGAACTCGGCATTGGCCGGCCCTCCACCTATGCCTCGATCCTGTCGGTGCTGCAGGACCGCAAGTATGTGCGGCTGGAGAAGCGCCGCTTCATCCCCGAGGACCGTGGCCGTCTCGTCACCGCGTTCCTGGTGAGCTTCTTCGAACATTACGTCGACACCGGCTTCACCGCCGCGCTCGAGGAAAAGCTCGACGACATCTCCGCCGGGCAACTCGATTGGCGCTCGGTGATGCGCAACTTCTGGGAGGAATTCTCCAAGGCGGTCGAGCAGACCAAGGACCTGAAGATCAGCGACGTCATCTCGGCGCTGGACCAGGACCTGGGGCCGCATTTCTTTCCCGCGCGGGACGACGGAACCGATCCCCGCGTTTGCACAGCCTGCGGCACCGGCCGCCTCGGCCTCAAGCTCGGCCGCTACGGCAGCTTCATCGGCTGTTCCAACTACCCGGCCTGCCAGTATACGCGCCGGCTGGCGATCGATTCCGCCGACGAGCAGGCCGATACGCTGAAGGAGGGCATGCGCTCCCTTGGCTATCACCCGGAAACCGGCGAGGAGATCACAGTCCGTCGCGGGCCGTATGGGCTTTATGTGCAGCAGGGTGAGAACGGCGAGGACAAGAAGAGCCGGCCCAAGCGGACCTCGCTGCCACGCGGCCTGGACGGCGACCAGTTGACGCTGGATCAGGCGATCGGCCTGCTGTCCCTGCCGCGCGTCATTGGCATGCATCCCGAGACCGGGGAAAAGATCGAGGCCGGAATCGGCCGGTTCGGACCCTATGTACGAATGGGCGCGATCTTCGGCTCCCTCGACCGCGACGACGACGTGCTGTCGATCGGCCTCAATCGCGCGGTCGATCTGGTCGCCCGCAAGATGGCGAGCGTGCGCACGCTGGGTAGCCATCCCTCGGACAAGGAACTGATCTCGGTCCGCAAGGGGCGGTTCGGTCCCTATGTACAGCATGGCAAGACCGTCGCCAATCTGCCGCGCGGCGTGGCGATGGAGGATGTCACGCTGGATGAAGCGGTGACGCTGCTGGCCGAGAAGGGCAAGCCGTTGAAGCCGCGCGGCGCGGCCGGGCGCAAGGGTCGCGCCGCCGCGGCTTCGAAGACGGCCGCCGAAGGAACCGCGACCGAAAAGACGTCGCGCAAGAAGGGCGCGGCAAACGGCGACGGCACGGCGGAGCGGACGACGAAAGCGAAGGCCGCGCCGGCAAAGAAGGCGGCCGCGAAGAAGGCCGCGCCGAAAAAGGCGGCGGCGAAGGAATCGAAGCACGCGGCGGAATAGGCGCGCGGAGGCCGCCTTTGGCCTGACGCATTGCGGCCTGACCGGAAACCATGGTCGGCTGTCCTGCCGCTCATCGGTCTGGCGTGCCAGCGATTGCGTGGGAAGCGCTCCTTCTGGGGATAATCCCGATTTGGAAGGATGTTGTTGCAGTGTCGAACCTGGAAGGTCGTTTCCGCCTGCGGCAGTGCTGGCAGCCGGCCGGCGCACATGATGGTGTCGCGGGCTGATGGCGAGACCGCGCTGGCATGGCGCCGGGAGAGGTGACCGGGGCCGGCGGGGCGGCAAGCCCGGCCGCGGCCCCCGTGGATCGGACCTGCCTGAAACCACCGTGGTGCAGATCACCGGAACGGACGCGGATGGCGACGCCGTCGCCCGTCCGGTGTCGTGGACGACCGACAATGGTCCCCCGCCGCTGATCCTGATGCTGCCGGAGCCGCCGGGGCGGCCGGCGCTCGCACCCGGGGAGCGTGTCCTTGCCCGGCTGCGGCCGATCGGTCCCGGGCGCTACGAAGCCCGGACCATGCGCCGCCTCGCCGACGCACCCGGCCGGATCCTGGGCGTGTTCAAGCCGGGCCGAACCGAAAACCGGATCGTGCCGACGGATCGCCGCTCGAAGGCCGAATGGATCGTGCCGGCGGGCCAGGATCTGGGGGCGGCACCGAACGAAATCGTGCTGGCGGAACCGCTGGCCCACCACCGGCTGGGGCTGAGGCCCGCCCGCGTGATCGAGCGGCTGGGCCGTATGGGCGATGCGCGTTCAGTCAGCCTGATCGCGATCCACACGCATGGCATCCCCGAAGTTTTCCCAGATGACGCCGTCGCCCAGGCGAAGCGCGCGCGGCGTGTGATCCTGGGCAAGCGCACCGATCTGCGCGCACTTCCTTTGGTGACGATCGACGGCGAGGATGCCCGCGATTTCGACGACGCGGTGTTCGCCGAACCCGATGGCGACGGGTTCCGCCTGGTGGTCGCGATTGCGGACGTCGCGCACTACGTCCGCCCCGACACACCGCTCGACCACGCGGCGCGCACGCGCGGCAACAGCGTCTATTTCCCCGATCGGGTCGTGCCCATGCTGCCCGAGGCGCTGTCGAACGGATGGTGCAGCCTGCGTCCGCACGAAGACCGGGGCTGCCTGTTTGTCGAGATGCAGATCGACGGGACGGGACGCAAGACCGCGCACCGCTTCGGGCGCGGCCTGATGCGCAGCGCGGCGCGGCTGACCTATGAACAAGTGCAGGAAGCGCACGACAAGCGCGACGGCCTGGGGCTGCCGATCCCGCACCTCTATGCCGCGTTCCGCGCCCTTCTGGCCGCGCGCCGGCAGCGGGGCACGCTTGATCTCGATCTGCCGGAACGGAAGGTCACGATCGACGACAATGGCGTCGTTCTGGGCATCGCACCCCGCCCGCGGCTGGACAGCCACCGCCTGATCGAGGAGTTCATGGTGCTGGCCAATGTCGCGGCGGCGGAGGAACTGGAGCGCCTGCGACAGCCCTGCATGTACCGCGTGCACGCGCCGCCGTCGGAAGAGAAACTGTTCAACCTCCGGTCATTTCTTTCGACCCTCGGCATTTCGTTACAGCCGGGCGATCAGGTCCATCCGCGAGATCTCGATCGCATCCTGCAGCGCGTCGCGGGCACGGCGGACGCCCCGCTGGTGAACGAGGTCATGCTGCGCAGCCAGTCCCAGGCTGCCTACAGTCCGGACAATATCGGTCATTTCGGACTGGCCCTGTCACGCTATGCCCACTTTACGAGTCCGATCCGACGCTATGCCGACCTGCTGGTGCACCGGGCGTTGGTCAAGGGGCTGAAACTGGGGCGGGATGGGCTTGCACCCCAGGAACTGTCACACTTTTCCGAAGCCGCGGACCACATCACGGCGACCGAACGACGGGCGCAACTTGCCGAACGGGACGCCGTGGACCGTTACCTTGCTGCATACATGGCGGATAAAGTGGGCGCGCATTTCGCTGCGCGCATTTCCGGCGTGACGCGGTTTGGGCTTTTCGTCACTGTTGCCGAGAGCGGCGCGAACGGAATCGTCCCGATCGCGACACTACCCGACGACTACTGGCAGCATGATGAAGGGGAGCAGACGCTGACTGGCCGACGAACACGCCTGGTTTTCCGTTTGGCGCAGGACGTCGACGTCCGGCTCGCCGAGGCGAGTCCGGTGACGGGCGGGCTGGTTTTCCACATCCTGCAGGGCGCTGGGCGCACGAAACCGGGGAAACGGCCCCGTCGCAGGTGATACGTCGCAGCGTCCTGCTGTTCCTGGTCATGTTCGGGGGCGCCCAGGCGCAGTCTGCCCCCGAAATCCGCTTCGATTCCTATCGCGTGACCTCGGTCTACGCCGAGGCGCTGGCATTCATGGCGCCCCGGATCCTGGAACCCGTGACGGTGCCCCAGATGGCGATCTGGGGCCTCAGAGGAATCACGGCGCTCGATCCCATGCTGACCGTCACGCTGCGCGACGGCTTCGTGAAGCTCGCGAACCACAATCGGGTAATCTTTGAAACCCCGGCCCCGAAGGACGCAACGCCGGTGGCCTGGGCCAACACGGCCGCGGTGATGGCCAGCGCTGGCTACAATGTCTCCCCGGCTATTCGGCGGGCCGGCAGCCAGGGCATCATCCAGAGTTTCTTCGACGAGTTGTTCAACCATCTCGATCCCTATTCCCGCTATGTCGCGCCGGTCGAGGCGGGGGAGGATCGCGCCCGCCGATCGGGCCGAGCGGGTCTGGGCGTGACGGTCGCGCAGCGCGGATCGGCGATCGTGATCGAAAGCGTCATCCGCGACAGCCCGGCGGATCAGGTGGGCATCCAGCCGGCGGATGTCCTGCTGGCGGTCGACCGGCAGCCTCTGCGGGGGGCGACGCCGCAGGGCGTGGCAGCGATGCTGGACGGGCCCGAGGACACCGGCGTCGTCCTGACCTGGCGCAGCAAGGATGGTCGTGTCCGCGAAGCCGAGGCGGTTCGCGCGATGGTGCCGCCGGATACCGTGTTCACCGAACGCGACGGATCGTTCCTGTCCGTCCGCGTCACCGGGTTCAGCCGGTCAACGGACCGGCAACTGGCGTTGGTCCTGCGGGACGCGCTGCTTCAGGTCCGGCTTCTGCAGGGCATCGTGCTGGACCTGCGCGGCAATCGGGGCGGATTGCTGCGCCAAGCCGTGGCGACGGCCGACGAATTGCTGCCGCCCGGCATCGTGGCGATGACCCAGGGACGGGCGCCGGAGGCCAACCATGTCTGGCGGTCCACGGCCGGGCAACTGGCGCGGGCGGTCCCGGTGGTGGTGATCGTCGACGGGCGCACGGCCAGCGCCGCCGAGGTGCTCGCCGCCGCCCTGGCGGACCGTGGTCGGGCCGTGGTCGTGGGCAGTTCCACCCTGGGCAAGGGCCTGGTGCAGACGATCGATCCGCTGCCCGATGGCGGCGAGTTGTTCGTGACCTGGAGCCGGATCCTCGCCCCGCTCGGCTGGCCGATCCACGACCTGGGCGTGCTGCCGCAGGTCTGCACCAGCCGGGGTCAGGAGGTGCTGCACCGCCAGATGGCCGAACTGGCGAAAGGGGTGCAGTCCTTCGCAAAGGAGATCCGGGCGCATCGGGCGGCACGTGCGCCCCTGACGCCGGCGCAGGTGCTGGCGATCCGCAGCACCTGCCCCGCGGCGGAAGGGAGGGAGGCGGATATGGAGACGGCGCGGGTCCTGCTGAGCAATCCGGCCGCCTATGCCGCCGCTCTTTTGCCGCCCATAATGGACGGGCGGTAGAGGCAGCGCGCTACACCGCAACCACCAGCCCGCCGGTCGCCGGATCGGCCCCGCCATCCAGTTTGCCATCCACGATCCGGATCGCGTGCACCCAGGCGAAGGTATAGCTCTGGGCATGCCGCTTGATCGGATAGCCCGCGTCCCGCAGGTCGCGTTCGGCCGAGCGCAGGATCCGGTTCGACAGCTCGATCGTGTCCGACACGGCGGCGAAGCGCGGCGCACATACCGCCTGCTCCGCGGTCATGCCGAACTCGATCGCGTTCAGCATCACCTGCAGATTGCCCATGGTGATGTAGGTCGCGCCCGGCGCACCCAGCACCAGGAACGGCTTGTCGTCCTTGAACACGATCGTTGGTGACAGGGCCGAAAAGCGGGCCTTCCCCGGTTCCAGCGATCCGGCTCGGCCTGGCCGCGGATCGAACACCGCCATTGCGCCGTTGTACATGAAGCCGAGACCTTCGGTGACCACGCCGGAGGGCTGGCCAAGCGTATGGGTCATGGTCACGGCGTTGCCCTGGTCGTCGACGACGCAGATATGCGTGGTGTGCTTGCTCTCCGCCCCACCCGCGTTGAACCGGGGCACCGCCGTCTTCTCCCCGCGCCGGATCCGCTCCGCCATGCGGGTCGCATAGGCCTTGGACGTCAGCTCGTTGACGGGAACGTCGAAGAAGCGCGGATCGCCGACCTTGGCGTCCTTGTCGGCCGTGGCGATCTTCATTGCCTCGGATACGACGCGGATGTACTCGGGCGAGTTGTGCCCCATGGCCCGCAGGTCGAAATGCTCCAGGATGTTCAGCATCTCCAGCAGCATGATCCCGCCACCCGGCGGATTGTTCGTCGCGATCCGGTGGCCGCGATACGTGCCCCAGAGCGGGTCGTTGTCCTGGGGTTGGCAGGCGGCAAGGTCCGCCATCGTCAGCAGCCCGTTATGCGCCATCATGTCGGCCACGATCTGCCCGGCGATCTGCCCGGAATAGAAATCATCGACACCGTGTTCCGCGATGCGGCGATAGGTGCGGGCCATGTCCGGGTTACGCAGGACATCACCCACCGCGTGCACCGCGCCGTTCGGCTTGACATAAATCTTCCTCGTTGCCGGGAAGCGGGTGACGATCGCGATATGGCCGTCCCGTCCGGCGATCGGCGGGCGGTTCCAGAACTCGCTGACATGCGGACGCACGAGGAACCCGTGTTCCGCATAGTCGATGGCGGGTGCCATCAGCGCACCCAGGGACATCGTGCCGAACCGTCGAAGCGCGGTGTCGAAGGCGCGCAGGGTCATCGGCGTCGTGATGGCCTGATAGCCGATCTCGTTCACCCGGCCTTCCAGGATGAAGCCCCAGCCATCCTCGGCTTCATGCAGGATCAGGTCCTGCCACATGTCCGGCCGGACCGCCGACGGCGCTCTGCCGTGGAAATCGAGCGTGGTGTGGATGCCCTGGTGCGGCAGATGGATGTGCATGCAGCCCATGCCGGCGATGCCGCACATCTGCGGGTCGACGGCGGTCTGCACCAGGGCGGCGCCGATCGCGGCATCCACCACATTGCCGCCGGCGCGAAGGATTTCGGCGCCGGCTTCGGCGGCCTCGGGTTGGGCGGCAGACACCATGCCGTGCGGCATCGGAACCTCTCCTGCTTGGTGGCGCGGACAGGGTAGCAGACCCGGGCGCCTGTCCACATGCGTCGGGCTCGGGAGTACATGGAAAGGCCGGCTTCCCCATCCCGCCTGGCGGAAGGGGGAAGCCGGCCTGGCCGAACCGGGGTCAGTTCTTCAGGTTATAGAATTCCACCGCGTTGTCGCAGGTGATCTTCTTGATGTCCGCGGCCGAGAGGCCGGCGAACTGTTCATCGATATACTGGCCGGACTCGGGCCAGATGCCGTCGGTGTGCGGGTAGTCGGACCCCCACATCAGCGTCTCGACCGTCATCAGGTTGTTGGTGCCGATCAGCTTCGGCCCGATGACGTCGTACTGGAATGTCGCCTTGCACTGGCGCTGCCAGTATTCCGACGGCTTCAGCTTCATCAGGTCGCGGAACCGATCCTCGAACTCGAAGTCCATGCGATCCAGCGCATAGGGAATCCAGCCGATGCCGCTTTCGCCGAATGAGACCTTCAAGGTCGGATAACGCTCGAACACGCCGGCGCCCATCATGGCGGCGAGGATGTGGATCAGCCCCATCTGGAAGGCCGACACCCCGGTGAACATGGCGGCTCGGCGGACCTGCGCCGAGTCGACCTCACGCGCGCGGGGCGGGGTGGTCGGGAACGTGTGGAAGTGCAGCGGCAGGTTGACCTCCGATACGGCCTTCCACATCGGCTCCCAGCACGGATGCCACATCGGCTCCATGTCCCACGAGCAGGACAGTTCCAGTCCCTTCAGGCCCATGCGGGCGCAGCGATGCACTTCCTCGACCGCCGCGTCGATGTCGCCGTAGGGGATGCAGCCCAGGCCGATCTGGCGATCGGGATAGTGGCTGCAGAACTCCTTCAGCCAGCTGTTGTAGATGAACAGCATGTGGTTGGCCGCTTCCACATCCTGCATCTTCGAAGCACCGCCCAGGATGCCGAAGATGATTTCGGCGTCGACGCCGTCGCGGTCCATGTCCTTCAGGCGCAGATGCGGATCCGACGGACGCTGGATCGCCGTGCGCGCTTCCGGGCGGCCGATCTTGCCGTCCTCGAACAGGCCGGTTGCGGCCATGATGTCGACGCGCTTGTTCTGACCGGGCACGAACTTGGCGCCGCCGGGGCCGACACCGTTCAGCAGGCCGAAATTGGCACCGCTCTTGGTCACCCACATCGGTCCGTCCGGGCCGTCCTGCACAAAGGGCATCCGTTCCTTCATGCCCTGCGATGCTTCCGACGTGAACAGTTCCGGTGGCATCCACGGCATGTCGAGGTGGCAATCAGCCGAAATCCGATTGTATTTCATAGTCCTCCCGCTCCTTACCGACGAAGGGTTACTGCCGGGTATGAGCCTAGACCCGCTTGGCGCGATTGTCCAAGACCCAAGGGCCTCGGGTCGCTTGTCGCGTGCAGCGGCAGGAGGGGAGACCTTCGGCCCAGAAATGAAAATGCCCAGGGCACGCCTTGCATTTGCCACTCTTGGACAGGCCGGATCGTTGCTTTCGTCACTCGGCGATGGCGCGTGCTGATGAAGCGTTTCGTCATCCGGCCGATCCCGGTTGCACGCTGGTCGCCGAGCCGACGTGCGACTATGTGTGAGCGGACCGCGTCCGCGCCCAGGCGACGTATGGCGGCAACAACCGGGTAGGGAGAAAACGATGGCCAACGAACAAGCCGACAAGGATGCCATCCGCGAACTGATGGCGACCTACTGTTTCAGGATCGACAACGACAAATTCGAGGACATGGCCGCGCTGTTCACAGCGGACGGCACCTGGGACACGGCGTTCGGCAAGGGGACGGGACGCGACGGAATCGTGGCCCTGGCACGCCGCATCGCAGGCGACGGCCCGCGCCCACGGCGGGCGCACTACACAACCAATATCGTGATCGAACTGAATGGCGACGCCGCCACGGCGCAGTCCAACTGGGTGGTGATCCAGAACAGCGAGGCTGGGCCGAAGATCGGCTCTGGCGGCGCCTATCTCGACCAGTTCGTCCGGCGGGATGGCAAGTGGTTCTTCCACGTGCGCCGGATCGAGCGCTATCTCGTCGAAGGCCAGATCTAGAGCGTGATCACGCTGAGCGGACCGTACCAGCGTGTGAATTACGCGACATGACAATACAATAGAGCACTCTTGCCCTGCACAGTCAGGGTGAAAATGCTCTAGCGGGCGGACGCCGTCCTTGCCCGCCACTGGTTACGTCAGGCGGGCGAGCGCGGCGTCCAGGCGCACCACCTCGGATTCGTAGCCGGCCAGGCGCTCGCGGTTTTCCTCCACCACTTCCTCCGGTGCCCGCCGGACAAAGTCCGCATTCGCGAGCTTCTGGCCCAGCTTGCGCGCTTCCCCGACGGCCTTGTCGCGGTCCTTCGTCAGGCGCGCGCGTTCGGTGGCGATGTTGATCAGCCCTTCCAGCGGCAATACCACCGTCGACTCGTCCAGCACCGCCTGTGCCGAACCGCGGGGCATTTCGCCGTCCAGCGCGCGCACCTCCGAGGCGCGGGCGAGGCGCCGAATCGCGTCGATCCACCGCGCGGCGCGGTCCATCGTCGCCGGCGTGGCATCGCGCAGCAGGATCGGCGCGGGCGTGCCAGGCGGGACGTTCATCTCCGTCCGCACGGACCGCACCAGGGTGATCAGACGCACGACCCAGTCGAGCTCGTCGCGGGCAGCTTCGGCCTCGTGGACCTCGGCCGGCGAGGGCCAGGGCTCCCGGATCAGACTGTTCGCCGCACCGAAACCGAACCGGTCCCACAATTCCTCGGTTACGAAGGGCATGGCCGGATGCAGCAGGCGCAGGATCGAGCCCAGCACATGCGCTGCCGTCCGGCGCACTTCCTCGGCACCGGCGGGATCGGCACCGTCCGCCAGGGCCGGCTTGGCGAATTCCAGGTACCAGTCGCAGAACGTGTTCCAGACGAAGCGATAGCATGCGGCGGCATATTCGTCGAAGCGGTAGGCCTCCAGCGCTTTGTTCGCATCCGCCGTCGCGCTGTTGCATGCATCCAGGATCCAGCGGTTGAGCGGCAGTCGGGCCGAGGCTGGATCGAAAGCGCGTGCGGCGGCGATGCCGTTCATTTCGCAGAAACGTGCGGCGTTCCACAGTTTCGTTACGAAGGCGCGGTAGTCCTGCACGCGTGAGGCGCCCAGCTTCACGTCCCGGCCGGGGCCGGTCAGGGCGCAGATGGTGAAGCGCAGCGCATCGGCGCCGAAACTGTCGATCAGTTCCAGCGGGTCGATGATGTTGCCCTTGGATTTCGACATCTTCTGCCCGCGCTCGTCGCGCACCAGGCCGTGGATGTAGACGGTCCGGAAAGGCACATCGCCCATGAAATGGATGCCCATCATCATCATCCGGGCGACCCAGAAGAAGATGATGTCGAAGCCGGTGACCAGCACGTCGCCCGGATAGTAGCGCCGCAGTTCGGGCGTCTGCTCCGGCCAGCCGAGGGTGGAAAAGGGCCAGAGAGCAGAGCTGAACCAAGTGTCCAGGACGTCCTCGTCCTGCGTCAGGGCTTCATCGCGTCCGTAATGCGCGCGCGCCAGGCTTGCTGCCTCCGCGGCATCCTTCGCCACGAAGACCTCACCGTCCGGACCGTACCAGGCGGGGATGCGATGGCCCCACCAGAGCTGGCGGGAAATGCACCAGGGCTGGATGTCGCGCATCCACGCGAAGAATGTGTTCTCCCACTGCCGGGGCACGAACACCGTCTTGCCGGTCTCCACGGCCTCGATCGCCGGCTTCGCGAGAACGGCCGCATTGCAGTACCATTGCGTGGTCAGCAGCGGCTCCACCGGCACCCCGCCGCGGTCGCCATGCGGCACCTGATGCGTATGGGTATCGATTTTCTCGACCAGCTCCAGCCGTTCCAGTTCGGCGACGATGGCTTTGCGGGCGTCGGACCGGTCCTGTCCTTCCAGCCCGCGCACGAACGCCGGGTCCGCGACGCCCGGGACAAAGACGAGCACTTCGCCGATTTCGGCCAGCGTGACGCGCGCCTGCCGGTCCAGCACCGACGGCATGGGCAGGCCGTGGCGCTGGCCCACGCCGAAATCGTTGAAATCATGCGCCGGGGTAATCTTCACCGCGCCGGTGCCCTTTTCGGGATCCGAGTAGGTATCGGCGACGATCGGCACGCGGCGTCCGACCAGCGGCAGGATGGCGAAGCGCCCCACCAGATCGCGGTAACGTTCGTCTTCGGGATGCACGGCGACCGCCGTGTCGCCCAGCATCGTCTCGGGCCGCGTCGTGGCCACCACGATGAAGCGGCCAGGCTCGCCCTCGATCGGATAACGGAGATGCCAGAGCGAGCCGCGGATTTCCCGGTTCTCGACCTCCAGGTCCGAGATCGCGGTCTGCAGCTTGGGATCCCAGTTGACCAGCCGGCGGTCGCGATAGATCAGGCCCTGGCGGTATAGGGTGACGAAGACTTCCCGCACCGCCTCCGACAGGCCATCATCCATCGTGAAGCGTTCGCGGGGCCAGTCGAGCGAGGCGCCGAGGCGGCGAAGCTGGCGCGTAATGGTGCCGCCCGACTCTCCCTTCCACTGCCAGACCCGTTCCAGGAACTTGTCGCGCCCGAGATCGCGCCGGTCGATCCCCTCGGCGGCCAGCAACCGTTCGACGACCATCTGCGTGGCGATGCCGGCATGGTCGGTGCCTGGCTGCCACAGCGCATCGCGGCCCTGCATGCGCCGCCAGCGGATCAGCGTGTCCTGAACGGTGAAGGTGAGCGCATGACCCATGTGCAGGCTGCCGGTGACGTTCGGCGGCGGGATCATGATGGTGAAGGGTTCGGCGTTCGAATTCGGATCGCAGGCGAAGGCGCCGGATGCCTCCCATCCGTCATACAGCCGAGGCTCGATTTCGGTGGGGGTGAAGGTCTTGTCGAGCGTCATGGGTTCCTCCGCGGCCTCGAGCGGATGCCGCGGGAGGCCCTGCACGCTTATGAAAATTACGGGACGACGCGGCCGACGACGCGTTCGATTTCGGCGCGGACAAGACGTTCCACCAGCGGCGGCAGGTGGGTATCCAGCCATTCCTTCAGGATGGGACGAATCTCCTCGCGCACCAGATCCTCGATCGTCGGGCCGCCTGAATGCACGCGGGTGGCTCTCTCGGCCGCGAGGGTGCGTACGAGGCTGTCGACCGACGACGCGGCCGCGGCGGCAGCCTCCGGCGCCACGAGTTCGGTGATGGGCGGGGCAGGCGGGGCTGGTGTCTCCGGCTCTGGCGCAACAGCCGGCGGATCAACGGCGACCGGTTCCGCTGCCGCCGGTTCTGGTTCCGGCTCTGGCTCTGGCTCCGGCGCAGGTGGTTCAGGTTCGGCTTCCGGCACCATCATGGACGGGTCGAGGACCAGAACGTCGTCCTGCTTCTCCTCGGGCTGGGCTGGGGGCGGCTCGCTGGACGGCTTCGGATCGTGGGACTCGGGCGCGTCGTCCTCGTTCAGGATGCGCCGGATGGAGGCCAGGATGTCCTCCATCGAGGGATCGCCGCCGCCACCTTGTGGCTTGGCCCCGCCGGGTGGTGTCTGGGATCCGCTCATGTCCAGCCTGCGCGTCTCATGATGTCAACGCCCCGGCTGTTCGGTTGCGTAGTCGCCGAGACCGACCCAGCGGTCCTTGACCGCCTGATAATAGGCGGTCGCGTCATACAGCGGCACCGCCAGATGCAGGTCGCGGGCGCTCAGCCGTCCGACCGCCGCGGCGACCTGATAGGACGCCGTGACCAGCTGCGTCAGGTTCTGGACGAGGCTGGTGCGAGAGTTCAGCAGCGTCTGCTGCGCGTTCAGCACGTCAAGAGTCGTCCGGCTGCCGACGATGGCCTCGCGCTGCACGCCTTCCAGCGCGATCTCGTTGGCGCGGATCTGCGCGCGCGTACTGTCGGCCGCCGCCCGGGCCGCCGACAGCGTCTGCCAGGACTGAACAGCGCTTTGCACGGCCGTTCTGCGAGCGTCGTCAACTAGCTGCTGGGTCTGTTGCTGGTTCTGGCGCGCCTGCCGGACCGCGGCATATTCCGAGCCGCCCTGATAGACCGGAACTGAGACCTGCGCGACGACCTGGTATCCCACGCCCTGTGTGCGGGGTGAGCTGACATTGTTCTGCTGGAAGGTCTGGCCCTGCAGGCTGACCTGCGGCAGCAGCGCCGCCGCGGCTATATCCACCGCATCCTGTGCGGCGGCATTGTTGAACGCAGAGAGGATCACCGCGGGATTGTTCGCGAATGCCATGGCCTTCGCTTCCGCCTCGCTCCTCACCGGAACCGACAGCGGCTGCGGCTCGATCAGATCCTCGGGCGGCAGGAACCCGACCACCTGCTGGAAACTGCCGCGCGCCGTTTGCAGATTGCCCGCCGCGGTTTCCCGCTGTGCCGTTGCGCCGGCCAGTGCGGCCTCGGCCTGCGCCACGTCGGTCCGGGTGATCTCCCCGACGCGGAACCGGTCGTTCGTCGCCTGCAACTGCTTCGCGAGCACCTGCTCGTTGTTGATGTTCAGCGCCAGGATCTGCGCCGCCTGGATCACGCCCAGATAGGCATTCACGGTGTTCAGGAAGCTGGTCTGTTCCTGCTGCATCAGGTTTGCCCGCTCCGCCATCACCTGGTTCTTGCTGCGGTTGACGTTCGCCTGCACGCGCCCGCCGGTGTACAGGTTCTGCGTGAGCGTCGCCTGCACCGTGGCGATGGGCCGGCTGTTGTTGCCGACCAGCACGTTCCCGATCGATGTCGAATAGCCGCGTGACGTGCCGTTTCCGCCACCGGCCGTGCCTTGCAGGATCACGGTTGGGCGCCAGCCCGCCAAGGCCTGGGGAACGTTCTCATCCGTCGCCCGCAACCGGGCGCGTGCCGCCAGCAGCGCCGGCTGGGTGGAGTAGGTTGCGGCCAGGGCATCCGCCAGCGTGCGGGGGACCGTGCTGCCGCCGAGGGGTGTTGGCGGCGTCGTGATGACCATGCGCGGCTTGTTCGCCGTCTGCTGCGCCCGGGCCGCCTGCGCCTTGCGTGCTTCGGCCAGCGTTGACGCCGGCGGGGGCGCTGCCGTCCCTAGCGGCGTCTGAGCCAGCAACGGCGTGGTCACGATGCCGACGCCCAGGCTCAACATCAGACCGTGCCGAAGACCCATGCCGCAAACCTCGCTGCTAATGCTGTCGTGCCCAGGACGCATTGGCGACCTCGGCATCATCTGCCACAGAACGGGGTGCGCCGCCAAGGTTTTGCCGTGTGCAGACCCCGGCGCCGCGGCCGGCCGCAGCGGGACGTTCAGAATTCGAAGGCTGGTGCGGGCAGAAGCGAGGGGAAGGGCGCCGTCGCGCAATCGAACATCGGCCGCGCGCGCAGGCCCATCGAGGTGGGTTCCGCAAGTACGGCCTGGCAGGTCCGGCCCGCCCCGCAGATCACCCCGACAAGGCGCCCGCCGTCATTCTGCAACTGCGAGCCGACCGCGGCGGGAATTTCGTGCACCGCGCCTTCGATCAGGATCACGTCGTATGGCGCGCCCGATGACGCCCCCTCCGCAAGCGGACCGGCGAGAAGGGTCACCGCCGGCGCGATTTCGGAGAGAACCGGACGGGCAATGGCGAGCAGGTTGCGGTCCTCCTCCACGGCCGTGACCCGGCAGCCGCAGGCGGACAGGACGGCGGACCCGTAGCCGGTTCCCGCGCCGATCACCAGCACCCGCTCACCCTCGGCCGGCACGGCAAGCTGCAGCAGGCGCGCCAGGATCATGGGCTCCATCACTACGCGGCCGTTGCCAAGCGGCACGTCCTCGTCGACGTAGGCGATGGCGGAGAGGGATGCAGGCAGGAACCGTTCGCGTGGCAGGCTGCGCATGGCGGCGATGATCCGGGGATCGGTCACCCGGTTGGGTCGGATCTGGCTGTCCACCATATGCTGGCGGGCTTCGGCGAAGAGGTCTGCGTCGCTGGCCATTTCGGGATCGTCCGTTCAGAGGCGCGGCGCTTATAGCCGCCGCCCGCCCGGAACGCCAAGCCGATGCGCGTCTCACCCATCGCGGTGCCCTTCAGCGGCACCATCGCCGCTCGGCCGGCACCTGTCCTCTACGTCAGGAACCGCCATCTGGATTCACCAGCCTGCATGCGCTATACCGCCCCGTGTTCGGCGTCCGGTGGGTGCGTTCCCGTGCAGCGGGCGCCAGCGATCGGGTCCGGTGGCAGAGTGGTGATGCAGCGGACTGCAAATCCGCGTATGCCGGTTCGATTCCGGCCCGGACCTCCACGCGCCCGAACCGCGCATGATCCGCGTCCATGTCTATTCTGCAATCCTTGCGGTCATAGTCTGGCTGGTGATGCCGGCGCGTTGGTGCGTGTGTCGCTTCAGCCGTATGTGATCAGCGATTGCCCGCCGATCGGCATCACGCCGCCCCCCTGCCACGCGAATGCCGCAAACGGCGCGTTCTGTCTCGTAATCTGACTTATGTCAGAGCACCGGCGCGGGTATGATGCCTGCGCCGTCCATCGGCGTTTCTGCGAGGGCCTCATGCCAGCTTCCCCGCTTCGTGTCGGTATCGCCGGTGCGGGCCATTTCGGCCGGTACCATGCCCTGAAGGTCGCGGCGTCGGATCGTGCCCGCCTGGTTGGGGTCTTCGATCCCAATGTCGAACGCGCGAAGACGGTGGGATGGGAGGCCGGCGCGCCGGACCTTGAGTTCGGCCCCCTGCTCGCCGGCATCGATGCGCTGATCGTCGCGGCGCCGGCCGAGGCGCACCATGAGCTTGCCGCCGCCGCGTTGCGAGCCGGCAAGCACGTCCTGGTCGAAAAGCCGATCGCCTCGACCCTCGAGCAGGCGGACGATCTCGCGACGCTGGCCGAATCGCGGCGCCTGGTGCTGCAGGTCGGGCATCTGGAACGGTTCTCGGCCGCCTTCCAGGCGCTGGACGGGCGCGTCGGACGCCCTCTTTATATCGAGGCGACCCGGATCGCGCCGTTCAAGCCGCGCGGCACGGATGTCTCGGTCATCCTCGACCTGATGATCCACGACCTCGATCTGGTGCTGGCGCTGATCGCCAGCCCGATCGAAAGCGTGCATGCCGTCGGGGCGGCGGTCGCCAGCTCGCATGAAGATATCGCGAACGCCAGGCTGCGTTTCGCCAATGGGGCCGAGGCGACGATCACCGCCAGCCGTATTTCCCTGCGAACCGAGCGGCGCATGCGGATCTTCGCACAGAACAGCTATGTCGCGGCCGATTTCTCGGCGCGTCGCCTGACGGTGGTCGGGCGCGGGGGCGGCGTGCCGGTTCCCGGCGTCGCCGGCTTCGGGATGGAAGAAGTGAACTGGGACGATCACGATTCGCTCGCCGCCGAACACGCCGCGTTCTTCGCCTCGGTCCTGGATGGGGCGCCGGTGCTGGTCGACGCGGCGGCGGGACGGCGGGCGCTGGCGGCGGCGCTGGCGGTGACCGACAGCATGAGCGCTTCTCGGTCGCGCATGATGGAGTCCGGCCTGATCCAGCTCGACGGGTAAAATCGCTTCCCGGCTTGAATAATCCGGGTTGCGACGGCTGCTGCGCTGCAACATGCTGGCGGAATGCCTGACCTGATTCCGAGCGTCTCCCACTGGGGCGCATTCAGTGCCGAGGTGCGGGACGGCCGCATTTTGGATGTTCATCCCTTCTCCCGCGATCCGGATCCGTCGCCCATCATCACGGGGACGCCCGAGGCCGTGCATGGCCATCTGCGCATCGACCGGCCCCATGTCCGGAAGGGCTGGCTGAACGGCGATCGCGGCGGCGGCACCCTGCGTGCGGCGGAACCCTTCGTGCCGGTCGACTGGGACACGGCCACACGGCTCGTGGCCGGGGAGATTGCCCGCGTCCGGGACACGCATGGGCCGGCAAGCATCTTCGGCGGCTCCTATGGATGGTCTTCGGCCGGACGCTTTCATCACGCCAAGTCTCAGGTGCAGCGGTTCCTGGCCGCGTCGGGCGGCTTCACCAGCAGCATCGGCAGCTATTCCTATGCTTGCGCCCAGGCCCTGCTGCCGCGGATCGTCGGCGACACGGACTGCCTGATCGGCCCGGTGGCCGACTGGCGGGCGATCGCGCGCCATGCCCGGCTCATGCTCTGCTTCGGCGGCGCGCCGCTGCGCAACGGCCAGATCATCAACGGCGGCGGCGGCGCGCACGACATGGGGCCGTGGCTGCGCAATGCCGTCAGCTCCGGCGTGCGCCTCGTGAACATCTCGCCCATGCGCGCCGACATGCCAGACGATGTACCAGCCGAATGGGTGCGGATCCGACCGGGCACTGACACGGCCATGATGCTCGCCATGGCCCATGTGCTGATCACTGAAGACCGGGTCGATCACGGCTTCCTCGAACGCTGCACGATCGGTTACGACCGGCTGCGGGACTATGTGCGGGGCCGGTCCGACGGCACGCCGAAAACGCCGGCCTGGGCGGCGGCGGAAACCGGGGTGCCGGCCGAGGTGACGGAGCGCCTGGCGCGCGAGGCGGCCGCGAACCCCACGTTCCTGACCGCCTGCTGGTCCCTGCAGCGCGCGGAATATGGCGAGCAGCCCTACTGGATGCTGGTGGCGCTCGCCGCGATGCTGGGTGGCATCGGCAAGCCGGGGCTCGGCTTCGGATTCGGGCATGGCAGCATCGCGGGCATGGGGTCGCCGCGGATCCGTGTGCCGTCGGTCGGTCTGCCGGCGCTGCCGAACCGGGCCAACAGCTTCATCCCGGTCGCCCGCGTGACCGACATGCTGGAAAAACCCAACCAGGAATACGACTACAACGGCAGGCGGCTGCGCTATCCCGACATCAGGCTGATCCATTGGGCGGGCGGCAACCCGTTCCATCACCATCAGGATCTGAATCGTCTCCGCCGTGCCTGGTCGCGCACGGAAACGATCATCGTGCACGAACCCTGGTGGACCCCTGTCGCTCGGCATGCCGATATCGTGCTGCCCGCGACGACGACGCTGGAGCGTGACGACATCGCCTCCAGCGCACGCGACCGGTTCGTGCTGGCCATGAAGCGCGCCGTTGCTCCGCAGGGTCAGGCGCGCGATGATTTCGCGATCCTCTCCGATGTTGCCGACGCGCTGGGCGTGCGGGCCCGCTACACCGAAGGCCGTGATGCGTCCGGCTGGCTGCGGCACATGTATGAGCGGTGGCGGGGTCAGTGCGATGCCATGGGTATCGCGACACCGCCATTCGACGCGTTCTGGGCGGAAGGGGTCGTCGAAGTGCCGCTGCCGGAAGCCGACTTCGTGCCCTATGCCGATTTCGTCGCTGATCCGGACGCGAAGCCGCTGAATACCGGGTCGGGCCGGATCGAACTGGCGTCACCGACGATCGAGGCGTTCGGCTATCCCGACTGTCCGGGGCATCCGACCTGGTTCCGTCCCAGCGAATATCTCGGCTCGTCGCGCACCCGCGACTACCCGCTGCACCTGCTGTCCGCGCAGCCGGCAACCCGCCTGCACGGGCAGATGGACCATGTCGGCGTCAGCAAGGCGAGCAAGATCGAGGAACGCGAACCCCTGATCATGCATGAGGACGATGCGGCCGCCCGCGGTATCCGGGCCGGGGATGTCGTGCGCGTGTTCAATGATCGCGGCGCCTGCCTCGCCGGCGTCCGGCTTGCCCGCGACATGCTGCCGGGCATCGTGATTCTGCCCACCGGCGCCTGGTTCGATCCGCGGGACGAAATGTGCGTGCACGGCAACCCGAATGTGCTGACGCAGGATATCGGCACCTCGCGCCTGGGGCAGGGGCCGGTGGCGCAGAGCTGCCTTGTGCAGATCGAACGTCACCCGGGACCGCTGCCGCCGGTCACGGTGCACAGCCCGCCGGCCGTCGAGGCGTAGCGCGCCCGTCTACTGGGAACGGGACGGCGTTGGGGGGCGGACGCTCATCGCGGCAGCGGTGCATGCGACGGTAATGATCGCCGCCCCGATGAAGCTTTGCAGACCGGGGATCTCCCCGAACAGGATCATTCCGAACGCCGCCGCCATGATCAGCCGGGTGTAGTCGAACGGGGCGAGCACGGTCAGATCCGTCGCCCGGATCGCCATCAGGCCGATATAGAGGCCCGAGGTGCCGAGGACTGCGATCGCCAGCAGCCAAGGCCAGGTTTCTACCGGCGGCAACGGAGCGGCGAGGGCGGGCAGGCAGGCGATCAGCGAGAGAGTGGTCAGCCAGGCCATGATGGTGAGCGTGGAATCCCGTCGTTCCATCACCTTGGTCGCCACCATGGCGCCCGCGTTCAACGCGGCACCGCCGAGTGCGATCAGGTAGTCGGGCTGCCAGGACGAGAAGGCTGGGCCGATGATGATGAGCGAGCCGGCAATGCCGGCACCGATCGCGAACAGGCGTTCGCCGCCCAGGGTTTCCCGCAGGATGACCGCGGCAAACAGGCTGAGGAAGACTGCCCGCGTGTAGGTGATCGCGGTGGCATCGGCCAGGGGCAGGGCAGCGAATCCGTAGAAGATGCCCCAGAGTGAGATCATGGTCAGCGCCGCGCGCCCGAACTGCAGCCACAGCATGCCGGTCCGGAACACGGCGAAGCCGATGTTCCGCGCGAGGATCGCGACCAGGACGGCTCCGCCGAGGTTGCGCATCAGGATCAGCTGCAGCGGCGTCGCGGCGTCGCCGATCTGGTGGATCGCCACCGTTTCGCCCGTCATCAGCAGGTATGACAGCAGTATCAGGATGATGCCGCGATTCTGTCCGCTCATGATGCGATGCAGCAAATGCCGGTCACCCGACGGCGGGGTCGGATGCAGGGCAAGGCCGGCAGCGGTCTTCTGCACCGGCGAAGTCCGGGCCCCGTTTCCTTGTCCCGCTGCGGGCGCGGCGTATTGGATGATCGGTCCGGGCATTGGGTGTCCAGTTCAACGGCGGGATGGTCTGTAGACGGTGTCGCAACGCCTCTCCGTAATGGGTGCGTAAGATGATCGTTATCTTCCGCTGAAATGCGGCTGAACGCATGTCATTAACGGTCACGCGGGCGGCACCATGCCACCGGCGCACCGAGATGTCTGCGCATCGGTTCCCATATTGCCACACCGGAATGTCAAAATCGTATCGTTCCTCCGGCCAGGTCCGCGTACGTGCGGGATCGAACCATGCGGTTTGCCGGTCCGGTATGATGCGGTTCACATCGCGGAAAGGATTTTTCGTGGTCGAGCCACCTCCACCGATTTTTGTGCCGGATCGCGATTGTGGTGCAGGGGGACTCAATCACGGCCCTGCGGCGCCCGGAAACCGCCGACTCCACGCTCGATGCTGGTGACATGACGCGGCAGGAAGCCCGTGGGATCGGCCACGCCACAGGCGTGGGCAATGATCTCTACCTCCTCGCGCAGCCGTTCCGCATAGCGCGCAACCCGCACGGCCTTGTCCGCCGGATCGAGGCCGGCGATCAGCCGCGGTTGGGCGGAGGTCACGCCGGTCGGGCAAAAGCCGGACCCGCATTTCATCGCCTGGATACATCCAAGGCTGAACATGAAGCCGCGGGCCGAGGACACGAAATCAGCGCCGCTGCACAGCGCCCACGCCACCTTGTCCGGGGTAATGAGCTTGCCCGAGGCGACGATTCGGACCCGCTCCCGCAGTCCGTGACGTTCGCGTGCCGAGACGACATGCGGCAGGGCCTCGGTGATCGGCAGGCCGACATAGTCGATCAGCGCGGACGGCGCCGCCCCGGTACCGCCCTCGCCGCCGTCGACCTGCACATAGTCCGGACAGTGTTCCGGATGCGCGACGCAGTCGGCGAACCAGTCATCAAGGAAGGCGGGATCGCCCACGACGAATTTCACCCCGACCGGCTTGCCGGTGATCGTGCGGACCCGATCGATGAACGTGCCGAGCTCGGCAATATTGCCGATATCGTGGTGGCGATTCGGGCTGATGCTGTCACGCCCGACCGGGATGCCGCGGATCGCGGCGATTTCCGGCGTGACCTTCGCGCCCGGAAGGATGCCGCCCTTGCCCGGCTTGGCCCCCTGCGCCAGCTTCACCTCGAACATGCGCACCTGTTCATGGGCCGCGATCTCCCGCAGGCGCTGTTCCGACAGGCTGCCGTCGTCGTTGCGCACGCCATACTTCGCCGTCCCCATCTGCATGACGACGTCGCACCCGCCTTCCAGGTGATAGGGCGCGAGCCCGCCCTCTCCGGTCGCCATCCAGATCCCCGCCTGCTTCGCCCCGCGTGAGAGTGCGGACACCGCGGCGTGGCTGAGCGCGCCATAACTCATGCCGCTGATGTTGAAGAAGCTGCGTGCGAAGAACGGATGCCGGCAGGCGCCCGGCCCCTCGGCGACGCCGATCTGCTTGCCGGGAAAGCTTCGCTTCTCCTCATCCAGCACCGGAAACGCCGCATTGCGGAACACGAAGCTCGGTACATTTTCGCTGCCGAAACTGGTTAGGTTCGAAATGCCCTTGGCGGACCGGTAGACCCAGGACCGCTCCAGCCTGTTGAACGGGCGTTCCGCCCAGTCGGGCAGATACTGGTACTGCCGCATGTATTCGCCGAGTGTTTCGGCAAAATATCGGAAATACCCGACGACCGGGTAGTTGCGTAGGATGGTGTGTGCCGTCTGGCGTCGATCGTGGACGTAGAGGGCGATGAGGCCCAGCCCCAGGAACACCGCAATGGTGACGGCGATCATCGACGTTCTCCTCCCGCTGCACAGGCCGCTCTGCGGTGGGTCGGGACAGAAGCACAGCCATTACAGCAACAGGAAACAATTAATTCCGCTTCCTGCCCCCGCTGCGGGTCTGGCCGGCTTGGTCCGTGCCCGCCCGCCAGCGCGATGGCAGCGGGACACCGTGCGCGCTATTCCGGATTGGCGGTCCCCGCGCGTGCCCTCGCCTGGGGCTTGGCGCGTCCGCGGTGCCGCTGGCGAGGCTCGATCTGAACCGGGATGATGACGGGATCGTCGATCATGCCGGCAATCCCGGTCGAGGGATTGGTGCCATCCCTCACAAGGATAGCCGGAACCCTCACCATGTTGGAAAGCCGGAAGTTTTCTGCTGCATCGTCCATGCGGCACTCCATGTTTACGATTTGTTCGTATCATGCGCCGCAATGTCGCTTCAACCGCCACTCGCGGCTGCCGTAGCCGAAGCGCCAGCGGCCTGTGCCCTATGCCGTTTCGGACCGCAGGGCGTTCGCGTAGGCCGTCACGGTGGCGGCGAACCCCATTTCCAGGGCGTCGGCCGTCAGTTCGTGCCCGATCGACGCTTCCGCCAGGAAGGGCAGGGCCTGCATCAGGGGCGGGATGTTCAGCAGATTCAGATCGTGCCCCGCGTTCACCACCAGCCCCGATGCGTGCGCGTGCTTCCCCGTTTCGGCGATCGCGGACAGAAGGTGCTGGTGCGTGCCCGTGCGGAACGCCGCGGCATAGCCGCCGGTGTAGATCTCGATCCCGTCGGCACCGGCCCGCCTGACGCGCTCGGGCACCTCCGGATCGGGGTCGATGAACAGGATCACCCGGCAGCCGAGGTCCTTGATCGCGCGGATGGACGGTCGTGCAAGGGCCATCTGGCCGGCATCCAGCTTCCATCCCTCCTCGGAGGTGAACGCATCCGGGGCGTCGGGCACCAGCGTGCACTGTTCCGGCCGCACCGCCTCCAGGATCCTCATCAGACGGTCGTCAGGATAGCCTTCGATGTTGAATTCGATCGAGGGCCGGACCGGCCGCATCATCTCCGCCAGTGCCGGCACATCGGCGCCGCGGATATGCCGCTCATCCGGGCGGGGATGCACGGTCAGGCCCTGCGCGCCGGCATCCAGCGCGATACGGCCGAATCGCAACAGGTCGGGCACCCCGGTACGCCGCGAATTCCGCAGAAGCGCGACCTTGTTCAGATTGACGCTCAGACGGGCCATGAGGAGATGTCCTGTCCTGCTGAATGATCGGCGAACATCTCGCGCGTCACGTGCGCAGAGCCTCGCCGATCTCGTCCAGCGCCGCCGGATCCTCGATCGTGGGCGGCGTCGTCACGGTCTCACCATCCGCGATCCGGCGGATCGTGGCCCGCAGGATCTTCCCCGACCGGGTCTTCGGCAGGCGGGGCACCACGCGGGCATCCTTGAAGGACGCGACAGGGCCGATCCGGTCGCGCACGAGCGATACCAGTTCCGTGGTGATCTCCGTCTGCGGGCGGTTCACCCCGGCCTTCAGGACCACGAGGCCGATGGGCACCTGTCCCTTCAGGTCATCCCTGGCGCCGACCACCGCACACTCCGCAACGTCCTGATGGGACGCGAGCACCTCTTCCATCGAACCGGTGGACAGGCGATGCCCCGCGACGTTGATGATATCGTCCGTGCGTCCCATCACCCAGACATCGCCCTGCTCGTCGATCATCCCGGCATCGCCGGTGCGATACCAACCGGGAAAATCGGACAGATAGGCGGACTGGTAACCTTCCCGGTTCTCCCACAACGTCGGGCCGCAGCCGGGGGGAAGCGGCAGGCGGATGCACAGGTTGCCGTTCTGGCCGAGCGCCACCGGATGCCCGTGGTCGTCCAGGGTATGCAGGTCGTAGCCGGGACTCGGCCGCCCGCCCGACCCGGGCTTGAACCCGAACAGGCCGAACTGCCGGAAACCCGCGGTGATGGCCCAGCCGGTCTCGGTCTGCCACCAATGATCGACCACCGGCTTCCGCAGCATCTCGGCCGCCCAGACCGCAGTAGGCGGATCGCACCGCTCGCCGGCGAGATACAGCGCCTCCAGCCGCGAGAGGTCGTGCTTCGCGGCCAGCCGGCCCTCGGGATCCTGCTGCTTGATCGCTCGCATCGCGGTGGGCGCCGTGAACAGCACCTTCACGCCATGCTGCGCACAGACACGCCAGAACGCGCCGGCATCGGGCGTGCCGACCGGCTTGCCTTCGTACATGATTGATGTGCAGCCCCGCAGCAGCGGCGCGTAGACGATATAGCTGTGTCCCACGACCCAGCCGACATCGGACGCCGCCCAGTACGTGTCGCCGGCCTCGACGCCGTAGATCATCTTCATCGAGTTCCACAGCGCGACGGCATGCCCGCCATTGTCGCGCACGACGCCCTTCGGACGACCCGTCGTGCCCGACGTGTAGAGGATGTACAGCGGATCGGTCGCCAGTACCGGCACACACTCATGCGGGGAAGCGGCGTTCTCCGCCGCCAGCAGGTCGTGATCACGGCCCGCGGTCAACTGCGCCGGAGCCTGCTCACGCTGCAGGATCAGACAGGCGTCGGGCTTGTGCGGGGACATCGCGATCGCCGCGTCCAGCAGCGGCTTGTATTGCACGACGCGGCCGGGCTCCAGACCGCAGGACGCGGACACGATCACCTTGGGCTTGGCGTCCGCGATCCGGGTTGCGAGTTCGGCCGCGGCGAACCCCCCGAACACCACCGAATGGATCGCACCGAGGCGCGCGCAGGCCAGCATGGCGATCGCCGCTTCCGGCACCATGGGCATGTAGATGATCACGCGATCGCCGCGCCGCACACCCCGTGCGGCGAGGGCGCCGGCCATCCGGGCGGTGCGGGCAAGCATCTGCGCGTATGTCAGGATCTCCAGTCGGCCGGTCATGGGGCTGTCCCAGATCAGCGCCGCCTGTTCGCCCCGGCCCGCCGCCACATGCCGGTCGAGCGCATTGAAGCAGGTGTTCAGCTCCGCGCCCGGGAACCACTGACCGTAGGCGCCGAGGGACGGGTCGAATGGCTGATTCCAGCGCCTGGTCCAGGTGATCCCCTCGGCCGCCGCCGCCCACCACCCCTTGGGGTCGCGCTGCCAGGCTGCATAGGCTTCATCATAGGGTGTGGCGCCGCTCATGCCGCCAGTCCTCCCATCCAAGCGTTCCTCCAGATGGTTGTCCTGCCGAGGCGCCGGG
>JBFXDK010000013.1:0-70041 GCA_050181195.1 Acetobacteraceae bacterium | reverse complement strand
TCCTTGGGCGCGCCCGCATCCCAGCCAGTCCAAAGCAGGGAAAAGCCGAGGCGCAGTGGTAGCGCGTTGCCGAGTTCGTCGGCGGATCTCCAGTGGTTGCCGGTGGAACCCGCGCAGAGGTTGGCCAACATCATGATCCGGCCGCGATTGTTCACCTCGTACAGCAGGCGGCCGTTGCCCAGCACCGGAACGGCCGGCGCCAGCAGGACGAAGGCGCTGCGGTAGGCGACGCGTCCGACGGCATCGCTCGGCGCCTGGTCCAGCAGTGCGATGCCGCGATTGCCTGGATGCGCGGGATCGAGCGTGCCGGCGGCGATGCCCTCGATCCTGTCATAGGCACCGGATGCACCGAATGGGGCGCCGCCGACCAGCGGTGTGCGGCTGGTGATCTCGATGTTCGTGATCATGGCCAGGTCAGTTCCGCTTCCGTGCGGTCCTGCAACGCCTGGCGCGTGATGCCCGGCACCATGTCCAGCACCCGGAAGCCGTTCGGCGTGACCTCCAGCACCGCGAGGTCCGTATAGACACGCTTCACCACGCCCTTGGCGGTGAGCGGATAGGAACAGACGCGGCGAATGCGGGGCTGGCCGTTGCCCTTGGTGGTGTGCTCCATCGCCACCCACAGGCGTTTTGCGCCGACGGCGAGGTCCATTGCGCCGCCGACCTGCTTCACCGGTTCATCGGGCGATCGCGCCCAGTTGGCGATGTCGCCAGCTTCCGACACCTCGAACGCGCCGAGGACGCAGAGGTCGAGATGGCCGCCGCGGGCGATGGCGAAACTGTCGGCGTGGTGAACATAGGCCCCGCCGGTGCGCAGCGTGATCGGCTGCAGGCCGGCATTGACCAGGAACGGATTGACGGCGTCGGGCGCCGGGGCGGGGCCGATCCCGATCACGCCGTTTTCGGAATGGAAGATCACTTCCCGTTCCTCCGGCACGAAGTCCGACACCGCGGTAGGGATGCCGATACCCAGATTGACGAACCAGCCTTCCGGGATGTCGCGCGCGATGCGGGCAGCGATGCCGTTGCGGTCGAGCGGCTTGAACGATGGGTCTGCCATGGCGCTCTCCTTCAGCCTGGCACGTGCAGCACGCGCTGCACGAAGACGCCAGCGGTGTGCACGCATTCCGGCGGGATCGCGCCGAGCTCCACGATCTGCCGCGTCTGGACGATCGTCATTTTCGCGGCCATGGCCATGATCGGATTGAGGTTCCGCGCGCTGTCGCGATGCGTCAGGTTGCCCCAGCGGTCGGCCTGCCAGGCGTCGACCAGCGCGACATCCGCCAGGATCGGGTATTCCAGCAGGCAGTTGCGGCCGTTGATGACGCGGGTTTCGCGTCCTTCCGCCAGCAGCGTATCGGCGGCGGTGGGTGTGTAGAAGCCCTGGATGCCGGCACCGCCGGCGCGGATGCGCTCCGCCAGCGTGCCCTGCGGCACGATTTCCGCTTCCAGTTTGCCGGCCTGGAACATCCGGCCTGCGACGCTGTCGGGGCGGATGAAGCTGCAGATGATCTTCCGCACATGTCCGGTGGACAGCAGGTCGGCGATGGCGCCGTCCGAGCGTCCGCCGGCATTGGCGACCAAGGTGAGGTCGCGCGCGCCATGCTCGATCAGGCCCTTGACCAGGATTTCGGGCGTGCCGGCGCCGAAGCCCGCGAGCATGACGGTGGAGTGGTCCTGAATGCCGTCCATCGCGTCGGCGAGGGAGGCGACAAGTTTGTTGATCATACGACGGCGCTTCCCTGGACGTGTTCCTGGCGTGCGGGAGCGTAGCGCGGGGCTGCGATGCGGGGAAGGGCGGCATATAGTTCAAAATCCGGCATTGTATCGAATGGGAACGTTATGTAGGATGGCAAGATGATAAATAGAACAGCGCGATAAGTGCGTCATCGATCGTCGCTGTTACAGGTTGCTGCCACACTACCCCGACGAAACGAGGAGCAAGCGATGACCAAGCTCACCTGGGTTGCCTCCAAGGCCGGTTTCTGGAGCACGGCGGCCAACTGGTCACCGGAACAGGCGCCCGGTCCGGGCGACGAGGTCGTGTTCGACGGCAGCGGCAATTTTTCGTCGATTGCCAGCAATGTCAGCGTAGGCATCCTGGACATCAACGATCCGACCCTGTTTCTGTCGTTGACGGGGCCATTTTCCGTCACTGACCATGCGGTAATCACCGCCGGCACCGTCTCGGTGGGCAGCGGCGTTGCCGCGACGTTGCACAATCTGATGAACCAGGGCACGATCCTGATCGGTTCCAACGGCTCATTGGTGACCACCGGCACCTACAACACCGACAGCGTGATGCGGATCGGAGGAAAGGGCGGCACATTGTCGTTGCGCGGTACGCTCGACAATGCCGGCCATACCCTTTCGACAGGCAGCCTGATAGGCAGCCCGATCACGAGCCTCGGAACTGTCATTGGCGGCACGCTGACAGGCGACACCGGCTATCTTGAAGTGCCGACCACGCTCGACGGCGTCACCTGGCTCGGCTGGTGGGAAAACTGGGCTTTCACGACGTTCATCAAGAACGGACTGACCCTGGTCGGAGAAAATGGGGTCGGTCCGGGCTCGATGTACTCGGAGGGCTCGTTAATATTCAGCGGCAATCAGACCTTGGATAACGGGACTATAACGCTTAGTTCGCCTGGCTTCGCGGACACAAATATTCGAGCCGACGGTACTCTGACGCTTGGACCGAATTTCAGCATTCGACAGAGCGACGCGCTCCTGCAATTCACCAATGAAAACGAATTCTCCGGAGCTGACTCGAATAGTAAGATCATCAACCTGGGAACGATCATTTCGACCCCTGACCCGTTTGGCGGAATCCACGGCGGCAGCAGCGTACGTGGGACGATCACGATTTCAGACTTCGTCAATGGCGGCATGATCGCGGTGAGCAGTGCGCACCGGGCAGGTGCCGTGGTCAACGTCGAATCCAGTCGATTCACCAATACCAGTGCCGGTATCATCAACGCGTTCGACCGTCTCGGCACCGGGGACGGCGGCTTTGTCACCGTCTCCGCGGATACGGACTTCACGAACGACGGAACGATCATCTCGAGCGGCGGCGTGGTCGATATTGCTCCGTTCGTGCAAGGTGGCGGCCAGATCCTGATCACCCAGGGCGGGACAGTCGATCTCCGCAACGGTGCGGATGCCGGTCAGGACGTCACGTTCGCTGGCGCAGGCAAGCTGGAGCTGGGTTTTCCGCAGCTTTATGGCGGCACGATCTCGGGACTGACAAAAACCTCTTCGATCGTCATGGACGTAGCGGCGACGGCGCTGTCCTACACCGACCACCAATTGACCATGCAGCTATCCGGCGGGCAGACCTTCGCGTTGACCATCCTGGGCGACCTGACTCTGGATGACTTCATCGTCAACACCGGTTCCACTGCCACGACCATCACCACGAACCTGGCCGTCCCGTGCTTCGCCGCCGGCACGCGCATCGCCACGGAAACCAGAGACGCCGTGGTCGAGACCCTTCGTCCCGGCGACAAGGTGCGCGTCTTCCCCTGCGGCGCGTTGCGGGAGATCGTCTGGATCGGGCATCGCCACGTCGACTGCCGCCGGCATCCCAACCCCCGCGCCGTGCAGCCCGTCCAGATTGAAGCCGGCACGTTTGGCCCCGGTCTGCCTGCCCGCGATCTGCTGTTGTCACCTGACCATGCATTGTATTTCGAAGGCGTGCTGATCCCGGTGCGGTGCCTGGTGAACGGCGATACGGTTGCGCCGATGGATGTCGATACGGTGACCTACTATCACGTCGAGCTCACCGGCCATGACATCCTGCTGACCGAAGGATTGCCGGCCGAATCCTATCTCGACACCGGGGACCGCGATAGTTTCGTTAACGGCCCGGACGCGATGCATCTGTTTCCCGCTTTCGGCGACGGCGCCAACGCCGCGCTGGTCCGCGATGCGCTGGCCTGCGCGCCGCTGGTCATCACGGGGCCGCAGGTGGATGCCGCTCGCAACCGGGCTATGCGCCGGATGGCGGCGCGGCCGGACGCAGATCGCCGACCCGCAGTGCGCGCATCAGCGGCAGGATGAGCAGCGTCGTCGCCGCCGACAGCAGGATCAGCGGCGGCAGGCTGTGATCGAACACGTGCTCATACAGCACCGCGCCGAGCGTATCGGCGGCGGGTGTGGCGAGATTGATGACGGACATCAGGCCGGCGAAGGCAAAACCCTCGGCCAGAGGCGGGCAGTGTTCGGCGGCCAGGGTCAGGGTCGCGATATTGGCGATCATCGCCGCGACGCCATTGACGAAATAAATCGCGACCGCGGTGGCCGGGTCCATCATGGCAACATAGGCCAGTTCACTCGCCGCCCCGAACAGCAGGCTGAACCGCAGAAGCGACGGCGTATCCAGGCCGCGCAGCCGCCACTGAAACAGCAATCCGCCGGCAATCCAGCCCGCGGCACTGATGGACGACAGCAGGCCGATGAAGCCCTGCGAGAAAAGCAGCCGGTCCGTCATGTGGAAATACAGCGGCGTCCCGAAGCCGGGGCTGAAATAGTAGCAGAACAGGAAGCCAGCCACCAGCCACAAGGGACCGGACCGGAACGTCGCGCGGAACCCGTTCAGCCGGCGCCGCATCTCGGCGCGGTTGATCCCTGCTTGTCGTTCCGCCAGCAACGACAGGCACGCCAGCACCCCCAGCGGCGCGACTGCGGCGATCCAGGCGGCGGCGCGCAGCGCGTCGGCGGCGGGAAGGGCCTCAGTCAGCACGCCGCCCGTCAGCGACGCCGCCATCAGGGCGACGTTGAACCACAACCATTGCTGGTTTACGAAGGCCGCGCTGGCATTCAGGCGTTGCCCGTTCTCGACCAGCAGCGCGCCGCACAACGTGCTCGACACCGCCATCGCGACCGAGGTCATCACCAGCGCCATGACGATCGTGCCCGGAGTCGACACCAGCGCCACCCATGCGAAGGCCCCGGTTGCGGCGACATTGGCCACCAGCAGGTAACTCCGCCGCCGGTAGCCGAACAGCGGCAGAAAGTCCGAGACCAAGCCCCAGAGCGGCTTCACTACCCATGGCAGGTCCAGCACGGCCAGAGATGCGCTGATCTTCACCGCCGACCAGCCATGCGCCTCCTTCAGGAAATGTGTCAGCGGCTGCCACACCACGCCGACCTTGGCCTGGCCGATTCCTTCCACCGTATAGACAATCGCGAAGAACCACATCAGCCGCCGCACCGCTTCGGGCTGCGACGGTTCGCTCACCCGGCCACGGCCACGTCACCGGCGACGATGCGCTTCGGCCCCTCGGGCGTTTCCAACAGCAGCGCGCCATCGATATCGAGACCGGCGAAGCTGCCTTCCACTGTGCGTCCCTGCACGCCCACGCGCAGCGCGGCGCCAATCCGGTAGGACCGCGCGAGCCAGGCCGAACGGATGGGCATGAAACCATCGGCAAGCCAGGTGGTGAGATGGCGGCCGAAGGCGGCCAGCAGCAGGTCGCGCGCCCCGTCGACGGTCGCGATGCCGCCGCTGCGCACCAGGGTCGTGGTCCGGTAGCCGGCATTGGACGGGGCATGCAGCACGTTGACGCCGATGCCGACGATCACCATCCCGTCAGACCCTTCCAGCAGGATGCCGGCGATCTTGCCGCCATCCACCAGCACGTCGTTAGGCCACTTCACCACCACCTCGGCCGTCTTCGGCAGGAGCTCGGCGACCATATCCGCCACCGATACGGCGGCGGCAAAGCTGAGTTCCGCTATCCGCGCCGGCGGCTGGTCGAGCCGCAGCAGGATCGAGAGATACAGGTTCCCGGCCGGACTGAACCAGGCGCGAGCGAGCCGTCCGCGGCCGGATGTCTGCTCATCGGCGTGCACGACCGTGCCGTGTGCCGCCCCCTCGGCCGCCAGGCGGCGCGCCTCGTCGTTGGTGGACCCGACCCGGTCGTAATGCAGGATATGAAACATATGGCTCACCCTTCGTCCACGAGGAGACGGGGATCATTGTCGCGACCCGGCCGAAGGGCGGCCCGCGCATGGCGGCTGGCGGGACTGCCGCGCGCAGTCATCAACGTCCAGGCGATGACGGTCATTATCGGCCTTGCCCCAACCCCGGCCGGTTTGGTCGGTCGCGGTGTCATGCGTTTCCCCCGGTTGTGGCGAAATCTAGCCCATACACCGCACCTGCGCCACATTGTGGGCCTTGTTCTGACGCGATGGGGTGGTCTGGTGCGCATGTTCGAAGAAAGGAGGCGGTGCATGCGCAGGCTGCTATTGCTGGCGGGCCTGGCATCGGCGACGCCGATGCGGGCGCACGCCCAAACCCCGATTGCGCCGGCGTTGATCGATTATGCGGTCAATGCGTTGGCGCGTCTGATCGAAACCACGCGGGAACGCACGATCGCGGAAGGCGTGCGGCCGATCCCGCCCGCCGTGTATCGCGGGTTGTTGGGTTACTTCCCGGCAGCATTCTTGCAGCGCGTGCGGTTTGCCAGCGGACGCGGCAACGGCAGCCTGTCCTTGCCGACGGTCGCGTTCACCTATGGGGACGCCGTCGCCATGACCCTGGGTGATGTGGTGATCTTCCGCGACGATCATGCGGCGCAGACCGACCTGAAGCTGTGGGCGCATGAACTGACGCATGTCATGCAATACCAGCGCTGGGGCATGGACGGTTTCGCCCGCCACTATATTACCGATCGCGCCGCGGTCGAGAAGGAAGCCGTCGAGAACGCGCGGCGGTTCGTCGCGTGGCAACGCACGGCGCAACGATGAAGGGAACCATCGGGTCGCTTGGCCGTTCATGTTCTGTAGCGCGCAGCGGCGCGCATCGAACACAGGAGGTGACAATGGACACCGATCGTATGAAGGGCATGGCACATCAAGCCAAGGGCGCGGTGAAGGAAGCCGCCGGCAAGGTGACCGGCGACAAGAAAACCGAGGCCGAGGGCAAGGTCGAGAAGACCGAAGGCAAGGTGCAGAACGCTGCCGGCAGCGCGAAGGATACCGCGAAGGACTGGACCGGGCGCTGATTCAAGGGATCCCCGGCCGTAAGGCCGGGGATGACTCTGCCTTTCCTTATTCCGGCCAGAATGTGTCCGAAATCGCATCTTGTATGCTGAACGGACAGTCCGCCGGAAACTATCCCCGCTGCAGGCCGATTTCCCGTTCGGCTTCCAGGCAAGCAAGGCGGTAGGCTTGGCGCAGTACGTCATCAAGCCGAGTCCTCAGGCTTGGATTGCCGTCCAGGTGAGTCTCCAGTCGATATCGCTGTTCCTTGATCGTCAGCCGCCAACTATACCTCGCAACGCAGGCTGGTATTCCCACCTCGGCAGGTGGAGCAGCAACACGGCCAGCCGGTTGACCAACTCGCGCTTTTCGCTCCGGCCCATGCTCTCGATCTCTTCAGCGATATTCTGAACGTCAGCTTCGGCGGTTCGTCCTGCCCGTAGCAGTGTGGCTTGCTCGTTCGCCCAGGCATAGAAATCGCGCTCGTACTGGCTGGATCTCATCGTATCCCTCCGGTCCGCCCGTATATCAGTATGGTCACGTGCGTTGCTTAGACAACGTCTGACGAAGCCCCGCGCATCCGGCAACCTACCCCGGAAATATCGCCCGTAACCGCGGCGCCACGTCCCGGGCGAACTTTTCCAGACTTCCATTCATCTGCTCGGGACGCATCCCCGGCGGCACCGCCCAGGTCACGATGTCGGTCAGTCCATACTCGCGTATAAAGGAAGCGAGCTGAGACACGCACTCATCGGCCGTTCCCACGATCCAGGTCTGCGGGATGCGCGCCTCCTCGGTGATGCCCGCCACCCCGCCATGCCCGCCGGAATCCGCCCGGAACTGGCTATATACCGCCATCCGCCGCCGCTCGGCCTCACGCACCACCGGCCAGTCGCGGGCGCGGTCGTCCGTCACCAGGCAGGACTTGATGATCCCCACGCGATACCGCCCTGGATCGCGCCCGCTGTCGGCCAGTGCCTTCCGCCACGGGTCCAGCGACTGCCCGCGCGGTCCCTGCGGCAGCAGGTTGGTGTTGAAGCGCGCCGCCCGCATCGCCCCGGCTTCGGCCAGCGCCGCCACCCACAGCGGCGGCCCGTCTTCCTGCACATAGCCGGGTGTGATCTTCACGTCCTGGAACTGGTAGCGCTTGCCAGTGAAGCTGAACCGCTCCCCGGTGAAGGCGCGCGTCAGCACCTCAAGCCCCTCATCCGTCAGCGAAAGGCGGCGGGACACCGGGAAGCCGAAGCCACGGAACTCATGTGCCGCGTAGCCCATGCCGACGCCGATCTCCACGCGTCCGCCCGACAGGTTGTCCAGCACCGCAAGGTCCTCGGCCAGGCGGATCGGATGGTTGAACGGTAGCAGGCACACATCGCAGGAAAACCGCATGTGCTTCGTGCGCGCGGCCATGGCCGAGGCGACGGGGATCCAGGACGGCAGATAACCATCCTCGACGAAATGGTGCTCGGTGAACCACACCAGGTCCAGGCCGAGACCATCCAGCCACACCACCTGCTCCATGATCGCGGCATACAGGTCCGGCGTGCGCATCCCCGATTCCGGCGGATTGCGGAAATCGTAAACGACGCCCAGGCGCAATGGCTGGCCCATGGTTTCCTCCGTATCTGGCTTCTCCGGGGGAACTGTGGCAGGCGACGGCGGGACGGACAACGAACGGAGATGCCCCGCCCATGACCGAACCCCAGGACTCGTCGCCCGTGCTGGTCCGCATCGACCGCCGCGGGCAGCACGGCCATGTCGCTACCGTCTCGATCAACAACGCGGCCAAGCTCAATCGCCTGGGCGTCGAGCAGATGCGCGCCTTCATTGACACCGTGACGGAGCTCGGCAACGACCCCGCCCTGCGCGTGCTGGTCGTAACGGGTGAAGGCGAGCGCGCCTTCATGGGCGGCGCCAACCTGTTCGAACTGGCGGAACTTGATCCGCCCAAGGCGCGGCAGTTCCTGACCCTGGTGCACCACATGAGTAAGGCGCTGCGCGATCTGCCGGTGCCGGTGATCGCGCGGGTGAATGGCTGGTGCCTCGGTGCGGGGCTGGAAGTCATGGCCGCCTGCGACATGCGCGTCGCCGCCGAGACCGCGATGTTCGGCATGCCCGAGGTAAAGGTTGGCCTGCCGTCGGTGGTGGAGGCCGCGCTGCTGCCGCAACTGATTGGCTGGGGGCGGACAAAGGTGCTGCTCTACACCGGCGACAACATCGATGCGCCGACCGCCTTCGAATGGGGCCTGGTGGAAAAGGTTGTGCCGATGGCGGGCCTCGACGCCGCAGTGGAAACCTGGGTGGTTTCCATCGTGGAATCCGGCCCGCGTGCGATCCGGCTGCAGAAGGAGCTGATTCGGGAATGGGAAGCGATGCCGGTCAGCGACGCGATCCAGGCCGGTATCCGCGCCATCGCCCGCGCCTACGAAACCGACGAGCCGACGCGGATGATCGGTGAGACCGTCGCGCGCCTTCGCAACCGCAAGAAATAGCGGGACACGGGCGCGGAGCAGGATACGATGCGCGAATCACTCCCGGGGGCCGCCATGCTTCGTTTCGCCTTTGCGTTCCTGCTTCTTTCCGCGCTGCCGGCAATTGCCGGCACGCTCGACACGGTCCGTTCGCGCGGCGTGCTGATCTGCGGGGTAAACACCGGCGTTGCCGGCTTCTCGGCGCCGGACAAGCAGGGAGTCTATCGTGGACTGGATGTCGATTACTGTCATGCGCTGGCCGCGGCGACGCTGGGCGACCCTGCCAAGGTGAAATTCGTCTCCACCACCTATGCCACCCGCTTCGTCGCGCTTCAGGGCGGCGAGATCGACATCCTGGCGCGTAACGTGACGATCACGCTGACCCGGGAAACGTCGGTCGGGCTGCTGGGGATCGGGGTGAACTTCTATGACGGGCAGGGCTTCATGGTGCCCAAGGCCACGAACGTCGCACATGCCACCGACCTGAACGGGGCAACGGTCTGCGTATTGCCGGGATCAACAACCGAACTGAACCTGAACGACTTCGCCCGCCGCAACAATCTGCGCATCCAGCCGGTGGTGCTGGATGCGATGGACACGATGGCGGAAGCCTACCAAGCCGGCCGCTGCGATTCCATGACCACTGACGCGAGTCAGTTGGCCGCGCTGCGGGTCTCCGCCATGCGCGACCCGGCGGCGCATGTCATCCTGCCGGAACGTGTGTCGAAGGAGCCGCTGGGGCCGCTGGTCCGTCGCGGCGACGAGCAGTGGGCGACGATCGCCCGCTACGTGCTGATGGCGATGATTCAGGCCGAGGAACTCGGCGTTACCCAGGCCAATGTCGATGAGAAGCGGGAGAGCAAGGACCCGGATGTCCGCCGCTTGCTGGGCGTGGAACCGGGATTGGGCAAGGCGCTGGGCGTGCAGGAGGACTGGGCGTATCGCGCGTTGAAGGCGGTCGGGAATTATGGAGAGTCGTTCGATCGCAACCTGGGGAAGGGGAGCCCGATCGGGCTGGAGCGCGGGCTGAACGATCTGTGGACCCGCGGGGGACTGATGTACGCGATCCCGATGCGGTAGGGGTCGAGGAGCTCCCGGCAAGATCGAGCCTCGCCCGGTGCTCGCACCCGTCAAGACCGCTTGCGCGCCGGCTTCGCCGGTGGCCTTCGGCCGGCCTTGACCGGCGCTGCGCGCCGAGCGGCGGATGCATGCGGCCCGGGACGGAAAGCGACGCTGCAAACCGAACAGAAAATGGGTATTGGGCAGGATCTGGTCAGACCCGCTTGCGGCCCACCACGCAGTGCAGCGGGTTCGCCATGAAGAGCAGCCCGTTACGGTGGGCCGCCTCGGTCGCGTCTCGCCAGACCGCGGTTTCCTCGGGCGTGAGAAGCGATAGGACGTAATCCTCCCGGTAGCCCCAGATCGGCCCGCCGGGACGGTCGAACGTGACCAGCGATGGGAAACACGTAAGATCGGTGAAACCGGCTGCGCGCATCCGCCGGTACAGGCTGGCATCCGCCACGCCCTTCGCGCCGACCGATTGCGGTGGCGTTTCGGTCTTCCGGCGCAGGGCATCCGGTAGCGACAGATGCCACCACTGCGGCATGTCGATCGCCCGCACGATCACGCCCACCCGGCCGCCAGGACGCACCACGCGGCGCAGTTCCGCCATTGCCCGGTCGGCGTCGCACTCCTCCAGCACCGTGATCGTGAAGGCGTGGTCGAAGCTGTCGTCCGGGAACGGCAGGCTTTCCGCGTTCGCCTGCTGGAACTGGATGTCGTCGGCCAGCCCGTCCTCCGCCGCCAGTGCCGCCGCCTCGCGCAGCAGGAACGGATTGAGGTCGGTCGCGATGATCCGGCAACCCTGCGCCACGGTGCGCGCCAGCATCCGGTCCAGCGCGCCCGATCCGCAGCCGACATCCAGGATCGACTCGCCGTTCGCGGGCGCGATCACGCGCAGCAGGTTGCAGACCAGCGCCCGGTAGGTGTCCGACCGCGCCCGGTCCTCCAGCGCCGCGATCCCGCCCAGATGCCGGCCGCCCAGCGCCACCACGGTAAAATCCTGCGCCAGTCGCCCGATCGCCGGCTCCCACTGCGAAGGTGCCAGGAAGAACGGCATCAGCACCAGCGCCGGCCCGCGTCCCTGGACGCGATAGCTGATGCCGGCGTGGCTGCCCGCCCGCGGCGCGCTGTCCAGTTCGGTTGCCGCATGCGCCGGCAGGAACGTGCGCAGCGCCTGCATGATCGTGTCGGTACGATCCGCCACGACGTCCGACCAGCCCGACGCATCATACGCCTGCAGCGTCAGGTGCCCCGCGCCGGGCAGGCGTGCGACGGCGCGGGCGGCAAGGTCCGCGGTCAGCCCGCGGTCGCCCGCGATCATCAGCATCCGTCCGCTGACGCCGGCAAACCCCGCCGGATCCATCCGCGCGGGTACGCACAGCACGAGGCCGCCGATCCGGTCGGGTTCCACGGCGATCAGGCCGGCGATGTCCGCTGGCACCTGCGTCGCCACATGCGCCCGCCGCAGCCCCAGATGGTCCCACACCGCAAGCAGTCGCGTGGTCAGCCCCATTTCCGCATGCTCAGCCACGGGCATTCTCCGCTTCCTCCGTTGGGACTACTCTTCCCCCTGAACAGGTGGCGGGCAAGCCAATGGCAAGGGACGGCGACGACATCCTGGATGCGATCACGCTGCTGCTGGGCAGCCTGATGGCCACGCTGGATACGCTGGGCGCGATCGCGCGCCTGATGCATCCGCCGCACCTTGCCACCCTGGTGGACATGCTGGGGGATCGCGACGCGACTTTGTCACAGGCGCTGGACCGGTTCCGCGCGATTGCCTTGCCGGACAACCTGGCTCGTTTCCGCGACCAGGCCGAACATGCCGCCGGCCACGCGGTTCGATCGGCCGAGGGGCTGCGGGTCGCGCTGCAGTCCGAGAACCCGTTGCTGGGCGCGCTGCGCGCCCTGCGCCACGCCCAGCGGGCGCAAGAGGATCTGTATCCGCTAGCCGCAATCCTGCCGACCGTCAGCCAGTATTTCCTGGAACCGTCCCGCCGTGACGACGCCGAACTTCTGGCTCGTCTGAAGCATCCGGCGGCCGATACCGGTGTCATGCACGCCGCCAATGACACCGGCACGCGCGGCGGATTTTCCGTTTATGTGCCGGAATACAATGATGCCGCGGCGTCGGCGCCCCTGATCGTCGCGCTGCATGGCGGGTCGGGTCACGGACGGCTGTTCCTGTGGACCTGGCTGCGGGAAGCGCGCACGCGCGGTGCCATCCTGATCGCGCCGACCGCCGTGGACCGGACCTGGTCGCTGATGGATCCGGACCTGGACATCGGCAACATCACCCGCATCCTGGATCAGGTGAAGCAGCGCTGGGCTGTCGATACGAAGCGCATGCTGCTGACCGGCATGAGCGACGGCGGCACGTTCACCCTGTTGTCCGGCCTGCATGAGGACTCGCCCTTCTCGCATCTCGCGCCGGTCGCCGCCAGTTTCCATCCGCTGCTGCTGGCGGCATCGGAGCCACACCGTGTGCGAGGCCTGCCGGTGATGCTGACCCATGGAACGTTGGACTGGATGTTTCCGATTTCGGTCGGTCGTGGCGCGGCGCAGGCCTTGACGATGGCGGGAGCCGACCTCACGTTCCGGGAGATAAAGGATCTCTCGCACGCTTATCCCCGTGATGAGAACGGGGAGATCATGGACTGGTTCCTGGGCACCTAACCACAGGACGAATATGGCCCGCATCGAGGATATTCCCCAGCCGACACGCGAGTCCGTGGTTTCGGTCCCGTGTCCCAGCTTCGACACCGCGCCTTTCGTCGCCGGGCCGCCTCTGGCACAGCGGCGCGTGGCGATCGTGTCCAGCGCCGCCCTGATCTCCCGGGGCGATCAGCCCTTCGCGGTCGGCAGCGCCGAGGTCCGGTTCGTGCCGTCATCGGTGCCGGCCAGCGACTTGCTGATCAGCCATGTCTCGATCAACTTCGATCGGGCCGGGTTCCAGCGGGACGTCAACGTCGTGTATCCAATCGACCGCCTGCGGGATCTGGCGGCGGAAGGCGTGATCGCCGGCGTCGCCGATACGCACTACACGGTCATGGGCTCCACCGATCCCGTCGGCATGGCCGAATCCGCCGACCGCATCGCCGAACAGATGCGGCGGGAGCGAATAGATTCGGCGATCCTGGCACCCGTCTGACCGCTGTGCACGCGCGCCGTGAGCGCGCTGGGGCATATGCTGGAAGACCGGGGGATCAGCACCGTCGCGATCGGCGCCGTCCGTGTCCAGATGGAGAAAACCCGCCCACCGCGGGGCCTGTGGACGTCCTCGCAGCTTGGCCGCCCGTTGGGCGAACCCGGCGATGCTGCATTCCAGCGGCGCGTGTTGATGGCGGCGCTTTCGCTGCTGGAGCGCACGAATGGGCCGGTGATCCTGGAGGACTTCCACGAGGACCCGCCGGGCTGGACGGACAACCCCGACTGGCGCCCGCCGGCGCTGCCCGGTGCGGCGTCCGGCGACTGGCAGGCGGATTTCGGTGCCGAACTGCGCGCGCTGATGCCGCTGTGGCAGCTTGCGCAGGCACGGTTCGGACGCACGACGACCGGCCTGAGTTTCCTGCCGCCCGACGAATGGGCCGGCTTCGCACCGCGCTTCCTGGCGAGGGAACTGCCTGTCACCCCGGGGTATGCCACGCCCGCGCTGTCGCTGCGGTTCCTGTGCGACGACATCAAGGCATTTTACGGCGAGGCGGCGCAGGCCGATGGACCCGCGCCGTCCAGCCGCCAGGTGGATACCTGGTTCTGGCGGCAGACAGTGGCCGGGCGTCTGCTGCAAGGCCTGCGTGCCGCGGCAATGGAAAGCGAGAACAGCGCGATGAAGACGGTCGGCGGTCGGTTCTTTGTGCCGACGCCGTGGGTCGTGTAACCCAGGCGGATGGCCCGACAGAACATCTACGACGACCCGGCGTTCTTCGCCGGCTACGCGACATTGCCGCGCTTCCGCCACGGGTTGGATGCCGTTTTCGAATGGCCGGCGTTCCGGCGCATGCTGCCGCCATCACTGCAGGATCTGCGTGTGCTCGACCTGGGATGCGGGATCGGCCATTTCGCGCGCTGGGCACGATCCCAAGGGGCAGGCCATGTCCTGGGTGTCGATCTATCCGAGCAGATGCTGCAACGCGCCCGCACCTTGGGCAACGATTCCGCCATCACCTATCGCCGCTCGGCTCTGGAGGATTTCGTTCCGGATTCTGATTCGTTCGATCTGGTCACGTCGTCGCTCGCGTTGCACTACATCGCGGATTACGCGCTGGTGGTGCGGCGTGTGACGGATTGCCTGGTGCCCGGCGGGCGGTTCGTATTCTCGGTGGAGCATCCGATCTTCTCGGCGCGGGCCGCAGCCGACTGGCACATCGGTCCGAAGGGAGAGCGGCTACACTGGCCGGTGGACTACTATCTTGATGAGGGCGCGCGTCAGACGCATTGGTTCGTCGATGGCGTCGTACGCTACCACCGCACGGTTGAGACCTATGTAAACGGCCTGATCGATGCCGGGCTGAGGCTGACGCGACTGGCGGAGCCGGAGGCCGAAGGCGCGTTCCTGGCAGCGTGGCCCGAGGCGGTGGAGGAGCGCCGCCGCCCGCCGTTCCTGCTGCTGGCCGCGGATCGTCCCCGACTGTAGACTGCCCCCAAACCGATGGGGAGAGACGCGCCATGAGCGCCACAATCAGCGAACCCAAACCCTATCCGCATCCACATGTGAACGAGGACTGGCTGGCGAAGCTGCGGGAAGAGGTGCTGGAACCCGACCAGCCGATCATCGACGCCCACCATCACCTTTGGGACCGGAAGTCGGGCGTGTACTTCCTGGACGAGCTGCTGGCCGACCTGGATGCCGGCCACAATGTCACGCAGACTGTCTATAT
Organism: Acetobacteraceae bacterium; assembly: GCA_050181195.1. Classification (GTDB taxonomy): domain Bacteria; phylum Pseudomonadota; class Alphaproteobacteria; order Acetobacterales; family Acetobacteraceae; genus Rhodopila. The sequence continues at coordinate 54,644 of JBFXDK010000013.1, read as the reverse complement.
CCAGTGCGGCACGGCATTCCGCAAGGACGGGCCGGCGGAATTGCGCCCGGTGGGCGAAACCGAATTCGTGGCCGGCATCGCCGAACAGGCGAAGACCAGGGGCCGTAGCGGCGTCTGCGACGGCATCGTCGGCTACTGCGATTTCCGTATCGGCGAGCGTATCGACGCGGTGCTGGAGGCGCACATCGCAGCGGGCGGCGGCCGGTTCAAGGGCATCCGCCAGAGCGCGGGTTGGGACAAGGCGATCCTGGTGCAGACCTCGGCGCCGGCGCCGGAAGGGCTGTTGCGCGATCCCGCCTTCCATGCCGGCGTGGGGCGGTTGCGCAAATACGGGCTCTCCTATGAGAGCTCGCTGTATTACCCACAGGTGCCGGAACTGACGGCGCTGGCGCGGATGTTCCCCGATCTGCCTATCCTGGCAAATCATTGCGCGGGTCCCGTGCTGGTGGGACATCACGCGGTCGATCTGGCCGACACATTCGCGCGCTGGCGGGCCAATCTGCGCGAGCTCGCGTCCTGTCCGAACGTGGTGATCAAGCTGGGCGGGCAGGCGATGACGGTGCGTGGGGTGAACTTCCATCTGGAACCGTTGCCGCCATCATCGGGCGAGCTGGCGAGCGCCTGGCACCCGCACATGGAAGCCTGCATCGAGGCGTTCGGTCCCGACCGCTGCATGTTCGAAAGCAACTTCCCGGTCGATAAGGGCATGTGCAGCTACGTGTCCATCTGGAACGCGTTCAAGCGTATCGCCGCGGGGTGCAGCGCCGACGAGAAGCGCGCACTGTTCCACGACACCGCGAAGCGGTTCTATCGTCTGTAATCATCCCTGTTCGTGAAAGGCCATCCGATGGAAGTGCAGGCTCTGGGCTATGTCGGGATCGGGGCGTCGAACCTGTCCGACTGGAGTGATTTCGCCACCAACTGGCTGGGCATGGAGATGGTGGAGCGCGGCAATGCCAGCCGCGCCTTCCGCATGGACGACCGGAAGCAGCGCCTGGTGATCGATCGGTCCCTGGCGGAGGGGGAGCGGTATTTCGGCTGGGAAGTGGCGGACGCGGCCGCGCTCGAGTCGCTGGCGGCGCGGCTGGAGAAGGCCGGCGTGCGCGTGGTGCGGGAACCGCAAGCGCTGGCGGACCAGCGTTGCGTGCGTGACCTGATCAGCTTCGCCGACCCGGCCGGCAACCGGCTGGAAGCGTTCCACGGCGCGGCGGTTTCGGATGAGCCGTTCCGTCCTGGCCGCAACATCTCCGGCTTCCGCACCGGCGCGCTGGGCATGGGGCATGCGGTGTTTCATGTAAAAAACATCGACGATCTGCTGGGATTCTACCGCGACCTGCTGGGCTTCGGCGTGTCGGACTACATTACTACACCGTTCCGGGCGTATTTCATGCACGTCAATCCCCGCCACCACAGCCTGGCGCTGATCGAGACCGGCCGGCAGGACCTGCATCACCTGATGATCGAGCTGTGTTCGCTGGACGATGTCGGTCAGGGTTACGACATCGCGCTGGGCGACCCGGAGCGGATCGCCACCACGCTGGGCCGGCATCCGAATGACGCCGTCACGTCGTACTATCTGAAATCACCCTCGGGCTTCATGCTGGAATGTGGCTGGGGCGGCAAGGATGTGACGCCCGGCAACTGGACCGCAACGGAGTGTACGGTGGGGCCGAGCCTTTGGGGGCATGATCGGCATTGGTTGCCGAAGGAACAACAGGAGAAGGCGCGGGCGATGCGCCTGAAGGCCGCAGCGGACGGCCAGCGCATGCCGGTCCAGGTGATGGAAGGAACGTATCAAACAGTAAAAGGCGTCTGCGCCTGGTGGGACGCGCAGCGCAGTTGATTTCCCGGGTGCGCGCGGGGCCGCCCCATCAACCCCGCGCGCACGTCTTTCGGTGCTACGCCTTCTCGACGTTCCAGAACGTGGGCGCGGGGCCGCGCAACTGGCCGGTGATGTTGTTGCGCCAGGCCCCCGCCGGCAGGTACTGCCCCAACGGGATATAGGGCACGTAGGCGAAGCACTCCAACTGGATCTGTTCCGAAATCCGCTTGCGCTCCGCGGGATCGGCACTGTCGATCCAGGCGGTGCGCAGGGTTTCGATCGTCTCGTTGTCGGGCCAGCCGATCCAGGCGTCCTTGCCGTTGGTGCGCAGGCCGCCGGCCAGGACCGGGTTTGCGTAGTCCACCGGGGGGAATCCCGAGGGGAACAGCGACCAGCCGCCCTTGTCCAGCGACTCCTTGTTCGTGCGGCGCTGCGTCACGGTGCCCCAGTCGGTGGTCTGGATTTCGATGTTCAGGCCGACGCGCTGGAATGCGCCTTCGGCGACTTGGCACAGCGCGTCATAAGCCGGCGGATCGGTGGGATGCATGAAGGCGATGCGTTCGCCGTTGTAGCCGCCGTCCTTCAGCATCCGCTTGATCGCATCGATGCTGGGGCGGTTGCGAAGTTGCTCCATGCCGGCTTCGCTGGCGCTTTCCGTGCCGGGGACGAAGAAGCCCACCGGGGCGCGCCAGCCGTCGCGATCGTCTCCCATCACCGCCGTCATCTGGTCGGCCTGGTCGATGGCCAGCATCATCGCGCGTCGGACGGCGACATTCGCGGTGGGGCCCTGGATGAAGTTCGGCCGCAGCACCGGGAATACGCCATGCGTATCCAGGCGGCCTACGGTGACGCCCTGCGCCTTGCGCAGCATCGGCAGCAGGTCGGGCAGCGGCATTTCCACCCAGTCCACCTCGCCGGTCACCAGGGCGGCGGCCGCGGTGGCGGGATCAGGCATGATGCGCCACTCCACGCGATCGACTTTCACGTGGTAGCCGCCCCAGCCATACTCCACCTTCTCGGGGCGGGGGACATACTTGTCGAATTTCGCGAAGGCGGCGCGGCTGCCCGAGACGAACTCGTTGGGCAGCCAGCGGAACGGCCCGCTGCCGATCGCCTCGGCAGCCTGCTTGTAGGGATCGGCCGCGATGCGTTCCGGCATGATGGCGCAGGTGGGCTGGGTTTTCGCCAGCGCGTTCGGCAGAAAGGGAAACGGCTTGTTGAACCGCCAGACGATGGTGCGGTCGTCCTTCGCTTCCAGCGCGTCCAGGCGCGCGCCGATGGTGCTGCCGATGGCGTCGCGCACCATCCAGCGTTTCACCGAGGCGACGCAGTCCCGCGCCAGCACCGGCGTGCCGTCGTGGAACCACTGGTCGCCCCGCAGCGTCATCGTCCAGCGCTTGCCGTCGTCCTCGATGACATGCCCGTCGATCATGTGCGGGTGCGGGTTCAGCGACATGTCGCGGGTGTAGAGCGTTTCGTAGATCATCATGCCCAGGGTGCGGGTGGCCTGCGCCGGGTTGAACACCGGGTCGAAGCTGGGCGGGTTGGTCGTGGGCACGAAGACGATGGTCTTGCCGCGGCCGCCGATGGCGGGCTGGGCGAGCGCGGGACCCGACGCCAGGGCGGCGGCCCCGGCCAGGAAATGACGGCGGCGCATGGAGTTCTCCGGACAAGTCCTCTCCGGCGGTCTGTCGCCGCCGGACACAGCACTATGGCACGGCGAGGGGGAGGCGTCTGCCCCGCACGCGTGGGATGCGGCGTTGACCCCGGGCGCGGCGGCAGCCTACGGTGGGGCATAGAAGCGGAAGCGAAGAAAGCTGGAGCCAAGATGGACAGCAACATCGATCTGAAGGCCTTCTGGCAGCCTGGTTGAACGAGTTGTTTGAAACTCAAGGAGTTTCTCTCGGTCCGTGGGATCGTGTTCGATTCGGTCAACGTGCTGGAAGACCAGGAAGGACTGCAGGAGCTGCGGCGCCTCGGCGCGCGCTCGGTGCCGGTCCTGTCGCGTGGCGACGCCTGGGTGTTCGCGCAGAACATCGGTTACGTCGTCAAGTTCCTGGGGCTGAATGAGGCGACGGGTCCGGTGCTGTCACCGGACCAGCTGGTCGCACGTCTCGACAAGTTCCTGACGACCGCAGCGCGCATCATCCCGCAGATGCCGGATGAGCGCCTGGAAACCGAGGTGCCGAACCGCCCGCGATCCTATCGCGTGCTGGGGCACCATATCTTCCGCATCCCCGAGGCCTTCCTCGAGGTCGCCCACGGAACGCCCCTCACCACCGAGATGCTTGGCACGCCGCCGCCTGATGACATGCGCAGCAGCGCGGCGATCGCCGCGTATGGCGAGGATGTGCGCCGGCGCCTGATGGACTGGTGGGCCGCGAAGCCGGACAGATCCGGTAAGGAAACGGTGCAGACCTATTACGGCCCGCAGCTTCTGCATGAACTGCTGGAGCGGACGACCTGGCACTCCGGCCAGCATGTGCGGCAATGGCACATGCTGCTGGGCATGGCCGGCATCGCCCCGGAAGGTCCGCTGGCCGACGCCGATTTCGCCGATCTGCCGATGCCCAGCAGCGTGTGGGACGGCTGAGCCGGTCCTGCTGAGCGGCCTGCAAACGCGGCCCCCCGTATCGTTGCCGCCGCTGTTACCAGACGTGCCAGTGTGGCGGACGCTGCCGTCGCACGTGAAGCCGGGAGGCACGATGCTGACAACACGCGTGGTGAAGGTCGCGATGGTCGCGTCGCTGGCGCTATTCGCGCTGCTGGTGACATACAATAATCTTGTCGATTACGGATCGAACTACACCTTCGTCCGCCACACGCTGAGCATGGACACCACCTTCCCCGACAACGCCCTGCGGGAACGGGCGATCACCGCGCCCGCGCTGTGGACCGCCGCGTATTGGCTGATCATTTCCGCCGAGGGCCTGACGGGCGTCGTGCTGGCCGTCGCCGCGTGGCGGATGCTGCGCGCGCTGCGCGATCCGGCGGCGCAATTCAATGCGGCGAAGCAATGGGTATCGGCCGGCGTGGGGATCGGCTTCCTGCTGTGGTTCACCGGTTTCATGGTGGTGGGCGGCGAATGGTTCGCAATGTGGCAGTCGCCCACCTGGAACGGGCAGGCCGCGGCCTTCCGGTTTTACATGACGATGCTGGCCGTGCTGATCTTCGTGAATCAGCCGGACAGCGACCTGGCAGGCCGAAGGGGAGAGACACGATGACAGAGGCGCTGCAGCAGGAGATCGACGCCCTGGCCGAGGTCGCGCGGGACTATGATACGCGTCACCGGCGGCTGCCGCATCTGATCTGGCCGGACGGTGTGCGCATCGCCGTGAACTTCACCGCCGATTTCGACGCGATGCTGCTGCGCCGCCTGTTGAACGAACCGCCGATGCAGCTGGCGAAGGGGGAGTTCGGTGGACGCGTCGGCATCTGGCGGCTGATCGCGCTGTTCGACAGCCACGACATCAAGGCCACGATCTTCACGCCCGGCCGCATCGTGGAACTCTATCCGCAGGCCCTGCGCGCCGCCCATGCCAGCGGACATGAGATCGCCGACCACATGTGGGAACATCGCGTTCCCAAGGATATGCAACTGGAACTGGATCACCTCGGCAGGACCGGGCGGGCGCTGGAATCCATCACCGGCCGCAGGCCTGTCGGCACGCGCAGCGAGCATTCGCTGTCGCTGCTGCGACAGGAGGGATTCCTCTATATGTCGCATGATACCGCGGACCATCTGCCGTACTATGTCAGCGATCCGGACGGTGCGAACACGCTGCTGAATCTGCCGTTTCATTACGCGATCGACGATGCCATGTTCTACAGCTTCGCCTGGCTTGGCTCCGGCAACAGCGCACAGCGGATCACCGACAGCGACCGCGTCATGGAGATGTGGTGGCAGGCGTTCCGGCATCAGTATGACGCCGGCGGCTACCTGAACATCTGCCTGCATCCGTTCGTTTCCGGCCGCGCCCAGAGGATCGAGATGCTGGATCGGCTGATCGCGCGCATGAAGGCACTGCCGGGCGTATGGTTTCCCACCTGCGAACAGGTGGCACGCCACTGCCTGGAACAGCATCCGCCGGCGGCGTGAGGGGACGCGACGATGCCCTGGAAGCAAGGCTACACGATTTCCGATGAAATCAGCCCGCGGGACCGGGATTTGCGCTGGCCTGACGGACGCCGTTGCTGCGTCAGCATCACCGTGGACCTGAGCGTCGCCTCCGGCGCCGATGGCATCACCGCGCGCGACCTGGCCAGCCCGCGCGCGCAATTCGGCCTGCGCGACGGCTTCGCGCAGGTGCGGGCGATCCTGCGCCGCTTCGGACTGCGTGCGACCTTCGCAGTGCCTGCGGTCATGGCACGCATCCATGGCGCGACGCTGCGGTCGCTGATGGCCGAGGGCCATGAGATCGCCGCGGAAGGCCTGCGGCACGAGGACGTCAGCCGGCTGGACGCGGACGAGGAGCGACAGCGCATTGCGCTCGCCACCGGGATCCTGTCCGAGGTGACCGGGCAACGCCCGTCCGGCTGGTTCAGCCTGCCGCGCCAGGGCGACCCGTTCGCTGGCGGCACGATCAGCCCGCACACGATCGACCTGCTGATCGAGGCCGGATACGCCTATCTGGGCAACGGCCTCGCGGATGACATCCCGCATTACTGGGTGTCGGACTTCGCGTCGCGGCGCGCGTTGCTGACCCTGCCCTATTACTATCACTACGACGACCAGTTCTTTCTGCTGTTCCCCACCAAGGGCACGGGGCTGGAACACGCGGATTCACTGTTCCGCAACTGGCATGCCGAGTTCGCGGCACAATACCGGCGCGGCCGTCATTTCCACATGACATTGCATCCCTGGGCCGTCGGCTTCGCCCACCGTGCGCGCCTGCTGGAAGAGTTCCTGCTGCATCTGTGCGGGGCCGACGGGCTGTGGAACCCGACCGGGTCGGAGCTGGCGCGCTACTGGGTGGAGACCTGCCCGCAGGAGACGCATCTGCGGCTGGAAGAAAGTGTCTGGCGCGACCATCCGGGTAGCCTGAGCTGACCGGTTCGTTCCTGTCCCGGCTGGGACGATCCCGGCCGGGTGCGTCCATGCCTGTGTTTAATCGCCGGATTCACGCCCGTCGGCGTTCCGCCCAGGGCGATCGTGCGCTATTCGGCGGCGGCCGGGCGGGGGATTGCCTTGCGGTGCCCCGCCAGGCGCTCCAGCGTCAGGTAGACCACAGGCGTGGTATAAAGCGTCAGCATCTGCGAGACGATCAGCCCGCCGATGATGGAGATCCCCAGTGGCTGGCGCATCTCCGCACCTGTCCCGTGCGCGAGCGCCAGCGGCACCGCGCCCAGCAGCGCCGCCATCGTTGTCATCATGATCGGGCGGAAACGTTCCAGACACGCGGCATGGATTGCGTCCCTTGGCAAAAGCCCGTGCTCGCGTTCCGCTTCCAGCGCGAAATCCACCATCATGATGGCGTTCTTCTTCACGATGCCCATCAGCAGGATGATGCCGATCATGCCCATGATCGAGAGGTCCGTGCCGGTGACCTGCAGGGCGAGCAGGGCGCCTAGCCCGGCGGATGGCAGGGTCGAAATGATTGTGATCGGGTGGATCAGGCTTTCATACAGCACACCCAGCACGATGTAGATCGAGATCAGTGCCGCCGCGATCAGCAGCGGCTGGGTGGAAAGCGATTCCTGCAGCCAGCGCGCATTTCCGGCGAACTGCGTGCGCACATGCTCCGGCATGCGCAGATCGAGCGCCGCCTGTTCCACCGCCTCGGTCGCATCGCCCAGCGACATGCCCGGCGCGACGTTGAAGCTGATGGTCACCGCCGGCATTTGCCCCTGGTGCTTCACCGCCAGGGGTGCGGTGCCCCGCGCGAAGCGCGCGACCGTGGACAGCGGCACCTGCTTTCCGCCGCGTGCGCCGACATAGATGCGCGCCAGCATCGAGGGATCGGTCTGCAGTGCGGGATCGACCTCCAGCACCACCTTGTACTGGTTGCGGGAGGTATAGATCGTCGAGACCTGGCGCTGCGCGAACGCATTGTTCAGCGCCTGATCGATATCCAGCGTGCGCACGCCCAGACGAGCGGCGGCATCGCGGTCGATCACGACATTGACCTGCGGCCCGGCGCGATCCTGGTCCGAAGTGACGTCGACGATGCCTGGCGTCTGGCGCATCTTCTCGGCCAGGGCGGCGGCCCAGCTCCGCAGTTCCTGCAGGTTCTGCGTCATGACCACGAATTGGTATTGCGAGCCGCCGGCGCGGGCACCGCCGCGCAGGTCCTGTGCCGACATCAGGAAGGTCTGCACGCCGCCGACCCGCGCCAGCGCCGGCCGCAGCCGGTTGATGACAGCCTCGGATGAGACGCTTCGCTCCTCCAGCGGCTTCAGGCTGACGGTCAGCCGGCCGCGGTTCAGCGAGCTCCAGCCGCTCGAGACGCCCACGGTCGAACCGACTGAGGCGACGGCCGGATCGCTGAGCAGCACGTCGACCACCGCCCGCTGACGTTCCTCCATCGCCTGGAACGAGACGTTCGGATCCGCCAGGGTGGAACCCATGATGAGACCCGTGTCCTGCACCGGCATGAAGCCCTTTGGCAGTGTACCATAGAGGCGTATCGTCAACACGATCGTCAACAGGGTGACCAGCAGCATCAACACACGCTGGTCCAGCGCCCAGCCGACACTGCGGGCATAGGCGCGATGCATGCCGCCCAGGAACCAGTCGACCGCGCGCCAGAACCGGCCGGTCGGCGGCTCCAGGTCACGGGCTCGCATGAACCGGCCGCAGATCATCGGCGTCAGCGACAGGGACACGATGGCCGAGATCGCAATCGCCATGGTCATGGTCACCGCAAACTCATGGAACAGCCGGCCCATGATGCCGCCCATGAAGATCAGCGGGATGAACACCGCGACTAGCGAGATGCTGATCGAGACCACCGTGAAGCCGATCTGCCGAGCGCCGACCAGGGCGGCGCGGAGCGGCGGCAGGCCGCGTTCCATGTGGCGGACGATGTTCTCGATCATCACGATCGCGTCGTCGATCACGAACCCGACCGAGATCGTCAACGCCATCAATGAGAAGTTGTTCAGCGAATAGCCGACGAACCACATCCCCGCCAGCGTGCCGCACAGCGACAGCGGCACCGTGACGGCCGCGGCGATCGTGGGCGTCAAGCGCCGCATGAACAGCAGCACCACCAGCAGCACCAGGGCGATGGAGATTATCATGGTGAACTCCACGTCGGCCACCGAAGCGCGGATCGTGGCGGTGCGGTCGGAAATGACGGTGACGTTGATGTCGGCCGGCATCCAGGCCATCAGCTGCGGCAGCAGCTGCCTGATCTGGTCCACCGTATCGATGACGTTGGCGCCTGCTTCCTTGGTGATGTTCAGCAGGATCGCCGGCTGCCGCCCGTTCCATGCGGCCAGGCGCACATTCGCCACGCTGTTGATCACCGTCGCCACGTCCGACAGCCGCAGGATCGCGCCGTTGCCGGTCTTCAGGACCAGCGGCGCATAGTCCGATGCCTGCGAGATCTGGCTGTTCAGCCCGATCGTCTCGGCCCGGTCAGGTCCGACGAACTCCCCGGTGGCGCCAAGGACGTTGGTGCCGCGGATGGCCGTGTAGACGTCCTGGCCGGACAGGCCGGCCGCGGCCAGGCGTACCGGGTCCAGTTGCACCCGTACCGCCGGCTTCTCGGCGCCGTTCACCGTCACCTCCGCCACGCCATCGGCCTGCGCCAGGCGCTGCGCCAGGATCGTGTCCGCGGCATCGTAGATCTGCGCGGTGGACAGCGTGTCGGAGGTCAGCGCTATGCTCATGATCGGCGCGTCGGCCGGGTTGAACTTGCGGTAGTAGGGCCGGGTTGGCAGGTCCGCCGGCAGATCCGACGTCGCCGCGTTGATCGCCGCCTGCACGTCGAAGCCGGCGCTGTGGATGTCGCGGTTGATGTCGAACTGCACCGCGATCGAGGTGCTGCCGGTCGAGGACGAGGACGTGATTTCGGTCACGCCGGAAATCTCGCCCAGGCGGCGTTCCAGCGGCGCGGCGATCGAGGACGCCATGGTTTCGGGGTCCGCGCCCGGGCGCGAGGCGATCACCACGATCGTGGGTATGTCGACCCGCGGCAGAGCCGAGATCGGCAGGAATTGGTAGGCGACGCAGCCCGAAAGGAACAGGCCGATCGCCAGCAGCATCGTCGCCACCGGACGCGCGATGAACGGGGCGGAGAAGGATTTCATTCCGCGGCCGCCGGGGCCTGTTCCGCCCTGCTGAAGCGCGCGCGCAGCCGCTCGAACGCCAGATAGATCGCCGGCGTCGTGTACAGGGTCAGGAACTGCGACAGGACCAGCCCGCCGATGATCGTCACCCCCAGCGGAAAGCGCAGCTCGCTGCCGGCGCCGTGACCCAGGATCAGCGGCACCGCGCCCAGCAGCGCCGCCATCGTCGTCATCATGATGGGGCGGAATCGCAACAGGCAGGCATCACGCATCGCGTCCTCGGGCGCGGCACCGTCGCGCTGCGCCTCGATGGCGAAATCCACCATTAGGATCGCGTTCTTCTTCACGATGCCCATCAGCAGCACGATGCCCACCAGCGCCACAAGCGACAGGCCCGTCCCGGTCATCATCAACGCCAGGAGCGCGCCGATGCCGGCCGAGGGCAGGGTGGACAGGATCGTCACCGGATGGATCCAGCTTTCGTATAGCACGCCCAGCACGATGTAGATCACCACGACCGCCGCCAGGATCAGCCAGGGTTCCGCGGCCAGCGAGCGCTGGAATTCGGCGGCATCGCCGGAATAGCTGCCGATGATCGTGTCCGGCAGCCCGATCTCCTGCTCCGCCTGGCGCACCGCCGCCACCGCGTGCTGCAGCGAATAGCCGGGCGCCACGTCGAAACTCAGCGTCACCGATGGGAACTGCGCCTGGTGCGTGATCACCAGCGGCGCCACGGTCCGGTCGAACCGGGCAATTGCGGCCAGCGGCACCTGCGCGCCATTCGCGCCAGGCACGCGCAGCAGCCGCAGCACGTTCGGGTCCTGCTGCCAGGCGGGATCGGCCTCCAGCACCACCCGGTACTGGTTGGCCTGGCCGAAGATCGTCGAGATCTGCCGCTGGCCGAACGCGTCATACAACGTGTCCTGGATCGCCTGCATCGACACGCCCAGGCGCAGGGCCGCGTCGCGGTCCACCGTGATGAAGGTGCGGAACCCTTCGTTCTGCTGGTCGGACGCCACGTTGCGCAGGTCGGGCAGGCTGCGCAGCTTCGCCAGAAGCCGCGGTGCCCAGGTCGCCAGCTCCCGCGGATCGGTGTCCATCAGCGTGTACTGGAACTGCGTGCGGCTGACGCGCGTGCCGATCTGGATGTCCTGCACCGACTGGAACCAAGCGGTGATGCCCGGAATATCCGCGATCGCCCGTGACAGGCGCTCGATCACCGCAGGCGCCGGGTCGCGGTCCGCCACCGGCTTCAGGGCGATCGTCAGGCGGCCGGCATTGGGCGTGGCATTGATGGTGCCAGCGCCGACGAACGACACCACGCCGGTTGCCGCCGGATCCTGCCGCACGCGCTCCGCCACCTGCGTCTGCAAGTCCACCAGCCGCGGTGTGGAAATGCTCTGCGCCGCCTCGGTCACCGCCAGCACCACGCCGGTGTCCTGCTGCGGCAGGAAACCCTTGGGCACCACCACATACAGCGCGATCGTGCCGAACAGCGTCGCGGCACCGACCAGCAGGACGAATGTCTCGTGCCGGAAACTCCAGCGCAGCGTCCGCCGGTAGCCAGCGAGCATCGCGTCGAACCCGGCCTCGCTCCAGCGCGCCAGCCGGCCAAGCTTGCCACCATGCGACGGACGCAGGATCTGTGCACACATCATTGGTGTCAGCGTCAGCGACACCACCGCGGACACCACCACCGCCACCGACAGTGTGACGGCGAATTCGTTGAACAGCCGTCCCACCACGCCGGTCATGAACAGCAGCGGGATGAACACCGCGACCAGCGATACGGTCAGGGAGACGATGGTGAAGCCGATCTCGGCCGCGCCGTGATACGCCGCCTCCAGCGGGCTCATGCCTTTCTCGATGTATCGGACGACGTTCTCGATCATCACGATGGCATCGTCGACCACGAACCCGGTCGCGACCGTCAGCGCCATCATCGAGAGATTGTCGATCGAGAAGCCCAGGAGTTGCATCACCCCGAACGTGCCGATCAGCGACAGGGGCAGGGCGATCGCCGGGATGAAGGTCGCGCGCGGGGAACGGAGGAACAGGAAGATCACGCCCACCACCAGGATCACCGACAGCCCCAGCGTGTACTGAACCTCGGTGACCGAGGCGCGGATCGTCTCGGTGCGATCCGTCACGACGGTCATGGTGATTGCGGATGGGATCGCTTCCTGCAGCCTCGGCAGCTGCCGTTTGATGTCCTGGACGGTCTGCACGATGTTCGCGCCCGGCTGGCGCTGGATGTCCAGCACCACGGCCTCGACGCCATTGTATTTGGCTGAGACCCGCTCATTCTCGACGCCCGCGACCACGCTTCCCACGGCCGACAGCCGCACCGGGGCGCCGTTGCGCCAGGCGATGATCAGGTTTTCATAGGCCGCCGCATCGGCAAGCTGATCGTTGGCGCCCAGCTGGATCGCCAGCCTGCGCCCGTCGAACCCGCCCTTGGCGCCGTTGACGTTCGCCGCCGCCACCGCGGTCCGCACATCGGTCGTGGACAGGCCATAGGCCGCGAGGCGCGCGGGATCGACCCGCACGCGCACCGCCGGGCGCATGTTGCCCATCACCGTCACGCGCCCGACCCCGCCGATTTCGGCCAGTTTCGGCTGCAGCAGCGTGTCCGCGGCATCACTGATCACATCGATCGGCAGCGCGTCAGAGGTCAGCGCCAGGGTCAGGATTGGCGCGTCGGCTGGATTCACCTTCGAATAGGTCGGCGGATACGGCAGGTTGTTCGGCAATGTGCCCGCCGCGGCGTTGATCGCCGCCTGCACGTCCTGGGTGGCGGAATCCATGGAACGCCCGAGATCGAACTGCAGCGTGATCTGGCTGGTGCCCTGTGAACTCTGCGAGGTCATCGACACCAGTCCGGGGATCCGTCCGAACTGCCGCTCCAGTGAAGCGGTGATCAATGTCTCCACCGTCTCGGGGGCGGCGCCGGGCAGCTGCGTGACCACCTGGATGGTGGGGAAATCCACCGGGGGCAACGCGGAGACCGGCAAGGCCCGATAGCCGAGGGCACCCGCCAGCACGACGGCAATCGCCAGCAGCCAGGTCGCGACCGGCCGCGCGATGAAGGGTGCGGAGATGTTCATGATGCTGGAAAGAACGGGGCTTCCGCCCCGCGCCCCGACCAGGAGGCGCTGCCTCCTGGACCTCCGCAAAGGGCCACAGGCCCTTTGATCCCATTTTGTGTGTTGGCTGGCTGGCGGGGGCCCAACTCAGATCCGTCGAGGTTTGGGTTGGCCCCCCGCCAACCAGCCAACCAAATGAATCGTGTTCCAAGGCCCGAGGCCTTGGCGGGTGGGTCCAGGGAGGGCAGCGCCCTTCCTGATGGGGTTCCGGGGCGAAGCCCCGCTCTTGCCGGCATCATGCCCGCTACGACCCCCGCCGCCGGCGGGTGCCGGGCGGGCTTTGCTGCAGGGCAGAGCCGGTGTCGGCGGCATCCGTGGCCGGGGTGGCGGCGACCTTGCTGCCATCGGTCAGGCGGGAGGCGCCGTCAACCACGACATGCTCGCCCAGCTTCACCCCTTGAGTGATCACCGAAGCCTGTTCATCCTCGTGACCCACCCTGACACCCTGGCGCTTTACCGTGTTGCCGTCGGCCAGGACGTAGACATAGGCGCCGTTCGGGCCACGCTGCACGGCTGAGGGCGGGACAAGGGTGGCGTCTTTTAGCGTGTCGATCTGCAGCCGCACACCGACGAACCCGCCCGGCCAGAGGCGGCCGTCAGGATTGGGGAAGGTGGCCTTGAGCTTGATGGTGCCGGTGGTTTGATCGACCTGATTGTCCAGCACCGTCAGGATGCCGGTGTCCAGCACGCGTGAGCCGGTGCCGCGCGGGCTTTGCGACAGCGCCAGGACCGTGGGCGTGCCTTCCTTCATCGCACGCTGGACCGGTTGCAGCGCCTGCTGCGGCAGGGTGAACACCACGCTGATCGGCTGCAACTGCGTGAGTACCACCAGTCCGGCGGCGTCGGAGGCGCGCACGATATTGCCCACGTCGACCTGCCGGATGCCCGCCCGTCCGTCGATCGGCGCGGTGATGGTGGTGTAGTCGAGTTGCGTGCGCGCGGTGTCGATCTGCGCCTGGTCCTGCATGACCAGCGCTTGCAGTCGTGCGACCTCGGCCTTCGCCGTGTCGACCTGCTGGGCCGAGGTGTAGTTGTTGGCGACCAGCTTCTGGTAGCGCGCGAGGTCGGTGCGGGCATTGGCCAGCAGTGCCTCGTCCTGCGCTTTCTTGGCGGTGGCACTGTCCAGCGTCGCCTGATAGGGCCGGGGATCGATGCGGGCCAGGACATCACCCTTCTGCACGTTTTGGCCTTCCTGGAAGTTGACCGCGACCAGCGGCCCGTCCACCATCGACTTAAGAATGACGCTCTGGAACGCTTGCACCGTACCCAGGCCATCGAGAAAGATCGGCGTGTCGCGCTGCACCACGGGCGCCGTCAGCACTGGGATGGTCTGGTTGGCACTGCGTCGGCTTGCCTGGGTCGCGGTCGGCGCGGCTGGCCAGAACCAGATAGCATAGACGATCGCCGCCAGGACCAGGGCGCACAGCAGCCACACCAGCGCGAGGCGGAGGCGGCCGCGCGCAGGCTTGGTCTCGATGTCAGGTTCGCGGGTCAGGGCGTCCATGCGTCAGCCTTGCGGTCAGGGGCGCGATATCGGGACGAGGCGCCGGTGCACCAAGGGTTCATTGTACATTCCCCCCAACAGGAAGGGCGATGCCGCCCGCCACTGGACCGGGATCGAGGCCGGGGAACTGCTCCACGATTGGTCCGGTCGGAGCGATCCAGCCACCGCCCAGCGAGTTATAGAGATTGAGCAGTGCCTGAAAACGCGCCAGGCGGACCTGGGCCAGGTTGTCCTCGGCGTTGAACAACGTCGACTCGATCTGCAGAACGGTGGTGATGTCGACCGTTCCGACCTCCATCTGCGCCCGCGCGATCGTGGCGGCTCGTCGAGCGGATGCGACGGCGGTCGCCTGTCGGCGCTCCTGCTCGGTTGTGTAGCGCCAAGCGGTCAGCGCGTTATCCACGTCGGTGAATGCCTGTACCACGGACTTGCGATAATTCGCCAGCAGTTCGTCATAGCGGCCCTTCTGCAGCTCGAGCTGGCCGCGCAGCGAGCCGCCGTCGAAGATCGGCGCGGTCAGGCCGGCGGCGGCGGCGAGGAGCGCGCCGCCCGGCGAGACCAGGGCGTTTAGCGCGGCGGCCTGGAAACCGGCGTTGCCGGTCAGCTGGATCGTGGGAAAGAACGCGGCGCGGGCGGTGCGGATATCATAGTTCGCCGCGACCAGCAGCGCTTCGGCCGCGGCGATATCCGGGCGGCGGGCGAGCAGGGCCGAGGGCAGGCCGGGCGAAACGGGCGGCAGCGACAGGCCCGTCAGCGTGCCGGGGCGCACGGTGATCGCCTCGGGCGGGCGGCCGGTCAGGATACCCAGCCCGATGATCTGCTGTTCCAACTGGTTGCGCAGCCCGGGAAGCACCGCGCGTTCCACCGCGACCAGGGTTTCCTGCTGCGAGACATCGAGCGCGCTGGCCGTGCCCGCCGCGAACCGCCCGCGCACGACCGCCAACGTCTGTTCGGAGTCCGCCAGGTTCTTCTGCGCCACCGCCAGCCGGTCGGCCAGGGCGAGGGCGGTAAACCAGGTATTGGCGACACTGGTCACCACGGTCAGGGCCACGGTCTGCTGGTCGAAGCGGGTGAACATGGCGCTGGCGACCGCCGCCTGCCGGTTGGCGCGGTAGCGGCCCCAGAAATCGACGACATAGGCCGCATTCAAGCCCGCGCCGTAAGTGCGCGTCTCGAAACTCGCGTTGGAGCCGCCGCTACGGACGCGGCTGCTGCTGGTGTTGATGCCGGCACGCTGCCACTGCGCCGAGGTATCCGCGTCGAGCACGGGAAACAGGGAGGCACCGGCGATGCGGACCTGCGCGTCTGCCTGCCTGACCCGCGCGACCGCGGCGGCGATGTCGAAATTCTGTGCCCGCGCGGCCTCGATCAGGTTGTTCAGGTCAGGAGACTGGAACCCGCGCCACCACCCGTCGGACGGCCAGGCGGCGTCCGCGGTCTCGGTGCTGGCGCGGAACGCTGCCGGCACCTCGACGTCCGGCCGGGACCAGTCGGGTCCCAGGCTGCAGCCCGCAACGCCGGACAATGCGGCCAACGCCGCCAGCAGGCGCGCACGGCGCCGCCCCCTCATCAAATCCGATCTCCTTTCGTGCCCCGGCTCGGCATCGGTGACCCTGTGCGTTCATTCCCCCGAAGTCTGCGCCACAACGGCCAGCAGGTGAAACGAATTGCGGACCGCCCAGCCTTTTCGGCGTAATCCCATGCTGCGTCCTCTGGCCGTCCGTCCGTCCGGAATGCCCGCCCGGCCTTCTATGTGGTCACGTCATGTAACGCGCATATGTCTGGCGGGGCGCGTGGACGACTTGTCACCCTGCTTCCATGTGCAGGCACCCGTTCCGCGGGCCTGTGTTCGGCCAGCGGCATGTATGTTCGCATGTCGTACGGGTCCTGCCAGGGGGAGGCGGGACACGGAAAGCGACGAATCGCGATGATTCGCGGTTGAAGCCAACTTGCGCGGCAACAGTCGATATGCAACACGCCCCCGCGCACAGGGACCACGCAACTGGGAGAATGCCGGGGGTGAGTGACACCATCCTGGAAACCGAAGGACTGACCCGCGAGTTCAGCGGCTTTGTCGCCGTGGACAATGTCGCCCTGCGAGTCCGGCAGGGGACCATCCATGCGTTGATCGGCCCGAATGGCGCCGGGAAGACCACCTGCTTCAACCTGCTCACCGCTTTCCTGCCGCCGACCCGTGGCCGGATCCGGTTCAAGGGGCGTGACATCACCGGCATGAAGCCGGCCATGGTCGCGCGGCTTGGCTTGGTGCGCAGCTTCCAGATCTCGGCCGTGTTCCCGCACCTGACGGCGCTGGAGAATGTGCGCCTGGCGTTGCAGCGCGCCCGCGGCGCCAGCTTTGACTTCTGGCGCTCCGAGCAGATCCTCCACGTCTACCACGACCGGGCCCGGCAGCTGCTGTCCGATGTCGGACTGGAGGACTATGCCGATACGGTGGTGACGCAGTTGCCCTACGGGCAAAAGCGTGCGCTTGAGATCGCCACGACCCTGGCGTTGGACCCCGAGATGATGCTGCTGGACGAACCGACCGCAGGCATGGGGCATGGCGATGTCGATCGGATCGTGCAGTTGATCAGCCGCATCCGCGCCGGTCGCACCATCCTAATGGTAGAACACAACCTGTCAGTGGTAGAGGGCTTGTGCGACACCATCACCGTGCTGACACGCGGACGCGTCCTGGCCGAAGGCGACTACGCCACCGTGTCGGCCAACCCCGAGGTGATCGCCGCCTATCTGGGAACCACCGATGCTTGAAGTGAAAGGGTTGAACGCCTGGTACGGCGAAAGCCACATCCTGCATGGCGTCGATTTCGACGTGCGCGAAGGTGAGGTGGTGACGCTGCTGGGCCGCAACGGCGCCGGCAAGACCACCACCATGAAGTCGATCATGGGCCTGGTGCCGCGCCGCGAGGGAAGCATCAGGTTCAATGGCCGCGAGATGATCGGCCTGATGTCGAACCACATCGCCAAGGCCGGCATCGCGTTCTGCCCGGAGGAACGCGGCATCTTCGGCTCCCTGTCGGTGACGGAAAACCTGATGCTGCCGCCGGTCGTTGCCCCCGGCGGCCTGTCCATCGATGAGATCTACGCGCTGTTCCCGAACCTGAAGGAGCGTGCGCGCACCGCACATGGCACCCGCCTGTCGGGCGGAGAGCAGCAGATGCTGGCGATCGCGCGCATCCTACGGACCGGTGCGAAGATGCTGCTGCTCGATGAACCGACCGAGGGACTGGCGCCGGTGATCGTGCAGCAGATCGGCCGCACGATCCGCGAGATCAAGAGCCGCGGCTTCACCGTGCTGCTGGTCGAGCAGAACTTCCGCTTCGCCTCCACAGTGGCGGACCGCCACTATGTGATGGAACACGGCCGCGTGGTCGACATGATCCCGAACGAATCGCTGTCGGCGAACATGGATAAGGTGCACGAATACCTGGGCGTCTGAGGCCCGGGAGGCGCCATGCGCGAAGCCGGCAGGCGCATGGGACAATCAGCCGGCGGGGGAAACCAGGAGCCTTTCAGCCAAGACATCAAGGACGTATCAGTTATGAGTCTCTCCCGCCGCCACATTCTTGCCGCCGGTGCCGCTGTTCCGATCCTGGCTCCCTTCGGACGGGCCCGCGCACAGAATTCCACCCTCAGGATCGGTGTGCTGAACGACCAGTCCGGCCCGTACACCAATACGGGTGGGCTGACATCGGTGGTCTGCGCCCGCCAGGCCGTTGAGGATTTCGGTGTCGCGGCGAAGGGCATGACCGTGGACGTCATCACCGCTGATCACCAGAACAAGCCTGACCTCGCGGTGTCGATTGCGCGCCAATGGTTCGATCGGGATGGCGTTGACATGATCCTCGACGTGCCGACCTCCTCGGTCGCGCTCGCCGTGCAGGGCGTGGCGCGGGAAAAGGACAAGGTCTTTCTTGCCTCGGGCCCGGCCACGGTGCAGCTGACCGGTGAGCAGTGCTCGCCCTCCTTCGTCCATTGGACCTACGACACCTACATGCTGGCCAAGTCGACCGGCGCGGCCGTAGTGAAGGCCGGGGGCGATTCCTGGTACTTCCTGACTGCTGACTATGCGTTCGGCAAGCAGTTGCAGTCCGACACCACCGATCTGGTCAACGCGTCCGGCGGCAAGGTGCTGGGCGCGTCCGCCTATCCGTTCCCAGGCACCACTGATTTCTCCTCGTTCCTGCTGCAGGCGCAGGCGAGCGGGGCGAAGGTGCTGGGGCTGGCGAATGCCGGGAATGACACGGTCAATTCCATTAAGCAGGCTGCCGAATTCGGTGTGAACCGCACGATGAAACTCGCCGCCCTGCTGATGTTCATCACCGACGTCCACGCGCTTGGCCTTGAGGTGACCCAGGGCCTGAACCTGACCGAGAGCTTCTACTGGGACCTGAACGACGGGACCCGGCGCTTCACCAACAAAATCAAGGCCAAGACGCCGAACAACTGGCCGAACATGATTCACGCCGGCTGCTACTCGGCCACGCTGCACTACCTGAAGACCGCGTCTCAGATGGGCGTGGCCGAGGCGAAGAAGAGCGGTGCCGCGACCGTGGCGCAGATGAAGAAGATGCCGGTCGAGGATGACTGCTTCGGCAAGACGACAATCCGCGAGGACGGCCGCAATCTGACGTCGGCCTATCTGTTCGAAGTCAAGAAGCCGTCCGAGAGCAAGGGGCCGTGGGATTACTTCAAGCTGGTGGCGACCACGCCCGGGGAGCAGGTTTATCGTCCCCTGGCCGACGGTCACTGCTCCTTCGTGAAGGCCTGACGCAAACCGACGCGGAGCCAAGGGGAAAAGGCGTACTTCATCCATGTTCATGATCTTCGGCGTCCCGGGACCGTTGCTGTTCGGCCAAGTCCTTCTCGGCCTGATCAACGGCGCCTTCTATGCCATGCTGTCTCTCGGTCTCGCCGTGATCTTCGGCATGCTGAACATCATCAACTTCGCCCATGGGGCGCTGTTCATGATGGGAGCGTTCGCCTCGTGGATGCTGCTGACCTATGCGGGAATTGGCTACTTCCCTAGCCTCCTCCTGGCTCCGCTCATCATCGGCGTGTTCGGCGTGGTGCTGGAGAAGACCATCATCAGCCGGCTGTACAAGCTCGACCATCTGTACGGCCTGCTGCTGACCTTCGGCCTCGCGCTGGTCATCGAGGGCGTGTTCCGCAACGCCTATGGCAGTTCCGGCATGCCGTACCGCATCCCGGACGTGCTGCAGGGGGCAACCAATCTCGGCTTCATGTACATGCCTAATTACCGAGGCTGGGTGGTGCTGGTGGCTCTGGTCGTCTGCCTCGCGACCTGGGCCATCATTGAAAAGACCTCCCTCGGCGCCACGCTGCGCGCGGCAACCGAGAACGCGCCGTTGGTGCAGGCCTTCGGTGTCGACGTGCCGCGGCTGATCACCCTGACCTATGCAGGCGGCGTCGCTCTCGCTGCCTTCGCGGGCGTGCTGGCAGCGCCGATCTATTCGGTGAACCCGAACATGGGCACGAACTTCATCACCATCGTCTTCGCGGTGGTGGTCATCGGCGGCATGGGATCGATCATGGGGTCGATCGTCACCGGCTTCGCCCTGGGCGTGATCGAGGGTCTGACGAAGGTGTTCTGGTCCGAGGCGTCAGCCACCGTCGTCTACCTGGTGATGGCCATCGTCCTGCTGACCCGGCCGCGCGGCCTGTTTGGAAAGGCCGCCTGAGATGTTCGGTTTTTCCCGCGCGCAGTGGGTCGCCTTGGTTGTGATGCTGACGGTCATCGCGATCGCCCCGTTCGTCCTGTATCCGGTCTTCCTGATGCGGGTGCTGTGCATGGCGCTGTTCGCCTGCGCCTTCAACCTCATGATCGGCTATGTCGGCCTGCTGTCCTTTGGCCACGCCGCGTATTTCGGCATGGGGGCATATGTCAGCGCCTGGACGATGAAGTTCTGGCATATCGATGCCTCAATCGCGATCCTGCTGGGCGCCGGAACCGGCGCCGTGCTGGGCTTGGTACTGGGCTACCTGGCGATCCGGCGGTCAGGCATCTACTTCGCAATGATCACGCTCGCCCTGGCGCAGATGATCTACTTCTTCTGCTTGCAGGCGCCGTTCACCGGCGGCGAGGACGGCATCCAGCAGGTACCCCGCGGCCACTTGTTCGGGTTTATCGACCTGTCGAATGACATGACGATGTACTGGGTCGTCGCCGCCCTGTTCCTGCTCGGGTTCCTGCTGATCCACCGGATCATCCACTCGCCGTTCGGCCAGGTGCTGCAGGGCATCCGCGAGAACGAACCGCGTGCCACCTCCCTCGGCTATCGCACCGACGACTACAAGCTGATCGCCTTCGTGCTGTCCTGTACGCTGTCCGGCGCCGCCGGCGGGATGAAGGCGCTGGTGTTCGGCATCGCCACGCTGACCGACGTGAACTACCCGATGTCCGGTGAGGTCGTGCTCATGACGCTGCTGGGCGGCCTGGGTACGGTGTTCGGCCCGGTGATGGGCGCCGGAATCCTGGTGACAATGGAAAATTACCTCGCGCAGTTCGGCGCCTGGGTGACGGTCACGCAGGGAGCGATCTTCATCATCTGCGTACTGGCCTTCCGCCGCGGCGTAATCGGAGAGATCGCGAACGCGCTGCGTCTGAAGCTGTAGCGGCCGCAGAGCGCAGCCGCGTACCCCGGCAAGAGGCGCACTGCCTCTTGCATTACCGCCGGACCTCGGCATGTTGCCTACACGTCGGTAACCAGGTCGGCGGGATGCCCCCGGAGCGGGTCCGGGGGCACGGGTTCAGCGGGTGCTGGCGCTCATGGCCGTGGACTTCAGCTTCATCTCCTCATAGGGAGAGGTGTAGACGAAGCCCTTGATCAGCCCGATGCCGGATTGCTCGACACGCGGGCCGACCGCACTGATGAACGCAAGCTGCCAGATCGGCACGAACATCTCGTGTGCGTGCAGCCGGTCTTGCATCTGCCACAGGATCGCCTTGCGCTTTTCGTAATCCATCTCCTGCGCCTGCAACGGGAACAGCTCGTCCACGTCGGGATAGCTGCCATAGGCGTAGGCGCCGCCCTTCACCACGAATGTTTCCATCCTGGTGGCGACGTTGCCGAACGCGCCGCTCGCGGCCTGGATAATGCCGGTCTTGAACTTCTTCTGCGCATATCCCTGGAAGAACGCGGCGCGTTCCAGTGGACGCAGCTTGGCGCGGATGCCGACCTCGGCGAGGCTGTTGATCACGGCCTCGCCCAAGTTCCCGTAGGATCCATCGCAGGTATAGAGCCCGGCGTCGAAGCCGTTCGGATGGCCTGCCTCGGCCAGCAGTGCCTTGGCCTTTGCCGGATCGTAGACAGGCTTCGGCATCGGTTTGAAGAACTCAAAATTCTCCGGCATGACGCTGCCGGTGATGTGGGAATGGCCGAGTGTCAGCGCCTGGTTGATGGCGTCGTAGTTGATAGCGTGCTTGGCGGCCAGCCGGACTCGCTTGTCATGCCATGGCGATGACGTGCTCCACTGATCCGGGAAATACAGCCAGTAGGGCGCAGAGCCGACTGTCGGCTTGAGCGTCAGGCCAGGGCTGCGCGCCACCTCGGCGGCAAGCTCCCCGCGCAGCGAATAGGCGATGTCGACCTCGCCGCGCTTCAGCGCCACGAGGCGCGTCGCCTCGTCGGGAATGACCTTGAAGACGATGCGCCTGATGCTGGGCTTCTTGCGCCAGTAGCCGTCGAACGCCTCCAGCACCAGTTCCACACCGGGGTTGAACGACACGAACCGATACGGGCCGGCGCCAATCGGCGCCTTGGTGAAGCGTTCGTCGCCGACCTTCTCGACGTATTTCTTCGGCACGATCCAGCCGGCGCCGGTGGCGTTGCTGTAATAGGTCAGGAAATCCGGCCAAGGCTCGTTCAGCGTGAAGCGGACGGCGTTGCCGCTCACGACCTCGACCGATTTCACCCGTTCCTTCATCAGCGCATGCCCGGCACCGCGGTAGCGATCGAAGGAGAATTTCACATCCTCGGCGGTGACCGGATCGCCGTTGTGGAACGTGGGTCCTTCGCGCAAAACGAAGTCCCAGGTGATCCCATCATTCGACATGGTCCAGGATTTCGCGAGACTTGGCGTGGAGTTGCCCTCGGGCATTGGTTTGATCATCGCGTCATGCATCGCGTATAGCAGCATGTAGGGCGTGATGATGCCGAGCGTCTCTGCTGGATCGAACCAGACGGGCGCCAGTGAGACATGGACGGCGATGGTCAGCGTGCCATCGGACTGCGCATGTGCGGTCTTCGCGATGGGCAGGACGGAACCAGCGGCGAGAAGGGCGAGCAAATCGCGACGGACGAGACGCAATTCTCTGCCCTCCCGCCCGGGCAGTGCCCGGACAGGGTCATGTGAACGCATTCTTGCCTCCCTACGGCTCCTCTCATGGAACCTTGCATTGACGTAGGGTGGCGGTAATGATCCTGTAAGGGCCAAGCGCGGCCGGACGACAAATATTCCGGCCTGCTTGTGACGAAGGGCGGTGGTCGGAAAAGCCCTAGGCTCTGCCTGGGGTTTAACGGCAGTCGTGTAGGGTTAAAGTCTGATATCGAAATAATTGGTTCGTGGGCCGGGCTCCCGCGGCCGTCATGCGTATCGCGCCCATTCCGACATTCTGCCGACCTCGGGCCGTCCAGGTGCAGAGGTGTGCTGCCTGGGCAGCGACATCTTCATCGCCGTTCCGACTCGCCAGGCCACCTGACAGGATCTGCGATGAACGCGGCGACGGTTGTCGGCGCGTTCAGGCCAGCGAACCACAACCGCTGGCGCCGTCGCGAATATGCCGCAGAGCCAGTGCGGCAAAGGGAAAGAGAACGAGCGATCCGGTACCGCATGCGTTGATCTTCAGTTCACGTCCGAGCCTGCTCGCACGGCAGGGAAATATTCTCGCTACCGACGTTGGCATGCCGACGAACGATTACGTGACTCGAGGTACAAACAAGGCTACGCGAATCTACCGCTCAACGCCAAGTTTACTTGACCCTTGGCCGCCATTGACAGAATGAAAGCTACCGATTGACAATTGATAATCGAAACGGTACCGTCTACCGGAGAAGCGTCATATGGCTATAATTACAACGGACTGGAAACAAACTCATGGGTCTGCGAAGTGGCGAAACGAAACGCTTGTGTTGTCGCACAACCTGCCGGAAAACCCTCTCTTCAGCCTGCAATCCCTTGCGGCGTTGATCGAAACGCTGCCCAGGCAGAATTACATGCTGATGCGCACCGGACACGTGAATGAGAAGGTGAAGTTGTGGGAAGAGGGTGAACTCGGCGACATGAGCGGGGCGGATGTCCTGGAAGCGATAAGGCGGGGCAATCTCTGGCTGCTGATCCGCCGCGTCGAGCATGTCAGCGTGCCGATGTCGCGCTTGCTGGAGGAGATCTACGAGGAAATCGACCACAATCTCGAAGATGGCTATCCGACCTTTAACCACTTGTCAGATATTCTGATTTCCTCCCCGACCGCTCAGGTCTACTACCACTTCGATCACAATGGCCAAGCTCTGTGGCAGGTGCATGGCTCAAAAAGGGTATACGTGTACCCGAACAAGCCGCCATTCCTCACCAAGGAAATGCTGGAATACACGGCGGTCTATGCTGATGAAACCGCCATTCCCTACAGTTCGGCCTATGACAAGGACGCGGTCGTCTACGAGTTGAAGCCCGGACAGATGATCCACTGGCCCTTGTTTTCGCCGCACCGAGTCGAGAATCTGGATTTCAGCGTATCTTACACGACTCAGTATTATACAGACGAAATCAAGCGGCTGATCAAACCCCACGCCGCCAACGGATTCATTCACACGAAGTTCCCCGGGCTGAGGCTCGCGGACCATACGCAAGGGATCGGCTTTGCAGCGAAATCCTTATTCCAGACCGGCCTCCGCCGGATGGGATGGTTGGACCGGATGCGACAAGGCAAGCGGTCCACAAAATTCCGGCTCGATCCGGTGAACCTGGGGCAGATCATCCCCGTCTGACCACAGCCGTCCCAACCACCAGGCAAGGGACGACGGACGGCCGGTATCCTCCTGATCGCTCAGCCGCATTCTCGCACGCCGTCGGATCACCCCCACAGGTAGAGACCGGCGGCGCGCGCACGTCGCGCCACCCATCCAAGCCACAGCAGTTGCGGCACCAGCGCCAGCAGCGGCACGAACGGCTTGCCCTGCGTCGGCGTGGCGATGAACACCAGGCAGCACAGACCACCATACAGCGCAAAGCCCCAGTGGATCAGCGTCACCACCGTCGCCGGCACGCCCGAACGCTGCGCGACCTGATATAGGTGTCCACGATGCGGTTGGGTCAGGCGCTCCCCCTGCACCGCCCGCCGGCCAAGGGTGAAGGCCACGTCGAACAGCACGCCCGACAGCAGGAACGGCATCAGCAGGAACGACAGTTCCACGCCGTCGAACCGGCTGGCAACCACCGCCAGAACCGCCAGCATGAAGCCGCAGAACTGGCTGCCGACATCGCCCATGAAGATGCGCGCGCGGGGGAAGTTGAACGGCAGGAAACCGGCGAGCCCGGCGGCCAGCAGGCCGCAGGCGGCATAGGCAAACCACCCACCGCGATCCGCGGCGATATAGGCCAGGAACAGGGCGGCGATCAGCGTCACGCCGCTGGCGAGCCCGTTCAGCCCGTCGATGAAGTTCACCGCATTGGTGGTGAACAGCAGCCAGAACATCGTGGTGATGATGCCGAACCACATCAGGTCAAAGGGCGGCGGGAACGGCAGGTTGAAGTCCGAGACATAGATTCCGCTGCTCACCGCGACCAGCGCCGCCGCCACCTGCGCCGACAGCTTGACGATGAATGGCCAGTCGAACAGATCATCCAGGAAGGCGACAACGGCGATCGCGATCGAGGCCTCGATGACGCCCAGGAAATACGGGTCGGCGATGCGCGCGAAATCGGCGAAGTGGTACAGCAGCAGGATGCCGACCAGGAAAGCGACCACCACCCCGACACCGCCGCCCTTCGGTGTCGGCCGCTCATGCACCTTACGTGGATCGGGCCGGTCCATGACCCGCGCCGTAATCATGAATCGCACAATCAACGCCGACAGCAGCGCAAGGCCGATGGCGAACAGTAGGTGGCGGGATAGGGCGAGGAGGGTCATGCGCTCTCCCGAACGAGGAACGGGTCCATGCAGTCGCGGGGTGGCCCGGGACCAGCCGGAGCAGGTCAGCCGCTGATCGCCTCGGCCTCCATCGCCAGGTGCCCTGCCTGGTTGCTGGCCCACAGCGCCACCTTGCCGTCCTCGCCCGGGCGGCCGTTCACCGCGAAGGGCGCGATGTCGAACAGCGGGCTTACGGCGCGGAACCGGAAGGAACGCATAGGGCGGTCGATATGACGGCGATACAGGTCGGTCAGCAGCGTGGCGATCAGCGGGCCGTGAACGATCAGGCCGGGATAGCCCTCCTCGGTCGTGACATAGCGCCGGTCGTAGTGGATGCGGTGGCTGTTGAACGTCAGCGCCGAGTAGCGGAACAGCAGCACGTCATCTGGCACGATCTCCCGCCGCCAAGCCGCGTCTGCCGGTGCGGGACGCGGCGCGGGCGGCGGATCGTCCGGGTTCGGCGGGTCGCGGTAGACGATGTCGTGCTCCTCGGTCAGCACGGGACCCGCGGGGCCGGCGATTTCGTGGCGGACCAGCACGAAGCACAGCGCGCCCGACCGTCCTTCCTTCACCGTGACATCGGCAACCGTCGAGGTGCGGGTGATGGCGTCGCCGACCCGGGCGGGCGCATGAAAGGTGAAGCGCCCGCCAGCCCACATGCGGCGAGGCAGGGGAACCGGCGGCAGGAAGCCGCCGCGTTTCGGATGGCCGTCCGGCCCGATGTCGGACCAGCGGGCGAGCGGGAGAAAGTAGAGCCAGTGCCACAGAGGCGGAAGCGCGTCGCCCGGTTGCGGCGGGGGATCGTCGCGGTCGAGCGTCGCGGTCAACGCCGCCACCGGCACCGGCGTGACGGTGTCTCGCAGCGTCTCCTGGCGGCCGATCCAGGAGCGGAGATGATCGATGTCGAGGGGCATGATGCGACGGTATCCCTGCGCCGGTCTGTCACGAAGGTCCGGCCCGGTAGCACGCACCGGCCGTCCCCGCCAGATCGCCCCGGTCGCGCGCACCGGAAGCGTGCTAAGTCCCGTTCGGCCGCATCCCGGCCACCGACCGGACCGTCTGGCGCAGCGCCGGCCGGGCCGGCCAACTCAGCCGTCGGCGCGCAGCGCCTTCACGGCGATCCGCGCCCGTGCGGCCCCCTCGCGCGCCATGTCGGCGCACAACCCGGTATAGGCGGTGGGATCCAGCAGCGCCTCGATCGCCTTGGGATCCATGTGCTCGGTTACCCGCTTGTCGGCCGAGAGCAGGTCGGAGAAGGACGTGTTCTGCTCCGCCGCCGTCATCGCGCTGTCGTAGACGACGTCGTGCGCGTGCTGGCGCCCGATCGCCTTGCCCAGGTCCAACATGATTGCCTCGGCCATGATCAGTCCGCCGCCCAGGTCCAAATTCGCACGCATCCGCGCCGGATCCAGCTTCAGGCCGCGAACAATCTCCCCCAGCCGGCTCAGCATGTCCCCCGTCGCAATACATGCTCGGCTTTCCGCCGAGTCCATCATCAGGCTGGTGGTGCGATCCGCCTCGTGCTCGGTCATCATCGCTTCCAGTGCCAGGGGCACGCAGCTGCGCACCTCGGCCGCGGCGGCGATGACATCCTGGCAGAGCTTCGGGTTGCGTTTCTGCGGCATGGTGGAACTGCCGACCGTGCCGGGCGGGACGGGTTCCTCCACCTCGGCGAACTCGGTCTTCATCAGCGTATAGATTTCCCGCCCGATCTTGCCGCAGGTCGCCGCCATCATGCCCAGGATGCAAATGTTTTCGGCCAGGTGGTCGCCGATGGCGCGGGACGGCACGGTCATGGAGCCGAAGCCCAGGTGCTTGCCGATGCCGGCCTGCACCGGTGGCCCCTGCTTGCCCAGAGACGCGTAAGTGCCGGCCCCGCCACCCAGCATCGCGATGAACAACCGCGGCGCTGCCTGCTGCAGGCGTTCCACATGGCGCAGGAACTCATCAATCCAGACCGCGACCTTGTAGCCGAATGTCGCGGGCACCGCGTGCTGGCCATGGGTCCGGCCGGGCAACGGCATTTCGGCGGATCGCTCCGCGAGATCGGCCATCGCCTCCAGCGCATCGCCGATCAGGCGCAGGAAGATCTGGTGCGCCTGGCGCAGCACGATCAGGTCGCCGGTCTGGGTGATGTTCTGCGTCGTCGCACCCCAGTGAACCCAGCCGCCATACGGCTCCCCCACCACGCGGGACAGTTCCCAGACCAGCGGCACCAGCGTGTGCCCGGTGCGGGCGAAACCTTCGTCGATCCGCTTGCGGTCCATCAGCTCCAGCCGGCCAGCCTTGGCGATGGCATCGGCCGCGCCGGCGGGAATGATGCCGAGCTCCTCCTGCGCGCGCGCCAGGGCGACCTCGACGTCGATCCAGGCCTGCCAGCGGTTTTCCAGGCGATACAAAGCGCGCATGCCGGGGTCCGACACGCGCGCGGCGGTCGGGAGGGTGTCGCTCATGCGGGGCTCCATGGACGCTGTCTTATGGGTTGCGCGGACCGTAGGAGTGGGGGCGGGGTGAGGCAAGATCCCTGACCATTCCAAGATCATTCCAATCCCGTGGGATGCGGATCGCGGCATCCAGGTCCGGCCGACCCTGGATGCCGCCGCGCGCCGCCTACTTCACCGTTCCGACCCGCAGTGCGTTCGTCGTCCCGGCATGGCCGAACGGCACGCCGGCGGTCACCACGATTTCCTCGCCCGACCGTGCGAAACCTTCCGCGAGCGCGATGCGGCCGGCACGCGACACCGCCTCGTGCATCGAATGGACATCGGGCGTGACCAGCGCATGCACGCCCCATACCACGGCCATCCGGCGCGCGGTTTCCATGTGCGGGGTCAGGCCGATCACGGGCGCTTCGGGCCGCTCGCGGGCGACCCGCAGGGCCGTGCTGCCCGAGGCGGTGAACGCAACGATTGCCTTCGCGCCGATCGTGTGCCCGACCTGGCTGGCGGCGGCGGCGATGGCGCCGGGGGTCGAGGGTTCGGTGGCGGGACGGGATGCGTCGATCATCGCCCGCCAGCCGGTATCCTGTTCGACGCGTGCGACGATGCGGTCCATCATGTTGACCGCCTCATAGGGGTACTGGCCGGCGGCGGTTTCGCCCGACAGCATCACGCAATCGGCGCCGTCATACACGGCGGTCGCGACGTCGGATGCCTCGGCGCGGGTCGGCGCCGGCGCGGCCATCATGCTCTCCAGCATTTGCGTGGCGACCACAACCGGTTTGCCCAGATGACGCGCGAGACGGACGATGCGTTTCTGCGCCAGCGGCACTTCCTCGGGCGGCAGTTCCACGCCCAGGTCGCCGCGCGCGACCATCACCGCATCGGTCAGGTTCACGATGCTGTCCAGGTTGTCCAGCGCCTGAGGCTTCTCCAGCTTCACCATCACCCAGGCCCGCCCGCGGATCAGTTCCTTGGCCTCGATCACGTCTTCCGGGCGCTGCACGAAGGACAGGCCAATATAGCTGGCTCCGTGACTGACCGCGAATTCCAGGTCGTCGCGATCCTTTTCCGTTAGGGCGGGAATCGGCAGAACCATGTCGGGCACGTTCACGCCCTTGCGGTCCGACAATGGGCCGCCGACCACCACCTCGGTTTCCAGCGCGTCCGGCCGGCGATGGGCAACCCGCAGCCGCAGCTTGCCGTCGTCCAGCAGCAGCGTGCAGCCGATCGAGGCGGCCTCAATGATCTCGGGGTGCGGCAGATTGACCCGCTTCGCGTCGCCAGGGGTCGCGTTGAGGTCCAGGCGGAAGGACTGTCCGGTCTGCAGATGCACCCGCCCGCCGGAAAACCGCCCGACCCGCAGCTTCGGTCCCTGCACGTCGGCCAGGATGCCGATGGGGCGCTCGAAGCGCTGCTCCAGGTCGCGGATCATGGCGAAGCGGGCCGCGTGGTCCTCATGCGTGCCGTGGGAGAAATTCAGGCGAAAGATGTCGGCACCGGCCTGGAACAGCCGCGCCAGCACCTCGGGGGACGAACTGGCCGGACCGAGGGTCGCGATGATCTTCGTGCGGCGCCGGCGGCGCAGCTTGGGGCGGGTGGCCATGGGCGTGTTCCTTCAGGCGACCAGGATCGCACGGATGTCGTTGACGTTGGTCAGGGTCGGGCCGGTGACGATCTGATCACCCAGGCGGCCGAACAGCGTGTGGCTGTCATGCCCGGCCAGCATTGCCCGCGCATCGAGTCCCTGGGCGCGGGCGCGGGCGAGCGAATCGGGGGCGAGCAGGGCGCCGGCGACGTCCTCCATGCCGTCCACACCATCGGTGTCACCGGCCATTGCCCAGATGCCGGCGGCACCATCCAGGGCGACCGCCAGGCCCAGCAGGAATTCGGTGTTGCGGCCGCCATGCCCGGCCGGTCCCTGGCCCAGCGTGACCGTGGTTTCCCCGCCCGACAGCAGCACGGCCGGCGGTGCGAGCGGCTTGCCGTGGACGCGGATCGCACGGGCAATGCCGGCCATGACAGTGCCCATCTCGCGCGACTCGCCTTCCAGCGCATCCCCCAGGATCAGTGGCGCAAGGCCGAGGCCGCGCGCCGCTTCAGCGACCGCGCGCAGCGCCATCATCGGCGTGGCGATCATGTGGAATGCTGCATGCGGCAGGATGCCCGGCTTCGGCGTCTCATCCTCCTCCTGTCGCAGGCGTGCGGCCACGGCGGGTGAGGGGGTGATGCCATGGCGTGCGAGAAGGGCGCGGGCGTCGGCGAAGCTGGTCGGGTCTGGCACGGTCGGCCCCGATCCGATCACGGCGGGATCGTCGCCCGGCACGTCGCTGATCGCCAGCGTCACCACGCGCGCGGGTGCGGCGGCGGCGGCGAGCCGTCCGCCCTTGATGGCGGAGAGGTGCTTCCGTACGGCGTTCATCTCGGTGATCGTGGCACCGCAGGCCAGCAGGGCGCGGTTGATCGCCTGCTTGTCCGCCAGCGTCAGGCCGGCGGCCGGCGCGGCGAGCAGGGCGGAGGCGCCGCCGGACATCAGCGCGATGACAAGGTCATCCGGCCCCAGGCCCTGAACGCTCCGCAACAGGCGGAGCGCGCCAAGTTCGCTGTTCGCATCGGGGACGGGGTGCGAGGCCTCGATGACTTCGATCCGGCGGGTGGGGACCGCATGACCGTACCGCGTGACGACGGTGCCTTCCAGCGCCACGTCGGGCCAGGCATCCTCCAGCGCGGCGGCCATTACCGCGGCGGATTTGCCGCCGCCGACGACGATGCAGCGCCCGCTGGCGGGTTTGGGCGGCAGATGGGCAGCGAGAACCTTCCTGGGGTCGGCCGAGGCGACCGCGGCATCGAACAGCGCCCGAAGCGCGGAGCGCGCGCGCGTGTCATCCCAGACCATCGGCATTTCCTCTTCCCGGCTCCTGTCGCAGTATGGCGAAGCGGTGGATGGGACGCCATCTTGGGATCAGCAGAGGAGGATATGATGTCCGCACCTGAATTCGACGAGGCCACGCGCACCGAACTCGAGGCCGCCGCCTTCCGCCGGCTTGTGGAGCATTTGCGCGAACGCACCGATGTGCAGAACATCGACATGATGAACCTGGCCGGGTTCTGCCGGAACTGCCTCAGCCGCTGGTATCGCGAGGCGGCCGAATCGAAGGGCATCGGCCTGGCCGACCCCGACGCGCGCGAGATCGTCTATGGCATGCCCTACAAGGAGTGGCAGTCCAAATACCAGACGGAAGCGACGGCGGAACAGAAGGCCGCTTTCGCGAAGGCCAATCCCGGACATTGACCCGGCGGCCCGTGATCGCTATCCCCGCGCGCTTCGTGCTGCGCGGGGATAGGCCATGGCCAAGGCGGTAACCGAGGAAGAGATCAAGACCGGCGGGATCGCTGCCGACCGGCTGCGCAGCATCGTCGAGCGCATCGAGCGCCTGGAGGAAGAGCGCAAGGCCTTGGGCAGCGACATCAAGGACATCTACGCCGAGGCGAAGTCCGCCGGATTCGATGTGAAGGTGCTGCGCCAGCTGATCCGCATCCGCAAGCAGGAAGCGGCCGAGGTCGAGGAACTGGAGACAATGCTGGACGTGTATCGCCGCGCGTTGGGCATGTAGCCTGATTTGGGCATGTAGCCTGATTCAGGCGGTGCCCCCGGCGGCGAGGGGCACGCCGGCGTACAGTTCTGCCAGGTTCAACTTTACTCCGATCTCGGGTAGGGACAGATCGGCGTCGCCGACCGCAACATCCGCCAGCCAGTTGTCCCCGGCACGGGAGAATATCGTCGCGGCAGGCCGGGTCTGTTCCAGGATGACGTAGCGCTGGATCGACGGCGTCAGCCGATATTCCCGGTTCTTCTCGATCCGGTTGGTCGCCGATGTGCCTGGGCTCAGGATTTCGAACACCACGATCGGATCGGTGATCACGAGGTCGGTCGCTGACACCGGGGAGCAGACGACAAACGCGTCGGGGTATCGGATGCTGCCGGCGGCCTGGATCTTCAGATCACGGCCGAAAACCTGGCACGGACCGCCGCGCAGGTGCCCGTAGAGGAGCGCAATCAGGTTGCGTTGGATCGCAGCGTGCGCGGCTATCCCGCCAGTCATGGCGACGGGCTGGAATCCGTCAAACTCGAATTTCAGGTCCTGGCGGCTTTCCCAGGCCAGAAACTCGCCCACTGTCATGGGCCCACTGTCATGGGCCTTGCGGGCGCCATGCTCATGCCGGCACCCTGCCACAGCCACGCACGCCGCTATACCTTCTCCACCTCCGCCCGGCCCAGCAGGCCGGTGGGCATGAAGATGAGGGCGATGACCAGGATCGAGAAGGCGGCCACGTCCTTGTACGCGACGCTGAAATAGGCGGACCAGAATACCTCGATCAGCCCGATCAGCAATCCGCCCAGCACGGCGCCCGGCAGGCTGCCGATGCCGCCCAACACCGCGGCGGTAAATGCCTTCACCCCGGCGATGAAGCCGATGAAGAAGTCGATCACGCCATAATACAGCAGGAACATCAGCCCGGCGACGGCGGCCAGGGCGGCGCCGATGACGAAGGTCAGGCTGATCGTGCGGTCAGTGTCGATGCCCAGCAGTCCGGCCATCTTCAGGTCCTGCTCGCAGGCGCGCATCGACCGGCCGAGCGCGGTGCGGGTGACAAGCCAGGTGAAGATCAACAGGACGATGAGGGTGGTGACGACGATGGCGATCTGCATCCAGGAAAGATGGACGGCGAAGCCGTTCTCTTCCATCAGGTGCAGTCCGCCGGTGATCACCGGTTCGATGGGCTTCACGCGGGCGCCCTGGCTGACCTGGGCGAAATTCTGCAGCACGATCGACATGCCGATGGCGCTGATCAATGGCGCCAGGCGGAAGGATCCGCGCAACGGGCGGTAGGCCACCCGCTCGACCGTCCAGCCGTAGAGCGCGGCAAGGGCCGCGGCGAAGACCAGTGTCAGCGCGAGCGCAAGCGGCACGGAGGTGATTCCAAACCCGGCCAATCCCAGCAAGGCGATCAGCGACAGGAACGCGCCGATCATGAAGATGTCGCCGTGGGCGAAATTGATCATGCCGATGATGCCGTAGACCATCGTGTAGCCGACCGCGATTAGCCCGTAGATCATGCCGAGGGTGACGCCGTTGATGAGTTGCTGCAGAGCGTAGGCCACCGGCGCGACCTCCTTGAGTAAGGAACTTCCATGGCCAGGAAGCACGGCCGGCGGCGTTCGGGCAAGATGCGGCTGTCCGCGGGCGAGGCCGGTCATCCATGAATCGGCGGTGTGAGTCGTTCATGAATCGGCGGAGGCTGCCGCACGGGTCGATGCATGCCGGACGTTCCGCCGGGTCCGGTGAAACCAGCCGATAACCCTGGCTGGGTTAGGCGAGGTCCAGATCCATCTGACCGGACCCTTGTCATGACTGCTTCGTTCCCGGCCGCGGCGCCTCTCGTCACGGCCTTGCGGCACGGCCGCTGGCTGACGCGCGACCGCGCCGTGGCGTGGGGCGGCGCGCTGCTGGGGGCGGAACTCGCGTTCCTGATCTTCGTCGCGCTGTTCCAGCATGGCGCGTTCGGGCCGGTGCCGCCGACCTCCAGCGATTTCGTGAGCTTCTATGCCGCCGGGAGTCTGGCGTTGGCCGGGACACCCGCGCTCGCCTACGACCAGCCGGTGCATCATCTGGTGCAGCAGCAGGCGACGGTGGCCGGCGCGCCGTATCAGTTCTTCTTCTACCCGCCGGTATACCTGCTGCTGTGCGCGCCACTGGCGCTGCTGCCTTATTTCCTCGCCAATGCCCTGTTTCAGATCGCCTCGCTGGGCCTGTTCCTGGGCGTAATGCGTGCCGTACTGGCCGAGCGGGGATGGGACTGGCTGATCCCCCTCCTGGCGTTTCCGGCAGTGCTTTGGACGATCGGGTTGGGGCAGAACGCGTTCCTGACCGCGTCCCTGTTCGGCGGGTTCCTGCTGCTGCTGGAGCGGCGGCCGGTGCTGGCCGGCGTGCTGGTGGGGCTGCTGTGCTACAAGCCGCATTTCGGCCTGCTCGTGCCGGTGGCGTTGATCGCGGGCGGGCACTGGCGCGCCGTGTTCTCGGCCGGCGTGACGGTTGCCGCGCTGGTGGCGGGGGCGGCGGCGGTGTTCGGGCTGGACACCTGGCAGGCCTATGTGACGGCGTTCGCCGGGTCCGGGCAGGTGTACGAGTCCGGACGGATCGATCTGGCGGGGATGGTCACCGTGTTCGGCGCGCTCCGGCTGTTCGGCCTGCTGGCCGCTGTCGCGTATGGCGCGCAGGCGATCAGTGCGGTGGCGATGGCTGTTGCGGTTGCCCTGGTCTGGCGGCGAACGGAGAGTCGTCCGCTCCGGGCAGCCACGCTGCTGACGGCGACTCTCCTGGCCGTGCCGCTGGCGCTGCTCTACGACCAGATGCTGCTGCTGCTCGCGGCGGGCTGGATGGTGCGTCAGGCACGGACGGACGGCTTCCTGCCATGGGAGAAGGCGGCGCTGTTCGCGCTCTATCCGCTTGCGCTTCTGCTGTGGCCGGTGGGGGCCGCGCTGTATCTGCCGCTGGGCGTGCCGTTGAGCTTGCTGGTGCTGAGCCTGTGCCTGCGGCGGGTGTGGCCGCTGCGGGCACAGACACCCACACGCGGATCGCGCCCGCTGGCCGTGGGCACCGCCCGGTAAGGTGCGGCCTGGCCCGCCCCCGCTTGCTGTTCCCGCAAGCCAATGCGAAAAACACGCCGAATCAGCGGGTCGTTCAAACCAAGCCGGCCCTGCGCGCAGAGGTGGAAACATGTCAGAGCTCGAAATCATTTGGACAAAGGTCGATGAAGCGCCGGCGCTCGCGACGTTCTCCCTGCTGCCGATCGTGAAAGCCTTCGTCGGCACGGCCGGCGTGACGATGACGATGAAGGACATTTCGCTGGCCGGCCGCATCCTCGCCAACTTCCCCGAGAAGCTGACGCAAGCGCAGCGGATCAGCGACGACCTCGCGGAACTCGGCCAGCTCGCAATGCGGCCCGAGGCCAACATCATCAAGCTGCCCAACATCTCCGCCTCGGTCCCGCAGCTGAAGGCCGCGATCAAGGAGCTGCGGGAAAAGGGCTATGATGTGCCGGACTATCCGGACAGCGCCACGACCGACGCCGAGAGGGACATTCGCACGCGCTACGCCAAGGTGCTGGGCAGCGCCGTCAATCCGGTGCTGCGTGAGGGCAACTCCGACCGCCGCGCCGCCGGTGCGGTGAAGCAATATGCCCGAAACAACCCGCACAAGATGGGCGCCTGGAGCGCTGGGTCCAAATCGCACGTAGCCTACATGTCCGGCGGCGACTTCTATGGCTCGGAGGTTTCCACCACCGTCGCTTCGCCAACCAACGCCCGGATCGAGCTCGTGGGCAAGGATGGCGCTGCCACGGTGCTGAAGGCGAAGACGCCGCTGCAGGCGAACGAGATCATCGATGCCGCGGTCATGAGCCGTAAGGTCCTGCGCGCCTTCCTCGCCGAACAGGTGGACGACGCGAAGAAGCAGGGCGTGCTGTTCTCGCTGCATCTGAAGGCCACCATGATGAAGGTCTCCGACCCCATCCTGTTCGGCCATGCCGTGTCCGTCTTCTTCGCCGATGTGCTGAACAAGCACGCCGCCACGTTCAAGCGCCTGGGTGTAGATCCCAACAATGGCGTGGGCGATCTGCTGGCGAAGGTCGAGACGCTGCCGGACGCCGAAAAGGCCGCGATCAAGGCCGACATCGCCGCGACCTACGCGCAGCGGCCCGGCCTTGCCATGGTCAATTCCGATCGGGGCATCACCAACCTGCACGTGCCGAGCGATGTGATCGTTGATGCGTCGATGCCGGCAATGATCCGCGAGTCCGGACGCATGTGGGGTGCCGACGGCAAGCTGCACGACGCGAAGGCGGTGATTCCGGACCGCTGCTACGCGCGGATGTATCAGACGGTGATCGACGACTGTAAGGCGAACGGCGCATTCGACCCCAAGACGATGGGCACGGTGCCGAACGTGGGGCTGATGGCGCAGCAGGCCGAGGAGTATGGCTCACACGACAAGACGTTCGAAATCCCCGCCGACGGCACGGTTCGCGTCGTCGCCGACGATGGCACGGTGCTGTTGGAGCGTCCGGTGGAGACCGGCGACATCTTCCGCATGTGCCAGGTCAAGGACGCGCCGATCCAGGACTGGGTGAAGCTTGGGGTGCGCCGCGCGCGGCTGACGAACACCCCGGCCGTGTTCTGGCTTGATGCCAAGCGCGCGCATGATGCGCAGGTGATCGCCAAGGTTGAGAAATACCTGGGGGAACAGGACACATCGGGGCTGGATATCCGCATCCTGGCGCCGGTCGAGGCGATGAAGTTCTCACTCGATCGCATCCGCAAGGGGCAGGACACGATTTCCGTCACCGGCAACGTGCTGCGCGACTACCTGACCGACCTGTTCCCGATCATGGAGCTCGGCACCTCGGCCAAGATGCTGTCGATCGTGCCGCTGATGGCCGGTGGCGGGCTGTTCGAGACCGGCGCCGGCGGGTCGGCGCCCAAGCATGTGGAGCAGTTCCAGGAAGAGGGTTATCTCCGCTGGGATTCCCTGGGCGAGTTCCTCGCCCTGGGTGCCTCGCTGGAACACCTGGCGCAGACGCGCAGGAACGCCGACGTGCAGGTTCTGGCCGACGCGCTTGATGTGGCCAATGGCAAGATCCTGGAATTCAACCGATCGCCCGCGCGCCGGGTAGGCGAAATTGACAACCGGGGCAGCCATTTCTACCTGGCACTCTACTGGGCGCAGGCGTTGGCGGCGCAGGGCAAGAGCGCGGCGCTGCAGGCCCGCTTCAAGCCCCTGGCCGAGTCCCTTGGCGCCAATGAAGCCAAGATCAACGCCGAACTCATTGCCGCGCAAGGCAAGCCGGTGGATATCGGCGGATATTACCTGCCAGATCCGGCCAAGGCGTCAGCGGCGATGCGGCCGAGTGCGACGCTGAACGCCGCGCTCGCGGCGCTCTGACGCGTCGGCATCTGGCTATGTCCCCGGGTGGACGGTTGATCCCACCGCCACTCGGGAAGAAATCGATTGGAGGGAGGTCGCGAGTGCCAGCTGAACCTCGCCGGTGATGACATATTGGCATTGACGGGGTCGTTTGCCGCATGCTCGCGGGTGTTCTCCAAGCTCTCAGGGCCGATGTCGTGGAAGAAGCTGGAGGGTGCGAACTCGCGAGACCCCAGCCGCCGCTGCGCCTGCATCGGCCGGGAAAGCCTGGTGCCGCGTGTCAGTCCAGGACGCGCGTGGCCTCGCCCTGTCTGGACAGCAGGGTGACGGCCGTCCTGTCGAACGACACGAATGTTTCGCCGCCCAGCCAGGCCTTTATGGGCGATTGCGCCATCGGCGAAGTCGCCGCCGGCCTCCAGGGCGGCGAGGCCGAGCTCCGCGGCCGGCCGGTACACCACCACATTGCCGGCATTCATCAGACTGCGACCGGGCGGTGCTACATCATCCTTCCCCAGTTTGGCACCCTGTTGAAGCACCCAAACCAACTCGCACAGACACGGCAGAGGCACGGCGATCAGCGACGCTTCCCGCAGCAGCTTTCGGACGGCATGAGACTGCGCGGGATCATCGCTCAACACGGCCCGTACGAGCACGTTGATATCGCGGGAAATTTTCATTTCTGATTCGGACCATCCGCCTAGCTGGCCGCCGCAATTCGGTTGATGGTGCGCGAATGACAGTGATTTCTTGAGGTTGACCTTGCCGCCGACGCTGTGCAGGAAATCATCGATCGTTCCCCCCTGGCCACGCCGCCCGCACGCGCAACTCCCCGCCGGGCAGTTTCTCGAATTCGGCGCGTTCACCGGGCCTGATGCCCAGATGCTGCAACAGGTCGCGCTTGAGCGTGACCCGCCCTTTCGCCGTGATCGTAAGAGAAGCCACAACACGGCCGGATACCCCTGTCCTGACGCCGGCCGAGGCGATGAAGTCTCGCTCGATTGCCTCCGCCCTGCCGATCTGGGGTGCGGCCGCGAAGCGCTTCATCGCCCGGGCCGGGTTCTCCCAGTACACCCTATAGGTCATCACGTTGCCCAAAGGCAGCGCTGTTCCGGCGAAGGAGCGACGGCCAGCGAACCTGTCTGGTGTCAATCCACTCCGGAAGCAGCACTGGGCGCAAACGTGGCGGCTAGGCGGCTGGCGGTGCGGGTGCTTACGCGATAGCAGGTGCATCGGCAGCCAGCGTGATGAAGAACAAGGCGGTTCCCCGCGCCGATGCGATCATGGCGGCGCCCCCCTTTTGCCCGGGCGCGACCGTCGGGCGCCTTTGTGTCTATTTGGTAATAGATAATCTCAATATTGTTATGAAAGAAGATGCGCTCCCCCGCGCAGCGGTATCCCCATGAATGTGCGCCCGTAGGTGAAATATTTTGCCAAATTTGCGTCTGATCGTAACGGAGTTGTATTCTCAATGGGAATACAGTTAAGCAAGCACGCGACCCGTTGGAACCCTTGGCACGATCGGATGGCGGACTGAGTTGACGGCAATCAGGCTTCCTCTTGTCGGCGGTAGGACGCTGAGCAGCTTTGCTATCGCGGTCGTGGTCCTGTGCCTCATTGCCCTGACCTGGACTTTCACGACCCGTTCGATCGAAGCGCAGCGGATCGAGATTTCCGACCGCGTAACGGCCACCTTGACCAATCAGGCCTTCACATTCAGTGAGCAGGTCGGCCGTCAGATCCTGTCGCTGGATCAGACGCTGCGCATTCTGACCCGGGCGTGGGAGGCGGATCCCGAGCACTTCAATCTGGAGGCATGGCGATCCAGGGCCGTGTCGGTGGCCGGGATCAGCCGCGACGTTCTGTTGGTCGACCGGAGCGGGGTCGTGCGGCAGTCCTCGCTGACCGATGCGATCGGCCGCAGCGTCGCCGATCGCGGCTATTTTCGCGACGCGCTAGAGCATCAATCGGTCCCGGACCAGCTGTTCATTAGCCCGGCAACGATCGATCCGCTGATCCGGCTTTGGCACCTGAGCGCGGCCCGCACGCTGCACTATCCCGACGGATCGTTCGGCGGCGTCATCGTGCTGGATTACCGGATGTCGGCACTGACCAGCATCTTCGGCCACGCGAATGTCGGCTCGGGCGGCGAGGCGATGCTGATTGGGATCGGGGACGGTCGGGTGCGTGCCGCCGTGGGTCCCGCGACCGTCGATCCCGAAGCCACCCTGGACGGCACGCCTTTGTTCAGCGTCCTGCGCGGGGCGGCGTCCGGGATCTGGGTCGGACCCTCGCCATCGGATACGGTGGTGCGGATCCACGCCTTCCGCACGGTGCCGGGCCGGGACCTGGCGGTGGTCGTGGCGATGGTCGAGCAGACGGCGATGGCCCCGGCGTTGCAGTGGCAGTTCCAGGCGCGCCTATTTGCGGCGGGCGTCACCGTCCTGTTGCTGGTGATCGCCGGAATGACACTGCGGTCCGCCCGCACGGCCCAGCGACGGGAAGCGGCGCTGGCCGAGGACCGGGCGGTGCTGGCCGCCGCGAACGCGCAGCTGGAGGTCGCGCGCGCTGAGGCGGTGGCGAAAACCGAGCAATTGGAGGCCACGCTCGCCGGCATGACTGACGGCGTCGCCATGATCGACGGTCATATGTGCCTCGTGGAATGGAACGCCCGCTTCCCGGAAATTGCCGGCATCCCCGGCGATATCCTGCGTGTCGGCCTGCCTATGGAGGAAATCCTGCGGGCGCAGGCGCGCAGCGGGCAGTTCGGGCCGGTGGATGTGGAGACCGAGGTCGCCCGCAGGATGGCTCGGCTGCGAGCGGGTCGGTTCGGCGTCGTGGAACGACAGAAGCCGGACGGCACAATCATGGAACTCCGGCGGAACCGGCTGCCCGACGGCGGATTCGTCACGCTCTACTCCGA
This sequence comes from Acetobacteraceae bacterium, assembly GCA_050181195.1. Lineage (GTDB taxonomy): Bacteria > Pseudomonadota > Alphaproteobacteria > Acetobacterales > Acetobacteraceae > Rhodopila. The sequence goes on along the minus strand of JBFXDK010000013.1, from coordinate 14,425 downwards.
CATCACCGACCGTAAGCACGCAGAGAACGCGCTGCGCGAGGCCCGCGCGGCGGCCGAGGCGGCGAATGTCGCGAAATCCCGCTTCGTCGCGATCGTCAGCCACGAAATTCGCACGCCGCTGAATGCTTTGCTCAACACGCTCCGACTGCTGCCGGACAGCGCCGTGGAGCCGTCGCAGCGGCCGTTGCTGGACATGGCCCGCCAGTCGGGCGACGCCCTGTCCAGCCTGATCAACGACATCCTGGACATGTCCCGGGCCGAGGCCGGGCAGTTGTCGCTGCGGCCCAGCCTGTTCATCTGGCGGGGGCTGTGCGAGGGAGCGCTGGAGGTGTTCCGCGCTCAGGCGGCCGTGCGGGGCATCCGGTTCGTCCTGGACGTCGCCGATGACGTGCCGACAGAGTGGTTCACCGATCCCGGGCGGTTGCGCCAGGTGCTGTTGAACCTGTTGTCGAACGCCGTGAAATTTTCCGACTCCGGCGAGGTCCGGCTGATCACTCGCATGGACATCGTCGACGGGCGGGAATGGGTGTCGCTGGTTGTTCGCGATCCTGGTCCCGCCATCCCGCAGGCCGAGCGGGAACTCCTTTTCCGGCCATTCTCCCGCCTGGAACGGGGGGAGGAGGGCGATCCGGTGGGGAGCGGACTCGGGCTTGCCATCTGCCGCCACCTGGTCGAACTGATGGGCGGATCAATCGGCTGCGAAGCCTGGACCAACAACGACGGCCATTCCGGCAACGCCTTCTTTATCCGCCTGCCGCTCGGCCTTGTCCCCGGCCGCGGGTTGCCGCTCCAACCGGGAGCCTTGGGAGAACAGCAGCCCGGCAGCCATGCCGCGCCGCCGCCGCGTCCCGCGCCGCGGACACGGATCCTGTTGGTGGAAGATATCCCCGCGAACCAGATCGTCACTGCCACCCTGCTGCGCCGCGACGGCCACATGGTGGACGTGTGCCGCAACGGCGAGGAGGCGATCCGCGCGGTGGATCGAACGCCCTATGATCTTGTTTTGATGGACATCTTCATGCCGGGCATGAGCGGGCAGGAGGCGACCCAGCGGATCCGCGCCGTGCGCGGTCCGGCCGCCAAGGCGCCGATCATCGCCCTGACCGCGCATGTGTCGGCCGATGACGAGGCGCGTTTCCGCGCGGCCGGCATGGACGGCATGCTGAGCAAGCCGGTTGCACTCGCGGATCTGCGGGGCACCATCGCCCAGCATGTCTGGGGCCATGAGGTGGGCGCGCAGCCTTCCGTAACCGGGCCGCGGGCAGAACATTCGCCGGTGGCCGAGGGCAACGGCGCCAGCCCGGTGCTGGCGGGTGAACGGATCGCCGAATTGCGGGCCAATTTGCCGCCTGAAACCTTCGCGACGCTGGTTGATGAGTGCATCTCTGATCTCGAGCATCGCATGCCGGCGCTGCGCCGTGCGTTGACCCTCGCCACCCCCGGGTCGGTGTCGGCGCAGGCGCACGCGATGGTGGGGATTGCGGCCGGATACGGCCTTGTCGCTCTGGAAACCAGGCTGCGCGACGTCATGGACGCCGCGCGCACCGGCCGTTCCACAGCCTTCAACATCGACGCGATCGCATCCATCGAGGCGGAACTGGCGCGTGCGGTCGCGGCGCTGCGCAAGACGGCAGAACAGGAGGTGGCCTGAGCTCCGAACGTTAAGGGATCCTTAGGCTATACAGGTGATGATCCTGCACATGTTGACCACGTCCTCCTTGTCGGCGTTCTCGACCATCCCCAGCCCTGGCGGGATGCAGGCCAGCGGCGTCCTTCGTACCCGATCGCCGGCCGGCGCTTCGCCCGCCTCACCGGCGGCGCCAGCGGCACCGCCGCGGGACTTCGGCGTCCAGGGTTCCCCAGGGGGGGCGGCGGCGGCCGGCACACCACCCCGGAACGTGCCCCGTGGGACACTGCTCGACCTGTCTGTCTGAGCATACGTCAGTGCGCTCTTGAACGATGCGATTCGTATCGTCAGTTTGGGCGTATGGCGACATTCGTCCGTCGAATACCCGAAGGTGATAACCGCGAGCGTATGATGTGCGCCGATTGCGGCCACATCGCCTATGAAAATCCCAAGGTTGTGGTCGGTTCGGTGGTCCTGTTGGGCGGCGCCGTGTTGATGTGCCGTCGCGCGATCGAGCCGCGCAAGGGGTTCTGGACCTTGCCAGCGGGCTATCTCGAACTGGGAGAGACGCTGGAGGAGGGCGCGATCCGCGAGGCGATGGAGGAGGCCAACGCCGCGATCGAACTGGATGGTATCCTGGGTGTGTTCAGCATCGCGCGCATCGGCCAGGTGCAGGTGATCTTCCGCGCCCGGTTCGCCGGCGGTAGTCCCGCCAGGTTTTCCGCGGGGCCGGAAAGCCTGGAGGTGGAACTGTTCCCGTGGGAGCGCATTCCCTGGAACGACATCGCCTTCCCCTCGGTTCACTGGGCGCTGCAGGCTTGGCGGACGGAGGGGGCTGGTGAGGCACTGGGCGCGCCTGCGCGCAATCCGGCGGCCGACCCGCGTGGCGTGCATCCCATGGTTCCACCGGCGATGCCGGGTGCTCAGGAGGAGGGGCTATGATCCGTGTCGCCGCCCTCGTTTTCATGATTGCCGCCGTCGCGGAGCCGGTGTTCGCCGCAGACCTGCCGGTGCCGCCCGTGCCACCGGCATCGCCACCCCGGGATGAGGCCGCGCCGGTGCCGAATGTGGATATCCACGCTCCATCCGCCACAACGCCCAGCCAGGTCCGTCTGGGAATCAAGATGTACACGCCGTCCATGCCGGATGGCGCCCTGGCCTTCTCACCGGGATCCCGCTACCAGAGTTATGAGGAGCGCAAACCCGTGCACCTGCCGGGATTGAAACTGACCGTGCCGTTGCAGTGACGGACGTGTCGAGAATGTCATTGTTTCTGGGGTATCCTGACGTGTCACCATAGGATGTCGTCGGATGGTTCTTTCCTGCATCTGGCCCCCGGGACCCTGTCTTGGAGAAACAAATCGGCGGCAATGGCCTGCCGTTCGGCTAGACCTTGACGGAGGATGTCCTGGGACCATCCGGGGCACGGCCGAGGGTACGGACGAGCCAAGCCCGAATGAGAACCTGACGAAGCTTCTCGATTGGACGTGCCGCGGGTTTACGGCGCGCAGGAGCGGCGGTGTAATCGAAGCTGGTCTGCTTCTCCATCCGGCTGCTCGGGCGTTCGGCGTCGTCGGCGTCGTGCAGAGAAAGACTTATCTGTTCGATGGTGCGCGGATCTCATTCCATCCTGCACGCGACCTGCCCGAAGCGCGTTGGCGGTCATCGCAGACCGGCCCTGCCCAGAAGACTCATTCCGTCACTATCGCGGGATCGTGACCTACTCCGGGGCGGAGCCCTATCGCATCTGTGCACGAATCCGTGTTCTCTATGTTATATGCTGGTCGTGTGAGGATAGAAAGACGCCGAGGCGCGACGCGGTCCTCCCGCTACACAAGGCTGGGATTGATGTCTGGAGAATCATCCTGGTCCGTGCTGGCATTGATGGTGTCCGCGTTCCGGAGCAAGTCAGACACTCCACGCGGGGTCGATGCACGTATGCGGGTGTGCATTGCTTCGCGCCGTCACTCGCTGGCGACAGGCTCCCCGCCGATTGTTGCATGCGTCCCACTGGGCAAGCGAATGGACTTCAACGTCGTGTCGGTCGCCAAACAGCATGAGAGTTGTCGATGAAGCTGTCGACCCGTCTCCTGCTGATCATATTGGGATGCCTGCTTCCCGTCGTCACGGCGCAGGTCTTTTCGCTTGTGCAGCTTCAGGCACGTCGTCACGCGCAGCTTGAAAAGGATACGCTACGGCGGACGGTCGCCGTTAGCCACGAATTGGACGACTACCTTGGCAACCTGACGCATCTCGCCACAATGGCGGGGCAGTTCGCGGTGGTGCGCGAGGCCGGCCCCGGCTGCTCTGACCGGCTGCAGACTGTCATGAAGGGTGTTCCGGCCCTGCGGTTCCTCGCCACCGCAGCCGCGGACGGCGCGCTGACCTGCGCCGCACCTGCGGTTGCTTTGCCTCCATCGGCCGACTGGCTGGGGGACGCCAGGCAGGTCAGCGAAGCCCATTTTGGTCGTGCCAGCTCGTTTCCGGAATCGGACAAGGTTTTCGTGCCGCTGGTCGTGCCCGTTCCCGATGCCGGTCCCGATGCGCCGGCGCGGTTTGTCGTGGCCGGCATCGATTCGGACCTGCTGGCCGCTCACCTGCAGGCATCCCGGCTTCCCGTGTTGCCGCCCGGGACATCGGGGACAATCTTCATCGCGGCGCCGGACGGGACCATCATCGCCCGCGTCCCGCCCGCCCAAGGCGGACCATCTGGGGCCAGCTCCGTGGGGCAGTCGTTGCCGGAAGGACTGCGCCCGCTTCTGGCCGCCACGGCACCGACCATCGAGTCGCTGACCGACACCGCCGAGGCATCAAACGGCGGTCGCATGCTGGCCACCGTCGTTCCGTCCGGTCCCGCCGGCCTCGGGCTTCCGGTGATCCAGACGGCGTCGCTGCCGAATTTTGCGGCCGGTCCGGAATACCCGGCCATGCTGGAGTTCCTGGTTGTCGGCGTGTCCGCCGTCCTGGCGCTGGTGCTTGCCTGGTTCGCCGGACGTCGGTTCATCTATCGGCCGACTGAGGACCTGCTGAGCGCCGCCCGTCGTTGGGAAAAGGGGGATCTGACCGCGCGGGCGGATGTCGCGGATGCCGGCTCGGAATTCGCGGCGCTGGCACGTTCCTATAATGCAATGGCGGCCGGGCTGCAGGCGCGGGAAGTCGAACGGCGCGCTCAGGCCGAATTCCTGGAGGCCCGTGTCGCGGATCGCACCCGCGAGCTGTCGGAAAGCAACAACCGCCTGCAGGTCGAGATCGCCGGGCGAGAGCGCACCGAGGCTGCGCTGCACCAGGCGCAGAAGCTGCAGGCCGTGGGCCAGCTAGCCGGCGGCATCGCGCATGATTTCAACAATATGCTGGCAACGGTGCTCGGCAATCTGGAGCTGATGGAACGGCGCGTGGCGTCGGGTGCCAAGCAGTGGACGCAGGCGGATATCGATCGGCTTTCGAAGCTGATCGAGAGGGCGTCCGGCGCGGTGCAGCGCGGCGCGCAGCTGACATCGCGCCTTCTCGCCTTTTCGCGCCGCCAGCGACTGACGGCGCGGGCGACGGATCTCAACGCGTTGGTCAACGACCTCGTGACGCTGGTGTCCAGCACCCTGGGAAGGCGCGTGCGGGTGTCGGCCGACTTGGCGCCGGACCTCGGCTTTGCGATGGTGGATGCGAGCCAGATCGAGGCGGCGATCCTGAATTTGTGCCTGAATGCCCGTGACGCCATGCCGGAAGGCGGTGATCTGGTCATCTCCACCGCCAATGAGACCCTGACCGACCGGGATCTCGAGGACGACCCGCCCCCGGGGCGCTATGTGCGCGTCATGGTGAAGGATACCGGCGTGGGCATGACGCCTGAGGTGCGGCGGCAGGCCTTCGACCCGTTCTTCACCACGAAGGGTCCAGGCGGGTCCGGCCTCGGCCTTAGCCAGGTCTACGGCATGGCGCGTCAGTCCGGCGGCACGGTGCGGATCGAAAGTGTGTTGGGCGGTGGCACCGAAGTGACCATCCTGCTGCCGCGGGCGCCCGACGATGTGGTCCCGGAGGTAGAGAGGGTTACGAAGCCTTCTGCCCCGGCGTTCCGTGCGGGTCCCGCGGAGCTTGTGCTCGTGGTCGACGACGATGCCGCTGTTCGCCAAGTGACGGTCGAGATGCTGCACGACCTCGGGTTTGACGTGATACAGGCCAGCGGCGGGCCGGAAGCCCTTGGTCTGGTGGCCAGCCTGCCGCGGCAACCCCGCTTTGTGCTGCTCGATTACGCGATGCCGGAAATGAACGGACTGGAACTGGCGCGCCGTTTGCGCGAGGCCGGGCTCAACGTTCCGACGGCGCTGATCACCGGATACGCCGAACTCGCGGGTGCGAACGCCGACGCGATCCTGCTGGATGGTCTTCTGCGCAAGCCGTTCACCATCCCCGATCTGCAGGGATTGCTGGAGCGGCTGCGTGCCCGTGCCGCGGCACAGCCGGCTCTGATGCCTCAGTCATGACTCAAATCAAGGCGGGTCGCGACGCCAGCGCCCAGGGTAGCCGCCAGACATCAATGGCGGAGTCTTCGACATGGCTTTGAAGGATATTCTCGTCCATCTCGACACCGGTGCGCGCAGCAGTGCCCGCCTGTCCACGGCCGTGACGCTGGCGCGTCGGCACGGCGCCCATCTGACTGGGTTGTATGTGGTCGACATTCCGGAATCGGCGTTCTTCTACGGCGGGTCGCTGCCCTATGCCGGCGTTGGTCCCGACCTGGTGGCTCAGACCCGGGCCGAGCGGCTGGAAGCGGGCCAGGCGGTCGAGAAGAACTTCCGTGAAGCCCTCCGCCGGGAAGGGTTACAGGGCGAATGGCGGATCGGCGAGGGAGATACCGGCCCGGTCGTGGCGCTGCACGCCCGTTATGCCGACCTTACCGTCGCCGGCCAGCCGGGCCCCGAGGGCGATCCAAGGGCGGAAGACATCATCACCACCCCGCTGATGACCGCTGGACGCCCAGTGCTGGCGGTACCCTATGCGGGTGAATTCCAGGCGGTGGGCGACCGCGTTCTGGTCGCCTGGAATGCGAGCCGGGAGGCCACGCGCGCCGTGCACGACGCCATGCCGCTGCTTGAAATGGCCAAGCATGTGATGGTTCTGGCGGTTAATCCGCGCCATGGCATCCAGGGCCATGGCGACGTGCCCGCAGCCGACCTCGCGCTGCACCTCGCGCGCCATGGCGTGCGGGCGGAGGCGGCGCATACGGTGGCGAACGACATCCCCGACGGCGAGGCGCTGCTCTCCTACGCCGCCGATGTCAGCGCCGACCTGATCGTGGCTGGCGGCTACGGCCACTCCCGCGCGCGGGAAATGGTGTTCGGCGGCGTGACGCGGACGCTGATGCGGGAAATGACCGTCCCGGTGCTGTTCTCGCACTGATCTCCGGCCCGGTCCGCGGGATCCGCCGCCACGGATGGGCGCGGCAGATTCCGCGGATGCCAGGTTACCGGGCCAGCGGCCGGTACTTGATCCGGTGCGGCTCGGTTGCGTCGGCGCCGAGGCGGCGGCGCTTGTCCTCCTCGTACGCCTCGAAATTGCCCTCGAACCACTCGACGTGGCTGTCGCCCTCGAACGACAGGATATGCGTCGCGAGCCGGTCGAGGAACCAGCGGTCATGGCTGATGATCACCGCGCAGCCGGCGAATTCCATCAGCGCATCCTCAAGCGCCCGCAGAGTGTCCACGTCGAGGTCGTTGGTCGGCTCATCCAGCAGGATCACGTTGTGTTCGCGCTTCAGCATCTTCGCCAGATGCACGCGGTTGCGTTCGCCGCCGGACAGGATGCCGACCTTCTTCTGCTGGTCGGACCCCTTGAAGTTGAACGCGCCCACATAGGCGCGCGACGCGATCGCCCGCTTTCCCAGGTAGATCACGTCCTCCAGGCCGCTGATCTCCTCCCAGACCGTCTTGTTCGCGTCCAGGCTGTCGCGCGACTGGTCGACATAGCCGAGTTGCACGGTCTCGCCGATGCGCAGGCTGCCGCCATCGGGTTCTTCCTGCCCGGTGATCATACGAAACAGCGTGGTCTTGCCGGCGCCGTTAGGGCCGATCACGCCGACAATGCCGCCCGGCGGCAGCTTGAATGTCAGGTCGTCGATCAGCAGGTTGTTGCCGTAGCCCTTGCGCAGGTTCTCGGCCTCGATCACCACGTTGCCCAGACGCGGACCCGGCGGGATGACGATTTCCGCGACGCCGGCGGCCTGCTCCTGCGATTTCTGCAGCAGTTCCTCGTAGCGCTGGATGCGCGCGCGGTTCTTGGTCTGGCGCGCACGTGGGCTGGAAGCGATCCATTCCTGTTCGGCGGCAAGCGCGCGCTGGCGGGCGCTCTCCTCTTTCTCCTCCTGGGCTAGACGCTTGCGCTTCTGCTCCAGCCAGGACGAGTAATTGCCCTCGAAAGGGTAGCCGCGGCCGCGTTCGATCTCCAGGATCCAGTTAGTGACATTGTCCAGGAAGTAGCGGTCGTGGGTGACCACCATCACGGTGCCCTGGTAGTCGCGCAGCGTCTTCTCCAGCCAGGCGACGCTTTCGGCGTCCAGATGGTTCGTCGGCTCATCCAGCAGCAGCAGGTCGGGCTTTTCCAGCAGCAGCTTGCACAGCGCCACACGCCGCCGCTCGCCGCCCGAGAGCGTCGTTACCGATGCGTCGGCCGGTGGGCAGCGCAGCGCATCGAGCGCGATTTCCACGCGGCGATCAAGTTCCCAACCGTCCTCGGCGTCGATCTTCTCCTGCAGTTCGCCCTGTTCGGCGAGGAGTTCGTTCATCTCCTCGTCGCTCATGGGTTCGGCGAACTTCATGGAGATCTCGTTGAAGCGGTTGAGCGCGGCCTTCAGGCCGGCGAATGCCTCCTCGACGTTTTCGCCCACCGTCTTCTCGGGATCGAGCCAGGGTTCCTGTGACAGGTAGCCGACGCGGGCACCGGGCGCGGCCCAGGCTTCGCCGCCGAACTCCGTCTCGATGCCGGCCATGATCTTCATGAGCGTCGATTTGCCGGCGCCGTTGACGCCGAGGACGCCGATCTTGACGCCCGGGAGGAATGAAAGCGTGATGCCCTTGAAGACTTCCCGGCCGCCCGGGAAGGCCTTCGTCAGGTCCTTCATGACATAAACATATTGATAGCTGGCCATGATCCCCTACGCGGATAATTCGGAGTGGTTTTAGTGCAGATCGCGGCGGTGCGGAACGTGCGGCGGTGTCAATCGCCCTGCGACGGATGATCGCGGGAGCCTGGGCAGAACGCAGCCGGGATGACCTCAAGATGGGGATCTGCCCGGTCCGAATACCAGGGAAAAATCCGAAGCCAGGGAAAAATCCGAAGCCAGGGGAAAATCAGTACCAGCCGCGCCTGCGCCAATGCGCAACCGCGGCATCCGCGTTGCCGTAGCGCTGCTTGATATAGCGGATGCCGCCCTGGGCTTCCTCGACCGCATTGCCGAAGGAGGCCGCGCCGTTCGGATTGAAATGGTAGTTGGCACGCGTCAGTTGGAACAGGCCGCGCGCCGAGTGGACGGGATTGCGCGCGTCAACCTGGCCGCGGGACTCCTTCTCCATGATGAAGCGCAGACTGTCCTGCCAGGACGGGGGCACGTGCTCCCGTGCCATTGCCTGCGCCAGCGCGGCATTTGCGGCCTCGGGCGTGGTTCGTTCCCGCCGCGGCACGGGCGCGCGGATCACGGCCGGCTGCACGGGGGCGCCGGCCTGTCCTGGCGGGCGCGCGCGTTTCAAGCTCTGCGTTAGCACCTGATGGAAATTCACGCTTTTCGTCCCGGTCCGGGTCCGTGGTGCCCCGCCGGCCTGGGGCTGCTGGGTGACCGCCCCGATCCGCACTGCGTCCGCCATGCACGCAGCATAGTCGGCGGAGCCTTAACCATTAATGAATGCGCGCATCGCCGGTGCGGGCCAAGCGTGCTAGGCAATCGGGTCCGAACCGCTTCAGGATAGACCGTGCCGAACCGCAACCTGTTCGCGATCAGCGATCTGCATGTTAACTATCGGGAGAACCGGGAGATTGCCGAAGCCCTGGTGCCGGACACGCCCAATGACTGGCTGCTGGTCGTCGGGGATGTCGCGCATCAGGTCGAGGAGATCGAGGCGGTGCTGCGCCGGCTGCGCAGCCGCTTCAACACGGTACTGTTCACCCCCGGCAACCACGACCTTTGGAGCCGGTCGGACGACGGCGTGAACCTGCGCGGTGCCTACCGCTACCGGCATCTTGTGGATATCTGCCGCCGGCTTGATGTTCTCACGCCCGAGGACCCGTATCCGATCTGGCGGGACGGGCAGGGCGATGTGGCCGTCGCGCCATTGTTCCTGCTGTACGACTACACGCTGCGGCCGGACCACATGACCAAGGAGGACGCGATGGCGGCGGCGCGGGCCGCCTCGGTGGTATGCAGCGACGAATTGCTGTTGGCGGCCGATCCCTATCCCAGCCGGGAAGCCTGGTGCCGCGATCGCCTGGCCTACACGCGCTCCCGCCTCGATGCGCTGCCACCAGGCCTGCGCACCGTGCTGGCCGCGCATTGGCCGCTGCATCCGGGTCCCGTCGGGCGGTTGCGCTATCCGGCATTCAGCCCTTGGTGCGGCACAAGGGCGACGGCGGACTGGCATGTCCGCTATCGCGCCGTCGCCTCGGTGCACGGGCACCTGCACATTCCCATCACCGAATCTTACGACGGTGTTCGGCACGAGGAAGTGTCGCTGGGCTATCCGCGCGAACGGCGCGCCCGCACCCGGCCGGTCCACTACGGGCTGCGACGGATTCTGCCGGAATCGACGCCGAAGCCCGCCTGAGCCGATGACCGCCTGAGCGGCTACTCGTCGTCCAGCGTCGGCATCCGGTAACGGTCCGCCGGGTCGAGCCATCCCTTGAAGTTCGGCGCGCGCTTTTCGGCGAAGGCCGCTCGTGACTCCATAAGGTCGCCCTTGTCACCATGCTCGTGCAGCGCCTTGGCGAGTTTTGCGTGCGCCGGCCCGACCGCGGGCCGCATCTGGCGCATCATGTGCACCGTGTTGACGCGCGAGGCCGGCGGCAACGTCAGGAGATGCTGCCCCATTTCCAGCGCCGTCGGGATCAGCGCTTCCGGCTCTACCAGGCGGTTCAGAAAACCCACCTCGTAGAATCGCTGCGCGGTGAAGCGGAAGCCCAGCGCCATTTCCATCGCGACCGGATAGGGCAGGTTGGCGATATGTCCGTGGTTGTAGCCGCCCAGCAGCCAGCGCTTCGCTTCGGATACCTCGAAGATCGCGCCATGCACGCCAACCCGCAGATCCGTCCGCTCCACCAGCATGAAGCCGCCGCCCATGGCGAAGCCGTTCACGGCGGCGATCACCGGCTTTTCCAATGTCCCGTCCATGAACGGATCAGCCATGTCCGGCCGCCGCCCGCCCGGGGCGCCATCCTTCAGCGATTCCTTCATGTCCTCGCCAGCGCAGAACGCACGCCCGGTGCCGGTGAAGATCGCGACTTCCAGCGACTCGTCGCGCCGGAAGGCGGTCCAGGTCTCGGCCAGCGAATTGCGAAGCTCGTGGTTCAGCGCGTTCAGCCGCTCGGGCCGGTTCATGCGTACGATGAGGATCTGACCGTGACGCTCGGTTTCCACGACAGCCATGTTTCCTGACTCCTCCTTGGACGCTCCGGCTTGGGCAACGGCCAGGGTATTGGCCGGTCCTGACGCGACGCATGGTCTCCGTACTGGTGCGCCCGGCAGGACTCGAACCTGCAACCGAGCGGTTATGAGCCGCCAGCTCTGACCAATTGAGCTACAGGCGCACCGTGACGGGATGATCTGACCCAAGCACGGGGCTTCGCGCAAGGGCGCCACGACATCTGCGAGCAACATTACCAACGATTTGCCTGCCGTTCCGGGTTCTGGCATACCGCGCGGCCACACTCACCCCCTTGGGGGCGGGTGCGGCTGCATGCCCACCTGCTCGATTCGACCCAGAACCCGATACGGAAATTCGAAAAAAGGGAAACCCCCGATGCTACTGGCCCAAATCATGATCATCGCCTGCGGCGTGCTGGCGCTGATCTACGGCCTGATCACAAGCCGGCAGGTTCTTGCCGCGGACGCCGGTTCGGCGCGCATGCAGGAAATCTCCGGCGCCGTGCAGGAAGGCGCTCGCGCCTACCTGAATCGCCAATATACCACCATCGCGATCGTTGGCGTGGTGATCCTGGTCCTGCTGGGCCTCATCCTTGGCCTCCATACCGCGATCGGCTTCGTCGTCGGCGCGGTACTCTCGGCCGCCGCCGGTTATGTCGGCATGAACGTCTCGGTGCGGGCCAACGTGCGCACCGCTCAGGCCTCGCGCCAGGGGCTGGCCGCCGGCCTGGATGTCGCTTTCAAGGCCGGCGCCGTCACCGGCATGCTGGTCGTCGGCCTCGGCCTGCTGGGCGTTGCGGGCTACTACCTCGTGCTGCGCGCCGGATATGGCCCCCAGATGACCGATGAGCAGCTGCGCCACGTGCTGGAAGCGATGGTCGCTCTGGGCTTCGGCGGGTCGCTGATCTCGATCTTCGCCCGTCTCGGCGGCGGCATCTTCACCAAGGGCGCCGACGTGGGCGCCGACCTGGTGGGCAAGGTCGAAGCCGGCATCCCCGAAGATGACCCCCGCAACCCCGCCGTGATCGCCGACAACGTGGGCGACAATGTCGGTGACTGCGCCGGTATGGCCGCCGACCTGTTCGAGACTTATGCCGTAACCATCGTCGCCACTATGCTGCTCGCCGGCATCTTCTTCACCGGCGAGGTCCGCGACTGGCTGCTCGCCCTGCCGCTTGGCATTGGCGCCATCTGCATCGTGACCTCGATCATCGGCACCTATTTCGTGAAGCTCGGCCCCGACAACGGCATCATGAAGGCCCTCTACAAGGGGCTGATCGTGACGGGCGCGCTATCGGTGGTCGGCGTGGCCCTGGTGATCGCCTGGTTCATCGGCTTCGGCACGGCCATCCCGATGGTGGGTGGCGGTTCGGTCAACGGCATGCAGTTGTTCATCTGCGCGCTCGCCGGCCTGGTTGTCACCGGCCTCTTGGTGTGGATCACAGAATACTATACCGCGACCGAGTACCGCCCGGTCCGTTCCATCGCGCAGAGCTCCACCACCGGCCACGGCACGAACGTGATCCAGGGGCTGGCAGTGTCGATGGAAGCGACGGCGCTGCCGGTGATCATTATCTGCATCGGCATCATCGTCACCTACCTGGCGGCTGGCCTGTTCGGCATCTCGGTGGCGGCGACGACCATGCTGTCGCTCGCCGGTATGATCGTGGCGCTGGACGCCTATGGCCCCGTCACCGACAACGCCGGCGGCATTGCCGAAATGGCCGACCTGCCGAAGGAAGTGCGCGTAACGACCGACGCGCTGGATGCGGTGGGCAATACCACGAAGGCGGTGACGAAGGGATACGCGATCGGCTCCGCCGGCCTTGCCTCGCTGGTGCTGTTCGCGGCCTACACCCAGGATCTGGAGTATTACTTCAAGGGCCTGCAGGTCGACTTCGCACTGCAGAATCCCTATGTGGTGATTGGGCTGTTCGTGGGCGGTCTGCTCCCCTACCTGTTTGGTGCCATGGGCATGACGGCGGTTGGACGCGCCGCCGGCTCGGTGGTGGTGGAGGTTCGCCGCCAGTTCCGCGAAATCAGGGGCATCATGGAGGGCAAGGCGAAGCCCGAATACGGCACCGCCGTGGACCTGCTGACCAAGGCCGCTATCAAGGAAATGATCCTGCCATCGCTGCTGCCCGTGCTCGCGCCGATCGTGCTCTGGGTGGTGATCAACATCATCGCGGGAAGGGCGGCGGCGTTCGCTTCATTGGGGGCTATGCTGCTTGGGACGATCGTGACCGGCCTGTTCGTCGCCATCTCCATGACCTCGGGCGGCGGCGCGTGGGATAACGCCAAGAAATACATCGAGGAAGGCAACCACGGCGGCAAGGGATCCGAGGCCCATAAGGCGGCGGTGACCGGCGATACGGTGGGTGACCCCTACAAGGACACCGCCGGTCCGGCGGTGAACCCGATGATCAAGATCACCAACATCGTGGCTCTGCTGCTGCTGGCGATTCTCGCGGGCTGGCTGAAATAGCCGTTCGTCCGGTCACGGACGGCAACGGCCCCGGGCTTCGGTCCGGGGCCATTTTTTTCGCGCAGCAGGTCCGCGAGGGCACTTTCACCCTGAGTGTGCAGGGCGAAATTGCTCTACCATCTTGTTCTGTCGCGTGGGTCACACGCGGCACATTCCGCTCCTCGTGATCACGCATTAGCGCAGCAGGTCGCGGAGCCCGGCCACCACCATGTTCGTGCCCGCGGCAATCATCAGGATGTCGGTGCCGCTCCGCATGTAGGTGTAACCCCTTGGCGGACTCAGCCGCACGAGCAGGTCCGGCGGCAGAGGATGAAGTTCGATGCCGGCGGGCAGCACCTGTCGCTCGGTCCATCGTCGCGCCTGCCCGGGCGGCAGGCACCCGTTCTGCTTCTTCGCCAGGCCAGGAGGACAATTTCCGGACGCGATCAGCGGCGCGAAATACGCGCGGATCGTCGTCTGGTCTCCAGCGCTGAACCACGTCGTGCCCTGTGGCGCCTGCTGGTTGGACTTGCCGGACGGCACGCCCGCCTCATGGACTTTGTCGTGGCCGTTCCCATGCCCGTGGCCACCGGACTTGCCGGGCGGGTCAGCAAGCGCAACACTGGCCAACAGGACCAGTGCGGGCAAGGCCCTTGCTGGCAGCGCCAGGGACGTTAGCAACGATCGGATCCGCATCTTCACTGTCCCCCCGATGGCG